>CALFWO010000075.1 GCA_937928045.1 uncultured Saprospiraceae bacterium | reverse complement strand
ACAGATGAAATGGTAGAGAAGTATATTGAAGGTCACCGAAAGAATCCAAATGACAAAGAAGATAACTTCTTTTTGGAATGAAAGAGAGGACTTTAGTCCGGAGCAGTAACCCACCTACTTCAAGTAGGTGGTATTTGAGTTGCAGTTTAAGTGCATTTTTCATGGAGCTTTAGTTTAAATTGAAGAAAAATATTTCCTTTTTAATTTAGTAGAAGTCATAAGTATTTAGGGCCAAGCTTGCCGCTTGGAAAAAATATTTCACCCTAACCTTTTTAAATTAAAGTAGTATCAATATAACACGAAGAAAAAAATGTATTGTTCGATTTCTAAATGTTGACTAATCATTTAGCTGTAATAACATTCTAAATTAAAAATTTTAGAATGTGACCAAATCGTCCACCAATATAGTTGTAGTTTTCATAATTCTTGTAAATCTTTGGTAAAAAATAAGCTAGGAGACAAAACATCTCTCTAAAACAAGCTTTTCTTAATAATTTATTTTGGAGAATGATAATATCATCATTCTCCCTAGAAACCTATTGCCATGAGTCAAATTTTATTTAGATTGAAAAATTCTTGGAATGAGACAAAACGAGCCTCAGTAGTATTTTTTTCAGCACTCCTAATTTTATTTTTTACTCTTGTTTTTGTCTCTATGGCAATTGTGTTTTTTAGTAGCATTTATTTTGAATAAGCTTTGGTAAAGATGCTTGATTTAATTTATCGGTATGCCGATACTTTCTATTTTGATTTTCTAGCAAGATAATCTCTTACAAACCATATAGTTTTGAATCATTTTAAGAATTATATGGTTTGGGGCACATAGCACTCTTGTTTTAAACAATATAGATACAAATATGTCAAACTCACTCTTTCTCTTTCCTTTAAAGTAATTCATCCAAGTATAATTCTCTATTTAAGCAATTTGACGACCATTTGGAATCTTAGAAATAAATTTAAAGGAACTGCTTTTAGCAACATCTAGATTAGTTACGAGTTCATGGAACCCTCGAAGATGTAAAAATGTTGGATAATTGATTTAAATTGTTGTTACAGAACCATGAATAAATTAACCGTCAAGTCCAATTCTTCAATACTCCTAGAAGAAGATAATCAAAAAGTCATACTCAAACTGTTCATTCCTTCAGTTTTATCCCTTGGTCGAAGAAATGATCAACTTTGAGCAATCCGAGTTTAGCTTTTTTTCAAAAGAAAGTAAAGAATATAGTAGCATTAAGTTTAGCAATGTTGAGGACTATAAGACTTAGGAAAAGAAATTCATTGTATTCAAGCCAATTAAAATTTCTCTTAAAGACAAATACAAAGAATTGGACCTTCTTCATTTTGGTGTCTGGAAATTAATTTCTGATCGTTTAGCAGAAGAATTAAAAAATCGAAAATTAGGGGTTTTTGAAATAAATCCTGTGCTAAGGTTGAAATGAAACATGCAAGTAGTTTTTTCATTAAAGTGGCCACAATCAATTACATAACTGCATCATCTTCCCACTAGCGAAAAAAGACTGAAAACATCTCAATATGCCCTATATCAACGCCAGAAGGGCCGACAGTTTTACCAAGAACATTCCTGTTCAAACCTTTCTTTTTTCAAAGAAATTAAAATGTTATAACACCATTCTGTACTTTAGCACAAACAATATAAAAACAGATGAAACTAACTCACATTGTACTCCTCCTTTTTACTGGCTTTATCACCCAAGCTCAAATAACCTTCCAAGAAATTCACCAACCCTACGAGGACTCTGAAATAGATGGTATCCAATCCTTGCTAGCGGCAGATTTTAACAATGATGGTATTTTAGATTATTGTGGCGGCAATCCTTTTCAAACATCAATTTGGGTGGGAATAAATACTGAAAATCTTGGGCGTCCTACTTTTACTAAAGTGGTGGATGATATTGACATGCGTAATATTCAAGTGGCTGACTTTAATGAAGATGGGAACATGGATATTGTTGGGGCAGATGTTTTCGGAGGGCGATTTGTGGCACTTTTGGGAGACGGTCAAGGTGGTTTTGTGGAGTCATTTATTCCAGGTTTGGTTTACAGCGGATTGCATTTTGTTGATCTAAATGCAGATGGAAGTATGGAAATGCTTTTCGGAACGGGTAATGAATTTAGACTGTATGATCTGAATAATGGAGATCCCGTGTTACTAGAGACTTTGACCAATAGTTTTGGATTGGGAGATCCTCGAGCCTTCAACACATTTGATTACAATAATGATGGCAAGCTTGATATCATTGCTGCTTACTCAGGAGACATTCTTATTTTTCAGCAAAATACCTTGACAGACTATACGCAAGTTGATATTTTCCCAGACGACATCTTTAGCGTTTCTAAAATTGCTCCAGCTAAGATCAATGATGATGGATTTTGGGATTTTTATGCTGTCAACTTTTCCGTCCGTGCTATAATCAGCAATGCAGCTGGAGCGTATGAAGTTACGACATTGTCTAATGGTGATGGACAAACGGAAGGTTCAATTCTTGGAGATTTCGACAATGACGGTGATGATGACGCCCTTCTAATTAGAGTGGAAGGAGTTAATACAGGTACAACAACCATTTTTGAAAATGATAATGGAACTTTTACTACTCAAGTTTTAAATGAAGAATTCTCTAATAACGTGGCGGGAGGTACCTACGACTTCAATGATGACGACACCGAAGATATTTATATGTTCAGCAATGATTTCTTCGATGCTGGATTACTTTTCTATGTAAGTTTTATCGATGATGATGGAGATGGCTATGGAGTCAGTGAGGATTGTGATGACAACAACCCCAATGTCAATCCTGGAGCATCTGAAATAACATACAATGGAATTGATGATGATTGCAACCCAATGACATTAGATGATGATTTGGACCAAGATGGATTTCCAATGGCAGAAGACTGCAACGATAATAACGCTAATGTAAATCCAGATGCTTTTGAAATCGTATACAATGGCTATGACGACGATTGTGATCCATTGACATTAGATGATGATTTAGACGAAGATGGATTTGGTTTTGTAGATGATTGTGATGACAATAACCCCAATATTAATCCCGATGCGGTTGAAATTCCTGATAATGGAATTGACGACGATTGCATGGATGGAGACTTAACGGCTACCATCAATATCTCGGACACAGAAATAAACTTTTATCCAAATCCCGTCAAAGATTTGCTAACGATTGAATTAAATCAATCATTGGATTTTCAAGTAGACATCCTTGATGTAAACGGTCGCGTAATTTTAAGTCAAAAAAACACCAATAGTCTTTACTTAGGAGATCAAACACCAGGAATCTATTTCATCCAATTCAAAAACTTAAAAACAGCTGAATCCAAATCCAGCAAAATTCTAATTCAATAGAAATTTCGGATCAGCAAAGATTAATTAAACAAAGGCCGTTCGATTTCGAACGGCCTTTGTTTTTACATCCCAAGTTTTAATTATTCCTTAAAACACCATTCAATCCGTAACATCAACAAGTCAGATCCAGTTTTCCTTCCACAACCATTTATCATTATTCCTTATCTTCACAATAAAACCTCAACCATGAAATACCTCACTATCGCATTCTTCGCCCTCACGTTCACCGCTTGCACCACAGACTTCGAATGTACCTGTACCGGAGCCGGAGTTGATTTTTCAACCACACTAACCGGATTAACCCAAGCTGATGCGGAAGATCAATGCGCCCAAACCGAAACAGATGCCGAAGCCAGCAGCCCAGGAACCGACGTAACCTGCGTCCTATCAGAATTTTAATTAAGTCCCATTCATTCTGAATAACTGAATAAGAATTCCCGAGTCGCCAATCACCCTTGTTTTCGAAGAAATAATAAAAACCGCGGAGCACGGAATGCTTGCTGTTTGAGACGACCGTCGAGCCTGCCTGTCGGGAGACAAGCCTGCCTTCCGAAGGATGGCCTGCCTACCGGAGGTAGGTTTCAAGCATTCCTAGACCTTTTTTCTTGCTGCCTTTGTTTCAATGACAAAAAAGGAAAACAAGATTCTAATTCAAAATTATGCCAAAGGATTAGACACTCTAAATTGAGAATACCCTAAGTAGATAGGTCTTCCCTTCGGCAGACAAGCCTCCCAAGCCTTTTTTTCTCGCTCCCTTCGTGTCAATGCCAAAAAAGGAAAAACAAGATTCTAATTCAAAATTAGAAACCCAGATCTCTTATCATGTAACCACTGTATCATTATTAAAAAATAAAAATCCGCGCAAAAGCACCCTATCGCTTCAGCCATATCCGCACCAATCCGCTCAACCCCGTAATTCGTGTTTACCCCCACGCCCCATCATCAAAGCATGAAAATCTAAGGAAATAAATAACAAAAAAAGGAACGCCCAAACCTGAGCATTCCTTTCTTCACTAAACTATTTTAAATATAAACCTACTGCACAATCAAAGTTCGAATCGCAGCACCCTTAGCAGTAATCAGTTTCAAATAATATTGACCTTTCGCCAAATCATTTACAACCCAGTTTGAACTTTCAGCAACATTGCTTTCCGCCCTAACCAATCTACCCAATTGATCAAAAAGAATCAACTCAGTATCACCAGCATTCGTAAGGTCTCCTAAATTTATATTGATGAATTCAGCAGTTGGATTTGGAGAAATCTCAAACTTGAAATCAATCGGTAAAAGATTTTCAGTACTTACCGTTGGAGGCAATAGCACAGCATCGATCACATGAACTACACCATTTCCAGCAGTTAGGTTAGCTGTAGTCACCATCGCATTTCCATTGATAACGACACCATTGTCAATATTAACATCGATTGATTCTGTAGATAACATCTCTACCATACCATTCGTCAGGTCAGTTGAAAGTACAGCGCCACTCGTAACATGATAAGTCAATATCGTCGTTAATTGACCCATAGGATCAGCAAGCAATTCATCAATCAATTCCGCACCTAAAGCAGCAAAGGCTTCATCAGTTGGAGCAAAAACCGTAAAGGGTCCATCACCCGATAACGTCTGAACAAGCCCCGCAGCAATAACCGCCGTTTCCAAAGTATTGTGATCAGGACTTTCCACAATGATATCAACAACGGTCGTCTCATCTGCCGGTAAAAGAATTCCTTCGATAATATGAACAGCACCGTTTACTCCCAAATAATCAATATCAATTATTTTTATTCCATTAACATAAGGTCCATCATTTTCAATAGTAATGCTCAATTCTTGTCCTTGAAGTGTTTCCAAAACATCTCCATCTTTCAAATTTCCAGACAACAAGGCAGTTGGAACAACATGGTACTTTAATATATCTGAAAGGTCACCCATCGGATCTGCAAGTAACGCCGCCAAATCATCAGGATCTAAAGCAGCAAAAGCTGCATTGTTTGGAGCAAAAACGGTAAACTCGCTATCCTCATCTTGAAGCGCACTAACCAATCCTGCAGCGCCAAGTGCAGTATTTAATGTCGATAAACTATCATCGTTTTCAATCACTTCAGCAACGCTGCTTTCAAATGGGAATAATGGAAAGTCGATAATGTGTATGACGCCATTCGGCACTTCAATATTTGCTACAATAACTTCTGCTTGACCTAATCCTAAAAAAACATCAGAGCCATCAATCTCAACAGTAAATTCATATCCAGATAGCGGATTGATCTCAAGACCATTTGAAAGGTCAGTAGATAGGGTAACACCACTGACAACATGCGTCAACAAAGTTCTTGGTAGTAAACCATCAACATTAGTAATACTGTTCAGCTCATCTTGGTCAAAATCTTCAAATGCTTCATCAACCGGAGCGAAAATAGTAAAAGGTCCGGTGCCAGCAACGTCGTCATCCAATTCAGCACTCTCTAACAAACTAGCCAAAGTACTGTGAATTGGGCTGTTGTTAATAACGTCGAATGCAGATGTCGGTGGAGTAATTACCGCATCAATAACATGCACCACGCCATTGTCCGCAGGCAAGTCTGCCATAGTCACTTTTGCTTGATTAATATAAACATCTCCATCGTCAATGACCACCAATACTTTAGCACCATTAACTGTAGTCGCTTGTACGCCTGTCGCAAGGGTATTAGAGGCGATGTTTGCACCAACCGTGTGGTACAATAAAATATTTGCCAAGGCTCCAGTTGGATTCATTAACAAATCATCCAGTGTACCAGCTGGTAATGCATTGAATGCTGCATCTGTTGGAGCAAACAATGTAAATGGTCCAGCACCACTAAGATCGTCATCAAGTTCTGCGGCGTCTATTGCTGTTTCAAGGATAGTATGATCAGCACTCTGCTGAACAATCTGATAAACGGTTTGCGCTGATAGATTTGCAGCAAATGCAAATATTACCATCAAGGCAAATAGGGAGGTAATTCTTTTGATCATAATAATAGATTTGAGGTCTTTAATAATGCGAAGGGAACATCAAAAGAATTACTTGGTTCAAAAAAAATATTATTGAAATGAAATTTTGCTAAGTAATTTACTTTTCAAAATTGTTCAATGAAAACTGGATTTTTTTAAATATAAAAAGGTGAGCAACGGAAATTGATAAAAGGTGTTTTTCTAAGAAGGAAATTTACTAAAAGTATTTTTGTACAAACAGAGAAGTAGATTTGGGCGTGTCTAGCCAAATAGGCTAGTCGTTCCTTTACAGACGCTCCGCAAAAGCGGATTGGTCCTGCGGACTGACTTACAGTCATCTTCCAAGCAACTCACGCACTCCGTGGTTTTATTGAATACACTATTTGTAATTCAACAAGCGCTTTCAATGTCATTTTACCCCAAAAAAAAAGACGCTCTCTTACGAGAACGTCTTTTCAATCCTATTATATCAATATGTTTTTTATGCTCGCTGAGCCACGCCCCATAGTTTTAAAAGCAAGCTTTTAAAACACAAATTTCAACCAATTTCAACAGTATGTTGATGCTTTGCTCAGCAACCCTTCAACCAATTTCAACCTGCCTAAGCTTATAACTCTTTTCTCAATCTAGCCACAGGAATATTCAATTGTTCCCGATACTTGGCTACAGTTCTTCTCGCAATATTATAACTACGATCTCTAAGTAAGTTCTTCAGCTTTTCATCAGAGAACGGTTTGCGCTTATTCTCTTCCTTGATAATATCTGTCAAAATCTTTTTCACTTCCAAAGTAGAAACCTCTTCTCCAGTGCTCGTCTGTAAAGACTCTGAGAAGAAATCCTTCAATCGCATCGTTCCAAACTCTGTTTGTACAAATTTAGAATTGGCAACACGACTAACAGTAGAAATATCTAATCCAGTAATGTCAGCAATATCTTTCAAGATCATTGGCTTAAGTTTTTTCTGATCGCCTGTTCTGAAATAATCGTATTGGTACTGCATGATCGAATACATCGTCTTGTACATCGTCTGTTGACGTTGACGAATAGCATCGATGAACCATTTTGCAGAATCGATTTTTTGCTTGATGAAAAGCACCGCTTCTTTTTGACGCTTATTGGTTTTCTTCGCCTGCTTATTCACTTTGTAACTTTGAAGCATGTCCTTGTACTGCTCATTGATACGAAGATCAGGAGCATTTCTAGAATTCAAAGTCAAGTCTAATTCTCCTTCACGATTTACAATTGTAAAATCAGGAACGATATATTGGCTGGTTCTTGAACCAGATCCTTTGTAGCCACTAGCAGGCTTTGGATTTAATTTTAGGATTTCTTCAATCGAAGCTTTCAATTGCATCTCGCTGATGCTTAAGTAGCGTTGAAGTTTTTGATAATGCTTTTTAGAAAACTCATTGAAATATTCATCAATAATTCTTCTTGCGATTCTTAAGTTGTGAATCTCTTCTAAGCTATGAAGATCTATTTCCACTTCTAGTTTGAAATCAATTTGAAGGCTCAAACATTCTTCCAAATTTCTTGCGCCTGTTCCCGGAGGATCAAATCTGTGAATCTTTTTTAACAAGGCTACGATCTCAGCTTCAGTAGCAGTTATGTTTTGAGCAAACATTAAGTCATCAAGGATTGCAATGGGTTCCCTTCTTAAGTATCCATCGTCATCGATGGATCCAATAATCTGTTCCGCAATTTGCATTTCACGCTCATTTTCTAAATTGAGCATACCCAACTGTTGTTCTAAATACTCGTGATAAGTATCTTCGACAGCGATAGGCATTGTTTTGTCCTCATCATCCGCAGAATAGTTGTTTGCTTGTAATTTATAGCTGGATGGATCATCTTCGATATAGTCCGTCAGATATTCTTCTAACTCAAACTCTTCTTCTCTTGCTGGCTCTTCCGTCTCTTCGAAGTCATCGACTTCTTTTTCGTCCGTCCTAGCTTCCAAAGCGTCTTCAGTCTCTTCTCCTTCCTCTAGGGCAGGATTAGCTTCTAGCTCTTCTTTAATACGCTGCTCAAGAGTAGCGGTTGGAATTTGGAGGAGCTTCATGAGTTGTATCTGCTGAGGAGACAACTTTTGAAGCATTTTTTGTGATAGATTCTGTCTTAACATCTTTTATGTCCTGGGTTCTCTGATGATGAAATAGTTGTTTGCTTTGTCGTTGGATTATTTTTCAACGACGCAGAAAGACGATCTTGGTGTTTGTTTTTTACAGACTTTTTGGTGAATTCGATTGTCTTTCTTTCTTCAATCAAAATTATTTACGGGATAGATGAAAATTTAGTGGCAAATTAGTGTGACAAAGATTTTTCTGTACTACCTTGCTTTTTCACGCTTTCCATACTTAGTAAACAGTATAAAAGACTATTTTGATTCAAAGATCGGCACATTTATCAAAAGCTATGCCAAAAACATTAAATTTATTTTTATTTATAATAAAAATTTCTATTTGTATGGGTTTTTGATCTTATTAAACTTAATTATAATGTGATAGGCCTGATTTCTTAACTCTTCCATATTGTGACATTTTCGAATGAAAAAAAAATGTCAAATGTGAAATATTTTGGCACATATGAAAATAAATGATCGAATATCGGCGATTAGGTCCGGACTTTTGGCGCATGATATTGATGCCGTGATCATCCCAAGTGGAGATCCTCATCAAAGTGAATATATGGCCGATCATTGGCAATCTAGAGCATGGGCTTCAGGATTTACCGGATCTTCGGGGACGGTCGTAATTACCCATGATCATGCAGGCTTATGGACAGATTCAAGGTATTTTATTCAGGCTGTGCAGCAATTAGAAGTTTCAGACTTTGTTCTACATCGTCTATTAATACCCCATACTGCCCAACATGTAGACTGGTTGGTTGAAAAAATGGAACCGAAATCTGTTGTTGCTGTAGATGGTTATATGTTTAGCCATAACCAGTTGAAGAAAATGAAGGTCCAATTCGCTAAACGAGACATTGAGCTGAGGACCGACCTTGATCTTATCAGAGAAGCATGGAAAGACCGCCCAGCTTTGCCTCAAACTTCGATATTAGAATTGACGGAAGCGCAGGTGGGTCAAAGCCGAGAATCTAAGATTCAAGCGATTCGGGCTAAAATGGTGGAAAACAATACAGACCATTTGTTAGTAACCACGCTTGATGACCTTTGCTGGATCTTAAACTTTAGAGGAAAAGATGTGGAGAATAATCCCTTGACCATCGCTTACCTTATTATACATCAAGATAAAGCCTCATTATTTATTGATGCAGAAAAATTAAATGTTGGAATTATCGGGAAATTAGATGGAGAATCTATTCAAGTCTTTCCTTACGATTCCATTCAAGATCATCTCGCTAAGATTGACTCAAAAGAAAAGGTTTGGGTGAATCCGGCGACAATTAATGGCCCTTTGTTTGAGTCGATTAAAGCTGAGAAGTATAATGCAGAAATTCCATCGACTTTGATGAAGGCGCTTAAGAACGAAACGGAGATTAAGTTTACACGTACGGCCATGCAAAAAGATGGAGTAGCCTTAGTACACTTGTGGAGTTGGTTGGAAAGAACAATCAAGGAACGGACAGTGTCAGAAGTGGAAGTTGCAGAAAAATTAATCGAGTACCGGGCAGAACAAGGTGACTATCATGGGGAAAGTTTCCCAGCCATCGTAGGTTATCAGGGTAATGGAGCAATTGTTCATTATCGTGCAAATGCAGAGTCTTGTGCAGACATTAAACCTGAGGGAATTTTACTTTTAGATTCCGGGGGACAATATTTGCAAGGGACTACAGATATTACACGAACGGTCGCACTAGGTCCATGTACCAAAGAACAACAGAAGCATTTTACCCTAGTGTTAAAAGGAAACATTGCTTTAGACAATGCAGTTTTTCCAATCGGTACGCCAGGCAGAAATATTGATATTTTAGCCCGAACACCGCTATGGAAGGCAGGATTAAATTACGGTCATGGTACCGGTCATGGAGTAGGCTTTTTTCTAAATGTTCATGAAGGTCCGCAAGGAATATCAAGTGCAGATAGTGTAAAAACAAGGCATGAAATAATTCCGGGAATGATCACTTCTAATGAGCCTGGTTATTATTTAGAAGGCAAATATGGAATTCGAATAGAGAACTTGATCCTTTGTAAAAAACATGAGGATCCGGCTTTTGAAGGTTTCTTGAATTTCGAAACGCTCACGTTATTTCCAATTGATCTTAATCTTATTGACATGGATTTATTAAATAACGAAGAGATCGAATGGTTGAACAACTATCATCAACTGGTTTATGATAAACTTTCTGAATTTCTTGGTTCGGAACATAAAGAGTGGCTAAAGTCTAAGTGCGGACTCGACAAATAACGATATTCACTTTTTGAAATATATTCAACTAAATGCTCGTACTTTGCAGTTTATGTTTGCGAAAAACTCAGATAATTCTACCCAACAATAATAGGTTTTCTAACATAAACTTCATCTAATGTTTAACAAGTGATCGAACCTTCAAAGATATCAGCTTGCAACCATTGTTAACTTAAAAAAGGCGATTGAAACAATCAACCAAAGCACATCTTGCGCTCTCGGCAGTAGCACTCATTTATGGAGCCAATTATTCTATTGCTAAATTGGCAATGGCCGGAGGTGTAATCCCACCATTAGGTTTTATTTTTTTCAGAGTTCTCTTTGGTGTCATTGTATTTTGGTTTCTGCAAGCAGTTTTCATCAAAGAAAAAGTAGCTAGAGAGGATTTTCCTAGATTACTATTGTTGGGTGTATTTGGAATTGCTATTAATCAAATGTTTTTTTTTAAAGGATTGGAATTGACAAGTCCCATTCATTCTTCATTAATTATGTTGGCAACTCCATTTTTGGTATTGATATTTGCCTATTTTCTCTTAAATGAGATGATTACCAAATATAAAATTTTGGGAATTATTCTTGGAGCTCTTGGAGCAATATTGTTAATATTAAAAGACAGCGGAGTTCAAGATTTGACAACTAATGCAATGCTAGGGGATTTATTTATTTTTATTAATGCATCTTCTTACGGATTATATTTAGTTTTAATAAAACCCTTGGTGGAAAAATACAATCCTATAACGATTGTTACCTGGGCTTTTACCATGGGGGCTATTTTTGTTTTCCCTATTTGTTTCCGACATGCAATGAATATTCAGTGGTCACAGTTCGAAATGACCAATGTCTTAGGATTCGCTTTTGTAATAGTTTTTACCACACTTTTCACCTATCTTTTAAATGCTTTTGCGTTAAGTCGTCTTAAGTCTTCTACTGTTAGTGCGTACATTTATTTGCAACCTTTTATTGCAGGAACAATTTCTTTGTTGCTAGGGCAAGATCAACTTACAGCAATAATCATATTTTCTGGCTTCCTAATTTTTTCCGGATTGTATTTTGCCAGCAAAAAGATTGCTCCGAACTAGCCAATTCTAAATATCACGCTCCGCTTAAAAAGTCCTCTTTTTTGAATTGAAAACGAGAAATTCATTACATAGATTACAATAAAAAATATGGCAAGAACTACTTCTAAAGGGTATTAAATGCTGAATATTTTTGTTGAAATTTGCTTTATCGCTCGTTAAAAAGCAAAAATGTGGATAACTCTTTTATTTCTTCCTTTTGGATGCTTTTAGTTTTTCGTTTATTTACTGGCGCTAAGAAACATATTCACCTATGAAGCACAGAAAGCGTCCGGAAATTAACACGGTTCCAGACATCGTCCAGCATTACGAACTCATGATTCAAAGTGAGGTGGTTCCTTATCTGGAACAAACACAATTTGAAGAAATTATTGAGTACTACGAAAAAGAACAATTGTTCGAAGAAGCTAATCGGTCTATTGATTTGGCTATCGAACGGTTCCCTTATCAAGTAGGATTTCTCTTATCCAAATCATCAATACTTTTGGCTCAAGGTAAAATTGAAGCTGCTGAAAAATTAATTGATCAAGCAGCGGTCTTTGCGCCAACAGAATGGGAGGTTGGTTTTAGACGAGCCGAAATAATGGCCATGCGGACCCAATTTCATCAGGCAATAGCTTTATTAGATAAGTTAATAGATGAACATAAAGAGGCAGATTTTGGAATGCTTTATTTGCTGAAAGGGATGGTCTATCAGGAGTTAGCAGATTTCCGAAGCATGTTTAATAGTTTGAAATTGTCGTTGGAAGCCGATCCAACAAATGAAACAGCCTTACATCTTTTTTGGTTGTCTGTTGAAATTTGTCAAGAACATGAGGAAAGCATTGAATTTCATTTATGGCTAATTGATCAAGAACCTTATTCCGCATTAGCTTGGTCTAATTTGGGTCATGCCTATTCTTGTTTAAAGATATGGTCTAAGGCAGCAGAGGCTTTTGAATACGCTTACATTATAGATAAAGAATTTGAATTTGCATACAGAGATTGTGCAATCGCTTTGACCAACATGAAGGAATATAAAAGGGCCTTAGACTGTTTGGACGAATCGGCGCAATATTTTAGTCCTGATAAAGAGGTATTAGAACAAATCGGGATTTGCCATATTGAACTTGGAAATTTTGAAGAAGCAAGAATTGCCTTGTTAGATGGATTGAGCTTAGATGCCAATTCTAATCAGCTGCATTTCTTGCTAGGCAGATTACATTTGCGCCAAGGGAATTTTCACAAAGCATTAATGTATTTAAAACGTTCATTGCAATTTAATGATCCTAGTTTTGAATATTATCGAGAGTTGGCCAGAGTATATGCAATGATTTCCGAACCGGAACAAGCCGACTATTATTACGAAGAGGCATGTGTATACGCACCGGATAATTTAGATCTACACTTAGAATTTGCAGATTTTAAAGGGAAAAATTTTGGAGAAAAGGAAGCCTTGAATTATCTAAAATCTGTGAAAAATAATTTCCCAGACAGTGCAATAACTTACTGCGCAATTGGAATAATGTTGAATCTTAAGAGTCGTAAAAAGGGGCTTTCAATTTTAGCCAATGCGCTAAATAAGGACTTTAAAGAACATACGACGTTGCTTAAATATTTCCCGAAACTAGAAGAAGACGAAGAAGTGAATGCGATCATCGCATCCTATCGACCACTTGCCTAGTCAGAGATTTGTGCTTGTGGATATTTGACAACTATAATTTTCGATAAAATTCGGGTTTTAATCATTCTTTATTCTTGTCTCTTTATACTGTTGTTAAGGTGTGTTAATTCACCTTCAGCGGCATGGTTATTGACTCTTATTGAGTTACCCCGCATTGGTTTTCCCCCGTTAGAATTTTAGCATTATGAAAATGAACGATAACTCCGATATCGACATGGAAAAGATTATGTGTATAACACTAGTAAATAGAGCTTTGTCGCATTTAAGGCTTACTAGTTATTCTTTATTGCTTTTCACCTTGATGCTATTGACTTCTTGTGGTACTGATGAAGAACCCAAAGTCGTTCACATAGACAAGGCCGTTTTTTCAATAGAAGACCAAAAAGCATTCGGAAATAATCTTCAGAAGGTTTTTCTCAATTCACCTTCGCTCTTCAAACCATTGGACAGAGATGTTTACAGTCAGATATATTCTCACCTGCAATCAACTTTCCAAACATTAACTCAGACAATTGATGTTGAGAATAGAGATGAGTTTGATTGGGAACTAACAATTCTGGAAGATGATGATAGGTTGATGGCCTTTAGTGCGCCTGGCGGAAAATTTTTCGTTTATACTGGCTTACTAAAGTACCTTTCAGGAGAACATGAACTCGTGGCTTTGATGGCTCATGAAATGTACTATTCAGATGCTCAAGAAGCAATGGAAGTGCTTATTGATGAATTCAAATCAGTACCATTTCTGCTTGGAGATATTTTTTTAGGCAATGAAATAGAAGAAGCTAAGGATGTAGCGGAATACATGCGTGATTTCACTTATGCTCCGGTTCAAGTGGATGCTGGAGATCAATATGCATTGGAAATAATTTGTCCTTTTCAATATAATCCTGGAGGACTTTCGCAACTAGTTGAACGTTCGTCTGAGTCAATTAATGTTGATTGGATTGAAAAAAGAACTGGAACGGTTGATCGAATTCAAAAGCTAATATTAAGCCAGTCGTCTTGTGGCAATCTAGAGGATGATCCAACTTTTTCTCAACGTTATGAAGTGTTGATAAATACACTACCTTAAATAAAAAAGCCCAAACAAATAATTCTGTTAGGGCTTTTTTATCTAGCGATTATTCTAAGCTACTTTTGACTCTGTTGATAAGCGTAAATAGCTGCGCCAATTATTCCGGCGTTGTTTCGCATTTCTGCTGGTTTGATCCGAAGATTCTCCAAAAGTAAATGTTCGTATTTTTTGAATTTTTTAGAACCACCACCTCCAAGGATTACCAAATCTGGAGAAAACAACCTATTGATCATTTTTAGGTATTGATTAAACCTATCTGCCCATTGTTCCCAAGTCAAATCATTTTTTTTCTTGGAAGAAGCAGCAGCAAATTTTTCTGCGATTACGTCCATTCCTTTTAGGTAGAAATGGCCAAATTCAGTATTGGGGACTAATTCTCCATTGATGAATAGTGCTGAACCTAAGCCAGTTCCAATCGTAATCATTAGAACAACTCCATTTTCTCCCTTACCCGCTCCGTGTGCCATTTCAGCTATTCCTGCAAGATCAGCATCATTACAGACATGACAGACGCAACCAGTTGCATCTTGCAACAATTGACCAGCATTTGTTCCAATCCAAGACTTGTCAATGTTGGCAGCCGAGTAAGCTGTACCCTTTTTTATGATTGCTGGAAATCCACAACCAATTGCTCCTTTGTAGTTAAAATGCTGGACAACTTGAGCCGCTGTTTCTATAACAGCCGTTGGTGTTGACGGTTGCGGAGTATCCAAGCGGAACCGCTCGGTAACCATTTCCCCTGTTAAAATATTTACCAATCCTCCTTTTGTCCCTGTACCTCCAATATCAATTCCCAAAACCTCCATTAGTTAATTTCTTTTCGTTTTGAATTAATGCTTACTCAATAACTTTCATTGTAATTTTTACATCGGTTTTTGGCCGACTAGACCCTTGAGGTGGATCACCATCTGTTTGTACCCCCGCAATTTTATCTATTACTTCCATTCCCGAAATCACTTTTCCAAAGACCGTGTATAATCCATCTAGAAAAGGAGTGCCACCATTTTTTAAGTATTCAGCCTTGACTTCAGGACTATAATATTTATCCATTTTTGCTTCTTGACGTCTAAGTGCACTTTCATTTACTGGACCACCATGGACAATGTAAAATTGAGAACCAGATGATTTTCGTTCAGGATTAACGGTGTCAGGTTGTCTTGCCGCTGCAATAGAACCTTTTGTATGTGCCATGGATGTTTCAAAGTTCCCAGGAATTTGATAGCCAGGGCCACCACTTCCAAGTCTAGTATCGCTACCGGCATTTCTTGAATTTGGATCACCGCCTTGTATCATAAATCCATTCATGACTCTGTGAAAAAGAAGTCCGTCGTAAAACCCTTCTTCAACAAGTTTTATAAAGTTGTCGCGATGAGCCGGCGTTTCATCACTTAATTGGATCACCATTTTTCCATGAATAGTACTGAGCTCCACCAAACAAACAGAAGGAGAAGTTACGGTAATCGTTTTCTTGTATAAGTTTTTCTTTTTTCCTTTTTGAGCCGCAAGCGTAACTTCGAATTGTCCAGACTTTGTAAAAGTGTGCGCTGGAGATTCTGCACTTGATTTATTGCCGTCGCCAAAATCCCAGCTGAATGTCTCTCCGTTTTTAGATTCATTCTTAAAGTTAACTTCCGATGGCGCAGAAGTTGTAGTCTGTGAACTGGTAAACTTGGCAATAGGCCGAGCACAGCTTGCCAGTAAAAAGCTGATCATCAGTCCAAAAAGTGTATATCTAAACAATTGCATTTAGTCGAGAATTTTAATTTTCATTTTTATATCAACCTTGGGTCGATTCGCTCCGTCCCTTTGTACGACACAAATACTATCAATAATGTTTAGGCCTTCTATTATTTCACCAAAGACAGTATAGTCGCCATCCAACGATGGGTACCCCCCCTTTGTTTTATACAATTCTTTCTGTGCATCATTGTATTTAATATTTTTTTGTCGTTCAAGACTCGCTAAGGCTTGGTCTGTTTGTACACCACCTTGAACAATGAAATATTGCGAGCCATTAGATTCCTTTTGGGGATTGATATGATCAGGTTGTCTCGCAGCCGAAACCGTACCACGGATGTGAGGAGCGCCAATTTCGGCAGGAAGTGTATAGCCTGGACTTCCATTTCCAAGTCTCGAACCAGCAGCGGCATTTTTAGAATCAGGATCTCCACCTTGAGCCATAAATCCTGGAATAACTCGATGAAAGAGCAAATCATCGTAATAACCTTTGTTGGCCAATTCAATAAAATTTTTTTTATGCAATGGAGTTGAATTGTACAGCATCATTTTCATATTGCCAAAATCCGTTTCAATCACTGCATAGGTATATGGATCTTTTTGACAAGATGAAAGTAATAAGGCGCCAAATAAACCTAAGAATAAATATGTCTTTAAACTTTTCATGTTAGAGGAAAATCTTTAGTTTGAATTTGATCCAGGTACGGGATTTAAAAACTCACTATCCAACTCTCGGAAATACTGTATTGTTTTTTCCTTCAAAAGGGTGGCCTGACCTTTCAAATCAATATTAGTTAACTTTCGAACCAATTCGTAGTGAGGCCATCCGTCTTCATCCCTGCCTACGAATCTGTAGTAGTTGTCATAAGCTAACAATCGACAGATGGCGATGTGCATTAAATCTTGTTTTTCTTCCTTTGTAAAAGGTTCTTTGATTCTGCCATATTCTTGAATACCGATTAGAAAAAGTACTCCGTTCAAATCTGGAAGCTCCTTGCGTCCGAAGTTGTCTTTGACGTAATGCCGCACCTTAAGCCATTCAAAATCTAGTTGCCAGTCTTCCATTTCAGTGAATCGTGTTCAAAAATACAAATTTATAGACTAAGTGTAAGCTAGACAAGAAGCGAGATGCTTTCCGTCTAACGAGATTTATGTTATAACGGCGTGAAGCTACGATTTTTACTATTCTTCTCTAACTATTGGGGATACTCTTGCAGCTCTATTGGCGGCAGGTAGACTTGCCAACCATCCAATCAACATTACTGTTATTGCCACAACAACGAAATCTGTTATTCTCATTTGTATTGGATATGCATCCACAACAAATCCCATAGGGATTGGGACGATGACTATGGTCTTTTGAAGGATGTACAAAATGATAGCTACTACAAATCCGATAATCAATCCAAGGCCGCATAGGAGTAACCCTTCATTGATGAATATCTTTCTTATTGACCTTGCTGTAGCACCCATTGATTTTAATATCCCGATATCTTTTTGTTTATCTAATACAATCATGAATAGAGCTCCAACGATATTGAAAGCGACTAAAATCATGGCTAGACAGAACAAAGCATAGAAAAGCCATTTTTCAATGTTCATTAGCTTCAAAAAGGCCTCATCTTGTTCATATCGATCTTGCACAACCACGTTTTCTCCTAGAACTTGTTTGATCTCAATTTTGACTTGATCCAGATCAGCACTTTCAGCAATTTTAATTTCTAATGCGGAAAGCTTGTCCTTTGTCTTCATCAATTTTCGCACAAACTCAAGAGAGGCAATAACATATTGGTTGTCAAAATCTTGCTGAATTACAAATGTTCCAGCGGGATATATAAAGCTATTGTTGAAAGGTCGACCAGTCATCGTAGGCTTGGTCTTTGCCATATAGACTTTTATTAGGGAAAAATCCCCGGCACTTACGGCGAGTTTATTTCTCATGCCCAGTCCCAGTATGGCCAAATCTTTATTGCCATCTTTTAATAGAAAAGCCCCCTCACGCACCATAGAATCCAATTGCGTTACGGCAAGAAAAGAATCATCTACACCTTTAATAATCCCAAAGTCCTTATTGTTTTCGTATTCAAAATAAGCGACTTCTTCCAACGTTCCTGAAACAGCAAGTACGCCATCAATGAGATCTATTTTCGCTATTTGGCTGCTGTCCGGAGTAAAGAATTTTCCTTTGTACGGAGTTACCTTGACGTCCGGGTTAAAGGCATTGAACATGCCCATTAGTAGTTCCTCAAAGCCATTAAACACAGAAAGTAAGATGACCAATGCCGCAGTTCCTATAGAAATTCCGAAAACCGAAATACCAGAGATGATATTAATGGCATTCGTGGATTTCTTTGCGAATAGATATCGCCTAGCAATGCGAAATGGAAAGTTCATTGTCTTACTTAAGATGGATCTTGAACCAGTGCATCGTAAACGACTTCCTGAATTCTTGGACGATAATCTTCCTTGTTCAATTTGTAGTTGTGCATAGAAGGGTAAGTCCGATTGGCCAAAAATACATAAATCAAATCATGCTTTGGATCTGCCCATACCGCAGTGCCGGTAAATCCTAAATGACCGAAGGTCATTGCTGAGGCACTAGCACACATATTTTGAGATTTTTGACTGTTTAATTCTTTCATATCAAAGCCAATACCTCTTCTTGTACTAGCTGGGTGTCTTTGAGTAAAAAGTTTGATGGTCTCTGGAGATAAGTATTGTTGCCCCGCGTAAAACCCCTCGTTCAATAACAATTGCATAATCTCAGCTACATTTTTTGCCGAACCAAACAGGCCTGCATGCCCACTTACACCACCGCGCATTGCGGCCCCCATGTCATGAACATAACCCCAAATGGTTTGTCTTCTAAAGTATTTATCGACTTCTGTCGGAGGAATTTTATCTAAGCTTGAGAACTTCCAAGGGTTGTATCCTATTTGGGCAAGTCCCATTGGTTTGTAAAAAGTTTCTGAGGTATATTCATCAATGGAAACATCGGTTTGCGCTTTGACCATATCTGCAATTAAGTAAAAACCTAAATCGCTGTATTTGTATTCTGCCTTATCTCTTAGGTCAGATGCAAATATTTTTTTTTCCAATGTATCTCGATAAGAGTTGTCTAAATACAGGCCCTCTGTCACGGGCATTTCAAACCCACTTACCGATCTCTTTTTGTAGTACTTTTCCATCGGATAGCCTTTCTCGGAAAGTGTCGCTTCGTAAAATTTTATCCAACTTTTTAGGCGACTATGATGCGCCATAATATCTTTCAACTTTAGCTCGGACTTATTTGTTCCTTTGGCTTTTGGCAACGCTTTTCGAAGTGGCTCCTGAAGTCCAATTCTTCCTTCCTCAGTAAGCTTCATTGTTGAAAGCGTACCCGACAATATTTTCGTCACCGAAGCAAGGTCGTATAAGTCGTCGGTTTGTACTTTTTTCTTTTTCGCATAAGTATGATGACCATATCCTTTTTCAAAAACAACCTTTCCATTTTTTGCAACCAAGACTACACAACCCGGAGTAGCTTTTTTTTCAATGGCATCCTTAGCAAGGTCATCGATTTTTGCCAATACTTCACGGTTCATTCCTTCTGCCTCAGGAATAGAATATCCTAGGCGTTCTAGGGAAGATCGCTGAAAACCGGTTCTTAATTTATATTTGGGTGAGGCGCTCACAGGAAGTAGTCCATTAATCGGGACTGCGCCAAAAATGGCTTGCGCTGCTAAGTCTTGACAAATAGGATCTTCTTCATAAGCAACAAGCACCTCCGGAAATAAATCAAAATATCTAAGACTATATGGACTTCCGAAAATGGTAAGAACTACTTTTGTTTGTTTATTCAAACTGGCCAATAAGGTAAGTTCTTCCGTACTGATTCCGAAGTTTTTTGAAGCCAAACGACTCATGTCGTGAATGCCCACAAAGACAACATCTTTTTTCAAAAGATTGGCCAACATTTTGCTTTGCGCCTCTTTGGAAATAGGCCTTTTCATTTGATAATGTTCCATGGCCTTAAACCCTTGTAGTCGCTCTTGAAACTTGGTTTTTGATGAAGCTCCCAAGCTGAGACTAGCCATCTTTAAATCATTTATGGATTGCAATGGAATCATATTATGATCATCACTTGCTAGTGTCAAAGCTTGTTGATATAAATGCCTATTTATTTTTTCTGATCGAATGTCATTAAGATCTTCTCTTAAGTTTTCTAGTTTTATTGGCGATTGTTTTTTTGTCAACCCCAGTTGATATTTTCCGCGCAAAACATTCTTAACGGCAGACTCAAATCGTTCCTTGGGTAATCTTCCATCTTTTAAATATTGAAGAATAGAATTAAAAGATGCTTTAATATCCTCTGGCAAAAGAAGAATATCATTTCCTGCAACCAGAGCTTCAGCTTCAACTGCCCCCGGCTCGTAATGTTTGGTCACTCCTTTCATGCCCAGTCCATCGGTAAATATTAAACCTTTGAAACCCATTTCTTCCCTAAGAATGGTATTTACTGCTGCCGGAGAAAGTGTAGTTGGCCTATTCGTCGTAGAGTCGATTGCAGGAACATGCAAGTGTGCAACCATAATACTTTGTACCCCTTTTTCTACTAGTATTTTGAAGGGAAGCATTTCCACACTGTCAAGTCTTCCACGGTCATGACTGATGACTGGCAGATCATAGTGAGAATCTACATCAGTATCACCATGTCCAGGAAAATGCTTGGCACAAGCCATGACATTTCCATCTTGCATTCCTTGTGTGTATAAATAAGACTTAGTAGACACTTGAAATCTATCCTCTCCAAATGATCGTTGATTAATAACTGGATTGTTCGGATTGTTGTTGATATCCGCAACTGGCGCAAAATTAACATGAACGCCAAGTCGTCTCAATTGGCGAGCTACCTCCAAGCCCATATCATATATTAGTCTATTGTCTTGAATAGCACCTAAGGTTAGTTGGCGTGGAAAACTGACAGCCGTTTTTTTAAGCCTCATTCCTAATCCCCATTCTGCATCCATCGATATCATCAATGGCAACTTGCTTTTGGATTGATAGAGGTTTGTAAGTTTGGCTTGTACTTCTGGAGTCCCTTGGAAAAAACAAAGACCACCAACCTTATATTCATCAATATACGATTCCACTAATTTCTGATGGGCAGGCCCTAAGTTGGAATGAGCGCGCATCATCATCAATTGGCCAATCTTCTCCTTGAGTTCAAGGGATTGATAGACTGAATCAACCCAGATGTCTTCAGCTGTCTGTCCTTTGACTTGAATAGAAAAAAGGATCAGTAGAAAAAGTGTAATAATTCGTGTCATAGTGTATAGTGTTAAGCTGTTTAGAGTCTATCCTCCACTAGCTTGAAGTCTTTGAGCATATTCTTGAGCTTTAGGAATATTCCCGGCATTATTATAAATCTCAGAAAGCGTTCTATAAATGTTTACCCTGTTTTCTTCCTTGGCTGTTAATTGAACAGCTTGCTCAAGTATTTGAATAGCAGTGGTGTAGTCATTTTTTAACGCATAAGCCACCCCTTTAAAGTACGTCAACTTGTCCTTTTCTGTTGTAATCTTTAAGCCCTCATCAAAATATTGAATTGCTCGATCTTGGTTGCCTGCAGCTGAAAAGTGCTTTCCGGCTTCCTCGTAGATATAGGCTAGTTTGATGTTGAGCTCCGCTTGACTGTATCTGGTGTTCCTTAATCTATTGGTTAACTTGATCGCTTTGTCAAACTGTTTTGCTTCTCGCAAGGCTACAGATTTATTGTGAATTCCGTCAATATCGTTAGGATCGAATGCCAAAACTTGGTCGTAGTAACCCAAGGCTTTTTGAGGTTCTTTTAGAAAGGTATAACTATTACCAAGTTGCAAATAGGTATTCTTCGAATTTGGATGTATTTCTAATGCCTTTTGGAGATGACCGATAGCTTTTGTTAGCATTGCCTTTTGCTTTGTAGGATCTTTTTCTCGTTGAGATTTTTGAGACAATTCTGCGCCAACCGAATTTTGCAATTTAGCCGAACGTGGAGAGTGTTCAATATCTGAAGTGAAAAGAGTGAAATTATCTTTCCATACTCCATTGCGATCGATAGTCTTGTAAGCTAAAAGTAATACAGGCAGTGCAATTGCTCCCATGAGTAAATTACCAGCATTGTTTTTTCTTTCCAACAACCGATAAAGCCAAACACAAAGTGTAAAGCACAACCCTACCGATGGCATGAATAAAAATCTTTCCGACATGTTTGTTCCAACCGGAAAAACGATGTTTGAGACAATAGATAATGAAGCTAAGAAAAAGAGTAATCCAAATGCTGCTAAATCTTTCCTTAATATTCCTCGAATGGTAAGGAAAACAATTAATAAATATAAAAGAAAAGAAACAACGACTTTGATGTCCTTCCATGTCATGATTTCCACTGCTCTAGGATAATAGTCGTGTGTTAAAGTTTTGGGGAAAAGAAAAAGTTGTACATACTTTCCTAAGGTGAAAGTTATAGTCGCAGATTTTTCTCCAGCGGAAAAGTCAACATATCTTCCGTTCTCAATTTTGAGGTACGGATTGTTTAGTAACTCCCTTGGAGGATCGCCCAATGAAGATCCCAGTACAGCACCTCGGCAAACTAAAAAAAGAATAGCTGCAACAAAAATCGGTGCCAAATATGGAATGCTCTTTTTTAAATCTAAATCTTTAGAAAAGTAAATTCCAAAAGGAATGATGGCTAAAAATGTAATGGCATTTTCCTTGGCTAGCAAAGCTAGAAACAAACTTATTCCTGCGAATATTGCATGTTTGATTGATGAAGCCCGCACTGCCTTTAGAGTGAGTACAAAAGCAGCTAAGCTTAAAAGTAATGTGAAAATTTCATCAGCTCCTTTGATGTTAGCTACTGCCTCAGTATGCAGTGGATGTGCGGTGAATAGCAACGCTGATCCGAAAGCTACTGCTACCCTGAATTTTTCATTTCGTCCTTTTAGCAATTCCAACAAAGACCAAAACACTAAGAGACAACATAGCGAATAGAAAAGTATGTTGATTACATGAAAAGGTAAGGGGTTTCCTTCAATAATAGCTTGGCCATTAGCATCCTTTTGTACAATTCCTTTTTCATCTTTTTTCTCCCTTTTGAAGAGGTCCCATTGAAAGGCAAAAAGAATTGGCGTCAATGGACGATACCTTCCTCCACTTACTAATTTGTCTTTACCTTCAACTTTAAAAAACCCCTTAAAAGTATCGTATCTAAGCAATCCTGAAATTCCAGCTACACC
Organism: uncultured Saprospiraceae bacterium; assembly: GCA_937928045.1. Taxonomy (GTDB): domain Bacteria; phylum Bacteroidota; class Bacteroidia; order Chitinophagales; family Saprospiraceae; genus JABDJM01. The sequence continues at coordinate 1,201 of CALFWO010000075.1, read as the reverse complement.
TTGTGTGGTGTACATGTTTTCTGTGATAACAATGGCGTCATCTTGAACGAAGTCGTGACCAATAGTATTGGCGTAAATTGTAAAAGCTAAAACTCCGATTAGAAAATTTTGGAATAAACGATTGGCCCAAAAACCTGTTAGCTCAGGCTTTTTTGACTTAGCAGGCTTTGTTTTGGCAACACCTTTTTTATGTTGGGAGGGTTTTGGTTTTTTTGCCATTTATTTTTTTTCGGGACGATAAGATTTGTAGCGACCTTTAGCAAATTTAGATCCTTTGAACAACGTCGTTTTGCGTTTCTCTAATTGTTCCTCTTCAGGTAATTGATTGAATTCTTTGCATTCGTTTGAGCAACAACTTTCATATTTCGCTCGACATTTTTCACATTGAATAAAAAGCAAATGACAAGCATCATTGGCGCAATTAATATGGGTATCTGCTGGGGCCTCACATTGGTGACATTTTGCAATGATATCATCACTAATTCTTTCTCCCATGCGCTCATCAAACACAAAGTTTTTTCCGATAAACTTGTTGTTTAATTCTTGGGATTTTACTTGTCTAGCATATTCAATAATTCCACCATCCAATTGGAAAACATTTTCAAAACCTTTATGCTTGAAATATGCAGAGGCTTTTTCGCAACGAATTCCACCAGTGCAGTACATCACTATGTTTTTTTCTCGATGCTCATCAAGGATACCTTCTACAATAGGAAGCGATTCCCTAAAGGTCGTAACGTCTGGGCAGATCGCATTTTCAAAATGACCAACTTCCGTTTCATAATGATTCCGCATATCCACAACGATAGTGTTTTCATTTTCTGTTAGTTCATTGAATGCTGCGGCATCGATATGAGTTCCTCGATCTGAAGCATCAAAGGTGTCATCATCCAAACCATCCGCAACGATCTTCTCTCTAACTTTAATCTTTAGCTTAATGAAAGACTTGCCGTCATCTTCTATCGCGATATTGAGTCTAAGATTGTCATAACCTAATTGTTCCATTAGTGCTCTGAACTTTTCTAAATTCTCAGATGGAACTGATATTTGGCCATTAATACCTTCTTGTGCAATATAGATTCTACCCAAAACTCCAATTTCATCAAACTGCTCATAGAGTTCATTCCTATAGACCTCCGGTCGTTCGATTTTTCTATATCGATAAAAAGAAAGCGTGGTTCTTTCTGTGTTGTCCTCCATG
>CALFWO010000074.1 GCA_937928045.1 uncultured Saprospiraceae bacterium | reverse complement strand
TCCTTTTGGACAATCGTTGGGACCGAAGCCCGGAGCAGTCCGACGGAACAATTTTGGGAGCAGCACAAATTAAGTGGTTGATTGATGCGCTCCGGTATTCTCAGGCTAGCTTTAAATTCATATGTGTAGGAGGACAGTTCCTAAGTGACTTTCAAGGCTTTGAAAATCATGCGAATTTCACCAAAGAGCGACAGTATATCATTGATCAATTGGACAAATATGAAATAAAAGGTGTAATCTTTCTAAACGGAGACAGACATCATTCCGAAATATCAAGAATGGAAACCAAAGCTGGTCAAGTGTATTATGACATTACCTCATCGCCACTAACCAGTGGAAGCTACGATCATTCAGATGAATCCAATCATTTCAGAGTTCCGGAGACAATCATCGATGTAAGATCTTATGCTCAAATAAAAGTTTTTGGCGCTATTGATAGAAAGTGCCAAGTATTGTTCAAAGGAGTCGATGGAGAAACTTTGGTAAATCACCTTCTTGATTTCGGCGAAGAAGAATAATATTCAGGAATTAGGATAACAATGGCTCTGGTCACAATCAATGTTTTCCCCAACTAAAAAGCGCCTAAAAACATACGTTCTTAAGCGCTCTATAGACTAAAATATTGTTCCTTAAAATCTGTTCAGGTTTATCGACCTATCGGTCGTTCATAGTAAGTTTAATTTTCTTTTCTAGTTCTGCAACTGTATCCTTAAACATAGAATCGGTATCTAACAAATCTTGAACCGCACGGCAAGAATAAATTACTGTCGAATGATCTCTCCCTCCAAACTGATCTCCAATTGCCTTTAGGGATTTTTCGGTTAAATTCTTAGACAAGTACATACTTAATTGTCTTGCAATTACGATACTTCTCTTTCTTGTTTGTCCTTTTAATTTCTCAACTGGAACATTGAAGTGATCTGCAACTAAATTCTGTATGAATTCAATTGTGATTTCTCGAGACATTTGGGTAACGAAGTTTTGAATAACTTCTTTTGCCAAGTCTAAATCAATCTCTCTTCTGTTCAAAGTAGACTGCGCAACCAAACTTACCAGTACTCCTTCTATTTCTCTAATGTTGTCTTGGATATTATAGCAAACGAATTCTACCACGTCGTGCGGAAGTTCTACACCTTCTTGCATCATTTTTGCCGTCAAGATCGCTAATCTGGTTTCCAAATCAGGTGCTTGTAAATCTGCAGTCAATCCCCATTTAAATCTGGAAGTCAACCTTACTTCCATGCCGTCCATATCTTTCGGAGGACGATCGGAAGTAAGGATGACTTGCTTACCATTCTGATGCAATTGGTTAAAGATGTGGAAAAATATTTCCTGTGTTTTAACCTTCTTAGCCAAGAACTGAATATCATCCACGATAAGTACATCTACCAATTGGTAGAAATTCACAAAATCATTTACCGCATGATTACGGATTGATTCTAAGAATTGGTTGGTGAATTTTTCTGAAGACACATATAATACAGACTTCTCAGGTTGCGTGTTGAGAATCTCATTTCCAATGGCTTGAGCGAGGTGTGTTTTTCCCAATCCAACATCTCCGAAAAGAACAAGTGGATTGAATGAAGTTCCTCCTGGTTTTTTAGCTACAGCGACACCGGCTGATCTAGCTAGTCTATTACAATCTCCTTCAATATAATTTTCAAAAGTTAGGCTAGGATTTAGTTGAGGTTCAATCTTTACTTTTTTGATTCCAGGAATAATGAAGGGATTTTTAATATTCCCTGTATTCACAGAACCAGGCCCACCTGATTTATTGGTTTCGGAAGCGTTATTATTTTTCGCAACCTTACTCATGAGTATTTGATATTCCAAACGTCCACGATCTCCTAATTCTTGTCTGATCGTCTGTTTTAATAAAGATACATAGTGTTCTTCTAACCACTCATAGAAGAATTTATTTGGTACCTGAATGGTCAAAGCATTTGATTCAAGTCTTACAGCTTTGATTGGTTCAAACCACGTTTTATAACTCTGATTATTGACATTTTTCTTTATAGTTTTAAGACAGTTATTCCATACGGATGAGTAGTTGTTCACCATTCTATATATAAAGCATTGACTCCAAATTGGAGCAGGTTATAGTAATATGAAGTATTATTATCGAGATTCTTAAGTAATCTCTATAAAGCTTTGGAATTCGATTAGCCAAGTAAATAAATGGCGATTCCTTTGAAGTAGTATTTTTTCCTTTGGGTTATGAGGGCTACAAAAATGCAAAAACTTATTCGTTCGCACACTACAATTAGCAACCTTTTAATCATTTTTTTTTGGTTCCAATATGCAGCCGCGAAATGTGTAAGCGGAGAATTGAAAGATGATAAGAAATCATCAAAAAAGCGATTGAATTGAGCATCAAAGCTTTAAACCTTAATGTCAATATTATCTTTTTCGCAATTCAATGTAACTCTCTGATTTTCTATAACCGGAGAATTGAATTACGATTCTCTATCCTACCAAAAGATTTTTACACGATTCACATCTTCCTGGTCTACTTTTTTCAAAGTAGACATCAATTCGTCCCAACCGGATTCCAGCAAAACCTACTTGGTTGATCATTACTGGTTTGTCTTCTTTATTTTTCTTTACCACAGGTTTACTCAAAAAGGTGTGGGTATGACCGCCAATAATCAAATCGATGTTGCTGGTCAATTCTGCCAAATTCAAATCTGCAATTTTATTCTCACGATATTTAAATCCAAGGTGAGATAGACAAATCACGTAATCACATTTTTTTTCATTTCTCAAAAAGTTTGCTTGCTCTTGCGCATTTTTAACAGGATCCAAGTATCGTGTACCTTTATATAGGCTCTTTGGAACTAGACCGCTTAATTCGATTCCTATTCCAAAGACACCAATTCTAATTTCGTTGTACGTGAAGATTTTATGTGGTTGGATTTTGTCATGCATTATCGTATCTGACATATCATAGTTTGCCGTCAACAATGGAAAATTTGCATGGGGCAATTGCTTATGCAATCCCTCAATCCCTAGGTCAAAATCGTGATTACCAATTGTCGAGGCATCATAGCCCATAGAAGACATGGCTTTCATCTCCACTTCCCCACCAAACATATTGAAGTAAGGAGTACCTTGAAAAATATCTCCCGCATCTAGAAGCAGTACAGGGTCACCTTCGGCTCTGATCGATTCAATTAATTTTCCTCGGCGAACAACTCCGCCTAGACCTTGGTTTCGTCCTCCGTCCATCGGGAAAGGATCTATCCGACTATGTACATCATTGGTATGTAAGATGGTCAACTTTCTGATATCATGTCCTGTAACCATTCCGGCTATTGCCTTCATGGGTAAGCTTCCGGCGCCTAGCATCAAACCTGATGCTCCGATTTTTTTTATAAAATTCCTTCGTAACATGATTTAATTTTTAGCCTTTGAAATACTACCAGATAGTTTTGGTGCAATGGGTCCTACATGATTAGTGACATAAGTTATGATCGCATCTCTGATCAATATTTCGAGATCTAATCTTGGCAACGGAATCAAATAGTCTTTGCCTCCCCCACCATTTGCGATATAATCTGGCATTGCGATTCGGTAATTCCTATTTTTATCAAACGGTTTTCCGTCGATGTTAATATTATTCGCCTGATCCTCATCAATTTCAAATGAAATATTGCTACTCAAAGGGGCTCCTCCAGATGCGGCAACGCTATTGATAAATTCCAAAGCTATTTGCCCCGGGCAATCTACCACGACCAGCATATTGTCAAAAGGCATTAGCTCGAAAATTTTGCCTGTGGTAATTCCTCCTTTGGGAATCTCAGAAATACGAAGGCCGCCATAATTCTGCATTGCAAAATCTACATAAGTTGGATCTGACTCCCTTGCTTGTTCAAGAATTAGGTTGGCTACAAAGGTTCCCAATGTGGATTCTGGTTTTCCTTTTGTAAGCTTTATACCAGCCTGACCAATAACGGAGTTCATGGCCAAGTCCAGCTTTGTTCGATAAGGGCTAATCAAGGATTCTAATTCTCCAGAATTCTTCCCAGTCTTTTTAGAGACTTCATAGAAGCGCGGATCTGCATTAGAAAATTGTAAAGTCTTATTGCAACTATTGAGGACAATTAAAAAGCTGAATAATATTAATAAAGGTATCTTCTGCATGACGGTGATTCAATTCATGCTAAAGTAGGTAATCCAGTTGAAATAACCGAAGTAGAATTTTGTAAGAAGCAGTTAAGGCAGTCAATACTAGCCTTTTTAGGGAATGGAAATTTAGAGAATTAGACCTGCTTCTTTTTTAATGGCCGACTGCGCAGTTTCTAATGGATTATTTCCTCGCTCTGAGATGAATTTTACTAATTTTTTTCCAAACTCTTGAGCAGAATCGTTGGGATTAGTTTGCTCATAAACCGTTGTAATCGTTCTCATGACATCTTCTCTAGCCAAAGAAATGATACTCCAAAGCTGATCAGAAACATATACTTGCTGGGTAATGTTGTGTTCAAATTCCCTTTGAATAGCGACCATTAGAGCCAGTCTCATTTGGCTTGCCGACATACCTTCTTCTTGCACCCTGAGCATCATGCCTGGAATTCCAATTCGCTCTAAAAATAAACTTAGGCGTTCATAAGCTTGTAAACGCATCGGAATCGTTGAAGACTGGTGGTTCTGACGAATCTCAAGGTTCTTTAATGCAACCTCTTTTTGCATAAACTGCTTCATCAAATGATAAACGGTCAGAAAAACGATTAATGCTGGGACGGTAACTTTGACGATTTCAAGAATTGTTTCTACCCAAGGACTCATAAGCTAAAATTTGCGCTAAAATAACGATTGCAATGAATTGAAGGAAGCTATCGCTCATTTAACGGAGAAAAGCCAAAATGTTATTGCCAAATGATAAAAAACTTGAAAACAATCTATTTGATTCTATCGTTATTACCTTTACCTTTCATTAAGGTTGAAAAACTTGTATTTTTGTAAAAAGGATTAGCAATGACAGATATAAAACAAAATGTAATTCACCCAATAACATTGGCTCCAGGAGCCATTGCTCAATTGAAGCGAATTATGGGAGAACAGAATATTCCTGAAGGACATGGACTTCGTGTGGGCGTTAAAGGTGGAGGATGCTCAGGATTCTCTTATGTTTTGGGGTTTGATAAGAAAAAAGAAAAAGACGATACTTTCGAAATCGATGGGATCACTGTATATATGGATAAGGCGCATGCGATTTATTTGCTAGGCATTGAGATAGACTGGGTAGAAGGATTGAACAATAGAGGATTCTCTTTCAATAATCCAAATGCCAAAGAATCTTGTGGTTGTGGAACCAGCTTCTCAGCTTAAATCCATTTCAAAAGAAATATTAGCCCTGCTCAATTTGTTTTGAGCAGGGCTTTTTTTGTATCAAATTATTGAATTTCGTAGGAGTTAATGTTGCTTTTAAAGACAAATTAGGTTGAAATAAATCCGAACAGAGGTTTCATACGTAAATAAGGAGATAAAATTTGAGCACGGAAAATCATTAGGATTTGGATTTTTGAAAAATCCGTAGGCCTGACAACCAGCAATTTACCGCTCTATTTACAATTAAAATCTAAAATTCAGCAAAATGAAGACCATTCTAATTTCTCTCGCCCTTGTCTTTTCATTCCAACAAGTTCAAGCTTTCCAACCAATACTTGAGCAAAGGATACCATTGACCCTCAAAAACAATAGTTTGAAATCCATTCCACTAAAAATTCCAGGTTACATGAATCCAAATCTTAGCCCAATGTCTACAAGTGGCGTAGATCTCGAGATTGGTCAGGTGGTCTATTTTTCTTTTAAGGGGAAAAAACGGGTTTTACTGACCATCACAGAGGATTTGGCCGGAAAAACTTTAATAGTCAATGAGTTGATCAAAAAAAGAGAAAAAGAATTATTACTTGCAAAGTCAAAGAAAGGCTAACTTGACGGGTCTAAACCGTCTTTAAACTTTATGAACTATAAAATTATTTTATTGCTGTCAATTGGATTTATCCTGGGCTGCAATAGTTCTAAGCAAACTTCAGAATCAAATGAAAATATTGATAAAGAAGAAAGCGCATCTCTATGTCAGGAAGAAGTTACTGCCAAAGATTTTTCGGATCTGGATGGATGCACCATGATGCTGATAAATGAAAAAGGAGAAAAACTTTTGCTCGCGCAGAACAACCAAGACATTCCAATTGAAAATGGCAAGAGCTATAAGGTCGGATACAAGATATTACAAGGAATGGCGAGTATCTGTATGGCAGAAAATGCAATCATAGAATTGACCTGCATTGAATTGATTGGAGCAAAATCTAGTACATTGAATTGCAAACCATCTCAAAATGGATTCGATGATGCTTTCTTGAAATCGCTAATAGATCAAAACGAAATCGGTCGAATTGAAAGATTTGATTTTGCTGATCTCTGGGCTTATAAAGTTGAAAGTCTAAACAAGAAATGGTTGTACAACTGTGAAGGGAAAGAATTGTGTGGTGGAGACTTTAGGAATTTTTCAGAATGTTTTGCCACCTTTAGGTCTGAATTGAAAAACCCAAAAATAATCTTTCAAGCAGAAGGTCCTAAGGAATAAATATGAATCCACATTTAGACGCGAACGGAGATTTAATTAATGACGAAGAACGCAAGATTGAACGTGCGCTCAGACCTAAAGATTTTAACTCTTTTAGTGGTCAGCCAAAGTTAGTTGAAAATTTAAAAGTGTTCATTGGTGCTGCCAAAATGCGAGGGGATGCATTGGATCATGTTTTATTACATGGACCTCCCGGCTTAGGGAAGACTACTTTGTCTCACATCATCGCTGGAGAACTTGGAGCGGATATGAAATTAACATCCGGACCTGTTCTTGAAAAACCCGGAGACTTAGCAGGACTGCTTACTAACCTTGATGAAGGAGATGTTCTTTTCATAGATGAAATCCATCGTTTAAATACAGTGGTCGAAGAATATCTTTATTCTGCCATGGAAGACTATCGCATAGATATCATGATCGATAGTGGACCTAACGCAAGAAGTATTCAAATCAACTTGGAGCCTTTTACTTTGGTCGGAGCAACCACCAGAATGGGATTACTCACCGCTCCAATGCGTGCAAGATTTGGAATCAATTGTCACCTTGACTATTATGATATTCCAACGCTCAAAAAAATCGTACACCGCTCCGCTGAAATTCTAAATGTACCTTGTTCGGCGGAAGGGGCCATTGAAATATCCAGACGTTCTAGAGGAACGCCAAGAATTGCGAATGCCCTACTACGCCGAGTAAGAGACTTTGCCCAAATTAAGGGCAACGGATCAATAGATTTAGAAATTGCCAAATTTGGATTAGAGGCACTCAACGTTGATGATTCTGGATTGGATGAAATGGATAATAAAATTCTTTCTACAATCATTCATAAATTTAAAGGTGGCCCTGTTGGTATCTCTACAATTGCTACTGCTGTTGGCGAAGAAGCAGGAACCATCGAGGAAGTTCATGAACCATTTCTAATTATGGAAGGATATATTATGAGAACACCGAGGGGAAGAGAAGCAACAGATAAAGCTTTCCGCCATTTAGGTGTATCCAGGGATCAAAGGGATGGAACTTTGTTTGAGTGATCTTATAGTTGAAATTTGTTGAAAGATCGGCGTTGCCGGCTCGTTAAAATTTGTTGAATTTTGTTAGAAAGAAGGCATGCTTCTTTCTCATCTACACGTTGCTCCGCAGTTGTTACAAGAACTCTATTCATAATCAATATTAATGAATACAATTTTCAACTAATTTCAATAAGACAAAAAGGGAGATCCACTCGAAAGTGAATCTCCCTTTTTTATTTTACAAAGTAATTCAGCTTATAGCTTCACTACCTTTTCTACTTTTGAAGCTTTACCGTCGTTGATACTAACAAAGTAAATCCCAGCTGGCATATTTGCCATATCTATTTCCGTTCTGTGTTGACCAGATTGGAAATTTTGAGCAGCTTGGAAGAAAACTCTTTCACCAATACTATTTGTCATTGTCACAGCCAATTGCTTTCCTTCTGTTAAAGAGAAATCAACATTAGCCATATCAGATACTGGATTTGGAGAAACAGACATTTGCTCTACAGCAACCAAATTTCCAGTTGAAGAAATAAAGTTTTCTCCAATAATTTGGAAGAAGAATTCTCCAGGAGTTTCAGAAGTTAATCTTGTAGTAACTCTCATGTAGTACTCTTCATCAGAAGCAGGTAGACCAATTAGTGTATCTCTAACTGCAATTCCTGCTTCGTTTTGAAAGCAAGTACCTTGAATCATTGTTGCATCAGTTTGAATACCACATTCATCATAAATATCAATAAGGAATACTGATTCAGGATCAACAGGCAAAAATCTAATTTCCAATTGAGTGTTTGATAAGGAGTTGAATTTATACCAAACATCAGCAAATTCTCCACCATTTGTATTTCCAATACAAGGAGGGAAAATGAAATCGGCCTCATCAGTTCCAGCGATCGTTGTTCCAGCAAATACACCAAATTCAAATGGCTCCGCTTCAACAGCAGAAATCACAAATGCTTCAGTTGCATCAGCACAATTGTCATTCACCGGAGGCTCAGGTGGAACCAAATTTTCCAGATTGAATGTTCCAGAACCATTATTTCCATTCCATCCACCTATTCTCAATAAATAAGTCTCTCCTTCTATTACTTCAAAAAACAAAGCTGAGGTATAATCAGAGCATCCTGCTCCATCATCATTACACATCATCAAATCATCCGGAGCTGGTGGGCAAGAAGAACCTGGCATGTAAACTGCCAACCTTGAGTCAAAGTTGATCATATCACAAGTTGAGAACAACACATCTCCAGAAAAATCTGGTGTAAACGTGTACCAAATATCAGCATCTGCTGTGATAGAACCGAATCCCCAACATCCTCCAAAATTTGGATCTGCAGGATCATGATCAGGACCATCAGTCAAAGCATTTACAGTTGAAAATGCTTGGTCCATACCTAAAGATACTTCGATAGCATTTGCACAAAAATCATTTGGAGGTCCAGGAGGAAGCTCAGTCAAAACAAAAGTTCCACCACCCATTGTAGACAATGAATCTGGGTTGTTACTAAATCCACCTACTCTAAAAGTATAAGTTACTCCTGCAGTAGCTGCAAAACTTAAAGATGAACCAGCCACAGGACAATTGGCAGCAAGACCATCGTCATTACAGTCGAAAAGTTCAGCATCAGTTGGAGGGCAATTTACTGCATCAGCATAGACTGCAATTCTTGAATCATAATCTGTGTTTCCACAATTTGTCCAGTTATATGTTCCATCTGAAGGGGCTACCCAAGTATACCAAATATCGTTAGGAATAGAATCATTTTCTCCAAAACAGTCCAAGTGTTTTACACCATCTGTAGTTGACATTAAAGTCGAAAAGGATACTACCTCATCGGTAGTAAAGCTTATTGCATCCGCACAATTGTCATTGGCGGGTTGTGCCATAGCGGCAGCATAAACAAAAAGCCCACATAAAAATAGTAAGCATTTTTTCATAGATCTTAATTAAAGTGATTAAATGTGATTGTATCTTAAAATGAGCATGTCACTCATTTAATCTGACAATTTAAGGAATGAATCCTTGAATTACCGATAATTGGCAAAAAATCTTGGTATCTGGTAAACTTTTAACAAGATTAACACTCCAAGCTGGTTTACTACTTTCGAGCTTTGATGCTGAATACATGAGGAAGAGCCACTCCATAGTCCCCATAAATGAATTCACCCGGCTTTCTTTCTTTCATATGCGGCAAGCAATTATAAGGACTGAAATCAAATTCGTGAAAATCAACAATTTTTAACCCAGCTTTGAATAATGCTTGGAAAATCTCGCTGAGACTGTGCATCCAAAAATATTCCTTCTGCTTAATTTTAGCATTGGGATCTGCATAGGTCCCTTCTTCTTCCTCTTCAAAAGGCTTTCCTGGATTGAAATAAGGGAACGCTATTTTTTTGTCACTAAATTCATGGATGTATAGAAACGGATGAAACTCAGCGATGTAAAAGATTCCTCCCGGCTTCAAAAAATGAGCAATAACTTCCGCCCATTGATCTAGATCAGGCAGCCATCCTAGCACTCCGTAACTAGTATAGACAATATCAAACTGCCCTTCCAAATTATCTTTTAACGCTAAGACATTCGAGGTCAAAAATCTCGCTTTGATCTTCAATTCTTTTGCTAATTGTTGAGCTGCGGCTATACTTTTATCAGAAAAATCTATCCCTGTAACCTCAGCCCCTTTTCGCGCCCAGCAAATGGTATCTTGTCCAAAATGACATTGCAAGTGGAGCAATGATTTTCCAGTAACATCCCCTAAACCCGCTAATTCAATTGGTTTTAACATATTTTTACCGGACATAAAAGCTTCCATCTCGTAGAATTCAGATTTTAAATGGAACCCAGTTTTGGTATCCCAAAGCTTTTTATTTGTTTCTATATATTTGGACATAATCTTTTTAGCACTTTTGAACGTTAAAGGTATTAGACAAAATAAAAACTTAAAGAATGGCAGAAAAAAAACAACCGGAAAAACAATTCAATATTGAACTTCCCGAAGAAGTGGCAGAAGGAACATATTCCAACTTGGCAATTATATCTCATTCCCAATCAGAATTCGTGGTGGATTTTGTAAGATTGGTTCCAAATGTTCCCAAGGCGAAGGTAAAATCTCGAATTATCCTAACGCCCACTCATGCCAAGCGTTTATTAAAGGCTTTGGCTGATAACGTGACTAAGTTTGAAGCGCAATTCGGCAAAATAAGTGAACCTGAGCAGGCTTATCCTCAAATGAATTTCAATACGCCTCCGGCGCAAGCATAAGATCTCATTATGATCGGGTCTTCATGAGTTCTTTGCATGTAAATGCCAAGGATTCATGAAGATCACTCTTTTTCTAGCTATAATTTAGATTTCCAACAACCAAAACTGTGTTTTTTCAGTCTTAAAAACATCATTTTAACAACAAAAATATTGTTTGTTGAATCAACGATCGCCATTCCAAAATCTTCGTTTTTCCTAATCTGTACAAAATAAATCTGCGCCAAAACGATTCAAACTAGATTTTCCAACGGTACCAAACCTGAAATTAATTACTTAAAATGCTGTTAAGTAGACAGTTATAACGAACATTTATCTCATAACAATCGTTTTAACAAGTAATTCAATGTATTTTTGCACTCGAATTCAAATTCCAGGCAGAATTCCGGCTTTACCGTTGAAATTCAATTGTTTATTAATCCCTAAGCCTGACCATGAAATTCATGACTCTAAAACCACTTCTTCTTCTTCTAGGCATTGGTACCGTCGTATCAATTCTGCCTTCGTATCGCTTCGCCCATATTGAAAAGAGTAAATCTACCGCAACTCCTGAAATTATTACTTACCAAGCGAATGGTAAGAAGATGGATGCGCCATTACTTTCAAAAACTTATACGCCATCTGAGTGGACCCAAAATAGCTTGAATGAAGTCATTACTGATGATTTATTAAATGCAATAGACGCTAACAATAAATTATTCAAATACAGAAGTAAAAAGAAGAACTTTTCCTTAGACAATCTTCAAATTTCACGAAAGGATTTGATTCAAACTTCTGAGCTTTTGAAATTCGCTTTAAACCATCCAGAAGTTGATCCAGCTGAAATTTTTGACCTGCATCAAATAAAAGGACGTGATGACAAAGGCGGAGTTCATTTCACAGGGTACTACAGTCCTATTTTGAAAGTTAGTCGAAAAAAGACCAAGGCATTTCCTTATCCGATTTATAGAAAACCAAAAAAATTCCAAGGAAAACTTCCTTCTCGAGGAGAGATTGATAGCACCAATGTCTTGGCCAATCAAGAATTAGAAATAGCTTATGCTGCAAACTTAGTAGATATCTACTTCATGCAAGTACAAGGCTCTGGATTTATTGAATATGCTGATGGTTCTAAATCTTTGCTAAGCTACGGTGGTAATAACAAGCGACGATACAAAAGTATTGGTCGATACATGATTAATCAAGGCTACACTACACCGGATAAGGTTAGTATCAATAGCATTAAGAAATACTTGTGGAGAAATCCTGATAAATTATTAGAAGTTCTTAGTGCCAATCCTTCCTATGTCTTCTTCAATGAAGGAAAAGGTGTGGTAAAAGGAGCAGGAGTAACTCCGTTGACTGAAGGTCACTCCATAGCTGTCGATCCAAAATACATTCCTTTGGGGTCCACCCTATTGGCAAAAGTTCCAATCGCCGATAACCAAGGCAACTTTATAAAGCATGAGTATCGAATCCTTTTTGCCCAAGATACGGGTGGAGCAATCAATGGCCCAGGGCATGTAGATCTATTCACTGGTGTTGGAAAATCTGCTAAAAGAATAGCTTGTAATACACATCATTATGGCGAATTGTGGCTGATCACACCTAAGTATCCCGAAGCCAGACCATAACACATACCTCTTTTTTTTATGTGTATCCTGCCGTTGACATACATTTAATTTTATCCTATATTTGTTTTATAGATTACAAAGACATCAACTACAGCAGTCCCCCGCTCAGCGCGAACAAACAACTATCCATCGAAAATCAACTGATTAAAGTCTATTGAAAAATAGGCTGTTTTGGAATAAGTTATAATACCACAATCACAATATCACGCGAATGGAGCATATCAACACGCTATTCGGTAATCGCCTGTCTGCCCTTAAAGGAGTCAAATTACCGAACTTCAAAAGATCCTTGTCAAAGGTCGATAGTGTCTTTACTATATCCATGATCATTTTTGGAATAATTGGTTGTCTTTCCGTCTTGTATCTACAAGCATCACCCAATCGACATCTAGATAACAGTTTGATATTAACAGGCAGTGCACCAGGTTATACGCCTCCATCTTATTCAAACACAAGTATTGCTATAGCAAGTGAAATTGACATTAAGCCAAATTTTGTAGAAATCCAAGGAGACCGAAAAGCGGGCAATGAGCTTTCATTTATCATTGATGCTTTCGTGACAGATGCAGACTATAGCTTTGATTTTGGTAATGGAAAAACATTGAAGGTGATCGATCGCAAGACTTCATTCAGTTATCCAAGTTCCGGACTTTACGAAGTCTATTTAGATGTTACTTTTCAAGGTGAAACCAAGCGACTTCCGATCGAATCCCTTTGGATTACAAAGTAAACTTTTCTATAATATCGGCAGATTACCCAAGGTTTGAGCTTTAAATTCAACAAATTTTGATAGTTCGTTTCCTGCACATATAAGCCAGTTTGCCTGCTATTAAATGTTTCAATATTTAATGGAGTCCAAAAGAATTCTGACGGACTATTCTTAGCAAACTACACTTGGTTATTGACTTGTTTTGGTTAAATTTTCAATTATTGACCAAAAGCATATTGAATAATATTTGCGCCCATCTGCAAAGCCGCCTGACGCAATTCTTCCGGATCTTTGTGAACATCATAGTCTTCCCAACCATCCCCTAGATCACTTTCGTAGGAATAGAAACAAATCAATCGACCTTCCCAAAACAATCCAAATCCTTGAGGTGGTTTGTCATCGTGTTTGTGAATCTTCGGCAAGCCATTTTTGAATTGAAAATTTTGATTATAGACTTCATGCTCAAATGGCAATTCAATAAACTCCAATTCTGGGAATGATTTCTTCATGGCTGTTCGGACAAATGGATCCATTCCATAGTTGTCGTCAATGTGTAAAAATCCACCAGCAATCAAGTAGTTGCGGAGATTTTCGGCTTCCAAATCAGAAAATACCACATTCCCATGGCCAGTCATGTGCAAGAAGGCATAATCGTACAATTCCACTGAGCCAACTTCCACTGTTCCATATTCCGTTGAGAAATTGGTACCAATTTTTTCGTTACAAAACTTAGCCAGATTAGGAAGTGCAGTTGGATTAGCATACCAATCTCCTCCGCCATTGTACTTCAATAGTCCCATCTTCAGGGTATTGGTACTGGAGTAAGTTCCAAAAGTGATCAAGACTGCCAATAAGAATTTTACCATGATATATAATTGTATACTGCTATTCTAACGGGAAATTGGGCTAAAAGTTAAACTTCATTTGCTTGCTGCAAGATTGCGCAAGCCATCAATCCCGCGGTTTCAGTGCGCAATCTCGTTTTTCCAAAACTAATTCCTTTAAAACCTTTGGATTTCGCCATTTCAAACTCCGCGGGTGTAAAATCTCCCTCTGGTCCTATTAAGATACAAACGCTTTTATTCGCCGTCAGATTTTGTGAAAGCAAGGGTAAATCATCTGCTCCGCAATAAGCAATAAACTTTAGGTCAGCCTGAACGGTATCCAAGAATTGATCAAATTTGATCGTTTCATTCATCTTTGGAAACCAATACTTTAGGGATTGCAGGCAGGCGGATTGGGCTTTTTTCTCCAATTTCTCAAGTTTCGTCACTTTACGCTCTGATCGCTGACAACGCAATGGGGTAAATTCAGCGATACCAATCTCACAGGCTTTTTCTATCAACCATTCCATTCGACTGCTATTCTTCGTTGGTGCAATGGCTAAATGAAATTTACAATTAGGAGTATGTTCGACTTTGTCAGTAATGGAAATGAGCACCTTTTTTTTATTTAGATCGCTTATCGTTCCCGAATAAGCAGTTCCTAGTCCATCGGTAAAATGAACAGCATCGCCCTTCTTTTTCCTAAGCACTACTGAAAGATGCTTGGCTTCTTGGTCCTTAATCGTAGCGATATCCCCCTCGACATCATTTGCATAGAATAACTGCATGTGACAAAATTACACCAATACATGATACTAAAAAAACCGTACTTTTGGGGGCTGAAAACATATTGCCTGCCAGGTCGTTAGGTGATAGCATCATTTGCACAAACTAAATACGATATATGGGTATTTTGATTATGGTAGGCCAGTTATTTTTAAGTCTATCACTTTTGATCATACTACACGAAATTGGTCATTTCGTTCCTGCTAGATTTTTCAACACTCGGGTAGAGAAATTCTATCTGTTTTTTGATCCTTGGTTCTCTTTGTTTAAAGTTAAAAAAGGAGATACTGAATATGGAATCGGATGGCTTCCTTTAGGCGGATATGTAAAGATCTCAGGAATGATCGATGAGTCAATGGATCGGGAGCAAATGAAACAGCCACCACAGCCTTGGGAATTTCGTTCAAAACCAGCTTGGCAGCGACTGATAATCATGCTTGGCGGTGTTACAGTTAACTTTATTTTAGGCTTTTTAATATTCGCAGCTTGTTTATTTACCTGGGGAGAACAATACTTTCCGGTAGAAAATTTGAAATACGGAATTCATACAGACAGCTTAGGAATGACTTTAGGTCTATTGCCTGGTGATGAATTGGTAGCAGTTGGCGATAAAAAATACACAGAATACGACCAAGGATTTATCATACGTGAAGTGGTATTGGGCGATGGAAAAGTAATCAGTGTTAGAAGAAATGGACAAGTGGTGGATCTTCCAGTCCCAGAAGGAGCTGTTGGAGAATTATCTAGTAAGAAAAATGCAGGACGACCGTTGTATGAAGCACGGATTCCATTTAAGGCTGCGGGTTTTGGAACAAATGAAGAAAATAGCCCAGCTTATGTGGCGGGAATGAGAAAAGATGATCGAATTTATTCCTTAAATGGAACACCGGTTAATTATTATCAGGAATGGGCACCATTGATCAAAGGCAAAGAAGAAACGCCAGTTGATGTCGGTGTTATCCGAGGAACAGATTCACTTCAATTTTCTATAACTACTAATGATCGGGCTTTAATTGGGGTGATGCCTTACGACATGGACCATTACTTCGAATCAGAAAAACGCGATTATTCCTTTGGAGCATCTATCCCTGCAGGAGTAAAGATGGGAGTTGATTTCCTTACCGGTCAAGCAAAAGCTTATGGCAAGATGGCTAGTGGAGAAATCAAGCCTAGTGAGTCCCTTGGAGGATTTAAAGCTTTTGCTCAGCTGTTTGGCACCACTTGGAACTGGCAAAGGTTCTGGTTAAGAACCGCGATGATTTCATTAATATTAGCATTTATGAATTTGCTTCCAATACCTGCACTGGATGGAGGCCATGTTATGTTTTTGCTTTATGAAGTGATCACCGGCAGAAAACCAAGTGATAAATTTATGGAGTACGCTACAATCATTGGTTTCGTGTTTGTACTTTCCTTAGTGATTTATGCCAACTACTTGGATTGGTTTGGATAGCATAAATTGATCAATATTAATAAATGAGTTTTAAGTACTTCGAAATATTCGGTCTAGCTCCTAAGTTTCTTTTAGACGAAGGCGCACTTAGAAAGCAATTTTTGTTGAATAGTAAAAAGTATCATCCTGATTATCATACCCTCGCAACTGAGGAAAAACAAGAGGAAATTCTTCAGCTAAGCAGTTTGAACAATGAGGCTTACAAAGTATTGAAGGACTTTTCAAAACGTATGCATTATATCCTTTCAGAGCAAGGTTTAGTTGGTGAGGGTGTCAAGAATGAGTTACCTCAAAGTTTTCTGATGGAAATGATGGACATCAATGAAGAATTGATGGAATTGGAATTTGATCCCGATGCCGCAACTGTTCAAAAGGTAGAGAAACAGATTGCTGATTTTCAAATGGAATGGCGCAACGCAGTGAATCCCACGCTATTGGCTCATGATGCGAACCGAGCGGATTTCACTGATTATGAGCCGATAAAAAACTTCTATCTTAAAGAGCGGTATTTGTTGCGGATAAGGGAAAATTTGAATAAATTTGCGTCCCGTTAGAAATTGTACCATGCCCTTGTGGCGGAATTGGTAGACGCGCTGGATTCAAAATCCAGTTCCTTCGGGAGTGGGAGTTCGATTCTCCCCGGGGGTACAATA
>CALFWO010000073.1 GCA_937928045.1 uncultured Saprospiraceae bacterium | reverse complement strand
TCTGGAGTTGACAAACTTGGATGTAGGAAACTATGCCATTACAATAACGGACTCTATTGGTTGCGAAAAACAAGAAACTTATCAAATTGCTGAACCGAGTGAATTGACTTTAATCCTTTCTAAAACTGATGTGCTCTGCATAGGTGATTCAAATGGAAGTATTCAAGCATTGGTTTCTGGAGGGACCGGGCCATATGATTTTGTTTGGAATTCGCCTTTGATTTTAGACTCGAACATGTTAGCAGCGGGATTTTATGAAGTTACTTTGACTGATAAAAACAATTGTCAACTAGTCGATAGCATTAGAGTCGATGAACCATCGGCACTTGACATTACGTTTATGATTACTAATGAATTGGGATGTAATGATTCTAAGGATGGATCAATTAATGCCAATCCGGTAGGAGGAGTCGGGCCATATCAATTTTTATGGGAGAATGGAAGCTCAGCTCCTTCGCGTTCAAATCTTTCTGCAGATACTTACTATTTGACAATTACCGATGTGAATAATTGTTCGTTTTCGGACTCTATCATGCTAATCGCACCACAGGCGTTGGCGTTGGTACTTGATGAGGAGAAAAACATTGATTGTAACCTGGGGGCAGACGGTTATATTCATCTTTCCGCACAAGGAGGAACCGCACCTTTTGAATTCTTCTTAAATGGCGTCTCAACCACAGATGGAATCTACAATAATCTATCCGCTGGTTGGTATGATGCTTATGTTTCGGACTCAAGCAATTGTTCCAGCGCAAATTTGATGATTGAAATTACCCAGCCAGATTCAATTAATATACAAGTAAATACAACAGCAGTCATTTGTCCAGGTACATCAACCGGAACTGCAGATTTGGTGGTTAGTGGAGGTACAGGTAATTATCAATATAATTGGAGTAATGGATTTGTAGGTGCAATGAATAGTTCATTAGCTCAGGGTGTTTACGAAGTGGCTGTTAGTGATTCTAACAGTTGCGAAAAGATCATAACATTTGAAATAACATCCCAAATGCCATTGAATACAGATTTCCTAGTTGATGATGTGAAATGTTTTAGTGAAAACCAAGGCAAAATAAGTATTGTTCAAACTACAGGAGGAACTGCCCCATATGAATATTATTTGGAAGGGAATGCTCTGTCGGCAAATAATCAAAATCTAGATAGTCTTTACCAAGGCACTTATTTTTTGAAAACTGTCGATGCTCAAAATTGTGAAATCATAGATACTATTCTTGTGGACGAGCCAGTTCAACTCATCGCAGATCTCTTAGTATTGGATAGTTTGTTGTGTCAAGGTGCTGAAGATGGAGTGCTTTCAGTTAGTGCTTCTGGAGGAGTGCAGCCTTACCTTTATACATGGGAAAATGGAACACAAGATTCTTTTAATATTGATTTACATGTTGGAAACTATGTTGTAACCGTAAGGGATGCAAATGATTGTCAGATTGTCAAACAAATTAATTTACCGGATGGACCATTTTTGGAACTCCTTGTTTCAGGCAGTATGGATGTTAGCTGCTGGGGAGAAAATGATGGCTCATTTACGGTTGAACCTCAAGGAGGAACCGCTCCATTTCAATATCATTTTGATCAACAAGTTTTTGCTGACGGAAATTTTGAAGATTTGTCAGAAGGGAGTTATCAAATTTATATTACTGATGTTAATAATTGTATTTCAGCCAACCATATTGTTGATGTTGTAATGCCCGACAAAATTGAGTTAGAGGTGGTTAGTACCCCCGTTCTTTGTCCTGGTGAAAATTCTGGTACTGCTGAAATTTTGGTGCAGGGTGGAGTTGGATTATATGGATATTCTTGGAGTAACAATACTGATACTTCTATTCAAAATAATTTAATTGCTGGAATGTATTCGGTAGTTGTTAATGATGAAAATAATTGTCTTGACACAATTGAATTTGAAATTACGCAGCCCGCACCAATCAGCGTAGACTTTGAAATAGATCATGTGTCTTGCTTTGGAGAGTCGGATGGCCTAGTGAAAGTAATTTTTGAAAATGGAGGAACGGCGCCATATGTTCATTCATTGAATCAACAAAATTTTTCGAATACGGATTTGTCATTTCAAGGACTGTCAGCAAATACATATTCTGTGATAACAATTGATGACAATGGTTGTGAGCATATCGAAGAGTTGACGATCAGTGAACCAGATGTTTTTGATTTTAATTTAGTCGAAGAGCAAATTGTCGAACTCGGGAACAATGCCGAAATTGTTTTGAATATTCAGAACGGTGTTGGAGTGATAAATTATGTATTTAACCCAACTAACTACTTGGATTGCCCAAGTGCTTCCATTAGCGATTGTGCCACGCCAACCGCAATATTACCTATCGATGATATAGTTTACGAAGTTACCATAGTAGATGAAAATGGCTGTTCAGCCATCAATGGTTTTAAACTAAATGTGATCAATCCTGACGAAAACATTTACTTAGGAAATGCTTTTAACTTAAATAGCGAATCAGGAAATGACATGTTTTATATCCAGGCAAATGCAGCCGTAGAGAACATAGTTAAGTTTCAAATTTTCAACAGGTGGGGAGCTCAAGTATTTGAACAAGCCAATTTTTCACCAAATGATAAGTCTAACGGTTGGAACGGAATTTTTAATGGACAACAAGTAGATGTTGGTGTTTATATTTATGCGGTTGAGTATAGAACTATCGATGGGAAAGTCAAAAAGAAAATGGGCGATGTTGTAGTTTTGAAATAGAACAACGCACTCGGATTTACAAATAGATAAATGTTAATGATAAATATAAAAGCCTTTGGTTCCCGCCAAAGGCTTTTTTTAACGCATCTAAATAAATAGCTAAACATTCCTAATTACTTGTTAACAGTAAGAATGTTGATGAATTCCCGTGTACATTTGAAATATCGGAAGTACAATCATGATGCTATTGGTTGTGGCCATTCGATTTAATGTCTTTTAAAAATTTACCTTATGAACCTGAAATTTATTTTGTTTGTCATGGCATTTAGTTCTTGTGCTATACCATTGTCAGCTCAAGAGTTGAACACAGAAAACAACCAAAGCCCCCAAAATCTCGCCGAAATTTTTGTTGAAGAAAGTACCTTTGAATTTGGAACCATTGAACAAGGGGAAATTATTCAAAACGTTTTTGAATTCGTTAATACAGGTGCAGAACCATTATTGATTACGAATGCAAAAGGATCTTGCGGATGTACAGTGCCCAACTGGCCAAAAGAACCAGTCATGCCCGGTCAATCGGCCCAAATTCTGGTCAAATTTGATTCCAAAGGAAAACGTGGAAAACAAGCAAAACGTGTTACGATCACTGCCAATACCGAACCTGCGCAAACCTTCTTTACAATTCGCGGTGAAATAAACGCTCCCGAAGTTTCTGAGAAGCCAACAGATGAAATCGCAACGGCTAAAGAAACAATTAAAAACACCAGAGTTGATGTCAATAGCTTTGTGGTATATCCAAATCCAACCGCCGAAATATTAAATGTTGAACTAAAATCTTTCAAAGGCGAGCAAGCAATTATGCAAATTTTCAATTCTACAGGTCAGCTAATGGATTCTAAGAATATTCAAGAAGTTGGTGATGAGACTTACCGATTTAATGTTTCAGATTTTCCTGAAGGAATATATGTTGTGTCTACGAAAGTAAATGGTAAAATGCGAGTAGCCAAACAAATATCTATTGTAAAGTAATTCAATTAGTTATAAGTAATTTCTTAAGCGCCTAGCATGTGTTTGCTGGGCGCTTTTTATTTATGCTGTTTTTGGTCTATTAGAATACACTTTAAATAAGCATAATAAGCTAATTTAGCGCTTCAGAAATCTATAATTATGATCGAAATAAGAAACTTTACATTGTTAATCTCCCTATTATTCGTACAAGGATTGTGCGCACAGACTTTAATGAACGAAGACTTTGAAGGAGGAATGATTCCAATTGACTGGAATAATATATCGGCCGCCTCCGATGGTGGTTGGAGAGTAGGGGCTGTAGGCCCTTTGTCCAGTAATGGGTTTGGAATTCCTTCCAATGGGAGCACCTCTATTCTTGCGACAAACGATGATCAGTGTAATTGTGATAAATCAAATGACTTTATAAGTTCTGCAAAATTTGATTTGTCAGGAATCGATGGCGCTGTTCTTAATTTTGATATTCTTTACACAGATAATTCTTATCAGGGAATTCAAGAAGATGCGAGTTTGGAAATTTCTATTGACAACGGAGTTAATTGGGAATTGCTTTCAGATCTGGAAGGAGAAACAGGTTGGAGAAGCGAATCAGTAGATTTGGGGCAATGGATCGGCAATGCTGAAGTGCAAATTGGGTTTAGATATAATGACAATGGCGGCTGGTTGTATGGTTGTGCGATTGATAATATTAGTGTAAATGTTCCAGCAGCATTAGAAGTGGCTTTGTCAGATGTAAAAGAACGAAGTTTTGGCGAAGTAGGAACTGGGCAAAAAATTGAAACCACTATTTACAACGCAGGCTCAACAGAGATTACTAGTCTTAAATTTGATGTTGAAGTTGATGATGGTACTTCGTTTTCAGAAACATTAGATAATATTAGTATCCCGTCTTTCGCTACTGAAACTTTTATTTTGACCGAAGAGTGGAACCCTGCAATGGAAGGAACCTTCGAAGTAATGGTTACGCTTTCCGAAGTAAATGGAACGCAAGATGAAAATCAAGCAAACAACATAGGGTTTTATAGTTCTCAAATTTATGGCGAGGTGATTGTTCCAAACAAAATGGAAGAATATATTTCCCAAGGAGGTTTGGAAATCAATGAAATTACTGGGGCTACAAGTTTACTGGACGGACCAACTGATTTAGATTTCTTTCCAATTGCCGGAAGAGATGAATTGTGGGTTATCAATCGAAGAACAGAAAACATCGGAGGAAGTACGGTAACGATCAGTGATGCCACTGATGTTGTTCCTTCAAACTTTAATAGACTTGTAGATGGAAACGCTTGGCACTTTATGTCTCTTCCAACGGCGATTGCCTTCAGTGATGACAATTTTAATTTTGCAAATTCTCCAGGAGTGCAGGACGCAAATCACGGAGGAGGAACATTTACTGGACCATCTCTTTGGTCTTCGGATTTGGCTATTTATGCGCAGCCTTCTGGGGGTAATGGTTCTCACTTAGACATGTTACACGGAAGTCCATTTAGCATGGGAATTGCACATGAAAAAGACAATGTCTTCTGGTTATTTGATGACTACAATAGTGATATTGTTAGATATGATTTCGCTGAAGACCATGGGCCAGGAGCAGATGACCATAGTGATGGAATCGTAAGGAGATTTAGTGATATTGGAATTAAGGCGAAATCAAGAAGTATTCCGAATCACATGAAATTGGACAAGTCTTCTGGATGGTTATATTTTGTTGATAGTAATAATGGTCGAGTGATGCGTTTGGACATTAATTCAGCTTCAGGTATGAGTGATATCCCGTTAATTAACGAACCTTTAGCTGAGCATTCTCGTGCGCAATCATTTACTGTAGAGCAGATTATTGGTTCTAATTTGGATACACCTTGTGGTTTGGAAATCTTTGAAAACCGTTTGATTGTTGGAGACTATGCCACTGGAAATATCCACATTTACGATATGGATAATGAATTTGCAGAATTGGTAGTATTACCAACTTTCGAAGAAGGTTTGGCGGGAATCGTTGTCGGTCCTGATGGAAATATTTGGTACACAAATATGTTAGAAAACACATTGAACGTAGCTTCACCAGATTTGGCAAGTAGTACAAATGAATTTAATAAAAATTTAATTGTAAATATAATTCCTAATCCTTCAAGAGGAGAGGTTCAGATCAATGTCCCATCGCAAATTGATCAATCTAAAATTGATCTGCAAGTGTCAAATGTAGCTGGTGAAGTTTTGATGTTAGTGAAAAACATTGATGGTAACCAATCTATAGATTTTTCTGACTATTCCGATGGAATTTATTTTTTAACCTTTAAAGGAGAAAAAATATTACAGACAGAAAGACTAGTTATTCAGCGATAAATAAAATCTTCAGAAATAAAAAAGCCTGATTGCAATTAATGCAATCAGGCTTTTTTGTTTAATCAAAATTCTTCTTAATATTTCGCAGGTTTTCCATTCGCCAAACTTTCTAAAATGAAATTCCTTAAATCGTTATTGGCTGTTTCCAAATCTGCTCTTCTCAAATACATCATGTGTCCACTACGGTAACCTTTAAAGTTTAGTCGATCTTTCATTTTTCCGCTAGGGTCAATCTGACTCATAGTGTATTTTGCTTGGAAATAAGTGGTAGCACCATCGTAGTATCCGGATTGGAAAAGAACTTTCATATAAGGATTAATTGCCATTGCCTTTCTCAAATTATCCCTTGTGTTATTATTGCGTTGATCCCAAGGATGTACTGGTCCGAACATGTTGTATTTCATGTCTGTTTTATAGTTCAAATGTTCTCGGATATAATAGTTAATCGCAGGCGTGAAAGAATGTAACCACGAGGTTAATTCAGGGCTGTAGTCCGGTCGGGTACCGGCCTCCATTTTATCCAAACCTAAATAACGAGAATCTAAGCGACCAATAGTATTTCCAGATTTATCTCGAAGCAATTCTTTCCAGAAAAAACTCGTTGGAACATCTAAATTATGTTGAAGAATTGATTTAGAAGAAATCCCAGAATAGAAGGCCATTTTTTCAGCAATTGCTGCTCGTTCTTCCGTCGGAATGAATCCACCTTTGGCAAGGGCCGGAAGTAAAGTATTAATGGTGTACCTTTCAACTTCGGGAAGGATGTCTAATAGATCCTGTCCTTGTAGCGCTGGGGAAAGCGCTTTGTGGTACCAAGCGGCAGCGCAAAAGTATGGAAGGTTTAACGAGGAGGATATGGGATCTCCAGTTTTATATGCTTTGTAATCCGCCGGAGAAACCAGTATTACACCATTGAGATACATCCATTGTTTTTCTTGCAACTCAAGTGCTAAACCTGATACTCTTGTTCCGCCATATGACTCTCCAATAATGTACTTTGGGGATGTCCATCTATTGTGTCTGGATACAAAAGTGTTTAACCATTCTGCCAAATATTTTATGTCCGCATTTATACCAAAGAATTTATCTCGATCTACATCTTTTCCAGACATTGGAATTGTTCTGGAATATCCGGTATTTGCAGGATTGACAAATACTATATCTGCTACATCAAGAACTGAAAACGGATTGTCTTGAACACCATAAGGTTGAACCGGGTATCCTTCTTCATCGATATTCAAAACCTTTGGTCCAGTATATGCAACATGCATCCATACAGAAGCGGAACCAGGACCTCCATTAAATGAAATAATCAATGGTCTTTTGCCTAAGTCGCCGGCATTTTTTCTTTTGTAATAGGTGTAATACAACGAGGCTATAGGTTCGCCCATTTCATCCCAGAGGGGCTGCATCCCCGTGGTAGCAGTATAACTCAAACTAGTGCCGTTTATAACTGCACTGTGTTCTGTAACTACAGTGGTGTCGACTGGAAGATGCAACTTTTGTGCACGCAATGAAAATGCTGAAAATACAAGTAAAAGTAGCGTTATTTTTTTCATATGATTTTAATTGTTCTGTTATTTAAAGTTAAGCATTATAGCTGAGAGGCCCTGTGCTTCACTCAATAAATCTACCATTCGCCAAGTAAAGTAAAATAAGTCTTTATGAAGTTTTATCTTCACTAACTTACCGCGGTTTATTAACGCTGATTTGAATAGGGTTTATTTATATATTATTTCCATCCTTAGCTGCTGTTTGGTCACATTGATCACTCAGGCACAAGAGATTCCTAGACCATACAATGGACTAAGTATTCAGGAAGCAAAAGAAAAGATCGGGCATACGTCTAACAAAGACTCTCTCGGATATCTTTACGCACAGCTGGCCCGAAGAATGATTTCAAATGATTCTGAAGCTTCCATTAAGAATTTCGAGCGTGGAATTCAATTAGGTAAAGAAGCGAATAATGATCGGTTGATTGGTCTTGCTTCGATGTTTCAATCTATTCCATTGATTAATAATGGAAAATATATCCAGGCTCAGAAGAGGTTAGATTTTGCTAGTAATTATTTTGCAGAGACTACCGATTCTGTTAGTCAGGCAAGGTGTCTTGTTTTTTACGGATTCTTAGAAACTTCTAAAGAGAATTACGAAAAGGCTAATGGTTATCTTTTAAGAGCCTTGGCATTGAATCAAAGAATTGGATTTACCTTGGGAAAATGTGATGCCCTGAATCGTTTGGGAATAATCGCAAAGTCAAGAAAGGAATTCGAAAAAGCCTTGGATTATTTTAGCAAGATTATTCAAAGCGCTGAAACCACAAACACTACCTATTTTTTGACGGCAGCAATTCACAATAGCGGATTAATTTATTCTGAGTTAAAACAATTTGAAAAGGCAGAAAAATTTCTAAAAAGAAGTTTGAAAAGAAGAGAAAATCGGAAAAGTTTTACTTCCAAAATTCAAGGGTTTTATGCTTTGGCTTTATTAGAAGAAAGAAGAACCAACGAAACGTTAGCAATGGCCTTTCGAGACAGTATGCTGCACTATCAAAAATTAGGTAAATTCAGTAAGAGCTTAGTTGATTCGTATCTCTATAGAAATAAATATTATCTGTCGAAAGGTTTTGTGTCTAAAGCTAGAGTGTCAATTAATCAAGCGCTAGAAGAATTAAAGAATGTAAATAGTCATGCTACTAAACATATGGTTTTTCAAGCCAATGCTGCTACATATAAAGCTGAAAAGAAGGCAGATAAAGCTTATGAGTATTTGAAATTAAGCCAAAATTATAGGGATAGCTTATATGCATTGGAGCAAATGGAATCTGCAGAAAAATTTAATGCTTTGATTTCCGCAGAGCGTTATGCTTTAGAGATTAACCAATTGCAAGGGGAGAATAATTTGCAACAATTGGCAATTCAAAAGCAAAATACCTTTGTGGCATATATGATCGCTACATTGATGTTGCTAGGAGGCATTTTACTTTTTTTATATTATAGAAATAGGATTCGTAAAAAGCAGAATGACGAACTGGCAGAGAAAAATTCGATTATTCAAAAATCTCTTGAAGACCGAGAAATTCTTTTAAAGGAAATTCATCATCGAGTTAAAAATAATTTACAAATAGTGTCCAGTATGCTCAATTTGCAGACTCGGTATGTTAAAGATAAAAATGCGTTGAAAGCTGTAGTGGATAGTCGAGATCGAGTAAAATCTATGGCCTTGATTCATCAGAGATTGTACCAGACTGATAATCTTAAAGGCGTTGCAATTGACAAATATTTTAGAACCTTGGTGTCTGGCCTAATGCATAGTTATCAGATTTCTGATGAGGATGTAAAAGTGCATTTTGATTTAGAAAATAACGTTGTGTTAGATGTGGATACGACCATTCCAATAGGCCTAATTGTAAATGAATTAATTACCAATTGCTTGAAGTATGCTTTTCCGAAAGGAAGTAGTGGAAATCTATGGTTCAAATTTGATGTAGCTATTGATCATTTATATTTGCGAATTGCAGATGACGGGCAAGGAATCAAAGATATTGAAGAAAGCCAGAAAGATGGATTTGGATTTACATTGATCAAAACACTTGCTGATAAATTGAAGGCAGAGATGAAAATTGATTCAAGTTCCGGAACAGTATTCGAGATGAAAATAAAGAAATATTTAATTGTTAACTTATGAATTCTATACGCATTTTAATAGTTGAAGATGAACCTATCATCGCTGCCGATATGTCTCTTATTTTGCAAGATTTGGGATATGATGTTGTAGGTGTAAAGTATGATGTTCCCGAAACAATAGCGCACTTAGAAAATCATGCCGTTGATCTTTTGCTACTGGATATAAATCTAGATGATGGTCAAGACGGGATTGAATTGGCTCAGATAGTTAATGAACGATTTCAGATTCCTTTTATATATCTAACTTCACATTCAGATTCAAAAACCATCGCTCGA
Source organism: uncultured Saprospiraceae bacterium (assembly GCA_937928045.1). Lineage (GTDB taxonomy): Bacteria > Bacteroidota > Bacteroidia > Chitinophagales > Saprospiraceae > JABDJM01. The sequence goes on along the minus strand of CALFWO010000073.1, from coordinate 12,714 downwards.
GCTAAAGAAACCAATCCTTTGGCATATTTGGTAAAGCCAATAGATGAAAAGGACTTAATAACAACCATTGAAATTGCTTTTCATAATTACAACACTTCTTCCAATCAAACCAGTCTAGAGAAAAAGAAAAATGATAGCATTTTTATTAAAACAGGTGGTGCCTTTCAAAAGCTGAATATCAAGGATATTTGTTACGCAGAAGCAAATGACAATTATACTTTTATCCATACTAGTGGTAAAAAATATTTGTTGAGTTGTACGCTAAAAGTTGTTGAAGCCAAACTTGTTGATTGGGGATTTATTCGTGTGCATAGAAGTTACTTGATTAACTTGGGGCAAATTGAACGTGTAGAAGAATCCTTTGTTTATATTAATGAACAGGCCGTTCCAATTAGTCGAAAACACAAAAAAGAGTTAATGGAAAAGTTGTCTATTTTTTAATAGTCCCTAAAAAATCATAGCCACTGGCCATATCTTTATTGAGGTTTACTTTATTTTTGATTATTATTCGAAAATATTTTACAACTTTATTGTCGCCCAATTATTTTAGTTCACCAATCGGGTTGGACTAATTTTTGGGGAAATTAACGAGCTTAGTAAGCTTGATTAATTGTGTTAAATTGAACTAAGTATTAGCTGTTGAAGAAGCAGGCCTTAAAAAATATAATAATACGTTCGAAAAAGGTTCGAATGATTCCATTTCAAACCTTTTGTAATAAAATGGAGCAAGTATATTTACTTGCTCCATTTTAACTTCGTCCATAATTTTAAATTATAGTCGTAGAACTTTTGCGAAACCTACTTGGCCATTCTTTGTTGTCAAGCGAACAAAATAAATTCCAGCTGAAAGATCCTGCATCGGTATCTCGATGTTTTGAATTCCTCGTTGTAAGAAAAGACTTTGTTCCATGATTTTAACCAAGTGACCTTGGTTGTCGTAAAGTGCTATCGAGGCCAAATCTGATTCTTCCAAAGAAAAGCTTAGATTGGTAATTCCTGAAGTAGGATTAGGCGTTACTAAGAGATCAAGTGACACTTCGTTTTTTTCCTCCACATCTACAATCATCTGGATAAGATTCTGAACCGTATTGGTAATAATCGGCGGATTGAAATCAAAATATATTCCCGCCGTGTTCTCAATCCGTGTACCATAGGGCGATCCGTCCTTAATGTCAATATCAAACATTACAAAACCATTCGATGCAGGCTCATTTACAAATGAATCTGGTAGCAAAATATTTTCAAATAGTAATTCAACGATGTTTCCATTCACAATACTAGCTACGTAATCATGACTAGCTGGGCCAGGTTCAAATGTTCTCCAATCTAAATCGATGTCTAATGTGTCTCTGATCAAAACAGTAAAAGCGGTATCTGTACCAGTGTTTTGAAAGCGAATTTTATAGTTCAACTTCGAGTCATCCATAGAGATGATTCCTTCCGGACCAATTCCCGCAGGTGATACCGCCTTGTCATTCGGGTCATAAGATCCAGTCACTAAAATGGTACAATTTTCTTCATTGTCAACGGGGTTAATATCTCCAACCAAGGGCGCGGAGAATGAATAATCCAGCGGAGTGCCAAGCGGTGTACCTATTGGTACCTGAAGCAACGGATTGTATATCCATGTCGTATTTGGTGGTAAATCAACATAGTCGTATGTTACCATGTTTGTAGTCGAATCATATCCAGTTTCCATCGGAGAGCTAGAAATAAAATCTAAGATGTCAGGATGGGTAAAAGTCAACGTTCCTGATGCCGGAGATGCACCCCTGTTCATCAAACAAATTCTAACGGTTTGAGTGAATCCCGGTCGCGCATTAAATTTCACAACTTTTATTCTAACGTCAATTAATTCAGAATACTTTAGATAAAAGTCATTGTCGGAGAAAGTCATTCCCCATTCGAGTGCATCAATATTTATTGGACTGCTACACAAATCAGCATAACTGGCATTTGGGTCAATGGTAATCGTGTAGGAACCTGCATCCGCCTCAAATTGATAATAACCATCTGAGTCGGTGAATCTTACTTGTCCATCACTAAGCTCAACACGAACTTGACTTGCTGGTATAGTCGTTGAATCCATCAAACAATCTTGTTGGATATCATCAACATAAACATAGCCTTCGATGATTACATAGCAAATAGTGTCTTCAAGGACTTGAATATTTTGATGTACTCTGCAGTCAGTAACTCCATCCGTCACCGTTACTGAATACCAGTCAGCCGCAAGATCAGTAACTTCAGCGGAAGAGGCTCCATTGCTCCAAGCGTAAGTTGGATTTGTGCTTCCTCCAAGGATGGTTACCGTTGCAGTTCCGTTGTCAATATCGCAGTCAGCAAAAGTACTGGTAACTTCTAAATCAATTGGAGAATCAATAGTGAAACTTTGTGTTACAGTACATCCCAATAAGTCAATTACTGTAACAGCATAAGATCCTGCAATAAGATTATTAATTTCCGGAGTATTTTCACCAGTACTCCATTGGAACTCATACGGAGGTGTGCCTCCTGAAACCGAAGCATTTGCTTGACCATCATTTTGACAGGATTGATCTGTGGAAGTTACGTTCAAAATTATTTCATTAGGTTCGAGAACTACAACATCTGTCGTAGCTTCGCAATCATTGGCATCTGTTATGGTCACGCTGTAAATACCTGCGGCTAAATTGGTTGGATCTTCAACTGTTTCTCCATGCGACCAAATAAAAGAAAAGGGTGGAGTACCTCCAATTACTGTCAAATCAATTGCACCATCATTGGATCCAAAACAAGATACATTTATCGCAAGTGCCGTAATTTCTAATTGTTCAGGTTCTATAATTTCGTATGGACCGAATGTGTTGGTGCATCCCATACCATCATCTGCCATCATAGTATACTGACCAGCGGCTAAACCAGTAATGGCAATTGTATTGGATGTAAAGCCGTTCGGCCCAGTCCAAGTTACGCTAGGTGTAGTAGTGCCCGCGAATGTTCCCGATATTTCTCCATCTGCCGATCCCCAACAAGTCATATTATTAATTATTGGTTGAAAGAAAAGGCTACCACCGTTGTATGTATAGATAACTTCACTAAAGCATCCATTACTATCGGTTACAGTTACAATAAAAGTTCCTTGTGCCATAACATCTATGGAGGGCCCAATAAATCCATTTGACCAATTATAAGTATATGGAGGAGTTCCTTCAAATGCTGTGGCGGTCAGGACGGAAAGATTACAATTTATGATCTGCTCTTCAATTGTAATAATCGGAGGTGGCGCAGAGTCAATTATTGTCGTAGCAATAACTGAGCATCCATCATTGTCTGTAATGGTTACTTGATAGGCTCCATCAGCCAAGCCGCATACAGCTGCAGTATTTGGAGCAGATGGACTATCCCAAAAATAAGTAAAAGGGGCCGCGCCACCGTTTACTTCAACAAAAATACAACCATTTTGATTGCCGCAATCCGCACTTGTCGTTGTAGTAGTTATTTCCATTGGAGCAGATCCGTTGATGATGAAATCAACAGTTTGCTGGCACGAATTACTGTCACTAATGTCAATAGTATAGTTACCTGCAGGAAGACCATTAAAAAATAAGGTAACATCATTGGTAGTGGTCGTTTGTCCAAGAAATGTATAGGTATATGGTGGTGTACCATTGGATATATTTACGATAGCCTCACCATCAGTATCTCCACAATTGGTGTCCAGAGTTGTAATATCGACAACGCATTGGGCTGATAAAGAATATGTTAGGAATGGAATAATTGCGAATAGCAGTAATAGCTTTTTCATCGGAGGAAAATTTTGTTTGAAACGGTTGTTAGTTGATTAAAATTAAAAAAAATCTAATGGCATCGAGTAGGTCAGTTTTTGATACTTCATAATCATCTGTTTACGAGCTATTTAAGTTTTTGTTACTTTCTGTCATTTGTATCAAAAATGTACAATTACGACAGTGACAAGTAACTTAAAAGTGTAATTTTGGTATAATTAAGATGTCTTCTATAGGACATATTTAGGGACTAAGCTGTCAAAAATCTATTCGATGAATTCATTTAAATTTCTTTTCCTTTTACTGTTTTCTTCAACATCAGTAGTGGCACAAAATCACTCAGTTGCTCATGAATGGTCTGAAGTTTTGTTGGAAGGTATAAGAAAGGATTTTGCAAGACCCACAGTGCATGCCAGAAATCTGTATCATTTATCTTCGGTAATGTATGATGCCTGGGCAGTCTACGATACGACAGGAGTAGCGACTACAGTATTGCTAGGCAAAGATTTAAACAGTTTTACTTGTGCTTTAGATTCTTTTCCAATGCCCAATGATATTGAAGCGGCTAGGGAAGAGGCCATCAGTTTCGCAGCTTACAGATTGCTACTTCATCGATTTGCAATCTCACCAGCCAATACCATTCTTCAAACGGCTGCCAATCAGTTGATGATTTCAAAAGGTTATTCTATCAATAATACCTCACTGGATTATGTTAATGATGGACCAGCAGCGCTTGGTAATTATCTCGGTCAATGCATGATAAATTATGGATTGGCTGATAATTCGAATGAAGTAAACAATTACGAAAATCAATATTACAATCCAGTTAATCCTCCAATGATTATAGAGTTTCCGGGGAATGAGACTATAGAAGATTACAATCGTTGGCAACCATTGACTTTGGATGTATTTATAGACCAATCCGGAAATGTAATCCCATTTAATACACCAGAATTCTTAAGTCCGGAATGGGGAAACGTTCATCCATTCGCAATGACCGAAGCGAACTTAGATACCTTTGAAAGAAATGGAGATAATTATTTAGTCTATCACGATCCAGGGTTACCACCTTTAATTGATACAGCTGATGCTTCTGGAATGTCCGAAGAATACAAATGGGGATTTCAAATGGTGGCAAAGTGGTCTTCTCACTTAGACCCCGCATTGCCAAAAATAATTGATATCTCACCAAGAGCGATTGGCAATGTACAAGATTATCCAACGACAATAGAAGGCCTTAGAAATTTTTATAATTATGAAGAAGGAGGGGATACCGGAATTGGTCATGAATTGAATCCAAGTACGGGTGAAGCTTATACCCCACAGTTGGTACGAAGAGGTGATTACGCTCGTGTCTTGGCAGAATTTTGGGCAGATGGGCCAGATTCAGAAACACCTCCTGGACACTGGTTTTCGATTTACAATGAGATAAAAGATCATCCCGACTTCGTAAGAAAATATAATGGACAAACAGATACTTTAGGGCCTTTGGAATATGATGTCAAACTTTATTTGACGCTAGGCGGTGCCATGCACGATGCGGCAGTTGCTGTTTGGGGAATAAAAGGTTGGTACGATTACATTCGACCAGTGACTGCCATTCGAGCGATGGCTTCATTGGGACAGAGTTCAGATTCAACATTGATGAATTACCATCCAGGAGGAATGGTTCTGGACTCCGGTGCAGTGGAGTTGGTAATGCCAGGAGATACCTTAGCAGGACCGAATAATGAGCATGTAGGCAAAATAAAAATCCTTACTTGGCGAGGACCAGACTACATCAATAATCCTACAAACGACATCGCTGGAGTAGACTGGATATTGGCTGAAAACTGGTGGTCGTATCAAAGACCTTCTTTTGTTACGCCAAACTTCGCTGGATATGTTTCTGGTCATAGTACCTTTTCCAGGGCGGCTGCAGAAGTGATGACCATGGTTACCGGCGACGCGTTTTTCCCCGGAGGTATGGGAACATTTTTAGCTCCTCAAAACAACTTTTTGGTCTTCGAAAAAGGTCCTTCATTCGATATTGAATTGCAATGGGCTACATATCGAGATGCTTCAGATCAATGCAGCTTGTCCAGAATATGGGGAGGAATTCATCCTGGAGCAGATGATATCCCCGGAAGGTTGATTGGGATAGAAATCGGAACCGGCGCATTTAATTATGCTAGAGAGTTGTTCTACAACGATGAAGATGGCGATGGTTATTATAGCTACGAAGATTGTAACGATCAAGATCCAAATATTAATCCTTCTATGCCGGAAACTTGCGATGGTCTGGATAACAACTGCGACGAGAATATAGATGAAGACTTGGATATATTTACTTATTACTTGGACAGTGATAATGATACTTTCGGAGATGAAAATTTTCCTTTAGATACTTGCTTGAAATCTGCACCACTTGGTTATGCGAACAATGCGTTGGATTGTAATGATCAAGATTCTCTTTTTCATCCAAACATTCTAGAAGTTTGCGATGGTCTGGATAACAACTGCGACGAGAATATAGATGAAGGCTTGGATATATTTACTTATTACCTGGATAGTGATAATGATACTTTCGGAGATGAAAACTTTCCATTGGATACTTGCCTCAAATCTGCGCCACTTGGCTATGTGAATAATGCTTTGGATTGCAATGATCAAGACTCTCTTTTCCATCCAAATATTCCTGAAATTTGCGATGGCTTGGATAATAATTGTGATGACAATATCGACGAAGGATTGGTATTGAATCGTTTTTATATGGACGGCGACAATGATGGATTTGGAGATGTAAACAATGCGCTGGATACTTGTGGTCTTGAAGCCCCGATGGGTTATGTCGTAGACAGTACGGACTGCGATGACACTGACGTATTAATCAATCCAGCAGCAATGGAAATTGCGAACAATGGAATTGACGAAGATTGTTCAGATGGAGATTTAATCAATGGGGTAGTGAACTACGGAAAATTAAAAATATCACTTGCTCCAAATCCATTTGAATCAATTCTGAATGTTCAGGCAACTATTAACGCGGAATATTTTATTTCGATTTTTACAGTTAATGGAGTAGAGGTATTCCGACAATCCTTTCGAGGGAAAGCAACCGTGTTAAATATAACCGACTTGGAAAAAGGTATTTATATTTTTTCTATAAAAGATAAGGATGGAAATTGGACAAATGAACGACTTGTGAAGCTATAAATCAGCGTTGTCCGAAAAGTATATATCCAAATTTAAAATTTGCCAACATCGCTGGTGTTCTTGAAATTCCTAAATTGAAATTCGTGAAAAAGGATTCATTTAAATCGATATTTGGCTCGACACCTTCAGGTAAACCTTTTGACGAGATATTTAATTTTCTTCTGCCCAGCCCATACATGAATTCAAAGGTCCATCTATCGCTAATGTTAAAAGTGTAGCCCGAAGTGACATAAAGTGCCTGTGTGTGATTATTGATCTGAAAGTCATAAAGTCTTTGGAAAGTTCGGTCGGGTGACCACGCAAAACCTCTTGTGTTTAAATTCACATTCTTATTCAATACTTGGATTCCAAGAAAAGGCCCATTGTCCCTTTTTTGATCTAGGTAAAATCTATAGCCAAGTCTAAATTTATGTCCAGAGAAATCTCTTCCTTGACTTCCGAAGATATATCCATATTCGAAATTTAATGAATGACTTTTGAATGCTTTGAACTCCGTTGCTATCTGAATCGTTGGCGTATAATCAAACAAAGGAAGCAGGGAATACTTTAATTGAAGCGATGGATTCCATCCAACACCGAGGGAGTCTTTTTCAATCGAAAAAGCTTGAGTAGCGGAAAGAAAACCAATAGCAAAAACAATTAGACCAACTCCTTTTTTAATTGAAATCATGCTCCGTATGGAATTGTGCTAATTAACTTAATATCCGTAGGATCATTATAGTTAAATTGATAAACATTATCTGGTCCAACAACTAGCAAGGTGCCATTTAAGGGGATCACGTCAAATGCCGTAAAATTCCCAAAAGTTATCACCAATTCAAGGTTGAGAGGATCGTCTATATTGTAAATTTTTAGCCCTTCGTCATTGTCGCAAACAAACAGCAAGTTACCATCAATTCCTACACCTTTTGGAGCCGAGAGTTGGTAATCAGCGATAAGCTGAGGTTCGGTAATGTCACTGATGTCATAAACTCTTAATTCATTAACTTCAAGTGTGAATGGATCATTACCACATGGACGGTCAACTTCTTCTAAGGAGTTCAAAGTAACATATGCGTGGGTTGTATTTGCGACTACAGGGTCACAAGCAAATGTATCAAAAGTGTTAAAGTATTCCGTTGCTGACAGTTGAGTTGGAATCCCATCTGGTCCGATTTCATAAATGAACAAACCTCCTCCCGATCCTACGAAAAGTCGACCATCGAAATGAAAAATGCTTTCAATTCGTTCTCCTATTTCTTGTTTGTCAATTTCTTGAGGAGTAGCTGCATTAGTTAAATTGAAAGTCTTGATCGAAGAGTCATCGACAATGTAAAGATGTTCGTTTAGCGCGAGAAATCTTGCATAAGAACCACCAACTCCTGTGTCAGATTCCACATTGGACGCCAAATTGTCATCAGAACATCCTGTTAAAACTAGCACAGCAAAAAATAAGATTGTATAGATAAAGTTTTTCATTGAAATTGATTAATTAATCCAAAAATTAACGAAGACATGCCGGGTTGTCCAATGTCGTTTTTTCCCATCCTGCTACAATTCCTTTTGAAGGGTCGACGCACTCAAAATAACCCGTATAACCATCTGGATATTCTTTTTTGGCTTCCGCATATAAATCTGCCACTCTGCTAGTTACTTCAATATTTTCTATATCGCTAATGTCAATGGTAACCAAGTCGGTAATGTTATCTGCATATAGATAGTTGCCCTTGATGGCTATATCTTCAGATCCAAGTACTTCAATAAATCGAATTGGAAGCGGATTTTCTGGAGTCGTATTATCCAAAATATGAATTCCTTTGTTCCTTTCATTTACGAAAATGTATGGATACTTATAGTAGATTTTTCCTAAATTTTTAATGGGCTGAGGCTCCATGGAAGTGATGACATTCCAATTTTCAGAACTAGCATAGATTGGTTTTACCCCTTCGACAATTCCGGGCGGATCAATTTCAGAAGTTGACAGTACTTCGCAACCACCAAAAATAAAAAGAATAAGGGCAAAAAGGCTAAACTTAATTTTAGTCATGATTTTACGTTTTGCATTAATGAGACAACGGGGAAAATTCTAATAAAGCTGCTTGTGAAATGATGTTTTATATTTCCGATTTGAAATCCTCTGCTATTGGCATCGAATAAAAATGCCTAAAATTCGTTATGAAATTATTAACTTAGTCCAACTACTATAGATCGTTTCAAAAACTATTACAATGAAAAACCTGCTAACCTGTCTATGCTTTTGCTTAGCTTCATTTTCCCTCTTTAGTCAAGCACATTTGATGTTTAAGATCGGTGGAAATTTCGATTACATCGAAACCAGACTTGATGATAAATCCATTGAAAAACCATCACCTATAAAATTTGTTGGAGGGCATTTTGGAATGTCCATGGATATTCCACTTTATGAAGATATCTTATCTTTTTCTCCTGATCTTCAATTCTTGGTAAAATCGGTTGTCGGGGAACAGGTAGATGCAATTCAAGCCGAAGTTCAAATTCCTCTGGTTTTTAGTTGTTATATACTGCCTAATTTTGGAGTTGATTTGGGCCCCTCAATTGGCTACCGAGCGATTAGTCTCACAAAACTTGGTGACAACTTTGAAAAGGCCGAAGGCGGATTTGAAGAATTAGACTTTGGAATTTCTGGTGGCGTTCGCTTCAAATTAAATGATAATCTTATGCTTGTCGGACGCTACTATTATGGATTGCGAGATGTAAATACAATCTTCGCTGGCAGGAAAATATTTAATCGATCTGGCCAAATTAGTTTTTTGTATAGTGGAAGTGGGCGAGGATATTAGTGAATTAGTAACAATTCATTATGTGTGCCTTTGGAAGTTGTAATAGAAATCAAATACCTTCCCGGCTCAGTATATTCTTTAATATTTAAATAATGCAATCGACTATTTATCTGTTCCGAAAAAATAGTTTCTCCCAGCACGTTTAGAATTTCAATGTTTAAGATTTTATCTGAACTTTGAATTGTAATTCCAGAAGAGGTCGGATTGGGGAAAAAACCGGTTTCATTGCGCTGCTCAGTTGGTGTAGCTATCGCCGTGATGAATTCATAGTCTTCATTAAACTGCTCACAGTTTTCGGCGGTTCCCGGAATATTCTGATCCAACCATGCTGTTCTTTGTTGCAACCAATTCTTCATGACGTTGATCACTTGGGGGTGAGATTGTGGACTAACGAAATAGGAAGGATTGGGCCAAACGTATTGCCCAAGGATTGGCCATCTTGCGAAGTTTCTTTGCGCTGGTAAATTCAAAGTTGTTGTCAAAGAGTCAATGTATTGTTCTATTTGATCATCACTCAGCAAGCCATCCCGAAGACTTTCCCAGCGACATCGCAAGGCGTTCTGAAAGATAGGATTTTGTAAAAATCGATCCCACCAAAAGGGAGAATTCCCAGGGCACTGATAATATTCCCAGCCGGTCACATCATCGCCGCTACAATAATCTCCATTGCCAAAGGATAAATTAAAATCCCAATAAGGCCCCGCAGTGATTTTTCCTCCTTTGCTGTCTTTGTCTTTGTGAAAGTAAGTGCTCAGGCGGTAAGCATCAACATTCTTGCTCAATTCATTAATAATGAAATTGTCCACAAACGATCTTAAGTTGATGTATTCGGTGTAATGTTTTCCATTGGGATGGAATCCAGAAGCCGCCGCAATTGCGGATTCAAATTCGTCCATATAATTCTCAATATAAGCTGCTTGCTCTGGCTGAATATCATCTTGATCGGGTGTGTGAAATTGAAAATATAATTTATTTGGCGATTGGAAAATATTGAAGTTTGAATACCAACCATCGTAAACACCTTTATCAATTCTAAATATATAACCACCGGTAAGATCATCTCCAGAAATTTCCGATGAATCCAATTTTGCTATATCAACCCGATTTTTATCGCGTTTTATTTTTTCCATTAAAACATATACGCCTTGGTACTGATCATTTAGGAGTAGTTCAACCATTCGAGTTCTACTCGCATAATGTCCCATCTTGTTGCCAATGTTCATGGCCAACACGTTATTGATTAATGTCTTGTCCGAAAAGGGACCATATAGAATGAAATCTTCTTCTGGTGGGAAATTTAAAAAAGAAGTATCTATGTCTGCTTGGTTTTCATCCCAGGTTTCTATGGCGTAAGATTTCTTATCAAAAAATTGTGAGGACTCTCCACGAATTTTGATTCCTACTTTTCCTAAATATTCATTTTTCGGATTAGTGACAAAATTGGATTGACCGACACCATTGTAGGTAATGCCCAAGTCTGCTTCGATTCTGAAATCAGCACTGATTCCTTGTCCATTTGTATTAACAAATACCAAAGGCAAATTTGAACTGGTAAATGCTATGGGTGGAGAAAACCAATTTGGTGGTGAAGAATAATTTGAACTATTGTCATTAATTCCTAAAAGGAGAAACGGATTGGCTGTAAGATCTGAAGAGTTAATGTTTTCATTGTGGACTTGAACAGCAAGGACATTATTTCCCGCATTCAATAAATTTATATCTAAGGGAACTGCAACTGGTGTCTGACCAAATACCAATTCTGGTTCGTGATATCCATCACTGTTTTGATAGTAGGCTGGAGGAAAACCAGTCATCAATGATCTAGAAATTTCGACACCATTAAGATAGGCTACATAGCCATCATCATAATCCATGTAAAATAGTACCTCTTCAACTGCATCTATATCTACAATGTTGAAATCTTTTCTCAGGAAAATTGATATCGTATTGTTAATGATGGTTGCATCATCATTGTCCCCATAGCCAAAGCCAGAAATGCCGGTGTTCCACGAAGAAGGGTTAAAGTCTATTGTTTTCCAGTTGCTAGATGGCTCCGATGTTGGAAGCAAGTATTGAAATTCTTGACCTTGAGTGACCACTGATTCCCAGTGATCAGTCTGCGCAGAGGAAAACGTTGCGAATAATAGGCTACAAATCAATATCAAACTTCTCATAGATCAAAAGTATTATTTCAATAGTATTTTACGCTAAATAGAGCTGCAAGATTCGTGCGGAAACTTAACTATGACAAAGTTTTAACAGTTTACGGCAGACCAGAGTTTAAATTGATGGCCGCAGATTACATTGAAATACTATTAAACACTAAATAGCCGTTAGGTATACAAGGAAAAAATTTCTAAAAATTAAATCATTTCAAATTCAATAATCATGAAGTTTAGTGCAAAATTATCCGTAAAATTTCAAGCGAATTTAATAACGACACAGCAGTTAAAAGTAATTAAAGGAGGAACTGGTGGTTGTGAGCTTGCAGTAGAAAAACTTGAAACTGTAATTACCTCGTAATATCTACTAGTTAAAGTAAAAAATGGTATTGCTAATTTAATTAACAATACCATTTTTTATTGGCGGCAGCATCTTTTTGCGATAGGGATAGCAGCAGGAAGCCATCGGCTTATCGTGAATAGCCCGGTGCTGATACTTTGTTCAGCAGTCGCCCTAATTCTTCTTTTTTTCTAAACATTCAAGAAGTGCATTCATTTTACTTTTCAGTGCTTCAATTTCTTCTTCATGTTGTTTCAACTCTTGGGCTTGCTCTTGCTGAGTCTTCAACAATTCCTGATTCTGATCATACAGTGCTTTGATAGCCGCTAGTGCGACCCCATCCGCATCCACAGTTGAAATGTATTTTTCATTATTCCCCAAACCAAAAGCTTGATGAAACTCTTCTGCAATTGGGCCTAAGTGCGCCCCTTCATTTGATCCGATGTAATTCC
>CALFWO010000072.1 GCA_937928045.1 uncultured Saprospiraceae bacterium | reverse complement strand
AAATTCTATTTTTTGTAGCTCAATCATTTCACCAGGTAAATAATCAGTATCCCCACCATTCTCTATCTTAACTTTTGATGTCATTTCCGTGGATCCCTACAGCAGCACGCATCAACATGTGCTGTGGTCTTTCGACTACTTTACCGTCCATGCGAAGTAGATAAGAACGGTTAAGTGTTTTAAATCCAAAATAGTCGTAAGTAAAGTCTCTGTCGTAAATGATAGCAGAATCCAATTTGTCCTGATTATCTCTCACGATTTTCATAGTAGTCTCACTGATCAATCCAGCAGGTTCTTTGGTCTTTGGATCAATATAGTTGTAGAGATTCTCCATTGTTTTAGAGAATGACTTCAACGTTCCTTTGTGTAGATTAGATACCGCGATTCTAGCAGCGAGTCTAGCATAATCGGGGTGTTGTGTTGCCATAGTGGCAGCGGTTTCGGCGGCGAGATTATCTAGCTCAGTTGTGCTAACTCCATCATAGAGTCCTTGGATAACCTTCTTGGCAATTTCGATAGAATTTACGTGGTCAGCATCTAGACCATAGCAGAGTTTTTTTACTCTCGCCGTAATTTTATCGAAACTAACATTTTCCTTCTTACCGCTACGTTTGATTACTTGCATGTTCCAGGTAAGTGTTTAAAGTTAAATAGAATAATATTTTAAAAGGTGAAATAATCATGAGGCGCTTTAAAATGGGTTTGCAGATTATTTCGACTAGTTATTTTCAGTATGTAGGAGGATTAGAAATCTTCATCTAATGAAAAGACTTGACTATCTCTTCCGGTCATAACTCCTGACTTCTGATAATCCCCTACTCTCTTTTCAAAGAAGTTGGTCTTACCTTGAAGCGATATCATGTCCATCCATGGGAAAGGATTTTCTACGTTGTATACTTTTGAATTCCCGAGAGAGCTTAACAAACGATCAGCAACAAACTCGATGTATTGACACATCAACTCTGAGTTCATGCCAATTAATCTTACTGGCAAAGCATCGGAAACAAATTCCTTTTCGATATCCACTGCATCAGTTATCAACTTCTGAATTACTTCTTTGTCGAGTTTGTTAACAACGTGATCGTTGTATAACTCACAAGCAAAGTCACAATGCATTCCTTCATCACGAGAGATTAATTCGTTCGAGAAAGTAAGTCCTGGCATTAATCCTCTCTTCTTTAACCAGAAGATAGAACAGAAAGAACCGGAAAAGAATATTCCTTCAACTGCAGCGAAAGCGATTAGTCTTTCAGCAAACGATCCTTGGTCAATCCATCTTAAAGCCCAATCTGCTTTTTTCTTGACACATTCAAGGTTTTCAATTGCGTTGAATAAGTAGTCTTTTTCTTTAGGGTCTTTTATATAGGTATCAATAAGCAATGAGTAGGTTTCAGAGTGGATATTCTCCATCATAATCTGAAAACCATAGAAAAATTTTGCTTCCGTATATTGTACTTCGTTGATTAAATTTTCAGCTAGATTTTCATTGACGATTCCATCACTTGCGGCGAAAAAAGCCAAGACGTGTTTGATAAAGTGTCTTTCGTCATCACTAAGTTTGTCCCAATCTACAAGATCTGTAGAAAGGTCAATCTCCTCTGCTGTCCAGAAACAGGCTTGAGATTTCTTGTACCATTGCCAAATATCATCATGTTCAATTGGGAACAGTACAAATCTGTTGGGATTTTCCGTTAAAATTGGTTCGTTTGCAGCACTCATTTTGATTCATTTTTATATTCATAATGCAGTATAGCATTATAGCCTTAACGGTTACAGCTTCCGATAAGTAAGGTTGTCCTGTCTGGTGTAGAAAAGGCATAGTTTGCCCCTTTCTCTTTGCTCTTTTTTGAGCTTATTTGTGAGAAAATTGAGTGATTAGATCCCTAATTGCAGTATCTTAAATGTAGTTTCAGAGAGGGTTATAGTGTTTCACTCAATCCATTAACCTTGGGCTAACAAAGATAGCATACACACCGGTTTTTTCGTAGTCAAAGTTATTAACATTCTGTGGATAACTTTCACAAGTTGCTAATTATCAAGGAGTAACATTTGTTGAAAAAGTTATCCACAATGTGGATAAGTATTTTGTGGAAAAAAAGTAGCGCTCGAATTTGCGGCCTATAATTGATTTTAAAACAGACTTTTACGCCTGAACCACCAAGCCATTAAGAGACTAACAAGAATAGCAAAAATCAGAATAGCATAGAACGGAGTATCTCCCCCTTCATCAAATGGCACGGGCACATTCATTCCGAAGAAACTCGCGACTAAAGTCGGTACCATCAGTATTACAGTGACTAAAGTAAGCCGCTGCATCACCATATTCAAGTTATTAGAAATTATGGAGGCATAAGCTTCCATCGTACCATTCAAGATTCGTGTATGGACATTCGCCATTTCTAATGCTTGGGAATTGTCAATGATTATATCTTCGAATAGATCGGTCTTATCTTCATCTGCTCTAATGGACAAAAAATCAGAACGTTTCATCTTCATCTTGAGCAATTCATTACTGCTCAGTGTATTTACGAAGTACACCAAACTCTTTTCAACACTCAATAGCTCTCGCAGGTCTGCATTACTCGAAGAATCATATAACTTCTTCTCAATGGTATTCCTTTTCAAATTAAGCTTTTTCAGACAAGTCAAAAACCTGTATACATTCTGTTCCATCATTTTCAAGACAAAAGCTGACTCATCATTAGGGTCAAAGTTCTTAACCCTACCATTCAAAAACATCTGAAGAACTGGATTTTCATAAGAAGTAATGGTAATCATGTAATTGTCAACCAAAATAATTCCGATAGGAACAGTGATGTACAATGCCTCATTGTTCTCACTCTTTTCGTTCTTTAATGGTGTATTTAAGACAATCAGCCGCACATCCTCCTCTCTCTCGTAACGAGATCGTTCATCTATATCCAGTGAATCTGTAAGGAAATCTAAAGGAACATCAAACTCTTGAGCAACACCCTCTAGCTCTTCGTGGCTAAAAGGCGTAGAGATATTGATCCAGCAATTGGATTCCGGTTTGTCTAACTCCGTGAGTTGACCATTGTGTTTTGCGTAATACCGAATCATTACTGGAATATTCCATTAGTGGTGGTTGAATAAGGCAGAGCCCTTTTGTCGTAGCGCAAATTACGACTTTCTATCATTTGAAGTCAAGATTGATCCATATATTCTTAATTAATTAGTAAAGCGATCGGCAGAACGGTCTCTAATGGATTGATTCCCGAAATCATTTGAATGTCTTCTACCTAGACATATTAAATATTTGGTGTAATGGCTACGTGAGATGTCTAACGAAGACAAAAGGAGTCATTGAACCATCCTTGCCTGTGCTGTATTAGCTTTTCAAAACATAAAAGCCGCTCTCAGATTTTATTTTACTGATCGTACACAATGGATAAGATTCATTTTACTCAACCGCATTGTTCTCGCTATACAGCTTTCATTACCCATATCACTTTCTTGTACGATTAATCCATTGAATTAATACATCTATTTGAATAAAATTACCTCAACATTTGATTTCGTAATGAGTGGGAAATATCTTCAACTTTTTTTTCAAAAGGCTAAATATTTTATTTTGGATAAGATTTCTTCTTAATAAATTGCAGGACAACAATCTTCAAAACTACTCTGGGTGATTTTAAGAATCAATAGATCATCTTCTGTAATTGAAAGCCTGAATTCAAATTAATTGTGCGCCTAAAAGACATATATTTTAGTTGTCATTTACTATATCCGACTCTTGATCAAAGTTGATAAGCAAATCAGTTTTCCTTCACAATTATTTTTAAAAAATCGCTCTTTTTAATCAGAATGTGTCATTAAAGTTGCTTGCGGAAATTTATTCCTTCCAAACTTTTACCAACATTACTATGGAAATTACAATCCTAAATTAGCGGTTGAATTTGGTATACGGATTTATATAAACCATTTGAAATTTAAAGAAGGACATATCATAAATAAGGAAAGATATTGCAAGCTTTTGAGATAACTCATGTGCTTTGGTTACAATCAATGTTTTCTCCTTTTCAAAAATAATGAAGCGACGGGCTTACATGGCTGATCTAATTCGGGAAGAGGTGAGCGCGTCTTGTGAAGCGGTCAGGAGACCGGCCAGTCAATGAGGATCAGGTAAAAAAGAAGTGTTGAGTCATTGTAAAAAATCACAATACAAGTCCGTTTTCCAGCTATATATATTAGCTTTGTGGAAATACAAAATCTGATCATTATGAAGGATATGAAATCAAATGGAGCCATGGACGAAAGCATGTGCCCATTTCTAAGTGGTGAAAGAAATGAAGCTGCAGGTGGAGGAACCACGAACCGTGATTGGTGGCCTAATCAATTGAAACTTGGAATACTTAGACAACACTCCGAAAAGTCTAATCCAATGTCAAAGTCATTTAATTATGCTGAAGAATTCAAAACTTTGGATTTGGCTGCTGTGAAAAAAGACTTGACAGATTTGATGACGGACTCTCAAGATTGGTGGCCGGCAGATTATGGTCATTATGGACCATTCTTCATTCGAATGGCTTGGCACAGCGCCGGAACATACCGTACCAGTGATGGACGAGGTGGCGGAGGTTCTGGGTCTCAAAGGTTCGCCCCTTTGAATAGCTGGCCGGATAACGGTAACTTAGACAAGGCTCGTCTCTTGCTTTGGCCGATCAAACAAAAATATGGTAGAAAAATTTCTTGGGCGGATCTTATGATTTTAACAGGAAATGTTGCTCTAGAATCTATGGGTTTCAAAACTTTCGGATTTGCCGGAGGACGCGAAGACATTTGGGAACCGGAGCAAGATATTTACTGGGGACAAGAAGGTGGATGGTTAGAAGATAAAAGATATACTGGAGAACGCGAATTGGAGCAACCTCTTGGTGCTGTTCAAATGGGACTTATCTATGTCAATCCACAAGGACCAAATGACAATCCTGATCCAGTGCTTTCTGCGCATGATATTAGAGAGACTTTTGGTCGAATGGCAATGAATGATGAGGAGACTGTGGCGCTAGTCGCGGGTGGACACACTTTTGGAAAGGCACACGGAGCAGCCAGTGATGCTGAGTTTGTTGGAGCGGAACCTGAAGGTGCCCCGATCGAACAACAAGGACTTGGCTGGGCTAATAGTTTTGGTTCTGGTGTTGGAGAACATACTATCACTAGTGGTATCGAAGGTGCTTGGACCAAAAATCCTACGCAGTGGGACAACAACTATTTTGAAAATCTATTTGAATACGAATGGGAATTAACTAAGAGTCCAGCTGGAGCTCACCAATGGGTTCCTGCAGGTGGTTCGGCTGATGGTACAGTTCCAGATGCGCACAATGCTGAGAAACGTCATGCACCTATGATGACGACTGCAGATATGGCCATGAGAATGGACCCAGCCTACGAAAAGATCTCAAGAAGATTTTATGAAAACCCAGATCAATTGGCCGATGCATTTGCAAGAGCTTGGTTCAAACTGACTCATAGAGATATGGGGCCACGCGATCTATATTTAGGATCTGAGGTTCCTAGCGAAGTGATGATTTGGCAAGATCCTGTGCCAGAAGCAACTGGTACCCTTTCAGATGCTGATGTTGCAGATTTGAAAGGAAAAATTGCTGCTGCTGGTTTATCTGTTTCAGAAATGGTTTCTACCGCTTGGGCTTCTGCTTCTACGTTCCGTGGATCAGATAAGCGTGGCGGTGCTAATGGTGGAAGATTGAGATTAGCTCCGCAAAAAGATTGGGAGGTAAATAATCCAACTCAATTGGCGAAAGTTCTAGCAGCTTACGAAGCGATTCAAAATGATTTCAGTGGATCTGTTTCCATAGCCGATTTAATTGTGCTTGGTGGATCCGTTGGAGTTGAGCAAGCTGCTAAAAATGCTGGACAAACGATTACAGTTCCATTTACTCCAGGAAGAACTGATGCTACTCAAGAAAATACTGATACACATTCTTTCTCCTTTTTGGAACCTGCGGCCGATGGCTTCAGAAACTACATGAAAACGAAGTATACTGTTTCTGCGGAAGAGATGTTGGTCGACCGGGCTCAATTGTTAACATTAACCGCTCCAGAGATGACTGTACTTATCGGAGGAATGCGAGCTATGGATACCAACTTTGATGGATCGGACCACGGTGTTTTCACTGATAAGAAAGGAGCATTGACCAATGACTATTTTGTAAATCTTTTGAATATTAGAACGAAGTGGAGAGCAGCCGATGAGACGGATGATTTGTTTGAGGGCCGCGATCGAACTTCTGGAGATTTAAAATGGACTGGAACTCGTGTAGATTTGATTTTTGGATCTAATTCTGAATTAAGAGCTATTGCAGAGGTTTATGGCTGTTCAGATTCTCAAGAGGTATTTACAAATGATTTTGTAAATGCTTGGGTTAAGGTGATGAATTTGGATCGCTTTGATTTGAAATAATACTTGATTGGTCGGGAGACCTTTTTTCATGTTTTAAATAAAAAATTAGGGTTCATTGACGGGAGTTGATGGGCTCTTTTTTTTGGGTTGAACGGTGGTTGAGTGCTCGTGCGTTGCACTTTGCGTTGAACGGTTGGTATTTTTTTTTGAAAGTGTTTTTGGGTTTTGGACCCAATGGGGATTTGATTTCTTGAGATTAGTAAATATAATGTATCGAATGATTGTTCTTTAGGGGCCGAGTCCCTTTACATATCTTTATCGAATGAATAGCAACTGTTCAGCAGCTGGTTCGCCTCAGGCGAACTGCGTCGACTAATGTTCAACTAAAGCGTTGGCTAAGGATTTCAAATTTAAACTTCTGCTCTGTCTATTGAGCTTAAGATGCTAGCATACATGGCTGGTTGGGCGGTAATTCCATAATGGTATTCAGGGCGATGTTGGTGTAAGATTCGAAAGTAATCCGCTACGACTTCGGCTTGTTGTTCGAAATTAAAGCTTTCTAATAATTCACCATTTTGAATTCGTTCCCAAATTTGCGCGGGGCCTCCATAATCATAACCATGCCTTGAATATTGTGCCCAAAGTGCTCGAGAAATATATACCAAACCGACTTGATGATATTGCCAGACATGCGTGAGTTCATGGATAAAAATGGGAGGTCTCATTTGTCCCCAGGAATTAATAGTGAATCCACTGACGTAAGCAATCCGAGCCCAAGGCGGTCCAAGGATTGCTTTTTGATCAATCGTTACTCTTTCTAAGGGTATACTATTTCCAAATATTTGTTTGGCCCAAAGAACTTCTCCTTCATTCAAACTCCTAGTGTTTATTTTTAATATTGCTAACAGAATTTCATAGAACTCGGCAAAGCCAATCATATCTCCAAAATATAGGATCAATTCCCACCACCAAAATAGAACACGAATTAATAAATTCGGTTTTTCATTTTTTGGCCACCAGTTATACTTCCCAGGGATGATTCCATTCCATAGATGAATGAATAGGCGCTTAACTCTTTTAGGGAGCCAGATTACAACGTGGTAAAGCCGGAGAAAAATTAATTTTATTTTGTGGAAAAGGAAGCCAAACATGAGGTCAATCGAATCGAATATTTTGGCCAAAGATAAGGTGAATATTTTTCAAGGCCTTTGCTTTGCTATAGTTTTGATTAGAAAAGATGACTTGAATCTATCCGTTGGAACACTTCACCTATTAATTAATTCATATCCCCCAAATCCTTTCCCACATTTGCGACAATCCTTTTTTCATTTCTTCGCCTTCGGGAGCTTCCTCTTTAAAGAAAAATCTAGAATCTCCGTATTCATCAGGACTTATTATTAATGGAAAATAGAATTTCAATTGCCCATCTAATTTCATTGGGCCGAACTTTGTGGTGTAGAAATACAATTTGTCTCCAATCTCTCGAACGATATAATAGCCTGTGGAAAACCAAAGCCCAGTTTGTACAGCTTTTGAATTAAAATAAGGTTTTATAAGATTTGTGTTTCTAGCTTCTTTTTGAAATTCCACAACCTTGCGATTATCGAAAACTGAATACGTACCGAAATAGGCATCTTTTTCAGTTTGCGCGATTCCTTCCCATAGAAAAGAATTCATCACTGTTGGACTTACTTGTAAATCGGAATATTCAATATTTTGTTTAGTCAAACTTTTTTCAAACTGCTTTGTCGCATGATTCAATGCGATAAATGTCCAAAGCATATACATACTGCTAATTGCTATTCCAATGTAATTTGCTCTTCTTCTTTTCTTGCTATCTTTTTTATAAAAAAGAGCGACCACTACCCCACCCAATAGTGGAATCGTATACAATGGATCTACCACAAAAATATTATCAAAAGCAATAAGTCGATCAGAAATGGGATTGAACAATTGAGTACCGTAAGTAGTGCAACAATCCAAAAGTGTATGTGTCAGAAATCCAAGGAACCACATCAAAGTCCATTTGCCAAACGATACCTTTTGCGAAATTTTAAAGGAAATCCATCCAAACAATGGTCCAAAAATAATTGCGAAAAAAATAGAATGACTAAATCCTCTGTGGATTTTCATTCTTGAAATAGGATCATAAAAATTATTGAGCAATACATCCAAGTCAGGAATTGTTCCTGCGATTCCACCGAGCAAAGCTCCTTTCCAACCCAATTTCCTTCCAAGTACTACCTCTCCAACTACCGCTCCCAATGCAAACTGCGTCAGTGAATCCATATTTCTTTATTGAAAAAATAATTTTACAATTAATCCAAAGCTTACTTCCTTGTTCTTAACTTCAAACCTAAGTAAAATGTTCTAGGTTGTCCTGGTCCAAAGACAAAATTACTGTCCCTATTTTTTCCGATATCAAACTGATCTTGATAATCATTAAGAATATTTTTTATACCACCATAAAACTCAAAAGTATTACCAAATTTTTTAAGGCCTATTGCATAGGACATTTTCAAACTAAGTTCAGAAAAAGATTTAGAATCTATGAGCTCATCCACATCTTGCTTCGGAGCACCGGCGAAATGTGGAATCTTCATAGCCCCAGTGTAAACATAATTTATATTGGCAGTAAATTTATCATTGGGGGTTAAAGAGATAGTTGCAAACCCATAATTATTCGGCGTCCGAATAAACCTTTTGATTCCTTCTAATCCATCAATATATTCGACAGGATCATCGAATAAGCTGGACTGCAAAGTAAAGCCAGTTTCGATTTGCATTTTTCGATTGAAATTTGCTCGAAGTTCTAAAGTTCCACCTTGGACAGTGGCCCCTTGCCCATTCTGTTTTTCAAATAGTTCTCCAAAAGCATCTGCACCAATTGGATTGAGAAAATAGGCCTTATTCAATCTTGTATAAAATCCTTCCACTGTAAAACCTGCCACGAATAGATCCGTTACTTTGTCATAATTCATCGAAGCACTGATACTGTTGGAAGTCTCTGGAACAAGATCCGGTGATAATGATATTCTTGAAATCCCTCCCCCGGCAAAAGCAATGTGTAAATCAGCGTCAAATGCTTGTGGTGCTCTAAATCCGGTTCCATAATTTGCTCTGAATTGTATATTCGATTTAGGCTTGTACAACAAGGTTAATCTTGGACTCAATACTGGATCTTCCAAAAAGTTATGCAAGTCCATCCTTACTCCAGAGAGCAAAGTTAATGACGGAGAAAATTCCCAATCACTTTGCAAGAATAATCCAACATTTTTAGTTGTTTGATCAATCAGATAATTATATGCAGGAATTTCATCAAATACTTTGTCAAAAATAAATTCAGTTCCAAAGGTCATTACGTTTGAGCCCTTGATAAATTTGTTGAATTTATGGTTGAGTTGAAGTCCGGTGTTGAAGGTTTTTACATCAGAAATTCCATAAGGTGGATTTTCTATGTGTGATTGAAATTCTGCACCTCCATCAGGAATAATACCTGTATAATGTGTACGATCCGTTTGTTGCCATCCTAGATAAGTGATCAAGGATGATCGATCATTATTAAAATTAATTTGGTAGTCCAAACTTCCCATCCAAACTTTGGTATTTCGCTCTTCTGATTGTTCCGTTAGGTATGCCGGTTTTGTCAGATCCATTTCACCTTCGAATCTATATTCATTTAGATTACTCTAACTGAATTCAATTTTTTGATTTTCTTTTGGAAGAAAAAACAAATTGGCACCAACGGCAGTATTTTCTAATAAAGGAATTTCAGAAAAATTATCACTATTGTGGTCATAGAAATCTCTTCTTCTATTATTCATAAATATTGAAAATCCAGCATTGCCGTCTTTAGAAACTAAAGTGGAATTTCCAGTAAGCATAACATCTGAGGACTGTCCATTGATATTCTGAAAAAGTGTGTTTAATTCGTAGCTGTTGCGCTTTGGAATTTTTGTAATCACGTTGACCGTTCCTCCTACTGCCGAAGAACCATACAAGGAAGATCCTCCACCGCGTAGGACTTCGATTCTTTCAATCATATTCACAGGCAATTGTTCCAATCCGTATAGTCCAGTTAGCGGACTAAAAATTGGTCGGCCATTAATTAAAATTTGAGAATATCCACCGGCCAAACCATTCATTCTAAGCTGTGTATAATTACATGTCTGACAATTGGTTTCCGCTCGAAGTCCGGGTTGGAACTTTAATCCGTCTGACAAATTACAAGCTTGAACATTATCCAAGGTTTGACCAGATAATACATTGACAATAACGGGAGAATTGGTTTGTCTTTTGAAAGTTTTGGTGCCCGTTATGACGATGGTCTCCAAATCCATGTTTTGCTCCTTTAGACTAAAGTCCATTTTATGATTAGAATTAGCTTCAGAAACATCCACTGACTTGGAAACAGTGTTATAACCTATAAAAGAAGCTTCGATTTCATGTTTTCCAAAAGGGATATTGTGCAAGTAAAATTCTCCATTTCGATTTGTAATCGTCCCCATTCCTAGTCCTTTTACTTCAACGGTTACGAACTCAGTAGGTTCATCATCGATAAGAACAGTCCCATACAGGGTACCTAATTGGGCTTCCAAGATTATGGGAAAAGCTAGAAAAAGTAAGGCAATAAGCTGAATCTGGGTATAAAAAGCTCTATTCATTGAATGCAAATATACAAAAGTTAGGCAAGGCTAACTTAATTATTTTACCTGGCAAAATAATTAAGTTTGAGGAGGTATATCTTTCATTGATCCATGAACTTCAAATTCTCTGTAAAAAGTAATGCCTAGGATTGTAATATCATTCAATTTTTGCACCTATGTTTAATGAAATTTTAGAGAAAAAGTAGCGGTAAAATCAGCGGCCTTGGTCACAATCAATGTTTTCCTTAATTACCAAAAAAGAAAATGAAAAATTGGTCTATTTAAATCTTAGGGCATTCACCGGGCGAATCTTCGAAACCAGATAGGAAGGGATCAAAAGAAATAACAAAATTACTGCGAGTGAGCCGACGTTGATCATCAGAATCAGCCAGAAATTAATATCGACGGGAGCGGTAGACAAGTAATAATCGGCTTCCGAGAGTTTTATGAATTCGAATTTTTTCTGAAGAAAACAAAGTCCTAAACCAATGAGATTTCCCCAGAATAATCCATTCAAAATGATGATACCAGCTTGATACAAAAATATTTTCCTAATACCCCAATCTGTAGCTCCAAGAGATTTTAACAATCCTATCATCATCGATCTTTCTAAAATTAAAATCATCAAAGCTGTAATCATATTGATGATGGCGACCGTGATTAGCAATAAAAGGATCACCCATTCATTGATGTCTTGCAATTCCAGCCATTCGAAAATCGCGGGAAATTTGTCATTGATAGATTCGCTGTACAAATCACCGGGAATTACATCCAAATATATGTGATCATTGATTTGATCCAAGTCATTAATATCTTCAATAAAAACTTCAAATCCCGAAATTTGATTTTCTTTCCAGCCCAAAACGTTTTGGAGTTTACGCATATCGACCATGGCAAACTTTTGGTCATACTCTTCTAGGCCAGTTTTGTAGATCGCTTCAACGACAAATTTCCTACGCAGCTGATCACCATCTTGGAAAAAATACAAAATCATGGATTCCCCTACACTGACTTTAAGTCGATCTGATGTTTGTTGGGATAAAATGATTCCGTTGCTAGCTTTATCTTTTTCAAGTTTAGGAATCGTTCCTGCTTTGATGAAATTTTCCATTCTGGAAAAATCATAATCATCGCCAAAGCCTTTCAGAATAATCCCTTCGATTTGACCTTTGGTCTGAATGATTCCGGGAAGTAAGATAAAAGATTGAATGTGATCGATGCCCCCATTAGATTGCATCGGCATCACTTCACCGTATTCTCTGCCAAGAAAACTTTTATAGCCCGGATAAGTTACTTGCTTAACCGTATCCAATGTAGGATAGAAATCTTGATTTCTATTAATTGGAATGGCTTCGAAAGACCGATTGACATTTGTATCGGTAATGTGTATGTGGCCCCAGAAGCCAAATATTTTTTGAGAGATCTCCTTTTGAAATCCATTTATCAAAGCTGAGGCCATCAGCATCACGCAGATGCTTAGCGCCGTAGCTACTATGGCTATGCGGATTATGAATCTCGAGAAAGACTTTTTGCCTTCTCTTGAAAGTCGCCTTGCTATAAAAATGGGAAGGTTCAAATGTTCCTAATTTTCAGTTTGCAAAATAGGTATTTTTCTGAGTCTCAGCTTGGTTTGTTTTTAATTGCGGGAGAAGGAGATTATTTGGAGTAGAAAGTTGCCTTCGGATTTTTACGAAATCCATTGAGACATTTATTATCTGCCGATTTTCACTGCCTACGGATTTTCACGAAATCCATTGAGCCTCTCTAACCCGCTGATTTTCAAGCCTACGGATTTTGACGAAATCCATTGAGCCACTCTAACCCGCTGATTTTCAAGCCTACGGATTTTGACGAAATCCGCAGCCAGCCACAATCACCCCAAATTCCCGAACCACACATCCAGCTTATTTTCAATGAATACATCTTTTCCACCTTTTATATATTCCAACACATTTCCCAACAATTCCCTTATTTTTGCGCCTTCATTATAAAGTAGCAATCAGATGTCATTTTTATCAGAATTATCGTGGCGAGGAATGATCCACCAAACTATGCCGGGGGTCGAAGAATTATTTGAAAAAGAAAAGGTCACTGCCTACATCGGTTTTGATCCAACTGCTCCGTCAATGACAATTGGTAACTATGTACAAATCATGTTGCTCAGACTTTTACAAGATGCTGGTCATCGACCGATCGTTTTGATGGGTGGAGCAACTGGGAGAATCGGTGATCCTTCCGGAAAAGATAAAGAACGACAACTGAAGTCATATGATGAGTTGGATAAAAATTTGGCTTGTCAGATGGAGCAGGTGAGAAAATTTTTGGATTTCGATGATCCTGAGACTGGTGCCATTTTTGTCAACAACTTGGATCACTACAAAGAAATGAACATACTTGAGTTCTTGCGCTCGGTTGGAAAGACGCTCACAGTTAATTACATGAGTAGTAAGGAGTCGGTGAAAAAAAGAATTGAAACTGGCATTTCTTTCACTGAGTTTAGTTACCAATTATTGCAGGCTTATGATTTCCAATGTTTATATAAAGATCATGGTTGCAAGGTACAAATGGGTGGCTCAGATCAATGGGGAAATATTACCTCTGGAACAGAATTCATTCGTAGAAACTTGAGTGAAAAGGCTTATGCTGTCACTACTCCATTACTTACTAAGGCTGATGGAACCAAGTTTGGAAAATCTGAAGAAGGTAATATTTGGTTGGATCCGGGAATGACTTCGGCTTACAAATTCTACCAATTTTGGATCAATGCTGACGATAGAGATTTATCGAGCTTTACTCGATACTTCACCTTAAAGTCTCAAGAAGAAATTGAGTCTCGCGAAAAAGAATTTGCAGACAATCCAAATGAACTAAAAAGATTGTTGGCCGAAGAATTGACTATTCGAGTTCATAGTAAAGATGATTATGAATCAGTATTGAAGGTTTCAGAATTGCTGTTCAATAAAAAAGCAAATGCTGACTTCCTAAAGAGTTTGGATACCAAAACTTTGACAACTGTTGCAGAAGAAATTCCTTCGGTGTCTTTAGGAACTTCCGAGTTTGAAGCGGCAGAGAATATTATTGATTTGTTGGTTGAAAAATGTCAGTTGTTACCTTCCAATGGAGAAGCAAGAAGAGCGATAAAAGGCAATGCCATTTCTATTAATAAAGAAAAAATCACTGATCACAATTACACAGTAAATGCTGATCATTTACTCTGTAATAAATTTATTATGGTGGAGAATGGAAAGAAGAATAAATTTATGATTGTAGTCGGATAAAAATATTTAATCCTGCGCTGCTACATCCACTTCTCGGTAGGCTTGCATGACGCGTTCCTCCCCTTCTTTTCCCGGTAAAGAATTCCCATGTTCCATTCCCATAACACCTCTGTATCCTTTGTTATGGATAAATTTGAAAACATTTTTATAATTGATTTCACCAGTGGTCGGTTCTTTACGTCCGGGATTGTCACCTATCTGATAGTAAGCAATTTCATCCCAGCATTTTTCAATATTAGGAATTAAATTTCCTTCTTGAATCTGCTGATGATATACATCAAATAATATTTTTACTGAAGGGCTATCGACTGCTTTACAGATTTGATAAGCTTGAGCGGCTTTGGTCAAAAACAACCCGGGATGATCCCGGAAATTCAAAGGTTCTAATACAATAGTCAGACCTTCCTTTTCTAAAATTCCTGATGCTTGTTTTAATGTTTCAATTACGTTTTCTGTTTGATACCCCATATCTAATCTTGGGTGTATTGCTCCGGGAACAACTGTTGCCCATTTCGCACCAAGACGCTGAGCTACAGGGATGGATGTTTTGATATTATCTAAAAACTCTGCTCGCTTATTGGTATCACCACTTGCCAAGGCTCCTTCTTTCCAGTAAATTTTATTGGCTACAAAAACACCCATGGTCCAATCATTTTTGGCGAAAAATGCACCCATTGCTTTTTGAACATCGACAGGACGATCTTTTGCTCCATTGTCCTCTAATGATCTAAATCCTCGGTCATGCATAAATTGCAACTGATCCATTATGTCATCACCAGCAGAATGTTTGAACATACCGAAATGTGGCGCAAAATCCATGTTGTAAGTTTCCATATTTGCTGATGTAAGCACATTTGAATCTTGGGTCATTCCTAGCGCAGGAATTCCTGATGCTGTTGCAATGATTCCAGTTTTCTGGATAAAACTTCTTCTTTTCATGATCTGTAATTATGAACCTAAATTAGTGAAAAATTGTAAAGGATCGTAACCTATTTTAAATGGGCATTTTAGATTTCAATAACCTCATCTTCCGAAATGATAAACACTTGATCCTTTTTCTTTGGAGATAAAATCATCAGTCCAGTAAATGTTCCAAAAGCTGGAAGTATCCCTGCCTTTTCTCTAAAGAAAAAGCAGGGAAATCGGGCAGTTTGTTTAGCCGGGCCTTGCATGCGAACCCCTGGATGAATGTGTCCACTTAGGTTGTACAAGGAATGTTCAGTTTCTAAGGGTTCATGAGTAAAAATGAATGGTCCGATCTCTAGCTCGAGTACCACTTTCAACCTAGCTTTTTGATAATTTTCGTCGGCTAATAAATCGTGATTTCCTTCCACCAACAGAAATTCAATATTAGGATATTGAGCAGTGTAGTTGCAAAAATCTTCCCAGGCTCTATTGTAGCTGGAGTGAAATAAATCCCCCAGTAAAATGATTTTATCAGGTTTATAAAAATCGGAAAGTGATATTAACCGCGCAATATTTTTTTGTTCCAAGGCTTTAGCAGGAAGTGCAACTCCAGCTTTTACAAAATGCTTAGCTTTTCCTAAATGTAAATCTGAAACAATAAGACAATTTTGACTTTGCCAATAGATTGCTTTTAAAGGATGTAATTCAAATTTTTCACCCGCTACACCGGCAATTTCAACACTATACTTAGATTTTTTTACTGCCATTCAATTCCTAAAATTTCAATTGATGCCACTTTCGTGAACGAAGGTATCTAATGGTTAATCCAATCATGACTACCCAATAAAAAATCTCACTTGACCAAGCCCAGATCAACCCGGCACTGGTTAATTTAACGACAACAAAAATAAAGGCCAGATATCCCATCGCGCAATAAAATTGAATTTTAAGTCCAAAATATGTAGCGCCAGTTCCAGCAAGTCCATTGAAATAAACACCTCCAATACTGAAAAGAGCAAGTATTACCAGCATGACCCAAAAAATAGGCTGAGCCTCTTGAATTAAGGACATATCTGCAGCTTGGTTAAGTGCTTCAACATTTTGCTCAAGATTGTAAACATCGCTTTGATCACCTTCCACTTTTTTCACATCCAACAATTCATTCGATCCCAACAAAGGATACAAAACACTCTCGGGGAAAAGTACCACTGGTAAGGAAATGAGCATCGTCGTGATGAAACAAATTTTTGCAGTTTTCCAAATGATTGGAACGACTGCCATTCTTTTCTTCTGACCTATAAAATTGGAGACTAAGGTATTTACACCAGATGCAAACCCCCAGCATGGAATGGACAGACAGAGATAGACCATACGAACTAGATTGGTAACCGCCAATTGCCGTTCTCCATAATTCTCTACCAAGCCAAAAAATACAAACCATGAACCCAAACCGACCACGGCTTGAGCTACGATTGGGACTCCGATTTTTAATTGTTTTCGAATCAAAGGAATATCGATCCTCGGCCATTTAAATAGTTGGTAATCCGCAGTTTTTTTATCCCAAATCATGTAGAGCAGAAAAACTACGAATGCCACAATTTCGGCAATTGTACTGGCCAATCCAGCACCGGCTATTCCCATTGCAGGAATTGATAATCCCATACCATTATAGCCAAAAATTAAGGCATAGTTCAAAACTATGTTTACAACGGCTAATATTATCGTATCCACAACGATAAACATTGGTCGAGCTACTCCTGTATAGAGCGCCACGATAGCTACACCAACATAGCTAAAGAAAACACCATAAGATCGATATTCAAGATATTCTAATGATTTGTAGAAAATCAAATCTGAGTTTACGAATAAGGCAAAAAAGTAATGACATCCATATTGCATGAAAAGGAACATGATAATGGCTAAAGCGAATTCAAAAATTGCTAAAGCATGAAAACTTCGTCCCACTTCTGCATATTTGCCTTCCCCCATCCTACGGGCAATAATAATCTGTCCTCCTTTAGAAAATCCAAATCCAATGGCTGCCACAATTAGGTAGAAAACCCCAACAAAACCAATGGCTGCGAAGTCGACTTCACTCAAATGATATAAAAAGACACTATCGCTCAAAGCGATGATATTCTGTACAGCGCTACCCAGCATTATGGGTAAGGAAATAGATAGAATCTGGCGATAAGAAGTACCTAACTGCATGAAGCCCAATTATAAACAAAATTTGATTGGTAACAGCCAATTTTAGAGTTGTGGACAAATAAATTCGCCAAAATACTCAAGTGATTAGAGTATATATCATAGAATATTTGACAAAATATCCTTCTTAAAAGTTAATCGTACTTCAGATTGCCCACTAACATAGATTCGTATTCGCAATTTTAAAAACTCATTTTGTATATTTCCGCAAATAAGTTCCACCAAATGCTAAGATTAATAACCATTCTGATAATTGCCTCCCTAATTTCCTGTGGAGAAAATATAAATAACAGTAATCCCCCAATGAAAGAAAGTAAAATAAAGGCCCAACTGGCCAATAACGTCGCACCTATCGCGAAGAAGGTTGACAAAATGCTCACTATTCATGATGACACTAGAAACGATCAATATTATTGGTTGAATGAGCGTGGCAATCAGGATGTTATTGATTATTTAAACAATGAGAATACTTACACCAATGGTCTTTTGAAGCCTTTGGAAAGCAGAGTTGAATCTATTTATGAGGAGATGATAGGCCGGATTGAGCAGAAAGACGTATCGGTACCATATAAGGAAAACGGATACTTCTATTTGAATAAATATGAAGAAGGAAAGGAGTATCGAATCTATTCACGAAAAAAAGAAAACTTAGATGCTCAAGAAGAAATTATTCTAGACGTCAATGAGTTGGCCGAGGGTCACTCGTATTATGCGGCTGGAGGATTAAGGGTCAGTCCAAACAATAAAATTTTGGCCTTTGGTCAAGATACTGTTAGTCGTCGTATTTATACCATTCGATTTAAAGATCTTACTACTGGCGAAATGTTGGAGGATGAAATTCCTCAAACTACCGGTGGAGCTGTTTGGGCAAATGACAACAAAACAATTTTTTATACGGTAAAGGATGCTTCCCTTCGAAGCTATAAAATTTTTAGACATGTCTTAGGAACTGATTCAAAAAATGATCAAGAGGTTTATCACGAAGCAGATGAAACTTTTGGAACATTCGTTTACAAGACGAAGTCTAAAAAATATATTGTAATTGGATCCTTTCAAACTTTAACTTCGGAATATAGAATTCTAGATGCTGATGATCCAATGGGAAGTTTCAAATTGTTTGAACCAAGAAATAAGGCCGATAAATTAGAATATAGCATCAGTCATTATGATGACAAATGGTATGTTCGAACGAATTACAAAGCTGAAAATTTCAGGTTAATGTCTACTCCACTCAATGCCACTGGAAAAGAAAATTGGACTGAAGTAATTCCACATCGTCCAGATGTCCTACTAGAGGGTGTAGATATTTTTAAAGAATTCATGGTAGTC
>CALFWO010000071.1 GCA_937928045.1 uncultured Saprospiraceae bacterium | reverse complement strand
GATATCTTTGAGGTCAGCGATAGTTTTGATAATCTCATCATACTCATCGCGAAGCTTATCTTGCTCTAATCCAGTTAACTGGCGTAGTCGCATTTCGACAATAGCTTTGGCTTGAATTTCTGAGAGTTTGAATCGTTCTATTAAATTATTTCTAGCTTCATCAGCATTTGAAGAAGCTCTAATAATCTTAATTACCTCATCAATATTGTCTGAAGCAATGATGAGACCCTCTAAGATATGGGCTCTATCTTCTGCCTTTTTTAATTCAAATTTCGTACGACGCACGACAACCTCATGACGATGCTCTACAAAATAGTGAATCATCTCCTTCACATTTAGTAGCTGTGGCCTACCATTTACAAGGGCTATATTATTCACACTGAATGAGGATTGTAGTGCAGTGTACTTATATAATGTATTAAGAACAATGTTAGGAATAGAATCTCTTTTTAGAATATATACGATACGCATCCCTTTTCTATCCGATTCGTCCCGTATACTTGATATCCCTTCTATTTTCTTTTCATTGACCAAGTCAGCAGTCTTCTTAATCATATCTGCCTTATTAACCTGATACGGAATCTCAGTCACTACAATACATTCGCGACCTTGAACTTCCTCGAAAGTAGCTTTAGCTCGCATCACTACACGCCCTCTACCTGTATGGAACGCCTCTTTTACACCATCGTATCCATAAATAACTCCTCCTGTAGGGAAATCTGGTGCCTTAATGTGCGTAATTAATTCATCAATTTCGATGTCATTATTTTCAATATAGGCCACGGTACCATCAATAACCTCACTCAAATTATGTGGGGGCATATTTGTAGCCATACCAACTGCAATTCCCGAAGCTCCATTAATCAAAAGATTTGGCAGCTTTGTCGGGAGCACTGTAGGCTCTTTTAGACTATCATCAAAATTTAGAGAGAAGTCAACAGTGTCTTTGTTGATATCTGCAAGCAACTCATCAGAAATACGTTGCAATCTTGCTTCGGTATACCTCATTGCTGCGGGAGAATCGCCATCCATTGAGCCGAAGTTTCCTTGGCCATCAATAAGTGGATATCTTAACGACCAATGCTGTGCCATACGAACCATGGAGTCGTAAACCGATTGATCTCCATGCGGGTGATATTTACCCAAAACCTCTCCAACAATTCTTGCGGACTTTTTGTGTGCCTTTCCTGCGGTCAAGCCGAGGTCTGACATTCCATAAAGAACTCTTCTGTGGACAGGTTTTAGTCCATCTCTTACATCTGGGAGGGCTCTGGAAACGATTACTGACATCGAATAATCGATGTACGCAGATTTCATTTCTTCCTCAATACTAATTGGAATTATTCGCTGATCTGAAGCCATGTAGGTGCTTAAGTGTTTCTTTTAGATTGATGTGGGGCATCACAAGGTTAGATTGTGTAAAATGGTGAATCATAAGCTTGTGAGCTGGCTTGGAAATCGTTCCTTACTGCCAACCCCTTTCTGTCCAGCAAAAGTAGTGAAAAGACCTCTAAAATTTCAATCTAAAGCGGCTTATTTTGTTACGAAATAGTTGCAATGGGCACAATAGTAAAAGGGTGTTATTTCTCACTAAACAACACCCTTTTCCCAATCATTTGTTTTCTGACTAGTTCTTCATCGCTACTCTATACTCAGAGGCATCATGACGATTCACTGTCCAGTAATTATAGTCTCTAACCATACGGTCTAAATTTCTGTAGTCAAATCCTTTCTTGCCCAAATTATTGGTCAAGGCAGCATACTCACCGAATACGGTCTTAGCAACGCTGGTAAAGTCTTCTTTTTCTACTTTTTTTAATTCCCCATTTAGGTCTTTCACATAATAGAAGTAACGGAAAGGATTTTTAACATCTGCCCGAGATTCCATGTAGTAGCAATATAAAGTTACTGCCCCTTCCATCTCGCGTTGCATGAAAACAGTGGTAGGTCCAAAAGGCTTAGGTGGATAATCTACTTTCTGAGTTTCAAAATGCACCCATTCGGTTACCTCATCGCCTAAATCATCCAATTCGATACTTTCGTATCCGTAGCCCTTTAAATCAGTAGGCTTGTAGATTGTTTTGGATCCTGAGGAGTTGAAAAAAGTCACTTTCACTTCATTGTCGGTAATGGTGCCAACTTTGAACTTCCCCTCTACCTTTTTGCCGTTAGACAAGATTACATAGGCTGGAACTTTTTCGCCTTTTTGAGCAATTACTGAAGTTGATAGGAATAGGAAAGATAGGAAAGCGGTAATACAAATTCTCATAGACATGCTGGGATTTTAGTTTAAAAGTATTAGTTAAATCGCTGTGCATGTTTGCTATAAAAGCAAACCTGCCAGGCTTTATTTGCTGGTTTAGTCATAGTTGTTCGTTCTTTGTCTAAAAAGCAAACCTGACAGGTTGCGCGCTTCTACCGGTTAATGGATTGAGATGACCTCAGTCGCTTAGAACAAATGTAGAAAGCGAATCAAATGATAAACATCAGAATTCAGCTCTTTTGTGACAGGATAAAGTGTAGGGTGGGAAGAATTTATATGTAGGTATTTACTTAAGGACAAAACCTATGCCGAAAAATGCTGTTAACTATGTCAAATATTCCAGACAGATGTTGCAGAATCCTTATTTACTAACGCTTTGTGTAAGCCTTTGCTATTTCATTGCTTGGTATTTCATCTGTATTTATATGCAAGATAATAGCATCGTAGACATTATTTGGGGAACTAATATGATATTAAATGTCTGGTTACTCTACTATTTTTTTGAGCTTCCATATGGGATTTTACTTCCTACACTTGTGACAGCATCCCAGAGCCGACTTTCACTGCATATTTTTACACGAAAACGAAACAAAAAAGAAGATTGGAGGTATGCGAACTGGCGCAATAGCTGGGGTTCTACATTTTTGTGGCGCTCCTTTCTGCAAATTTTCTGTTTGCAAGGTTTTTTAAACTGGGTAATGATTTTGCCAATTATGGATCTTTCAGGTTCCGGTCAAATTGGGATTTGGCAATATTTAGGCATAGCAATCTGGTTTCTTGGGACCTCAATCGAATCGATTGGAGACTATCAATTGTCTGTTTTCAAGCAAAAAAGGGAAAATGCTGGCAAAATCATGATGTCTGGACTTTGGAATTACAGTCGCCATCCAAATTATTTAGGTCAAATCATTCATTGGATTGGGATTTTCCTAATAATGAGCAGTGGAAATTTATGGTATTATTCCATTTTGAGTCCAATATTGATCACTATTCTAATTAATTGGGTATCCGGAGTCCCGATGCTCGAAAAAAAATATGACGATAATCCAACTTTTCAGCGCTATAAGGAACGTGTTCCTGCCTTAGTGCCGAGAATATTTTAGGTAACTTTGTAATATAAAATGAAGCAATGGCAGTAGAAAAAGAATTGGTTAAACCCTATGAACAGGAAGAAGATGGTAAGAAGAAGCAGGTATCCCGCATGTTCAACCGCATTGCCCCCTATTATGACTTCCTCAATCGCTTTTTATCCTTAGGGATTGATGTGAGATGGAGGAAAAAGGCCATCGCTCAATTAAAAACCGCCAATCCAACTTATATACTGGATGTAGCAACAGGAACGGCAGACGTGGCAATTGAAATGGCCAAACAACTTAATCCAACAAAGATTATTGGATTGGACATTTCGCATGAAATGTTAGAAGTTGGCAGAAAAAAGATCACTAAGCGCGATTTAGACCCCATAATTGAATTAGTTGAAGGAGATTCTGAGAATTTGCCTTATGATGACAATAGCTTTGATGCTATTACCGTTGCCTTTGGGGTAAGAAACTTTGAAAATTTAGAACGCGGATTGCTAGAAATGAACCGAGTTTTAAAGCCAAATGGGAAATTAGTGGTGTTGGAATTTTCGAAGCCAACAATTTTTCCAATAAAACAGCTTTTCAACTTCTATTTTAAGTATATCTTGCCACAAATTGGAAGAATAACATCTAAGGACGCTTCTGCGTATAGTTATTTGTACAAATCTGTTCAAGCTTTTCCGGATGGCAAGGCATTTGAGGAGGTATTGAATAAAACAGGTTATAAATCTACTTCATGGGAAGGACTCACCTTCGGAATATGTTCAGTTTATACAGCAAGCAAGTAATTCTTGCGCTGGTACTTTGCTGCTCATTCGGATCTGCAGATGCACAAGCGAAAAACAAAGGAACTTACAATTTTCTCAGTTTTGAGCAAAAACCATATTACTTTGGAATAACACTGGGGTACAACACCTCGAATTTCAAAGTATTCCATTCAGACAAATTCATCTTGAATGACAGCATAGCTTTGTCTCAAGGAGTAAGAGGACCTGGTTTTAACCTCGGGATAGTCACTAATCTGAAAATTGGTAAGTACTTTGACTTTAGATTCCTTCCTACCTTATCTTTTATAGAGAGAAATCTTAATTATGAAGGCACCAATACCAATTCGGTTTCTTTCGGTCAACGGGTAGAAGGGGTATTGGTCGAGACTCCTTTTCACATCCGGTACAAATCGGAAGTCTTCAATGATTTGCGAATGTTTGTCATAGCTGGAGTAAAATACTCCTTTGACGTTGCGTCTGATTCAAGGGTACGACAAGCAGATGAATTGGTCAAAATTGCGCCGACAGATTTTGCTTTCGAGTTCGGTGCTGGTGTTCAGATGTTCTTTCCATATTTTATCTTTTCGCCAGAAATTAAATTCAGTCATGGTTTAGGAAATGTGCTGATCTACGATAACAATCTAGAGCGATCAAATGTCTTAGAGAAATTGGTTTCTCGAGGGTTGACTATTTCTCTTCATTTTGAGGGATAAGAAAAAACATTGATGGTAAGAAAAGCCTCGGTGAATTTTCACCGAGGCTTTTTTATTGCTCGGATTTACTCCGTTGATTAACTACTGACTTTTTCTCTTCATACTTCGAGAATTCATAGTAGCAATAACAATAGCCTTCTTAATCATTCGTTCCAATTAAGATTATAATATTATTTGGTTCTTGATAATTAGCCATATGAATACTGTTCGCTTACAATATTTATGTTTTTCCAAATTGTCACAACTTGGATTTCTCTTAATATTATTCCTTTCCGTTAAGACCATTAATGCACAAACAAGAAATAGCGGAACAATCAATTACCTTAACTTTGAACAAAAACCGGTTTATTTTGGAATCACTTTAGGATATAATTCTGCAAACTTCAAAGCTTTTCATTCTAAAGATCTTATTTTAAACGAAAGTATTGCAGGGTCGAATTCTGGTGGAGGTCCCGGATTAAATTTAGGTATTGTCACCAATTTCAAAGTCGGAAAATATTTTGATTTTAGATTTCTTCCAACTCTTTCTTTTACCGAACGAAGACTAGAATATAGATTAACCGAAACTGGAGAAAGTGTATTTGACCAACCTTTTGCTGGGGTCCTAGTGGAAACCCCTTTTCATATTAGATACAAATCAGCTGTCTATAATGACAAGCGAATGTTTGTAATTGCAGGAGTAAAATACTCTTACGACTTAGCTAACAACGCTGATGTTCTACAAGCCGATAATTTGGTCAAAGTATCAGCTTCAGATTTTGCTTTTGAATTTGGCGCGGGCGTTCAATTTTTTCTACCCTACTTTATTTTCTCCCCAGAAATAAAATTCAGCCATGGCTTGGGTAACTTGCTAATACAGGATCAAAATCTCATTCAGTCTAAAGTACTTGAGAAATTAGAATCTAGAGTTTGGACCATTTCATTACACTTCGAAGGATAAGTAAGTCTGTTTGCAAAAACTAGTTTCGATTTTTACGCCTTCGCTCTACCCTGTCTATTTTCAAAAGCCTTCCGTCAGTTACCCCAGGGATTGGTGCTCCTT
Source organism: uncultured Saprospiraceae bacterium (assembly GCA_937928045.1). GTDB lineage: Bacteria > Bacteroidota > Bacteroidia > Chitinophagales > Saprospiraceae > JABDJM01. The sequence continues at coordinate 33,059 of CALFWO010000071.1, read as the reverse complement.
TAAATCTGGATAAATTTTCAACATTTTTTGTACAGGCTGCATCGAGATCTTCTTTTGCTACCCGAACTTTGCGAAAGCCTTTAGATCCATCAGCAAAATAATCATCCCATTTTGAAAAATTTCCTCCTCCCCAATATAGTTGTTCCTTCACAGTTGGAACTTGAATAATTGTGGAGTCTCTACTAAAATCGATCACTTTAAAAACTGAACTGGGGTATTCAACATTTGTTATGACATAGTAATCTCCTTTCTCAGGATTCATAATGGCATCCGTCTTTTTTTGAATCCATTTTGTGTTATTGGCTACCCTTTGCTTATGCTTAATCCTTTCATCCACTTTGGAATATACTGAGTAAAAAATAAATAAGACAGGAATGAGAAACAACCAAGAAAAGGAATACCAGGGAACTCTTTTTCTTCCTTTATGTCTATCTAAAAGTTTACTTGCTTCTGGATTCACTACGAGTTCTTCTCCATTGCGTGTCAATACCCATTGTTTATTAAAAGGAAACAATGGGATCCAAAAGACATGAAATACACTAACTTTCAATTGCACAAAATCATTCCTTTCAAATACATTGGGAAGATTAATCTCAAACCCTGTGTATTCATCAATCGAAAATGAGTATTGCCCAAAGATTAACATGATAGTTGGTTTGAATTTTAAAACCTAAAAGACAACATTAAAAAATGATCAAATAATACATTGATTTACATGAAAACAATATCGCAATAAAAAAGCTCAGGCAAAATGTTTGCCTGAGCTTTTTTATTTATGACCAGTTTTAATGTTGAACGACAATTCTTTTAGAAACGAACTCTTGGTTCACTTGAAATTGAATGAGATAAACTCCATCAGGAAATTCAGACAAGTCTACCGTTTTGTAATCCAAATCTGTTTTACCATAATCAAATGATCGTAAAACGCTTCCATGTAAATCAATCAATTCCATACTTACTGTTTGCTGTTCGTCAAACTCAAAGTTGATTAGCAGTAACCCTGCAGTAGGATTGGGCATCATTCTAATTTGATTCAACAGTTCAATATTTTGAGTTGGAACCATGTTGTCAATATTGAGTCCAAATTTCTGCTCAATACATCCATTGGCATCGATAACTTCAAGTCCATAATTCCCAGCAGTTAATCCTATCAAGTCTTCATCATTACTGTAGAAGACACCATCTTTGGTCCAAGTATAACCATAGCCAGGAACACCTCCCGAAGCCGTTACTGAGATTGATCCAATGCCTTGACCATTTGTATCATTAATCAATTCATTAACTTCAAAAATTAATTCTTCTGGTTCATCAACGAACACCGATTGCTCAGAAGTACATCCCGTGTTATCCGTTACCGTCACGGAGTAGTTACCAACCAGCAATCCTGTTGCAGTTGCTGTCTGTTGTCCATTATCCCATAGATATTGATATCCTGGTGTACCGCCAGTTACCATAACTGATGCTGATCCTGTAGCCTCGTCGTAACATAAAACATCGTTAGACATTGTAGAACTAACTAAATCGTTTATTACTGTAATTTCAAAGGTACAGGTATTCATATTCCCTGATGGATCAACAGCACGATAAGTAATGACATGAGACCCCACTGGAAAAATTGAGCCTGATGGTAAGCCTTCTATCAACTCTATATTTACAGAACAATTATCTGTTGCTACTGGAATATCATATTGAATAGCCGAACAACTATTTGTAAATAAATTGGGTTGGCAAGTTATTTCAGGTGCAATATTGTCAATCACATTTACAACTGCCGTTGCCGTATTAGTGTTTCCTGACAAATCCTCAACTGTCAATTCAATTACCTGCTCACCCAATTCAGAACAGTCAAAAGTATTTTGACTTAGACTTAAGTTTGCTATTCCACAATTGTCTGAACTTCCTGCGTTGATATCTGCAACACTGATAAATGCCAATCCATTTTCATTGATGGCCACTTCGATATTCTGAGTAACTGCATGCGGCGCAATCATATCATCTGCTTCAATAGATACAATGTTATTCACAGAACAGCCATTTTCGTCAGTTACCATAACTGAATGATTGCCTGCTGTCAATTGCATTGCTGTGGCAGTTGTTTCTCCATTAGACCAAAGGAATGTATATACTCCTGTACCTCCTGCAACATTTACAGTAGCCATACCCGATTGTCCTGAACCACATGCTATGTTTTGAACATTCACAATCTCACTGGTTAAAAGCGGTGGTTCAAAAATTTCTACTTGTCCTAAGACATCACAGTTGTTAATATCTGTTACAGTATAACTGTATACTCCTGGCGCTAGTCCGTTCAAATTAGAACTTGAAAGTCCGTTGTTCCAAGAAAAAGTATTTGCAGTACCCTGCGGTATGTTTAAAATAATACTTCCATCATTTCCTCCATTACAAGATACATTCGTAAAAGATGAATTAACTTCTAACAAACAATCAAAGCTGCTAATGTTAACAATTTCCTCTACTGTACATCCATTTTCATCTGAAACTGTTACTGTATATACTCCCGGAGCCAAATGATCAATATTAGATCCAGTGGCATTGTTGCTCCATTCATATGATACCACACCAGTGCCACCAGAAACAATTGCACTAGCAGATCCATCGTTAAGATTATCACCAGATTCATTTGAACTGGTGATTGAGATCGTTAACAATGAAGGCTCATCGATCGTTACCTCTATTTCGTCGCTACAACCATTTTGATCAGTAGAAGTAACTTGATAAGTTCCAGCACTTAAATTTGTTTGTGAAGCACCAGATACACCACCTGGCCACTCATATTCATATCCTCCAACCCCTCCTGAACTTTCAACAATTGCATTTCCATTTGATTCTCCGAAGCAAAGTACATCAGCACTTGATACAAGTGAAATAGCAACCGAAGGTAGTTCCATTACTTGGACAAAAGTAGCTTCAGATAGGCAACCATTTCCACCATCAGAAACAATCAATGAATAAGTACCCGGATTTTGAATCATTAAGGTCGAATTGATTCCCACTTCTTGATTTGCTGAATTTCTCCAACTGTAATTTAAATCAACACCCAAAGAATTGGTTCCGTCCAACAATATGCTACTAGTATTGCAATCAAAAGAATTTGGATTTTCAATTATAGACTCTGGCAATTCAGTATTAGAAGTTACAATGACATCTTCACTCGCCTCACAACCATTACTTGTATTTAAAATTACTAGTGTATATGTTCCTGATTCGTTAACATCAACATCTACTTCATTTGATATTTCTGTTCCCGATTCATCTAACCAAGAATAGGAATAATCTGAACCATTACTCGAACCATTTCCTGATAGCTCAACTGTATTTTGCACACAATTCAATTCGCCATCTACATCCGTAACTACCAAAGGAAAATCAGTCGATGCAGTTACTGTAGCCATGTCTACCAAGCTACAGCCATTATCTTCATTAATAACTTCTAATGAATAAATACCCGGATTCGAAACTTCAACAATTAGGTCATTGCCAATAATATTACCCGCACCATTTCTCCAAATATAACTAAATTGTGAACCAGCGGAAGAACCAGATCCATTCAATTCGATTGAAGAAGATGAGCAGTCTATTTGGCCATCGGAACCAGCATTTGATAGAGGCAATTCTGTATTTTCAAATACCTCAGCTTGGTCCGTAGCGATACATCCATTATTTGAATTGGTGATTCTCAAGGTATAAACATCTGTTTGAACGGCCTCATATTCTATGTTTTGTCCGACTACAGTTCCAGTACTATTTAGCCACTCGTAATTATATTGACTACCAGAAGCAGATCCATTTCCATCCAAAGTCACAGAACTATTATCACAAGTGATGGTTAAATCTTGACCTGCATCTGTCAAGGGAATTTCTGTATCGAGATCCACATTTGCAGAAGAAGAACTTGTGCAACCATTACCTCCATCAGTAACAATTAACTGATATGAACCAGCTTCGGTAACATCTAAATTTACATTGGTACCAACTACCATGTCATTTGCATCTAGCCAAGAATATGAAATCATGCTACCCGAAGATGAATTTCCGCCAAGCTGAACTTGACTATTATTACAATCGATAGTGGCATTTGGTCCTGCGTCAGAAGTTGGCAAATTTGTATCGACGTTTACTGTAACAACATCTTCAGAAGAACAACCATTGTCCGTATTTAAAACTGATAAGGTGTAATCATCTGCATCATTAACGACTATAGAGAAGTCTGTACTAACTATCGTTCCGCTACTATTTTTCCATTCAAAGCTCGGATTTGAAACGTTGGTTGTCCCGATCAATGTTACGGTTGAATTATTACAATCAATAGTTTGATTCAAACCTGCATCTGCATCTGGGCTAGCCAAATTTTCTACAACTGTTGCCAAGGAAGTTGCCGTACAACCATTATCTGAATTGGTTACGATAAGTTCGTATTCACCAGCTAGACTAGTTTCATAGGTTACATTTGAGCCAACAACATTTCCATCATCGTCTTTCCATGAATAAGAATATTGGCTTCCTGAAGAAGAACCATTTCCATCCAAAAGATATGTAGCGCTATTGCAATCAATTATTCCATCTGATCCAGCGTCAGCCATTGGCACTGCATTGTCACCAGTAACAGTTACCACATCCGTTGATACGCAGCCCGTAATGCTGTTTGTAATCGAAATTGTATATGTACCTGACCTATCAACTGTTGGGTTAAGCGTATTTGCGCCAGAATCAATATTACCATCAGTTGTTGTCCAATTGATTGAAATATCATTACCGGTAGTAGATCCCGTACCGTCTAATTGTACGGATGGATTCGCACAATCAACAGCAGCATCTGGTCCTGCTTCGGCCGTTGGTCCAGCGACAGCCGCTACCACTACTTGTACTTGCTCTGTACAATTATTTTCATCAGTAATTGTAGCTTCGTAAGGCCCTGCGGATAAGTTTAAAAATACATTACTTCCTTGGGGTCCATTTCCAATGTCATATTCATAGGATCCAGTACCTCCTGCTCCAAAGAGTGAAATCGAGCCATCCATCTGACCACAGTTTTCACTATTACTTATCCCATCAACAAGCAAAGGAGTCGGTGAAAAAATTTCAACAGGCAATGTTTCTTCACAACCAAGATTATCTGTAACTGACAAAGTATAATTGCCTGCAAAAACATTCATCAAATCAGGACCTTGAGTTCCATTATTCCAATTGTAAGAATATCCAGCTGCTCCGCCGGAGGTACTTGTAAATGCCATTCCTGTATTGTCTCCGAAACAAGGCACATCTACTACCTGAAGCAGATTAACATCCAACGGGCTAGAAGAACCGTCTACTACAAACGGTCCAACTTCGATCGAATGACCTTGGGCTTCCGTAATTGTACAACTGTATGAACCAGGATCAACACCATTTAAATCTTGACTTGTGGAACCATTGCTCCAATTATAAGTTTTGTTGCCTAATCCACCTGTAACATCAAGATCAACACCTCCGAGTCCATCATTAAAGCAAATTGAATTACTTACCGTTCCCTCTCCTTCTAAAGAACAACTTGTGATCCAATCAATCCAAATTTGTGTTCCTCCGGTAGTAATTCTATAAATTTTCTTGTTTGGACAAACTTTGTACAAAGTTGGATAACCAGGAATATTGTAATCACTACTAAAAGAGGGTGCATTATCGGACTGAATATGCACGATGGGATAAGGAGTTCCTGTTACCCAGTCGCCAATTGTTCCACCATTACAATTATTGGGACCATAAAGGCAAGGTTGTGTAGTACTTGGACTAGCCTCGACCATAAAGACTTCTACCTCATTGGTACCTGCTGGACCATATGTATTGTAAATCGTTTTTAAAACTTGAGAGTTGTGATAATTCCAACAGGGGCCACACCATGTCGCCATAGCATCAAAAATTACTGATTTGCCTTGGTCCAAAATATCATACAATTCATGGGTATTACCATTCAAGTCGCTGAAAGTAACATTCGGGGCAATTGAACCATTTGCGAGTTGAGCATTTAGGATATTACAAGAGCTTAATAGAGCAATTGCTAAAAAGAGATGTTTGAATTTCATAGTTGGTTTTGATCTAATTCAACAAATAGAATGATCAATATCGAATTATTGATATTGAAACTGGCATTCAAATTTTGATTGGTTGAAACTGTCTTAGATGATAGTATACGAAAGATAGGAAAAAATGGCATTTTTACCTAGCCTGGAGAACTTTGTACCGGACATTTCACTACATTTTCATCAATTTATGTAATAATGGAATTATCAAATCTTTCAAAAATCAAAACTCCGGTACTTGTAGAATGTCTATTAGCGGCCTTTAAAAATTATTTTGTTAAAATGCCGAAGGACATTGAATACTGGAAAAAGAGATTTCACCATGCAAGAGTAGACTTTGATTTGTCTTATGGTGTTCTTGACAAAAGCTATTTAATAGGATTCATCATTAACGCAGTGGACAAAGATCATGGGTTAATGACTGCCTATAATACTGGGACTGGAATAATTGAAAATTATCGAGGAAATCAATGGGTTGATAAAATGTATGATTACAGTTTTCCATTACTAAAATTGGCAGGAATCGAACAATGCAAACTTGAGGTTATTGATAAAAATGATCGCGCAATAAAAGTTTATGAGCGGATTGGATTTCGTAAAATTAGGCGCCTAAAATCATATAAAGGTAATCTTACTGCCGGTCCAGCAGTCAAATTAAAACGATTGGCTTTAACAGAAATTGAACGTATAAATGGATACAATGGATATTCCTGGGATTTCACAAATGCGACAGTATTCAAGGCAGCTAAGTTCTATGAATTATATCAAGTGTTGCACGAAAAAAACAATAAGAATATTGGTCATTTCGTAATCAATTCCCAGAATGGAATAATCGCTCAATTAGAATGTCCAAGTGAAAACTGGGCGTATTTATTTAGCGGTATCGCATGGGCTTCCGAAACCATTAAGATCAATAATATTGATGAAAACAGAACCAGTTTAATTCAATTTTTAAATGAAATTAAGATCCCAAATGTCATTGATCAATTTGAAATGAAAATGAAGATTTAATTATTGTTTAGCAATTCTAGGATCGATTAAACCATACATAAGATCTACCAATATATTTAGCACGACAAAACTACCGGCTGTAAATAATACGGCCCCAAGAATTACTGGAATATCATAACTTAGCAATGCTTGGACTGTGAGCAAGCCGAGGCCATTATACCCAAATACATTTTCTACAAAAAAGGCACCAGCTAAAAGACTTGCAAACCATCCACTAGCCGCAGTAAATACTGGATTCAAAGCATTGCGCAATAAATGCTTGCGTATCACTTTTACAAATGATAGTCCTTTTGCGGAAGCTGTACGAATGTAATCTTGATCCAACACATCCAAACTTGCTGACCGGGTTAACTGTGTAATAATAGCTATAGGCCGAACACCCAAAGCCAAACCAGGTAAAATGAGATTCTTCCAAAATATTTTTTCATCTCCAAAATCATCGAGACCTACTAATCCCCCTTGCATTTCAAGACCAGTCCAAGCTTGTAGCCAATATCCAAAGATCAATGCAAAAATAATTGCAGTCACATAAGAAGGCAATGAAATTCCTAAGATTGAAATACTGATGATGGTTTGATCTAACCAAGTGTCCTTGTTCAAAGCTGCAATTATTCCGAAAACAATTCCTACAATTAGTGCAATGACAATCGCAATAAGCGCTAATATTAACGTTCGCGGAATGGCTTCAGCCAACATTGTTGATACCGGTCTACCCTGCTGAAAAGAATCTCGCAAGTATGGCTTTTTCATGATGAACATCCGCTCTGAAACAGAAAAAATTTTGAAGTAGTTATATTGATGAATTGCCGGATGATTGGTTCTGATAAAATTTATAGGACTAATATCCCTGAGGTAATACCCCAGTTGATAATACAGAGGCTCGTCTAATCCTAATGCTTCTTTCTTAGCTTTTACTGTTTCAACATCTGCCCTTTGACCAAAAGTCAATCTGGCGGGATCCACTGGCGCCAGATAAATGATACTGCTCACCAAAAGGATTACCATAAGTAAAACTAACAGGCCATAACTCAGCTTTCGAAAGATGTAATGCTGCATGATTAAATATTAATCAAAGATTCTACTTTAGGAATCATTTTTCCAATGCATTCTAAATACTGCCCCTTACTGCTCATGAGTTCAATGAAATCATTTTCTTTGTTGGGGTTTATTGCAATTAAAAGTCCGCCGCTTGTTTGCGGATCACATCCAATTGTTTTCTCAAAATCTGAAACCTCTCCAACTAAATGTCCATAGCTTTTCCAATTGCGATTTGTACCTCCCGGGATTGCACCAGCGTCGACATAATAATTTATTGCTTCGCGATCTATCAAAGGTATTCTATCAAAGGAAAGTTGCGCTGACAAATTCGCCCCTTTGCACATTTCCGCCAAGTGACCAAAAAGTCCAAATCCGGTTACATCAGTCATGGCTTGAACATAAGGTAATTTCGCCAAGGTTGCACCAATATTGTTTAATTTCAGCATAGATTGAATCGCTAATTGGCTGTGAGCTGGTTTCAACAATCCTTTCTTCTCCGCAGTAGATAAAATGCCAACCCCAATCCCTTTAGTCAAAAATAACTTGGCGCCTTCTTTCGCGGTGCTATTTTCCTTCAAGTCTGAAATATTTGCTTTTCCCGTAACCGCCAATCCAAAAATTGGCTCTGGACTGTCTATAGAATGTCCACCTGCTAACGGAATACCAGCTTCTTGACAAGCCATTCTTCCCCCTTCAATTACAGCTCCAGCTATTTTCGATGACAATTTATTTATTGGCCAACCCAGTATCGCAATGGCCATCATTGGTTGCCCTCCCATGGCATAAATATCTGAAATCGCATTCACTGCTGCAATTCTGCCAAATGTGATCGGATCATCCACAATAGGCATAAAAAAATCAGTCGTACTAATAATAGCGGTTCCATCCCCTTGATCAAAAACAGCTGCATCGTCTCGTTTATCATTTCCAACCAATAAGTTTGCAAACGGAGTTTGCTCCTCTACTTCGCCTAAAATTTCACTTAAAACCGCTGGTGATATTTTGCATCCACATCCTGCGCCATGGCTATATTGTGTCAATCTAATCTGTTCTTCTACTTTCTCCATTTTTGTCTATTGTTTTCTGGATTTTAATTATTTCCAGACATGTCCTTAAAGGTTGGCTCTTTTTGAAATTTCTGAGTCAAAACATTAATCAATTCACTTGCATTTTGATTAAAATCCATCTTGTCAAAAAAGTGTTCTTCAATATTAGGAGCCTTGTTGTTCTTTAACATAAAACTATAGCTCTTGTCATAATAGTCCAGTGCTATTTGTGTAGCTCTTTCAATATTGCCAGTATCCAAAGCTTCGATAGCTTCCATATATTTTTTTCCACCGAGTCTTTTCTTAATTTTAGTAAAAGCGGCTTTTAATTTTTCGACTGGAAAAATTCCATAAGTTTTGACCAAATAGTTGAATCTTTCCGAAGCCGGATAATCAATATAAATGAGTGGCGCTGCTTTCAATTGATTCCAAAAAGAAGATTCGATGTGAATGGAGCCAATCAACCTTGATTCATTTTCGATCCAAATCCACTTGTTCAAATCCATCTTAGCCAATTGTTCATAAAGCATATTTTCAAAATGCTCAATACTTGGCTGTGGTGCTTCATTGATGTGACCGAAGGCAGATCCTTTATGATTGGCTAATCCTTCTAAGTCGATAATCTGCGCATCTTTTTTGGACAATGCTTTTAATATTTCACTTTTTCCACATCCTGTTCTTCCTCCCAATACAATTAACGGATAGGTGACCTCTTTGAATTGCGATCGAACAAATTTGCGATAGGCTTTATAGCCTCCAGAAATAAAATAAACTTTGTATCCACTCTTTTCAAAAAGCCAAGACATACTTTGGCTACGTTGACCACCACGCCAGCAATAACAAATTATTTTTTTATCCTTAGCTATTTTATCTAAAGTGGATACATATTTTACCATTTTAGGACCCACCAATTCCAAGCCTAGTAAAAATGCTTCTCTGGGCGAACTCTGCTTATAGGCGACGCCGACAGACTTACGTTCTTCATTTGAAAACAGCGGAATATTAATAGCTTTAGGAATGTGGCCTTTTTCAAACTCCAAAGGAGTTCTAACATCTACCATTAATACTTGATCGGCATATTCTAAAGCAGCCTTCGGATTAATCTGTTGCATAAATAATATTCTTCGCCCTTAATCTTCCCACTTCATCACTCGGCTGACTGCCTTTTGCCATCCGGAATACAATTTATTTCGCTCTTTGGATTTCATCTTTGAATTAAATGTAATCGCTGGTTTTACTCCTTTAGTCAAATCAGATTTTTTCCAAAATTTTACGGCTAGTCCGGCGAGATAAGCAGCACCAAGAGCAGTTGTTTCAATGATTTTTGGCCGTTGAACTTTTGCCCCTAGAATATCGGCTTGGAACTGCATGAGTAAATTATTAGCTGAAGCCCCTCCATCTACTTTCAATGTTTTCAAATTAATTTTGGAATCTTTTTCCATCGCTCCCAAAACATCCCGAGTTTGATAAGCCAGCGATTCTAAAGTAGCCCGAATCAAATGAGCTTTAGTAGTACCTCGAGTAAGTCCTAAGATTCCTCCTCGGGCATACATATCCCAATACGGCGCACCCAATCCTGCGAAAGCTGGCACCACATAAACGCCATCAGTTCCCGAAACTTTCATAGCAAAAAATTCTGAATCAGGGGCGGAATCAATAATCTTCAAACCATCTCTTAGCCATTGTATCGCGGCTCCCGCAATAAAGACTGAACCTTCCAAGGCATATTCAACTTTGCCATTCATTCCCCAAGCGATAGTGGTAAGCAATCCTGATTTCGAAGTTATTGGTTTTTCACCAGTATTCATCAACATAAAGCAACCAGTACCATAAGTGTTTTTCGCCATTCCTGGACTGAAACATCGTTGTCCAAAAAGCGCCGCTTGTTGGTCACCGGCCATTCCAGCAATTTTCAATGAGCCGCCAAAACAAGTAGTCTTTCCAATATCTCCACTGGAGTTCACAACTTCAGGAAGCATCTTTGCGGGAATGTTAAGTGCTTTCAACATTTTCTTATCCCATTTCAATGTCCGGATATTGAAGAGCATAGTACGCGAAGCATTAGAATAATCAGTTACATGCTTTTGTCCTTCAGTCAAATTCCAAACTAACCAAGTATCAATTGTTCCACAAAGTAAATCACCTTTTTCAGCTCTCGCTCTTGCTCCTCTCACATTGTCCAAAAGCCATTTAACTTTGGTTCCTGAAAAATAGGCGTCGATCACCAAGCCGGTATTCTTCTTTACATAATTACTTAAACCTGCAGACTTCAAATCATCACATATAGAGGCAGTTCTACGATCCTGCCAAACGATTGCATTATGTATCGGTTGTCCGGTATTTTTATCCCAGACTACTGTTGTTTCTCGTTGATTGGTAATTCCAATACCAGCAATGTCTTTGATACTAACCTTTCGTTTTTTCAATAACGCCTTGGTCACTTTTAATTGTGAAGACCAAATCTCAAGGGCATTGTGCTCTACCCAACCTGGTTGTGGATAGATTTGAGTAAATTCCTGTTGAACACTGTCAACGATATTTCCGCTTTTATTGAATAAAATCGCCCTAGAACTAGTAGTTCCTTGATCCAATGCTAAAATGTACTTCGCCATCTGCTACAATTTGAATCACAAAGTACTGAGACCGTCTTAGAACCGAAAGAAATAAAGAAAAATAAAAGGATAGATCGCCAAAACATCTGATATAATATTTGGTTTTATAGCTTTGCGAAACTATTGGCAAGCTTATGATTCAGATACAAAAAAAACCATTCGGAGAAGTTCCTCAGTTCTCAACTAGAGATAAGGCTTATACGCTCAATGATGAGCGTCTGAATTCGTTTTCGAAATACGCCGTTTCGTTAACCGCTTTCAAGGAGGTTATAGCTGATCGCAAGCGATTTCCGGTAGATAGAGGTTTGTTGGTAAAAACATTATTGCATCAATATGCGGAGTATGGAATGAACACTTCAAGCAGTGTAGCCTTGATCAAATCATTTGGATCAGAAAACACCTTTAGTGTTATCACGGCGCATCAACCGAGCCTTTTTACTGGTCCATTGTACTTTGTCTATAAAATTCTTAGCACTATACATTTATCAAGAGTGCTTAAATCTGAATATCCCGAAGCCAACTTCGTTCCTGTTTTTGTGTCAGGAGGAGAAGATCATGACTTTGAAGAGATCAATCATTTACAACTTTTCAACCAAACTATATCTTGGGAAAATAATGAGTCTGGACCGGTAGGAAAAATGAACACTTCTTCTTTACTGGATACTTTAGCAAAAATGAAAGAGATCTTGGGAGAGCAACCTGCGGCTCAAGAACTTCATCAATTACTTGTCAAACATTATGGTCAAAGCATTCCTTACGGCCAAGCGACTTTGTCTTTTGTAAATGAGCTCTTTGGGAAATATGGTCTCATTGTTTTTAACATGGATCAAAAAGATTTAAAGGCTGCTTTTATTCCAAGTATTAAAAAGGAAATTTTTGAGCAGGCCTCTGCTTCATTGGTGAATGGCACGCAAGATCAGCTGGCTGAAGCCGGTTTCAAATCACAAGCACATGCTAGGGATATTAATTTTTTTTACATGAAGAAAGGCATTCGGGAAAGAATAGTCTTTGAGAATGATTCTTACCAAGTTCTAAATACTGAGATTAAGTTTAGTGCCGCTGAATTGGATAAATACATCGATAAAAATCCTGATCATTTTTCTCCAAACGTAGTTATCCGCCCCCTATACCAAGAGACGATTCTTCCAAATCTGGCTTACATTGGTGGCGGCGGAGAATTGGCTTATTGGCTGGAAAGAAAAACACAGTTTGAAGCATTTGGAATATTTTATCCCATGTTGATTCGAAGAAACTCTGTGCTTTGGGTGGATTCAGGAAGTCAAAAGAGAATGAATAAACTTGGGCTGAGGTTGGAAGACTTCTTTGGTGAAAAAGATTCCATTGTCAAGTCATTTGTGAATCTTCAAGCGACTTCTGAGCTGGATTTTTCGGAGCAAATCGAAGGAATTGCACAACAGGTTGATCAATTAATTGAGCAAGGAAAGCAAGTTGATGCTACGCTTGGAAAAGCCTTGGAGGCTGAGAAAACTAGATTGATGAAGTCGGTTGATCAAATGTCTAACCGAATTGTCCGAGCTGAAAAGCAAAAGCATGATGTATCAATTAAGCAGATTGAAAAGTTAAAAACCAAGCTGTTTCCTAAGAATGGACTACAGGAGCGCGTCGACAATTTCATTCCATTTTATTTGAAACACGGAGAGACATTCTTTGATACACTACTCGAAGTGCTTAATCCATTGAACAGTGATATGGTCATTGTTTTAGAATCTTAGTTTAGCAACTATTAGTATTGAGTTTTAGTTATTCCAATCCCTTTTTATCAAAGTCTTTGGAGGTGATCTTTTTTCCATTAATGGTAGTGGTATCCCAGTCTTGAGTAATTTTCCATGTTCCATTGACTTTCTTGAGTACGATGTGAAACTGCCCATAGATGTAACTAGTCTTTGCTTCCTTTTTATTCAAACCTATTCTATAAAAACCAACTTCATAAGAAGTATCTTCATTAGTATCTCTGTCATCAAACCAGAAATCTAAAGTTATAGAAATACCATCGATTTTGTTTTGTGCAAAACGTTTAATGTTTTCTTGTTTAAATTCACTTTTAGTATCTATCCCATTAGGTGTTACGCGTAATACCTCATCAGCATAAATCGCATTTAAAGCCTCTGCATTCAAAGTTTCGAAGGCTCGGGTAAATGGCTCCCAAACTTCTTGATCGATGGTATTTTGAATTTTCTTGAGGTTCTCTTGCCCAAAACTTAACAATGGTAAGAGTAGTAAATAATAAACGATAAACTTTTTCATTTTCTCAAATTAGCGTAAAATGCAATCAAAGTTGCCTGTAATATTTTTTTCTAGAAAAATGAAAAGGGCTACTTGGTTTCATTAAGATCATTCTTTTGCTCTTCAATACGTAATTCCATTTTTGCCTTAACAGCTTTCCATTTTTCAATTTTTGCCTTGACCACATCTTCTTCTTCTGTCGATTTAAGCACTTCTTCAAGTTCCGCCAATTTACTATTGACTTCAGCTAATTTTTCTTTTCTATTTTCAATTGATTCCGCCTCTTCGGCTTTATCAAACATAATCCTTTCAGGCTTCGCAGTATCTTTTACTTCTTCGTGTTTTCTAGGCTTTTTAGGAATAAAAACAGTTTCACCAACTTGTCGTTGATTCATAAAAGATGGAGAGACAATCTCAATGCCTACTGCATGTAAAGCATCCAATATCATTGCATTCAATCTGGACTTAGATGTCAAGATGGTTTTAGTGTCTTCCAAAAGGCCAAAGACTTTGTATACAACAGAAAAATCACCAAGTTCATCAACTCTAACAAATGCATCTTTTAAATCGGCTCTTTTGGCTGCATCTAGCAATGCTGTTTCGATTTTTTGTCGATTTACATCATAACCTAAAGAACAAATACCTGATATGAAGGTTCCTGAAGAACGAATTACTTTAACTGGATGAGCAGTTAAAAAGAGATTAGGTATGGTAGTCAAATCTCTATTCTCAGTTTGAATTTCTACATGGAAAAGGCTACGTTCTGTAACCCGTCCGAATAAATCATTGATATGAATAAAGTCTCCTGGCTTAAAACTATTTACGGTTTGAATCATGATACCGGCCAAACCATTTCCAATGAATGTTGCAGACCCTAAGGCCAGTACGGCGGAAATTACGATTCCCATCAGTTTAGTGATTTCCTCTTTGACTGTAGGATCAATCGGAAGTGCAGAAACAGTGGCAAACAAGCCAATAAGAAGTATTCCAAACAAAATGAACGTTCGGATTATTGACCAATCTGATTTACCTTTTATTTGTCGATCTAATATCAGTTTAGCTACAAAGTAGACAATTACAATTACGATGACCGTAAAAAACAAGCTTTTAAAGGGAAGCAACATTTCCATGATTATTACTTTTTCGTTGATGAAAAAATTTCAAAGATTGTTGTCTAATGGTATCCAGAAAGGCTGATAAAGCCTAAAGGGGTGATCAACCAATGTATTCGCAAACTAGCTTTTAATGCACACTAATTAGTCGACAATATAGTTTTAACCGTTAAGCTACCAGTGCCAATAAGTCTCCTAATTTGGTTTTTAAGTTCTTTCGATCTACAATGAAATCTAAAAAGCCATGCTCTAATAAGAATTCTGAAGTTTGGAATCCTTCCGGTAAATCCTTTTTGATGGTTTCTTTGATCACTCTTGGTCCCGCGAATCCAATCAAAGCTTCCGGTTCTGCGAAATTGATATCTCCGAGCATTGCAAAAGAAGCCGTAACTCCTCCTGTGGTCGGATCAGTCATAAAAGAAAAGTATGGAACACCAGCTTTAGAAAGTTGCGAAAGCTTGGCTGAAGTTTTGGCCATCTGCATTAATGAAAATGCGGATTCCATCATTCTTGCTCCACCTGATTTAGAAATCACCATCAGCGGTGTTTTAGTATCTAAAGCGTAAGTTATGGCTCTAGAAATTTTTTCACCAACAACAGATCCCATGGATCCGCCAATGAAGGAAAAATCCATTGCCGCAATAACTATTGAGCGTTTATTGATCTTACCTTCTGAAACGGTGATAGCATCATCAAGATTGGTCTTCTTTTTAGCTGCCTCCAGTCTTTTGTCATAACTTTTGAGATCTGTAAATTCTAGGAAATCAGTAGCTACAATGTCTTCGAAAAGAAAGGAATATTTGCCGTCGTAAAGCAGATCGAAATAATCGTGAGATCCGATTCTGATGTGATAGTCACAATGTGGGCAAAGGTGGAAATTTTCTTTTACCTCTTTAATGGTGCTGGCCTCTTTGCATTTGATACACTTGTACCAAAGTCCATCAGGTGCTTCCTTTTTATCTTTCGTGGAGGTAATAATTCCGTCCTTCAATCTTTTAAACCAGCCCATCTATATAATTTGAGGTTATATATTATTCAAAAATACTAAAGAGGTGCAAATAACAAAATTAGTTGGTAGAATATCGAAAGTCTTTAACGGTATTTACAAAAGTTTTGACGTTTTGTAATGGTGTATCGGGGTACACTCCGTGTCCTAAGTTTGCTATGTGTCTGGGACCCAGCTCATTAAGCATGTTGGTTGTTTCTATGCGAATACTTTCTTCGTTAGAATACAAGAAACAAGGGTCTAGATTACCTTGCAAAACCACCTCACTCCCAACGGTTTGTCTCACGTTGGTTCGATTTAAAGTCCAATCGATACCCAACGCATTATTACCATTTGCTAATTCTTTTAACGAATGATGAGCTCCTCTTGCAAATAGGATTACAGGAGTTCCTTCTATAGCCTGTTCGATTCTTCTCAAATAGGGCAAGGCAAAGCTTTGAAATTGAGCAGGCGATAATATCCCAGCCCAAGAATCAAACACCTGAACTGCGGCTACCCCTGCCCTAATTTTTGCTTTCAAATATGCAATAGTAGTATTTGTAATCATTTCCAACAATTGATGCGCTAAAACTGGTTCTTTATATAGAAAAGCCTTGGCCTTAGAAAACGTTTTAGATCCTTGGCCTTCTATCATATAAGAGAGAATTGTCCAAGGTGCTCCGGCAAAACCAATCAGGGGTACCCTGCCATCTAATCCTTTAACAGTCGCTTCAATTGCGTCATAAACATAGTCCAGCTGCTCGGCAGCGTTTTGACCTTCAATCAGTTTATTGACATCCGTGGCCGTTTTAATGGTATTGGGAAAAAATGGCCCTTTCTTTTCTATCAATTCATATGGCAAGCCCATGGCCTCAGGTATTACCAAAATGTCAGAAAAAATGATCGCTGCATCTACTCCTAATTCATCAACAGGTTGAATGGTAACTTCTGCTGCTAATTGTGGGGTTTGAACCAATTCTACAAAACCAGAAAGCTTGGTCCTGATGGCCCGATATTGTGGAAGTATTCTACCCGCCTGTCGCATTAGCCAAACTGGAGGTCGCTCGACAGCTTCTTTGTTCAAAGTTCTTAGGAATAAATCATTTTGATATTGCATGTTGCAAAATTAGGATCTATTTGAGAATGGGCCATATTACTTGAAGGAATTTACGGAATAATGACTTGCTATTGATTATGGTATAACTTAAGAACCCCATCCAAAATATGGACGGGGTTCAAAATTTCTCTTCAAAGTTTTGATTTCTTAGTGTTACTAGCGACGAACCTTAGGTGGCCGACCTCTGCGCGGTTTAGGAGCAGGTCCTTTCCGCTTGGGAAGTGGCTTTTTCAACACATTGATTTTACCATCAGCACCGTACAATTCTTTTGACTTTAAGTTGTACGCGTGTGCGGCCTCTTCAGGTGTATCGAACATGCCTAAGTGAACGGATTTTCTATCAATAGAAATAACCGCTCGATAACGTTTGTTTTCCTTGTAAACACCGGTATATCCAACCTTACTGGAAGTTTTTCTTTGCCTGGAAGCAACAGATCTTGATCTCCAAGCCAAGTTCTCAAGTCTACAATCCAATTTGTTGCCATTTAAGGCTCCTACTAGATTTTTGACTCTTGACCTTTGCTTTTTAAGGAACTTTTCCGCGATGTATTTGTGTAAATAAATGGTCTCGGTTTTGTAACCTCCACCCGCCTTTGGCCAGGTTTTTTGGAAAACAGCGCAACCACTAGAATGTCGTCGCAAGTTGTTAATGAAATCTACTTTTACAAGATACTTGTCCGAAGTCAAATGTTCGTAGACATCAGCGTCCAATAGAACATTTTCATTCGCATTTTTGAGTTTGACTTTGTATAACACGATCAAAAATTAAATGAAGAAATAACTTTAGTCTCTTCGCTTTGGTTCCGTTTGTCTGCGTATCTTTATATGGGTATTATTCACTGGCCAGCGGCTAAGATAGGAAATAATAGAACAAAGTAAATAAAATAATCAAAATCTTACAACATTATTTTGACGAAATATGATTTAATTTTTAAGCGGACATTTGAACTGGCTAGAAGAGGCGGAAGAAATGTTGGAACCAATCCGCAAGTCGGTGCTGTAATTTTGGTTGACGGGAAAATTATTGGAGAAGGATGGCATGAAAAATCTGGAGAGGCTCATGCTGAAATAAACGCATTAAGAAATGTTCAAAAAGATAACCTACCATTACTGAAGCATGCAAAAATATTTGTGAGTCTAGAGCCTTGTTCACATTATGGAAAAACACCTCCATGTGCACTTGCAATAGTTGAGGCAGGAATTCCAGAAGTACATATTGCGATCTTAGATCCCACCGACAAAGTCTCTGGAAAAGGTATTGAAATTCTAGAAAATGCTGGAATAAAAGTTTATATGCATAACCTTTGCGAAGCTGAATCAGTTATTGATTCTTTTTTGATCGGACATAAATATTCTAGGCCAAAAGTGCTTTTGAAATACGCTCAGTCTTCCGATAAATTCATCTCCAAAGTTGACGAACAAACTTGGCTAAGCAATGCATTTAGTAAACGTTTGGTTCATGCTTATCGCGAAAAAGTTGGAGCGATTTTGATTGGAAGAAAAACAGCAGAAATTGACAATCCTTCCTTAACAACCCGATTTGGATTTGGAGACAATCCGGTAAAAATCATTTTGGACTTAAACGGAAAATTATTAGCAAATTTGAGATTATTTTCCGAACGCAATAAAGCTACTAACAAGACGTATTTGTTAACAAGTGTTGATCACCCTTTGTCAACAGGAAAGCTCCCGCAGCTCGAATTTGTCCGAATAGATTCTAACTTAGATTTCTTTCAACAACTTTTTTCTTTCCTGCGATCTATTTCTATAAATACACTTCTTGTAGAAGGCGGCGCACAGACCTTAAATAGTTTTATCGCAGCAAATCATTGGGATGAAGCTTTGGTATTCCAAAGCAAAACTGTATTATCAGCTGGTGTCCCAGCGCCAGATCTCCCTGAACAAGAAGCCATTGAATCAATTTCCATCAAACAAGATGATGTCTTTTTGTATCGAAATATGAACCGATAAATTGGGCTAAGTTTTCTTTAGCTTAGGTTAAATATTTATTAAATCCTATCGTTTTCAGAGTAAAAACGTGGCCAATGCTGTTTTAATTCCGTCTTATGGACAGAACAGCTACTCACATGAACACCAATAACATTTTGATAAAGTGCATTTTAGTTTTCTTAATCATTGGATCAGGGACTTTCTCTTTTGCGCAACAGCAAATTAAATGGCACAGTTGGGCAACTGGAATTCAAGCAGCGGAAAAACATAACCTTCCCATAGTTGTGAGTATCTACAATGACAATTGCAGCTGGTGCGATCATATGGTGAATACAACCTATAAGGACCAGAAAGTTATCGATTATATCTCAAATAATTTCATCGCTATTAAGTTGAATATTGAAGAAAAAAAACCGTTGCACTTTAAATCCAAAGATTACAATTTTGTCAAAAAAGGCGAAAGATCTTTTCACTCCCTAGCCTTAGATTTATTAGACGGCCGTTACGGAACACCTGCCACCATTTTTGTCGATAATGATCAGCGTGTCTTACAAAGTCTAATCGGATACAAAGAGAGTAATAAATTTTTGCACATATTACAATACTATGGTGACGAATATTATCAAAAGGTACCATGGCATATTTTTATTGAGCATTTTGATCATTAATAAAAAAAGAGGCATTGATATTATCAATGCCTCTTTTTTGTTAATTGCTGAATCAAATTAAAACCAAGAATTTTTTCTCCGTCTTCGTGTTTTCTTTATGCCTAAGATACCTAGTAATCCCCTTGTCAATTCTCTGGCTACGGTTCTACCAATTTGTCTTGTAGTTGTATTATTTACCACTTTTTCAAAAGTGCTCTTTTTCCTTCTTCCGCTCGATCTCGAAGAAGATCTCGCTGATTTTCGCTTGGCTTTTTCTTCTGCCTTTTCAAATTTTTCTATCCGCTCTCGAAGAATTTCATAAGCACTTTCTCGGTCAATTTCCTTGTTGTAGTACTCCATCAGTTCTGACTCGTCCAAAATTTCATCAATTTCAGCAGACGATAAAGTATCCATTCTGGATTGTGGCGCTCTCAACAAGGTATGGACAAGCGGCGTCGGAATACCTTGTTCATTTAAAGCAGTCACTAAAGCTTCACCAATCCCAACAGAAGTTAGCAGCTCTTCAACATCATAATAATCTGTCTCAGGATAATTCTGCGCTGCCAATTTAATCGCCTTACGATCTTTCGCAGTAAACGCTCGAAGTGCATGTTGTATTTTTAAACCTAATTGTCCGAGCACGTCTTCTGGAATATCGGCAGGATTCTGAGTGACAAAAAAGATACCTACCCCCTTAGATCGAATTAATTTAATTATGGTTTCAATCTGTCTAAGTAAAGCCTTTGAAGCATTTTTGAAAACCAAATGTGCCTCATCTATAAACAGTACAAGCTTTGGTTCATCGGTATCTCCTTGCTCCGGAAAATCGGCATAAATTTCCGCCAGTAATTGCAACATAAATGTTGAAAAAAGCTGAGGTCTATCTTGAATATCTGTCAATCTTAAAATAGAAACGATTCCTTTGCCATCTTTTTTTGCTACCAAATCCCGAGGGTCAAAAGAAGTTTCTCCAAAGAAAATTTCGGCGCCTTGAGATTCTAGACCTACGATTTTACGCATAATCACGCCCATGGATCTCGCAGATAGTTTTCCATATTCTTTTTCGATATCTTCCTTTCCTGCGTCTTGACAATACTTCAGCGTTTCTTTCAGATCTTTCAAATCCAAAAGTGGTAAATTATTATCGTCACAATATTTGAAAATTACAGCCAAGATTCCTTCTTGGGTTTCTGATAAATCAAGAATCTTGCTGAGCATGACTGGGCCAAATTCCATTACTGTTGCCCGCATTCTTGCTCCGGGTTCATCTGAAATTGTCAGAAATTCAACTGGACTATTTCCTGGGATAAATGGGAATCCTATTTTT
This sequence comes from uncultured Saprospiraceae bacterium, assembly GCA_937928045.1. GTDB lineage: Bacteria > Bacteroidota > Bacteroidia > Chitinophagales > Saprospiraceae > JABDJM01. The sequence continues at coordinate 11,896 of CALFWO010000071.1, read as the reverse complement.
TCATGACGCTCATCAATCTTCTTATGGCCGGTGGAAGGTTCCGCTATTCCAGAAAGATCACCTTTAATATCCATCAGTAAAGATGGGATTCCCTGCTCGGATAATTGCTCTGCAATAATTTGTAAAGTTTTGGTTTTTCCCGAGCCGGTAGCTCCTGCAATTAAACCATGTCGATTTATAGTTTTTAAAGGCAATCGGACAAACTGTTCTGAGATGGCTTCTCCATCGAGCATCGCCCCCCCCAGAAGAATAGATTTTCCTTCGATGGAATATCCTTTTGTTACGGTTTTTTTGAAACTATCAATTTTAGGCATTCCTATTTCTTGTTGTTTATTTGTTATTATCGGTGGTTCCAACTTTCAACACGAGATCTAAATTTATCTTTGTTTGTCGGCCAATATTTGGCATTGAAAGAGCCTTCTAATTTATTTTCTTGTTCTTCAGGCAATAGATTTGCAAAAAAATCAAACCCCGTTTTTTCTTCAACTTCATCTATTGAAACTGCAAAATCTTCAATTGGCCTGTCTGTAACTTCGTTTGGCATAATGAATCCAATTCCTTTTTGTTGAGGATCTTTTATGTCCAATAATACTTTAAAGTAAGCTGAAGGAATAGTGACCTCATTACGACCAATGGTTCCAAGTTTTGATTGTGATAATATCGGTCCTGTGATAACATAAATATGATTGTCTTCATAAGCCCAATCTCTAACATTTTCTTCCAATTCTCTCCAGATGCCACCATTAAAAGCACGAACTTGTGGAGACATATTACTCATTAGAAAAGTCTCAGACATCGCTTGTTCTGAAAATGCCATATCCCCAGCCGGGACCATATGACCTCGATCATAACCAGATCGTTTATAATCCTCTCTTTCAGCGGATGTAGATCGTATTTTCCTGTCTCTGCGAAAATCTCCGGAGCGTTTGACGTTTGGAGCTTGAATACTGGCTTTGGTTAATTCATAGGCCACCCAATCCGCTTGTTCATGTTGCTCATTATAACTTAGGGCATAGAAACTGTGTTTGATTACAGGACCATCTGCTCCAATAGGCAAAAAATTATCTTGGAGCTCCATTTTTCCCGGACCTTGTGGACTTGAATTTGTTTCAGAAAAATAGTCGTCAGATGAATTTCCGCCAAACATACGTTCCATGTCAAAACCTCCTCCAAGAATTGTCCAAATTCCTAAACCGATGAGTAAGACCACTAGGAATATAGTACGTGGTGAAAAAAGTGAATGGGAACTGCGTCCCCGTTGGTGATGTTGTCTAAATTTTGCCACGCTCAAAGGTACAAATGCACAAGGAAGAATTCTTCCATTTGCTAAAACTTTCTTTCTCTAGTTTTATTGGATTGATCACCTTCCGCTTTTTTACAAAATTACATTCTACTCGATATCTAACTCATATTGCTGAAGCAATCCACTTAATCCAGCGTTTGAAAATTTGGCCTTTTTGATTTTGTTTTCTTCCGGATCAATTATGTAATTGTATGCTGTTCTAAAATCAGTCTTATACAATACAGTATGGTGAAAATTCGCGCGTGATAGATTACAATTGTCCAATATGGTATCAGAAAGATCCGTTTTTTCAAAGTTTACATCGATTAGAGAACAATCTTGAAAATGCATATTTGACAATCGCATATCAAAAAAAGAACTCATATCCAACTGACATTTTACAAAGTCTACAATAAACAGAAAATCACTACAATGATCAAATCTTAAACCGAGCATCTTACAATTTATAAATTGGACATCCTTAAAGGCCGTGAGATTGAGCTTCGCTAAACTAAAATCGCAATCTTGGAATTGACAATCAATGAATTGAATTTTTGACAATTTTGAATTGTTGAATTGACAGTTTTCAAAACGACAATTTTCGAATTTAGACGATTCTACAGTCTTGATTTCGAAATTACGATTGGTGATGATTTGATTTTCGATGAGCGTAAATTTTTGATATTTGAAACTCGAATAAGTAGATTTTCGCTTAAAAAAATCTAATAGATACAAATTGTACCAATCAGATAATTGGCATCAAATTAAGAATTATGCTAATATTTATCTACCTTTCCTGTCCTCATAGGCCAATGAGCATAGATTTCTTCTATGCTTTACAGAAATTTCTAATTAATCCTTAAATCAAAGTATCGTATCGGACTACTAATTAGTCTGTAAATGGCAATTGTACAATCAAACAAATTAAAATTAGATTAAAATGGTAAACATTCTAGACTTAATGAAATCCCAATTGGGCAATGCTGCAATGGGAAAAGTAGCTGAAATGATTGGCGACAGCGCCGGAAATACATCTTCAGCCATGGGATCTGTTCTTCCAGCCTTGATAGGTGGTCTCATCTCTAAGGGTTCAACCAAAGAAGGTGCAAGTGGAATGATGGATTTTATGAAAGATCAAAAATTGGACGGAGGAATGTTCGATGATCTCACAGGCTTCCTAGGCGATGGAAACAAAACCAGCTCTTTGATGAAAATTGGAGGCCTAGCGCTTCCTTTTATTCTTGGAGGTAAAAAAGCTGGATTTATGAATCTTATTTCTAAAGCTACTGGGATGGGTTCTGGGAAAATGGGCTCATTATTAAGTATTGCTGCTCCAATGGTAATGGGAATGATCAGCAAACAAATGACCAAGAGTGGCGGAGGAGTTTCCGGACTTATGGATTTGTTGAATGGCCAAAAGGCGCATATTAAAAATGAGCTTCCTGCCGGCTTTGGTGATATGCTAGGTTTTGCTGCCCCTGCTGCCCCTTCCACTCCGGAAGTAACTGGAAACGCTTCTGGCTCTGGACTTTTGAAATGGTTGATTCCTCTGCTTGCTGTTCTTGCTGGCGTTTGGTTTTTCACCAAGGATGGTTGCTCAACTGCAGCTGTAGATAAAACTGAAGATACAGCTACATCAATGTCAACTCAAGAAACAAAACCTGCTGCAAGCGAAACGACGATGACTTCTGGAACGGCTACCTCTGAAGTAAAAGAGGCTGCAGAAACAGTATCGACGGATGCAAAAGTTATTACAACGACGGATGGTGTTGGCGCCAATGGAGCAATTCTAAGTATAGATGCCGACGGGAATTTGGTTAACAGACAAGGCGTAATAGTTGCAAGAGCGGGTCAATTCAAAACTGTAGAAGGTACTTACTTCGACATGGATGGAAAGCGTTTGGGAGGCATAGCTGACGTTCCCAAAATGGATGATGCCAAATCTACTCAGACCATGGACTTCTTCAAAGTGAAATTCGATGAGTTTTTAACCAAGAAATCGGAGACGAATGCTTATACGCTTTCTCAAATGAAATTTAATCCTGACAACCAACGAATTTCTTTTTATTCTAAACCTGAATTTGAAGGATTAGCCGCTGCTTTGAAATCAAGAACAGATGATAAAATCGTTGTTCAAGTTCACACAGCAGATGGTAAGAATGAAAAGGAAAATAAAAAATTGTCTGGTATGCGCGCTGCCCAAATACAAAGCATGTTACAAACGCTTGGCGTTAAAGGAGCTCAAATGAGTTTCAAAGGAATGGGTTCTGGCGATGCGGCCAAAGCTGGTAAAAACGCTATTGAAATTAAAATCAAATAATAGCTTATAAAAAACGGGTGTTGCATTTTCAGCAACACCCGTTTTTCTTTTAGTTAAACTATTGTTTTAGAATTTTTTCTTGCAGGGATATCGCTTTTTCCTTTTTGTCATCAAAACAATAAAGAAAAAGGTTAAAATTCTTAAAGCCTATCTGCACGCAGGCAGTCTTACCTACCGACTTCAACCTTCAACCAATAAGTGTTTTACGCTCCTTACCTTGGTTATTTTTTTCATCAAATAAAGAAATAGAAATTGTTGCAAATGATGTAATGGTGTAGAGGAACTTGTTCGGTTCGCCAAAGTTTTAAGCATCTATCGAAATTGGAAATGACCTTGGACGTTTTCCGGTTAACTTAAATACGGCATTTGCTATAGCAGCACCAATAGGACCCAATGGTGGCTCTCCTACTGCTCCAGGTTTATCATCATTTTCCAATAAAATCACATCAATTTCTTTCGGTGCATTGCGCATCAATGCCATTTCATATGGGCCGTAAATGATAGGGCTCAGTTCATTATCCCTGACGGTCATACTTTCAAAAAGTATGGCACTCATTCCCATAATAATGGAACCTTCGCACTGGGCTTTGACCTGATCTGGGTTTACAGAAATCCCCGGATCCATCACGCAAGTGACTTTATGAACTTTAATTTCTCCATCTTCAATAGATACCTCAGCCACTTGAGCACAGGGCGTATTGGCATCAGTTGATGCGGCAAATCCCATAGCTCTATTGTCAATTATTTCATCCCTATATCCAGAAGCCTTTGCCGCTGTTTCTATTACTTTTTTTAATCTATTTCCTGGTTTGTCATCTTGAATTTGGGCCAACCTAAAATCGACAGGACTCATTTTTGCTTTCAGAGCCAATTCATCCATGAAACTTTCAATTGCAAAAGTGTTTGCCAGTAGTCCTAAGCTTCGCCACCAACTGGTCGCAAAAGGCAATTTTACCCGCCAGGATACTGCTCTAAAGTTTGGAATTCTGCGGTACTGAATCATTCCACCTCGCCAAGCTCCAACATCAGCTCCAACGATCGGTTCGGCAATTCCCGGAACCAAAGCCGATCCAAACATGACATCTCCACTTGAAATATTATGCTCTATTGCTTTTATTAATCCCTGATCATTCAACTTTGCCTTAAGAACATGATGTGTTGGTGGTCGAAAAGTATCTTTTTGAAATTCTTCTTTTCTAGTAAAAAAACATTTTACTGGTTTTCCTACTGCTTTTGACAATACCGCCGCCTGAATAGCATTTGGTGTATGCAAACGTCTACCGAATCCGCCTCCTAAAAATGTTGGAATAATATTCACTTTATCAACTTTTATTCCCAGTCGATCAGCAACTTCTTTCCTTGTAATTTTGACGACTTGGGTTGGAATCATTACCGTTACTTTATCGTCTTCGACATATGCCAGTGAACCTGAAGGTTCAATTTGTGCATGAGCTCCAATTGGGCTTTTGAATTCAGCAATAATTACATCCTCTTCATTCTTCAATACTCTTTTTGCATTGCCTGTTTTTTGAATCACTATTGGATCTCCTTTTCCCACTTCGATCATTGATTCAATATCTTTCAATTGCCATTCTCTATCAATTTGCCAATTGGCCTTAATGGCTTCTTTAGCATTATGTGCTGCCGTCCAAGAAGTGGCAACAACTCCAACAAAGTCTTTTTCTTGTACGATTTTCACAACCCCAGCCATTCCTTCAGCTTCAGAAATATCGGCATCGACATAAGTAGCTCCGATTTTATCCGGTCTAACAACTGCGCCATAAAGCATATCAGGCATTGACGCATCCATTCCAAAAATTGGAGCACCAAAGACTTTCTGTTTTAAATCAACTCTAGGAAGGGGCTTACCAATATGTTTAAAAGAACTTCGATCTTTCAAAAGTGGTACATCTGGAATAGTCCATTCTTTAACTTTACCAGCAACATCGCCATAAGAAATTGATTGTCCTCCGCCAGATATAATTCCATTAGAAATGGAAAGTTTTTCTACTGATGTTCCAAGGATGACACTAGCTTCCTGCTTTAACATTTCTCTCATGGTAGCGGCCAATTCCCTAAGTGGTATCCAAAGACTCGCAATTGAAGTACTTCCGCCAGTCGCAAAACTATCTAAGTTTCCGGATTCAGATGCAGCATGGATTACCTCAATTTTTTCCATATCCACTTCCAATTCTTCTGCGGCCATTTGCGCCATTCCAGTAAAGGTACCTTGACCCATTTCAACTTTCGGGCTGTGTAGGATAATTCTATTGTCTGGAGTAATGTTAAACCAAATAGGTGGCGTTTTTGTATCTCCCAAGTACATGGCTTCCGCAGTATCAACTGCATGTGCAATGGCTCTGCGCCAAATGGGACGAGTCAAATAACCCACGCCCAAAGCTACACCAACTCCAATTCCGGATCTCACTAAGAATTTCCTTCTAGAAAACTTCTTTTTTCCTTGCTTTTCTTTCTCGTTACTTTTGTTATTTGCCATTATCCTAATATTTAAGAATTGGTGTTCATTAATTCGGCTGCACGGTGTATCGCTTTTCTCATTCTATAATAAGTACCACAACGACAAACATTGCTAATACTATCATCAATATCTTCATCCGTTGGATTTGGATTTTCATTAAGCAGGGCCGCCGTAGCCATCATGAAACCTGGCTGACAATAACCACATTGAGGAACGACTTCTTCAATCCATGCTTGCTGAATAGGATGTAAACTTTCCTGATTCCCTAAACCTTCGATGGTGGTGATTACCTTATCCTGAGCCATTTGGGCCGTAAACGAACAAGATCGCACTTGCATTCCATCAACTAGAATAGTACAAGCCCCACAGGCTGCTTTCCCACATCCAAATTTTGTACCTTTTAAATCTAGCAGGTCTCTAATCACCCAAAGCAAAGGAGTTTGTCCTTCAACTTGCATTTCTTTCGGAACACCGTTAATCGTAAATCTAATTTGCTCCATATCATAAATTATTTAAAATAAAACGCAATCAAAATTAAGCTCATCAAATACTTACAACAATCCATTTTTGAGCAATCAAATAAATTAGAAATCAAAATTTATCATTCGATGATCTAAATTTAGAATAATAAACGGTACATTTCAAAAAAGAAAGCTTAAATCCTAAATTCAATGTCTGTGATTAAAAAGAACTGTAAAAATTGTAATAGTTCTCTTCCAGAAAATTCAAATTTTTGCGATCAGTGTGGCGGCAAAATTATAGGCCAAAGATTGTCCATCAAACAAATACTAAACGATGTTGGCTCCAAGGTATTTGGTTTAGACAGCACTTACTTAAGAACTGTCAAAGATATGCTATCTCGACCTCAAGAAGTTCTGAGCGCTTTCGTTTCCGGGGTTCGGAAAAGATACTTACACCCTTTAACATTTTTAACTATAGCAGCAACTTTGGCAATTATATTCTTCAATTTCTTCAGTGATGATTTTGTGAAGATAAGTGCCACTCTTAACGCATACACTGTTGAAGCAGATGTCAATAGTCAACAAAAAAAATATGATAAAAAAGTTGAGGGCCTATCTTCCTCTGCAATTGATAGTTTAGCAATAGAACCGTTTGATGCCGAAGCATATAGGAAAAAATCAATGACTAATATTGAAAAAGGCCAAAGAACAAGTTTAAAATATTTTAACCTACTTACTTTTTGCTTAATTCCCTTTTACAGCTTTGTCTCCTTCTTAGTTTTTGGAAAGCCCTACAACTTTGCAGAACATCTGACATTCAACGCTTACATACAGGGAATAACTTTTTACGGGACTACCCTATTTTTTCTTTTAAGCCTGGTCACACACCCGCTGGTATATTTCGTTGCCATGATTTTCACTGTTGTATATTATTCTCATGTATTTGCCCGGCTATACCAACTAAACCTTGGACAGTCCATCGTAAAGTTCTTCAAGTTTGTTGGGATTGCATTGATTCCATTTGCATTGATTTTTCTATTTGGAGTTGTAGTCGGTTCATTAAAAGGATAAAGGTGATAAGAAAGTTTTATTTTAAACATTTGACTCTTATAATTGTACTATTTATCAATAGTTCTACACTATTTGGCCAACTTACAAATATTGATTCTTTAGAGATTTCTATAGATAAAATTGTTCAAGAAGGATTAACCAAAAAAGCTTTTCCAGGAACGCAAGTTTTAATTGCTAAAGATGGCATCACGCTCCTTTCCAAGAGCTATGGGTTTCATACTTATGACTCGATAAGGCAAGTCAAAAATGGTGACTTGTATGATTTAGCCTCCATCACTAAAGTCAGTTCCGGACTTCCGATATTAATGAAATTATTTGGAGAAGGCAAAATCGACCTAAATGATCGACTAGTCAAATATGCTCCATGGTTTGAAGGCTCCAACAAATCGAATCTAGAGATAAGAGAAATATTAGCCCATCAAGCAGGTCTAGAACCTTATATCATATATTGGTTGAAGACATTAAATAAGAATGGTAAATTCTATCGAAAAACCTTTAAAAAAAATGGCAACAAACGATTCACCATAAAAATTACTGACCAACTATTCTTACACAGAAAATACAAGGAGCGCATGATGGGTTATATAAAAGATTCACCGGTAGAAAAAAACCCTAAGTATAAATATTCAGGATTATTTTTTCAAATATTACCAGATATTATAGAAGCTATAACCGGTGAAAATTTTGAAGAGTATCTCCAAGATGAAATTTTCAATCCTATTGGCATTAATAAAATGGTCTATCAACCGGCCAATAAATTTCCCGCTTCACAGATAATTCCAACGGAATATGATTCATTATTTCGGAAGCAATTGGTGCACGGTACGGTACATGATGAAGCTGCAGCGATGTTAGATGGTATTTCTTGCAATGCGGGTTTATTTAGCAATGCAGAAGACTTAGCGAAATTGTTTCAACTGTACTTAGATGATGGAGTGTATGAAGGAAAAACAATCATTGATTCTGCAGCAATTTATGAGTTTACGAAATGCCAATATTGTAAAACTGGAAATCGCAGAGGTCTTGGATTTGACAAACCATTGATTGAATACATAGCCGGTAAAAGCCATGTAGCTGAAGCTGCTAGTCCTGACAGTTATGGACATAGTGGATTTACTGGTACTTTTGTTTGGGCGGATCCGGAATCAGATATACTGGTCATCTTTTTAAGCAATCGTGTTTATCCCAGTCGCAAAAATCGCGAATTGTATCGACTTGACATCCGACCTAGAATTCAAACGGAAGTTTATAGATACCTCGAAAATTAAGTTAAGGAGAAAACATTGATCGTCACCGATCTAAATATTTATTAATTGCTTCGGTTTTATTATTCACTTGGAGTTTATGATAGATTTTATGGATATGCTGTTTGACCGTTCCCACAGTAATTGAAAGCTCCAAAGCTATTTCTTTGTACAATAATCCTTTGGAGAGTAATTCTAATAGTTCAAATTCACGTTTGGTTAGAGGCAACCTAGGTTTGCTGTTAGCGGTCTTAGGATTTAGTGAAAAAGCATCAATTACTTTTCGGGCGATTTCAGGATTCATTGGAGAACCACCGTTGTATAATTCTCTGATGGCCTGAACGATTTTATCAGGCGAAGAATTTTTGAGAATGTAACCTTTGGCTCCTGCCTTTAAGGAGTTGAATATCTTTTCATTGTCTTCAAAGACCGTAAACATGCAAAATAGCGAATTGGGGCAGGATTTCCCAATAGCTTCTATGGCAGTGATTCCATCCGCCTTGGGTAAACCAATATCAGAGAGGACAATATCCACAGGATGCTTTGCTAAAAAATGAATGGCATCCTCTGCATTGAAATAAACTTGATTACATTGAATTCCTCCGGCTTCATTGAATAATTCCTTAAGTTCCAAGGCTACCTCCTTAAGGTCTTCTATGATGGCTACCGATATATTCGTTTCCTTTTGATTCATGTTATTTTCAAAATAGTTTAGAACGGGATTTACTTGCCACAATTTATGTCATGCTATTCGATTTTCAACTATAACTTTTGTTATACAGATACTTACAATGGAATTGTACACCTGATCGAAAATCCATTGGCCTGCTCAAAATTAAATACCCCATTCATTGATCCAATTCTCTTTCTCATATTGCCCAAACCATTTCCAACTTCTGAAAGTTCTTTAAGCATACCCTGACCATCATCGGCAATAAAGAGTTCAAGTTGATTTTCAGAAATATTGAATTGAATATCCACTTGACCACAGTTCGCATGCTTGATAATATTGTGCAAGGCTTCTTTCAGAACTAGGAAAATATTCCGCCGGCGCTCCCCTGTTAATGCAACATCATCAGTCTCCCCTTTGACCATAAAATTTACCTTGATCTCATGATCCTCGAAGAGATCAAAAGTATAATGCCTAACATAAGCAATCAAACTTTGGACGGTATCAAAGCCAGCATTCATGGCCCAGATAATTTCAGACATATTCCCAACGAGCTCCTGGGCTTGCGAGACAATCTTTTGAGCTTGCAGTTTGTTTTGATCTCCATCGATCTTTCTGAGGAGTTTTTGAGACAGGAATTTGATAGAAGTGAGTCCCCCGCCAATGTCGTCATGCATTTCGGAGGCGATGCGCGTGCGTTCGAGTTCCAGCGCGTTTTGTCTTTTAATGATCAGATCTTTTTCTCTCAACAAAGCCTCATTCCGTTTGCGTTGATAGAAAACGATAAACCAGACTAGGACTCCACTAAGTATTAGCGGAACGAAGAATGAGGTGTAGATTATTTTTTGGACCAGTGCTGCTTCAGGATCGGACATAAGGCGATGTATAGGTAACTGGTGGCTAATATAATATTTCCGAATTTCACCAAATTTAATTGCGTTGTAATAATAAAAGAATTGGAAGCATGTATTTTATTCAACCAAACTATTAAAGGAAAACTGGTTGAATAAACACCCAAAATACCTATGGTTAAAATAAATTTTTCGTTGAATCTTAAATCTAATATTTCTTCAGATTTCAGCAAGGTCAAATAATAATTAATAACTATTCCAAAAACCAGAACTATTCCTGAGGACCATGTAATTGTATTTAAATTCCAAACTCCTTGAATACAAAGAAAGTTAGATATTGCAAAAATTGTCCAACTAATTAGTAGAACTACAAATATATTTTTGTTCTTAACATTAATTTTATCAACTAAAAAGGTATATGAGTAGTAAATAATACAAAAAATAAAAAAGATATTAAAGACTATTAAATTATTTCCATGGAAATATTTGAAATATTTTCCAAATATCAATTCCGCCAAACAAACAACAATTATAAATATTTTAAATTTTGGTAGATCATATTCCCATTTTTTATTACTCGTAAAAAATACAATGATTAAGCTAACAATCAAAAGGACCTGATAGACTTCGAACAACATAAATTAATAATTCACACTTAATGTATCATTCCTCTTTCGCTGCTTATTGGAAAAAGGCCTGGTGTCTTATCCCCTGGACAGTTCTTAGGACACAAATCTCCAAGATTGAAATATAGTAGATCATCCAATTCATTTGAATTATTTGGAAAATCCCCTTCATCTATTATTTTACCGGTAAATGTACCCAATTGTACTTCTGAAGCTCTAATTACAATGGTTGAACTTAATGAGTCTGAATTATATTTCCCAAAATACAATCTCATTCCCATATCTTCAAAATACAACTTTTGATTGTTTCCTCTTTTCTTATTTAATTCAGTTTTAATTGCATCGAAATATTTGATTATTTCCAAAAATGAAAAATGTACCGAAGTTGAAGCCGATTTTTTTTGATGAAACTTATAATGAGGTAAATTATCAATGAATCTAATATAATTATTCACAAGACTTACAGCACTATCCCCTTTTATTAGTCCACCCTTATCTCTTTTGAAATAATTTCCTTTTTCGTCTTTAAGTCTTTCTCCTTTTTTGGATATGAAATAATCCTCTAATTCTTTAATAACAGACTCATTTAATTCCATTTTTTCTATTTGGCTAATTATAGAATTTGAAGTTTGCTTTTGAGAATCAAGCGTATTCGAACTAGGACTAACTTGGCAACCCAATACAACAAAGGAAAAAATTGCTACTAAAGCAACTATAAATTTAACATCCATCTTTAACCTATTTTTAAATTTATCCAATTAAAAATTTTCTAAAAACTCAAATTATGTAATATTTTTATCATTTTGTATCCTTAGACAAAACACTTATATAGTAGGGTATACCAGATATCCAAAAAAAACTAAATTTTCATAAAAAATATAATTAGTACTTT
>CALFWO010000070.1 GCA_937928045.1 uncultured Saprospiraceae bacterium | reverse complement strand
TGATATGAGATCTGAAGATGCTTTGAATATTATCAGTACTACTTTTGAAATGGACAATGTGGTATTTACGAGAAGTTTCTCTGATGCGTTTGACGGAGACTTTGTAACTGGAACAATATCCAATAGTTTTTTTGATGATATTGGAAACGATGCCATTGATGTATCTGGATCTAATATTCATATTGAAAATGTACAAATTACTCGAGCCGGTGACAAAGGCGTGAGTGCTGGTGAGGATAGTAGAATCACTGCTCATCAGCTGGTAGTTTCTGGATCAGAAATTGGAATCGCAAGCAAAGATAAATCTGAAGTTATCGTTACTAAATGCTTGTTGAAAGATAACAAGTTGGGCTTTACGGCCTATCAGAAAAAATATGAATTCGGTCCTGGATCTATCCTAGCCGATTCTATCGAACTAAAAAATGTCTCTACGGACTATCTCATCGAGAAAAATTCTTCTTTGCGCTTGAATGGTGTAGCGGCTGAAGTGGTAGATCGGGTTTTGGATCGAATGTACGGTACTGAATTTGGGAAAAAATCTCAGCGTTAATGAGCACATTTCCACCTCCGCCAAATTATCGATTTGAAAGAAAATTCACTTTAGATGAAGTGGACAGATCTTGGATATTACAGCAGGTAAAATTACATCCTAGTTTCTTTCAACCTATTTTTCATCCAAGGCAGATTAATAATATTTATCTGGATACCCCTGACTATAAATTCTATGAAGACAATATCCATGGTATCGCCAATCGCAAGAAAGTAAGAATTCGCTGGTATGGAGATACCTTTGGAAAAGTTTTAAAACCAAAGTTGGAATACAAACTCAAGAATAATTTACTTGGGGATAAGTGGACTTTTGATCTCGCTCCATTTGAAATTAAGCCAGGTTTTTCTTTAGATCAATTACCTTCCATTTTTTCCCAATCAAACCTTCCTCCTGATATTACAGAAGACTTAAGAACACTCTCCCCTAGCCTTTTGAATAGCTATCAAAGGACTTACTTTTTGAGTGCTAATAAAAAATATAGGCTGACCTTCGACGAGGAATTGAGTTACTATGGTTTTGATAAACCGAATTCACATTTTTCATTTAAACGAACGCAACCGCATCACTTTATTGTAGAATTGAAATACTCCCCTGAAGACGACAAAGGTGCAAATCAAATTGCCAAGAAATTCAGATATCGTTTGGACAAGAGTTCTAAATATGTAGATGGTGTAGAATTGACTAGATTCTAAAATAATTTTCAACTCTTATAATGTTTAAAAAAAAGGACTGCTCCTGAGAACAGTCCTAAATCAATAAATCTATTAATTACCTCTTTACATTTTTATTAGTTTCTCAGGAATGATTTCACCATTCACTTGAATCATTAGATAGTAAACGCCAGGTTGTAAATCAGAAAGTATTACTTCCTTATTGTACGCTTTTGTTTCTATTGATCTCACCAATTGTCCATTGGTAGAAATGATTTGAATAGATTCAATCTCGTTGTTCGAAACAACTGAAACTCTATCTGTCGCCGGATTCGGATACATTTTAATTTCATTTCCAACAACTGAAGGCAACGTCAAATCTGTAGGTTGAACATTAATGGTTCCTAATTCATTAACATAATTGATTCCTGTTCCTTCAATCAAAGCACCTCCTGAAGAAGCCACAGCTACTACCTGATCAATATAAACTTGATCTGCATTAGCAGAAGCATCACACTGAATTCTAAAATCAAATCCAGAATTGAAATTGAAATCAGCAGCACTAATTGTCACTGAAGTTGTATAGAAAGTATTGTTGTTAAAGCTTGATCCACTGGCCCAAACACCAACGGTCTGCCATCCTGATCCATCATTCACTCGTAACCAGAAATCTTCTCCAGTTTCCATACTATAGGCATAAAAGTAGAAAGACAATTCTACAGAAGAATAGCCAGTAAGATTGACATTGTTTCTAGTCATCGAAGAGCTTGTTCCAGAGTTGTCTCTTAATCTCATGGATCTACTGCCTTCATAAGATCTTGATCCATTATAACGGTAGCAATCGCCTCCTCCATCAACCCAACCATCAAGTCCAGTTTCGAAGTAAGAACCGAATAATTCTGTTGTTCCTCCTGGAGGGCAAGCTGCACAATCTGGTCCACCACAGTCAACGCCGGTTTCTTGGCCATTCTGTACACCATCATTACAGGTTGGGCAAGCAGAGCAATCTGGACCACCGCAATCTACTCCCGTTTCTTGACCATTTTGGATTCCATCATTACATGTTGGACAAGTAGCACAATCCGGACCTCCACAGTCTACTCCGGTTTCTTGACCATTCTGAACTCCATCTGTACAAGTAGGTGCCGATCCATTTCCAACGCAAAAGTTAGTAACGTCAGAAGAGCCAAAAGATCCTCCTGAAGCCAATACCGATCCTGATGCATCAGTCAAAGTATATGAACCTGAGCCGTAAGCACAACAAATTCCATCGCCATAAGCATCTAGTATTGTCAGATCGTAACAACCGTCGACTAGGCATTCAGAAATGGAAAGCGAAGAACCATCAGGTTGACTTCCGTAAGTACCACCCGAGGCTACTGTTGTTCCTGAACTGTTTTTAATGGTCCAACTTGTTTCTTCTGGATAGTTGTCAAAAACGAAAGATAAAGTAACTTCATTGTCAGAACATCCTGGAGGACATGCTGGACAATCTGGCCCACCACAATCTACGCCTGTTTCTTGACCATTCTGAACACCATCAGTACAAGTTGGTCCACCGCCACCGCCACAAGTTGAAAGACAGTTTGCATTTGCTACAGTATTTCTAATTACTGCACCAGGCTGAGGCCCGAAGCCTAAGTTAAAGTTAATACCCGCACTTGTAATATGACAATAGCTCATAATTGTACCGCCATTTGAAGGATTTCCTGGAAGTGAGCAGGAGCCTTCAGTTTGACCGGAACAGCCATCTATTGCTGTATTGTTTCCATTCCATACACAAGCATGCGTATGTCTCGATCCAATCAAGTGACCCATTTCGTGAGTAGTCACCATCACAGAATAAGAATAGGAAGGAACGGAATTGTAAGAAGGATCAATGCTACTGAAGCATTTCGAGTTGTCCGGATTAGAATTGCAAATTCCAGAAAAACCTGCAGCAATTCCACCACTTGCTTGGTAAGAGACCAAGTGCCCTAGATCTCCATTAAACGATCCGGTATTATTTTGGAAATCCGATAACATTCCTGAAGAACTGTTTGAAGAATAAGGTGAATTTGTTGTCCATGCTTTTATCTCAGAAATTGCCATGGCCAATTGTTCGTTGGCATAAAGTGTAATTACTTCATTGAACAAGCCAGTAATGTAATTGGTAGCTGGAGTGGCACCTCCTTTTTGCGAAACGATATCGTCATCAATTTCGATATAAACTCTGATGCAATCTCCTACATCTCTTGAGGAACCTTCCCAAGTCAACATCTCTGCAGGGTATTCAATATCATCATCGGGAGTGGTACATTCCCAGTTTGGAGCAGCTGTTAAATTCCTATCATTATAAATAATGTGCTCTTTATCTGAATCATTTAATTTCCCAATGACGTAATTTCCATTGTCATTGTTGATAAACCCTACGATTTCATTTTCGAAGATGGAAATAGCAACAAGGGAATTGGCATCGCCAGAAATGATACCATGATAATAGGCGCCTGTCTTATATTTAATATTTCCATTGCCTGAAGTTGATAGAATAAAATCATCCGTTAACAACTTGTGTTTGACAAGGTCAAGTTTGACATCCCCTTGATTATCAGGAAGTGTAAAGTCCATGGTTATTCTGTCCTTGGATGCTTCCATGATTCTTTTCATACTGCTGAGAGCAGGAGAAAAAACAACCCCGCTTTTAACTTCTTCAAGGGTAGTGGCCCTGGAGGAAATGTCATGCGAAATTTCGGTCATTAGCTCAAAGTTTGGAGCCACTTCACTATCAATGCTCTGCATGTCCATCACTTTCTGGTAAATCGCTTGCTGCGAAAAACCAAAAACCGGAACCAGTAAAAATAGTAACAGTTTAATTCTCTTCATTTTTTAAAATTTTAGTGGTTATTAGATAGAAATAAAAGGCCACAGCTGTTCATAGCTGTAGCTAATTAGTACATTTTGAAGCAATTCGAATTATCGAATTACAAAAAGGATATGACGCGTTGGAGTAATGCAAGTATAACAAATAATTTTACGTATTTAAACTATTGCAAAACTTTTATTTTTAAAAATGATTAAGATCAGTTTTTTATACTTCAAACCATTAGAATTGCCATTTATTTAATCAAGCATTTGCTCTTATGGACCGAGAAGCACAAAAAAAGGGTTGCTTTTAGTAAAGCAACCCTATATTCTTTATAATTCTAATGAATTACAACTTCACTAATTTTTGAGGAATTATTTCGCCATTGATGTGCACCATGACATAGTAAATTCCTGGTTGTAAATCCGCAATTAAAATCTCCTGATTGTAAGATTTTGAATTTAATTCCTTGACCAATTTTCCACTAGTAGATACGATTTGAATCAGTTGAATCTCATTGTTAGCTCTTAGCGTGATCGCGTCTGCAGCAGGGTTCGGATACATTTCGATTTCATTAGCTTGTAATGAAGTAGATTGATTCTGACCATACTCTTCTACAGGTCCTTGATCTTCGATTATACTCAATGTTCCACCTTCTATCAAAGAACCACCGGTTGTTGCCGAAACTTCAACCTGGTCTATATAGATATGATCTTGATTTGAAGAAGCATCACACTGGAATCTAAATTGACTATTAGCTCCGAAATTAAAGTCGGATGCATTCATAGTAACCGATACTGTGTAGAAGGTACTGTTGTTAAAGTCAGTACCTCTTGCCCAAGAATCTACTGTTTGCCATCCGTTTCCTCCATTAAATCTCAAGAAGAAATCCTCTCCATTCTCCATACTGTGTGCATAGAAAGCGAAGTCTATTTGAATAGAGCTGTAAGGTGCTAGATTAACGCCACCAGAAGTCATTGCAGAATTTGTACCACTGTTATCTCTTAAGCGAATAGAGAAGTTTCCTTCGTAAGATCTAGAACCTCCATATCTGTAGCAATCTACTCCGCCATCTTGCCAGCCGTCCCAGCCAGTTTCAAAGTAAGAACCGAATAGCGGAATATTTCCACCTCCAGGACAAGGATCACAATCTGGGCCACCACAATCTACACCTGTTTCTTGACCATTCTGAATTCCATCAGTACAAGTAGGTCCTCCGCCACCAGTTGGTTGACAGAATGTTGTAGACTCCGAAGATCCGAATATGCCACCTGATGCTAGTATGGCTCCGCTTGCTTCGGTTAGGACATAAGATCCATTTCCATAGCTACAGCAAATACCGTCGCCATAGGAATCAAACATATTTAGGTCATAACATCCGTTAACTAAACATGCTACTTCTACAACAGTAGCACCAGCTCCTAATCCACCGTAGTTTCCTCCAGAAGCCACAATCGTTCCTGCTGAATTGGTAATAGACCAAGAAGTTTCTCCTGGGTAATTATCCAAAACAATAGTGAGTGACACTTCATTATCAGTACAACCTGAAGGCGGACATGCCGGACAATCTGGTCCACCGCAATCTACTCCGGTCTCTTGACCATTAAGTATTCCATCATCACAAGTAGGACATGCTGGACAATCCGGGCCTCCACAATCTACCCCGGTCTCTTGACCATTCTGCATACCATCATTACAAGTAGGGCATGCAGGGCAATCTGGGCCTCCACAATCTACCCCAGTTTCTTGGCCATTTTGTATTCCATCAAAACAAGTAGGACATGCTGGACAATCTGGGCCTCCACAATCTACCCCGGTCTCTTGTCCATTTTGTATTCCATCAAAACAAGTTGGACCTTGATTTCCTTGGCAGAAATTTGTTGTTTCTGAAGAACCAAATGCTCCACCCGATGCAAGTACTTGACCAGTTGCATCGGTTAATGCGTAAGAACCATTTCCATAAGCGCAGCAAATTCCATCACCATAGGAATCTAAAATTGTAAAATCATAACATCCATCAACCAAACAAATGTCTTCCGTCACAGTTGATCCATCCGGTTGGTTTGGATAGGTTCCTCCTGATGCGACAATAGAACCATTCACATCAGTTACTTGCCAACTCGTTTCTTCTGGATAATTATCCAAATTAATGGTCAAAGTAACTTCGTTGTCTGTACATGGCTGTGGACAAGCTGGACAATCTGGTCCGCCACAATCTACGCCAGTTTCTTGGCCATTTTGTATTCCATCTGAACATGTTGGCCCGGCCGGACCGCATTGGCCTAGACAGTTCGCATTGGCTACTGTATTTCTAATTACGTTTCCAGGTTGAGGTCCAAAACCATTTGCAAGATTTATTCCTACGTTTTGCAAATGACAGTAACTCATGATTGTTCCACCACCAGAAGGATTTCCTGGAAGCGGGCAAGAACCTTCAGTTTGTCCTGCACATCCATCAATCGCTGTACCGTTGCCGTTCCATACACAAGCGTGCGTATGTCTTGAGCCAATTAAGTGACCCATTTCGTGGGTAGTTACCATTACCGACCAAGAATAGGTTGGTACAGCATTATAAGTAGATGCGATACTACTAAAACACATTGAGTTGTCCGGATTACTTGCACAGATTCCATTGAACCCAGCAGCTATTCCACCACTTGCTTGATAAGAAACCAAGTGTGCTAAGTCTCCATTGAAAGTACCAACATTATTTTGAAAGTCATTTAGCATTCCAGAAGAAGAAGACGAAGAATACGGAGAGGTAGTCGTCCATGCAAAAACTTCAGAAATAGCCATTGCTAATTGTTCATTAGCATATAATGTGATTACTTCATTAAAAAGGCCAGTTACATAATCTGTTGCTGGACCAGCGCCCCCTTTTTGAGTAACGATATCATTGTCTATTTCAATATAAACATTGATACAGTCTCCAACATCTCTAGAAGCATCATTCCACTCCAACATTTCTGTGGCATATTCTCTATCATCATCTGGTGTAGCACATTCCCAATCAGGAATTCCATTTAGGTCTTTGTCATTGTATACAATGTGCGTAGTTTGATCTGTTTTTAATTTACCGATCACAAAATTACCTTGACGATTGTTTACAAAACCAACGATCTGATCTTGATAGACCGAAATCGCAACAAGGGAGTTTTCATCTCCAGAAATGATACCATGATAGTATGCACTTTTGCGATATTTCTCATATCCATTTGGCGTATTTAAAATAAAGTTGTCTCGCAACAACTTATGTTCAACTAGATCTAGTTGAACTTGCTCGTCATAACCTGGTAACGAAATGTTCAAAAGAACTCGTTCGCTTTTGGTGTTGATCAATTGATCCATGCTTCTTGAAGACGGCTCAAACAAAAGACCTTTGGAAAGTTCAGTTGTTGGAATTGATCGAGAAGCGAGTTGATCTGTTACTTCCGTCATTAACTCAAAAGTAGGGGCCGAAGCAGATCTGTACTGCGCTTGCGTTACTTTTTGAAAAATTGCTTTTTGAGAAAATCCTAGAGCTGGGATGAGCAAGAGGAGAAGAAAGTTGATTCTCTTCATAAAGTGATAGCTTTTAAAGTTAGATAATAAATTTTAGTGTGATAATCAGATTATCAGTTGAAACGAGCTGGGTACTAGCTATGTGAATATTACCTTCCTAAGAGGTCACAAAAGGTATAACGGTTGCACAATGATATATAAAAATTTGCTTCGCGAAGAATAATACGATATAAAAATTAACGATTCCAACCAATGTTCATGAAATATTCTGACATTGACAAATTCAACGAAAGAAGATTAATCTAAAGAAATATTGATGAATGTGACAAGCATCAAAAGATGGATGACCATCTTGGTCAATGAACTGGTAGCTCGGTGGGATTGCCATTTTTCAATACTAAAAAAGAAAAGTAAGGGTCTTGGGAAAACATTGAAGGTGATTAATCGTGGGAAATGGGCCGCTGAAACGTAGAGCCCCGTAAGTGAAGGACTGACTAAAGTTGGGGCCTTAAAAAAAAGAAAAGCCGCTCATTTTTCAATAGGCGACTTTTCTAACTGTTGTTATTATTAACTTATATCTTAGAAGCAATAACCATCTGCATCAATTACAGTTTTGGCGATTAGCCTTCTTGCTTTTTTCACATTTACTGGAGGATATTTTGTAAATCTTTTTAACCCCATTAACATGGTTTTCAAAAGATCTCCCTCTGCAAAAGAACATAAAGCATCTGTTGCATTTTTCACAATTCTTGCATTCGCATCGTGAACAAATACCTTAAGAATAGCATCATAGACTTCTTGATCTATGTCCGTATCCATTTCATTTAATCTTACAATTCTGTGAAAAGTAGATTCAGCTAAATAAAGGTCGCACATCATATCAGCAACGTTAGAAAGAATTTCTTGCTCTTCCTTTAGATTTAGCTCTCCATCCATTTGCATTTTTGCAGCAGCTCCAGCGGTCATAAGAATCACTTTTTTCCAATCCTTAAGGATTTTTGATTCTTGAGCGTATGTTCCTTCCAGCGTTTCAAATCCAGGCATTGAAGCCAATTCTTTTTGAACTGCCCAAGCTGGACCAACAATATCTAATTTTCCTTTCATTGCCTTTTTGAAAAGCATATCAACGATCAACATTCTATTGATCTCATTGGTACCTTCATAGATTCTAGAAATCCTAGAGTCTCGGTAAGCTTTTGCGGCTGTACCTTCTTCTGAGAATCCCATTCCACCATGCACCTGAAGTGTTTCATCAACAACGTAATCCAAAGCCTCGGAACCCGCAATTTTCAAAATAGAACATTCGATTGCATATTCTTCAGCGGCAACAAGTTTCGCTTCTTCAAAAGAAAGCCCTTTAGTAGAACTTGCTTTTTTGCTTTGCTCCATCAAATCTGAAACTCTATATTGAGCAGAATCAACTGTAAATATCTTAATGGCTTGTTCAGCTAATTTATGTTGGATCGCACCGAAATTCGCGATTGGCTGATTGAATTGAATTCGCTCTTTTGCATACTTAATAGCAGTATTGGCAGATTCTTTTGATCCTCCATTACAAAGTACACAAAGCTTAAATCTTCCAACGTTTAAAACATTAAAAGCGATCAAGTGTCCTTTTCCGATATCACCTAGTACGTTTTCTGCAGGAATTTTTGCATTCTCAAAAAACACTTGTCTGGTAGAAGAACCTTTGATTCCCAACTTTTGCTCTTCAGCACCTAGCGTCATTCCAGGTGTATCTCTCTCTACAATAAATCCAGTAAATTTTTCTCCATCAACCTGCGCAAAAACTACAAAGACATCTGCGAATCCTGCATTAGAAATCCACATTTTTTGACCATTTAGGATATAGTGTTTTCCGTCTTCAGTTAGCACAGCTTTAGTTTTTGCGGCTAGCGCATCCGATCCTGAACTTGGCTCCGTTAAACAGTAGGCTGCAGCTACTTTACCGGAAATCAATCCCGGTAAATATTTCTTCTTTTGTTCTTCAGTTCCAAAATATAAAATTGGAAGCATCCCAATTCCAGTGTGAGCTGCATAAGTAGTGCTAAAAGATCCTGAAGGTCCCATCACATCGCAAATCAAGGTATTGGTATTAGTGTCCATTTCCATTCCTCCATAGGATTCAGGCATATGTGAACCAAGTAATCCTAGTTCACCCATTTTTTCCAACAGAGCTGGAGCAAGTCCTTCTTCCATCTTCTCAATACGATCAGTCATTGGAATTACCTCAGTATTCAAAAAGTCAAGGACCATGTCCTTCACCATTAACTGTTCTTCGTTAAAATCTTCTGGAATGAAAACGGAATTTGAGGCAGTTTCTTTGATAAGAAATTCTCCTCCTTTAAGTGTGTCTCCTTGGAGAACTTGATCTGGATTTTGAGTCATTATAGTTGGATGATTACAATTTTAGCGAATATTCGCTGAAATATACAATGTTTTTACCATAAATGGGAGTATCGGCTTCTAATTAACTCGAATAATCACCAAGAATTGTCAAATTCTAGCGAAAATGTGCCAATTATAGAAGTGAAATAGATCAAAAATATTGCCGGAAATAAGAGGTTCTTTGTTAGAACAAAATAGAATACTTGTCCAAAAATCGGTTGCTGAAAAAAACCCTGATAATCATCTTTGAGGAAAATAAACAAATATGAATTTCAAAGATTTTCACGATCAGACAGATCCCATTTTGATATGCAATGTATGGGATGTGAATTCTGCCAAGATTGCCGAACAATTAAATTTTCAAGCAATCGGAACATCTAGTGGAGCAATTGCAACAATGTTAGGGTATCCCGATGGTGAGAAAATCTCTTTCGATGAACTGCTATACATTGTTACTAGAATAAGGAAAAAAACAACTATTGCACTGACAGTGGATTTAGAATCTGGATACAGCAGAGATGCCTTTGAAATAGTTGAACACATAAAGAAATTAGAACAACTCGGTGTAATCGGAATCAATATTGAAGATAGTATTGTAAGAGCGAAAAGAGTAATCATGACTCGGTTAGATTTCGCAAAATTATTGGACAAAATCTGTACAAGATTAATTCAAAGTAATATCAAAACCTTTATAAATGTAAGAACTGATACATTCCTGCTTGGTTTACCCAATGCGGTATCAGAAACTTTAGTACGAGCTAACACCTATCAAGAATCTGGAGCGCATGGAATTTTTGTTCCTTGTATTGAAAAGGAAGAAGATATTGAAACAGTAGTAAAAAATATAGATATACCACTTAATGTAATGTGTATGCCCAAACTTCCAAAATTTGAAATATTAAAAAGTCTTGGTGTAAAGAGAATCTCTATGGGTAATTTTATATTCAATAAAATTAGTGTAAATCTAAAAAAGAAACTTGTAACCATTCAAAATGACAAGTCTTTTAAAAATCTATTTGAAAATTTATGAAATGTCATTCCGGTAAAATGAAACTAAATATAAAACCTAACAAGCTTTAAATTTAACTAATCCCTCTGGATGCATTAAACTGAAAACCAAAAGTGATCTAAAAGAATTTTGCAGGTTGACAGCTACAGGACATTCATTAAGCAATAAAGATGACAGAACTGATATCCCTCGTTATTCTGTTTGCAAATAGCGACGAGAAAGGATATTTTTCAAAAAAAACAAACAATGAAGTTACTTAATTATGCTTTTTTATTGGTCTTATCTTTGGGATATATGGGTTGCAATTCAGATGAAGGAGAAGTTGAACCGATGATGACCGCGCCACAGTATTCTATTTCCATTATGTCACCAACAACGGCGGATAAAAAAGTAAATGATGACGTTCACATTCATGTGAATTTTGATGAGACAGAGATGATGACTATTCACCATGTCAATGTTCAGATTTACCAAAAAGGAAATGAAGACAATGTAATCTTCAATGGTCCTTCAGAAGCTCATGTTCATAATGAAGAAGGGCATTTTGAATTGCATCACGATATTAAACTAGACAGCATCACTGGTGTAGAAGGTCATACTGACTGGATCGTTAAGGCAAAGGTTTGGGGACACGAAGATAGCGCGGCTGAAGTAATAGAAGAAATTGAATTTCATGTACATCCTGAGTAAGGGGTGTTTTGATAAGTTAAAAATGCCGACGTTGCGGGAGTAGCGTTGGTTTTTTTGTTGGTTTTGATTTTGGTGGGGCAATGGTTTGGGATAAAAGTGGGTTTGGATGAGTGGTTTTGGATTGAAAGTAGGTTTGGAATAATTCGGGTTGAGCTGGGAGTAATCTTGATGGACTGTCTAAAGTTAGGCTTTCACTCGCGCGTGCGCACGTAAGTGAAGGCCTATCTTTAGACAGTCCCTTAGTAATTCAAAACAGGAGCCAACCATTTTTCCGCCTCTTCTATACTCATGTTTTTTCTAGTCGCAAATGATTCCACTTGATCCTTAGCGATTTTACCAAGTCCAAAATACTTTGAATCTGGATGTGAAAAATACCATCCACTAACCGCTGCTGCTGGAAACATAGCATACGACTCCGTAAGTTTGATTCCTACATTTTTTTCTACTTCAAGCAATTCGAATAATTTACTTTTTTCGGTGTGATCTGGACAAGCCGGGTATCCTGGCGCTGGTCGAATTCCCTTGTATGATTCTTTGATTAAATCTTCATTTTTCAATTTTTCATCTGAAGCATACCCCCAGAACTCTTTTCTCACTCTTTCATGCATTCGCTCAGCCAATGCCTCTGCTAAACGATCAGCAAGTGCTTTTAGCATTATTGCATTATAATCATCGTGATTTTGTTCAAAATTCTTAACATGCTTTTCTATTCCAAGACCCGCAGTAACAGCGAAAGCTCCTATATAATCTGGTCCAGATTCTTTAGGTCTCACGAAATCAGCTAAACTGAAGTTTTTTTGACCGGGAGCCTTTTTATTTTGCTGGCGCAAATGACATAACTTAGTTAATTCTATATTTTCATCAGCCGGATCAAATACAATGGTATCATCATCATTAATTTGATTAGCAGGAAAAAAGCCAACAATAGCTCTAGCTTCAATCCATTTTTCATCAATAATTCTTCGAAGTAAACTTCGAGCATCATTGAATAATTTCTGAGCCTCCTCTCCAACTACATCATCGTTTAAAATTGCTGGATATTTACCATGAAGTTGCCAAGATTTAAAAAATGGTGTCCAGTCTATATATTCAGTTAATTCTTCTAAATTATAATTATTAAATACTCTTGTTCCAAGAAAAGATGGCTTCTTTGCTGGCTCCGAGAAGTCAATATTTAATTTGTTTTCTCTGGCTTGAATTATTGAAAGATATTTTTTTGAAGATTTTCTATTTCCTCGAGCCACTCTGACTCGTTCATATTCTACCGATGTTTTGGCCAGAAAATCTACTCTAGTTGTTCCTTCTTTACTCAATAAAGCACTTGCCACTGCTACAGATCTCGAAGCATCTAATACATGAATAACTGGGCCCGAATAATTTTCTTCAATTTTAACTGCAGTGTGTGTTTTAGAAGTCGTAGCACCTCCAATCATCAGCGGAATTTTCATGCCTCTTCTTTCCATCTCTTTAGCAACATGAACCATTTCATCAAGAGAGGGAGTGATTAATCCGCTTAACCCAATAATGTCCACATTGTGTTCGATGGCTTTATTTAAAATTGTATTGGCTGGAACCATCACTCCAAGATCAATAATCTGGTAATTGTTACATCCAAGTACCACACCTACAATATTTTTACCAATGTCATGCACATCTCCTTTGACTGTTGCCATTAATATCTTTCCTTTTGCCGAAGCAGCTCCTTTGGCCTTTTGTGCTTCAATAAAAGGAGTTAAATAAGCAACAGCCTTTTTCATTACTCTAGCAGATTTGACAACCTGGGGTAAAAACATTTTCCCTTCCCCAAAAAGGTCTCCAACTATATTCATTCCATCCATCAATGGACCTTCTATAACTTTCAATGCTAAATCAAAAGTTTGTCTGGACTCTTCCGTATCCTCCTCAATAAATTCTGTGATTCCTTTGACCAAAGAATGAGCTAAGCGTTCATTGATTGGTTTTTCTCTCCAACTTAAATCTTTAACCAGAACTCTTCCTCCGCCCTTAACTCTTTCGGCATAATTGGTCAAAGCTTCTGTCGCATCCTTATTTCTATTAAAAAGAACGTCTTCTACAAGCACCAATAATTCCTTTGGGATTTCTTCATACACTTCAATCATTCCTGCATTAACAATTCCCATATCCATCCCAGCTTGAATAGCATGATAAAGGAAAGCCGCATGCATGGCTTCTCGGACGACATTATTTCCTCGAAACGAAAAGGAGATGTTTGACACTCCTCCGGATACTTTTGCACCAGGACATAGCTTTTTTATTTCTCGGGTGGCTTCAATAAAATTAATTGCATACTCATTGTGTTCTTCGATTCCTGTTGCAACTGCGAATATATTCGGATCAAAAATGATATCTGTTGGGTCGAATTTTACTTGATTGACTAAGATGTCATATGCTCGCTTACAAATTTCTATTTTCCTTTCAATTGTATCTGCCTGGCCCTCTTCATCAAAGGCCATTACAACAGCTGCCGCTCCAAATCGCCTCACAATTTTTGCTTGGCGAATAAATTCATCAACTCCTTCTTTCATAGAGATAGAATTGACAATACATTTTCCTTGAACACATTTTAAACCGGCCTCAATTACTTCAAATTTTGAAGAATCGATCATTATTGGGAGCTTCGCAATATCAGGCTCACTCATTATCAAATTCAAGAAATCAACCATAGCCTGCTTAGAATCTAAAAGGCCTTCATCCATATTTACATCAATGATTTGGGCTCCTCCTTCAACCTGATGTTGAGCTACTGAAAGTGCTTCCATGTAGTCACCTTCTTTAATAAGTCTAGCGAATTTTTTTGATCCAGTTACGTTGGTTCGTTCACCTATATTTACGAAATTCATGGATGGTCGTAATATCAAAGGTTCTAATCCTGAGTATCGACTAAAAACTTCCTTTATAGTATTTTTTCTTGGAACTACGCCCTTAACACCCTCCGCCATTGCCTGGATGTGTTCGGGAGTTGTTCCACAACATCCACCAATTATATTTACAAAACCAGATGATGCAAATTCGCGAATGTATTCTTTCATTTCTAAAGGCTCCTGATCATATTCCCCAAATTCATTTGGCAATCCAGCATTTGGATACGCAGAAATATAACAATCGGCAATTTTGCTTAATTCTTCAATATGAGGACGCATCTCTTTTGCCCCTAAAGCACAATTTAATCCGATGCTAAACAACTGCATGTGACTAACTGAAATATAAAATGCAGAAACTGTTTGACCTGATAAGGTTCGCCCAGAAGCATCGGTTATCGTTCCGGAAACCATAATGGGCCACTTTTTACCCTTTTCTTCAAACAAAACATCTAATGCGAAAAGAGCAGCTTTACAGTTTAGTGTATCAAAAACAGTTTCAATTAAGAGGATATCCGCACCACCATCTACCAGCCCTTTTGCTTGCTCCAAATAGGCAGCGACAAGATCATCAAAACTGATCGCTCGAAATCCAGGATCATTAACATCAGGACTTAAGGAAGCTGTCTTTGGAGTAGGACCCAATGCGCCAGCTACAAATCTCGGCTTAGAAGGATCTAGACTAGTGAACTCCGAAGTTATCTCCTTGGCAATTTTTGCAGAATGGAAATTCAATTCATATGCTGCATCTTCTGTTCCATAATCCGCTTGAGCAATATTGGTTGCTCCAAAAGTATTGGTTTCAATGATATCCGCTCCGGCCTCCAAATATGCTTTATGAATTGCCTTGATTACATCTGGTCTGGTAATCGATAGGAGTTCATTATTGCCTTTTAAGTCTGATGGGTGATCTACCCAGCGATCTCCACGAAAATCTTTTTCTTCCAAACCATACTGTTGGATCATAGATCCCATAGCTCCATCTAACACAAGTATTCTGTTGGCAGCAATTTTCTTTAGTTCTTCTAGAATCATAGGATAAAGTTGAATGTCACAGCAGTAAATGTACAAGGTTTGGAAGAGTAATTAGCGAATAATTAAGGAAGAAAAGTAGGATGGTGTTGGTGGGTGACAATAAATCATTGAGTACCTGTCTTAAGTCAGGCATTCACTTGCGCGCGCGAGAGGAATCTGAAAAACAATTCTTCAAACTTCTTAGTACCTGTCTTTAGTCAGTCCTTCACTTATACGCGAGCACAACCCAACCTAAACATGCCATCTTCCCCAGTCTCAACCCTTAATATTCAAACCACAATTCCACTTGATAAGCTAATTTTTTTAGAACTACCTAAATTATTTTCAAACTTTTTTCTCCCTCTATATCAAACACTTACAACTTAATCAAATCACTTTTTTATTCAAAAAAATTGAAAACTGGCATTTTCTCCGTCTATGTACCAAATCAATCTTTCTACAAATGAAGTTTCTTGCCAACAAACATTATTATATCCACAACTTTGGAATCGATTACCAAGATATTTTCTTCTAACAAAGAAATAAGAATTACTTCATCAGAAAAATTCGCAAATACATTGAACCTTACGCAAAGGTTATAGCCGTACAACTGGCTAACAACCAATTCCATATTCTAATCAGAACAAAAGAAGATTACGAAGGAAGTATTCTTAACCACAATATTGGAATCATGCTCAGATCATATACTCGAGCTATCAATAAAGAAAAACAACGGTTTGGTTCGCTATTTTGCAGACACACAAAGGCATTTGGCAAATTATCGGATATCCCGAAAAGACTTAGAAATTTCATTACTCCTTTCATTCAACATTTCAAGCGAGGTCGACTGATAAATTTTTCGAAGACAATGAAAACTTTTTTCATGTTTATAAAAACTAAAAAAGATAAATATCTAGACTCGCACATTACTTTCACTCAGATTTTCGATCATCCATCTACCTTTAAATTGCCAAAAGCAAAACGATCACCTTGATTCTAACATTTTCAAAAACCAATCCTTTTCTGGGAATTTTTGCTTTTCTTCAATCAGCTTTTTTAGCGATGCTTTATTATTGGATCTACCCATTGGTAAATCCAAAAGCTTCTTTATCAGTCTAATTAAATCTAGGTAATAGCTTTTATGATAACCAACTACTTTTTTCCTTTGTAGCATTACCTTAAAACTATCAAGTAATGAATGCAACGCATCTATTTCCTCTAATTCATAATACATCTTACTCAACATTACCTTAGCATCAAAATTCAAAAGCAAATCAGTATCATCCACTTGAGCAAGTAATGGCATTGCAGACTGATAATCGTTTTGGGCAAAAGCCAATTGCGCAAGGTTATAGTTAAAATAATTCTGTTGATATTTTGGTTTTAGGTCATTTTTAAATTCATGAATAAATCCTTCAGTCCACTGAAATGATTTAAGCTTTATACCTAATGCTATTATATTTTTATATGTAAAACGACCCATGTATTTATCTATATACAATAATTTTTGATCTAGACCTATCAAATACAAATCCCAAGCTTCCTTCGTGTAATTGGAGTCTCCCTCATTCATTTGACGAATGCAAAAATTAATTGCGAACAGCAACAAACTACGAATCTCTTGCGGCGAAAAATCATCCTTATATTCGTTCAATAAATTCTTAAACGCATAGAAATGAATAGAATCATTCTGACTAAAAGCACGATAACAATGATAGTATAAACCAACTGAAGGTTGATCTAATAATGGATGATCCTTTAAGAAGGAAAGTAAATTTTCCAAAAAACTAAAGTCGTATTGAACCTTATAAACCGCCTGATGAGATAACATCAAACAAGATTGCTTCAATTTACTTACAACTAAATACAAATCTAAACTATCACTTAACCCCTGAAGATTTGTACTGTCCGTCCTATTCTGAGATTCAATAAACGCATATTGCTCAAATTGCAATTTGTATTCCGCAAAATATCGTTCCGCATCTAATTTTCGATAAGCATTTGTGTTTGACGCTTTAGATAATTGTCTTTTAAATAAAGCGTCTATTCTCTTTTCTCTATAAGTCTGAGCCAAATACAATTCCTGCTCAAATTTATGCTCCGATGATTTTCTTAAAATGAAAAATGCCTCGATCGACTTCAACATCCAAGAATTCAAATGCCTAAGCCCTTTTTTATCATATTCATTGGCTCCAAAAAACTGGAGCATTAATTCCTCAAAACTCAATTTGGAAGAATGCTCTCCAAATCCTTTTATAATCTTATCCCAAAAAAGCACCAATTCCTGCCTTTGATTATGGTATGGAGAAGCTAAAAACTTCGAAAACGCTCGTTTTTCCACACCAGACATCCTATTGACCACAGAAATTAATTTTTTACCTAGCATTTACTTTTTGATTATTAGTAATATTTATTTCTAAATATATAGCTTTTTCTCTTTTAATACTTTGACTAACGCCCTATTTTGTTATTGATTTAGCCTTTAATCATTGGTAAAATTGTTATCATAAATAAATTGCCATGATGAAATCAATATTTAGTCTGCTTTTCCTGATTTTAACTGCCTTTCAGTTATCCGCGCAAAACTTCGACATTACTTATGCCGGAAACCAAACCCCTTACTTTTGGGCTGAAGTTGCCCAAACTTCAGACGGAGGCTATGTCTTTGCAACTTCAGGTTCGAATTCTTTCATTAAGGTTGACGCCTTAGGTCAAACCGTTTGGGAATTCAGCGAACTTTTCTCAGGAACTGTTCCTAGAAATGATGGAGGTGGTGTTGTCGCCTTGGCTGACGGTTCTGTAATTATTGGAGGCGAACTTTCAAATAACACTGGATATTTAACTCGTCTTGACAGCAATGGCCAAATCGATTGGGAACGCGTTGTCATTGGTGGAGATGTTCAAGGATTAAGTCTAGGAGAAAATGGAGAATTATATGTCCTTAAAGGTTGCTGTGCTGGATCATTACAAGTTTGTCGCTACAATACTTCCAACGGGAGTTCAAACTGGTGCGAATACTTTCATCAAATCCAAGGCATCAAAGCTTTATCTGATGGCGGAGTTGCCGTGGCCGGTAATATCTCATCGGATATCGTGCTGAAGAAATATGACATTGACCAAAACGAAGTCTGGTCATATACAGGCCCCTCTGGACCGTTCGGCAACTCTAATAACTTACTTGCAGTTACCGAAACCTCTAACGGAAACCTATACGCTGTTGGAAATGTAGCAAATAGTTCTTCCGGAAGTAATAGCAATTACCCATTTATGGTTTCGCTAGATGCAGCTGGCAACATCATCAGCGAAATCACATTCGATGGATCCGGCTTTTTTCAATCAATCGAAGCAACCGCTGACGGAAATCTTCTCGTTGCTGGGACCAAAGGAAGAGCCTACACCGCAAAAATTGACTATAATGGAAATATTATCTGGCAACGTTATACAGATGCCAATAGAACTACTGATGTCCAGTCCACTTCTGATGGGGGAACGCTATCGCTGGTAAGAGATGGTAACGGTGAGTCTCGATTAGTGAAAACAAATGAAAACGGAATTATTTTTAATACGTTCATTGAAGGCTCCCTTCATCTTGATCAAAACGATGATTGCCTTTATCAATCTTCCGATAGTTCCCTCTCTCCAATAACTTTTGTTACCAATACCTCAACTAACAGAGTTTATTTTGTAAAAGCAAATGCAGCAGGCGAATACCTTATTGATTGTCCTATTGGAGAATATGAAATTGAAGCGATTCTTCCATCTGAAAATATGCCTTGCGAAACTACCATAGTAAGTTTGATTGCTGGCAATCAGATTTCTTCAGCCGGAGAAAAAATGTATTCCTACAATCCTAATCCAACAAGTATTCTTGAAGGAATAGTTTATATTGATAATAATGAAAACTGTGAATTTGATAGTGGCGACACACCACTAGAATGTATCAAACCTGCTTTCACACAGGAAGGTCAGATTGACCCGATTTATTACGGCGTTACCGATGCAAATGGGTTTTTTCAAATTGAAGTCCCGGGAGATCAATACTACTTTCCATATGCATTCGCAAATACCCTTTACGGAAATAATTACGCTCAAGGATGTTTTGCCCCAAATGATTATGTCCAAGCCTACGATACGGCTTTTTTAAATATGCCATTAAGTCCAATCCATCAATCGCCAGCTTACATTTCAGGCTATGTTTATATTGATGAAAACTTAGATTGCCAAAATAGTCCTGCAGAAATTAAAACAGACAATTTTAAAGTTGGAATGCGAGCAGTTGGATCAATGGATACAATTGAAATCACCCCAAATATAGATGGCTATTTTGCAAGAATTGTGGATGCAGGGTCTTATGAATTATTTATCCTGTTCGACGGAAACGATAATTGGACTGCTTGTGAAAGTATTACCACAGTTGAGGCCTCTTCTACCTGCCTTGATGAAATTGAACTGGGAATTCAAGCAATTACTCCTTGTTCTGATTTTAGTGTTTCTATTGCGACAAATAGATTTAGACCTTGCTTTGAATCTCAGCTTGTGGTCAACTATCAAAACATTGGAACAGAAACCGCTGCCCCGCAAATCACAGTGGTTATTGACACGTTACTCACTTATCTTTCAAGTGACATTAACCCAAGTGCAATAAATGGCGACACGCTATTATTCGATTTGCCTGAAGTTCCGGCTTTAGCCTCTGGCTTCTTCAAGATTTTAACCAGCTTAGATTGCGAAGCTGTTAATGGAGAAACGCATTGTATTTCTGCAGCTATCAGCTCCGAAAACGACTGTCAAGATGTATCACAATCCTGGGACGGATCATCCATTAAAATATCTGGTGAATGTGAAGCAGGAATGCTTGATATTACTATTGAAAATGTTGGAGCGCCAATGTCTAAAGCATTAGAATACATCGTTATCGAAGACAATATTTTACTTTCAGTAAACCCATTTCAATTGGGCTCAGGCGAAACAATTAATTTACAATTAACACCAGAAGGATCTAGTATTCTTGTAGAAGCTGACCAAGCAGAAAATCATCCAGGACGCTCCATGCCGGCAAGATCTTTTGAAGGATGTGGAGAAAACATTGATGGTAATTTTAGCCTAGGGTTCATTACGGGATATCGACAGGATGATTTCGACGAAGAGGTATCTATCTTTTGCTTAGAAAACGTAAACTCCTTCGATCCTAATGACAAACAAGGTTTTCCACGAGGAATTACTACAGGGCATTTTATTGAACAGAATACTCAATTGGAATACATGATTAGATTTCAAAATACTGGCACAGCTCCAGCCAAAACAATTACTATTCTGGACGAAATTTCTGAACATTTAAATATAAACACTTTGCGACCAGGTGCATCAAGTCATTTTTATACTTACACAATTGACGCTAATAATACTGCTAACTTTTTATTCCCAGGAATTAATCTTCCAGACAGTACAAGCGACTTTGAAGGCTCACAAGGATTCATCACTTTCACAATAGATCAAAATTTTGATAATCCAGCTGGAACAGAAATTTTTAACTCAGCAGGAATTTACTTTGACAACAATTCTCCCATTCAAACCAACACTACAATCCACAGAATTCCATTCCCAACAATGGAACTTATTTCAGATTTGAATTTTTGCCAAGGTGACATCTATGATGGAATACCATTATCACAAGACACTACAATTATTCAAACTATCGAATATCCATTCTTTGACAGTACTTACATTCATGAAATATCTGTTTATGAAAATTTTCAGACAACAATTGATACCACAATTGAAGCTGGAGAAACATATAATGGTGTCCAATATTTTGAACCTGCCACAATCGTTGAATCCTACTTTACTATGCATGGCTGTGATAGTTTGGTGACCATTAATCTAGATGTTCTTGTAAACGTAGAAAATACGAGTGTTGGATCGATTCTTATTTTCCCCAACCCAAGCAAAGATGAAATCAACATATCAAATATTCCAGCAAATATTCGCTCGATTAAAATTGTTAATAGTCTTGGAGCAACCTTGCTGTCAACTGGGAAGGACTTAAATTCAAATAATTTTAAAATAAAATGTGAAAATTGGTCAGCTGGTATCTATTTCATCAATTTCTTTTCCGATAAACAAAGCTTTATAAAGAAAATATATAAATATTAGAGGAGTCTAATTTAATTTAGAACATGATCAGTTGGTTGTAACCTACTGGTTAACTAAAACTATTTCAAACAGCTCAGTTGTATTATATGCAATTGAGCTGTTTTTGTTAATATTACTCCATTCCGAAAATAAATTTCATTTTTCAGACCTGTCCTTAAAATACAATATGCATCTTTACCCAAAGAAAACCATTGAAAATATATGCGCTCAACTCCCCCTGAACTAGGCCTGTACTCCGATCAAGAAGTTGTAGATGGCGTCAAAGAATTATTTGATTTCGAGGCGTTTACAAAAGGCATGATAAATTTTTTACCAAAAGATCTGAGCGCCTATATGCTTGATAACAAAGATGCGGTAAAATCTAGTCATGATTTTCAGAAACTCCTCATTCGCCCTTTACTCACTTTTGTAAAGAAAACTAGCATAAATACGCTTGAAGCATCCGGATTGGAAAACATCAAAAAAGACAATTGCCATCTATTCATTTCAAACCATAGAGATATTGGATTAGATTCAGCTTTTCTAAATCTTATGCTTTTTGACAATGGTTTAAATACCAGCCAAATAGCAATAGGTGACAACCTGATGAAGCATCGGATTGCGGAACTTATTTTCAGAATAAACAAAAGTTTTGCTGTTAAAAGATCAGGTGGACCTAGGGAACTCTACAAGGCCTCAATGGATCTATCCAATTACATTACAGAAACAATAATAAACAATAAAGATTCGGTTTGGATCGCACAACGAGAAGGTCGAGCAAAGGACGGAAATGATGAAACTCAAATTGGATTGCTAAAAATGTTGAGTTTAAGTAATCCCAGACATCTAAAACAGCATTTGATTTCGCTAAACATTACACCTGTTGCAATGTCCTATGAATACGATCCCTGTGACTACCTTAAGACAAAAGAATATTTAGACAAATCTAAAAATCCAGCATTTAAAAAATCGTTTGAAGATGATATGCAATCCATTCTTCAAGGCATCAAAGGTGAAAAAGGTAATGTATTTGTGGCCTTTGGTAACTCAATTAGCAATAAACTCCAATCTCTTCCGGAAGATATTAATTCAAAAACACTGTTGAATTTAGTTGGAAAATTAATTGATGACCAAATTCATTTGGCCTATAAAATGAACCCAATTAATTATATCGCCAATGATATACTAAATGACTCTGTAAATATTGGCGATCAATATTCAACTGAAGATTACAATACAACAATGTCATATTTTAATTCTCAAATTCACAAATTTGAAGTATCCGATAGAGCCGAAGCAAAGAAGTATTTATTAGGTATTTACGCCAATCCACTTAAAAATAGGATTAAAGCAAAACAAAGCTAGTTATTCGATCAATATACTTGTAGCACGACAAACTTGAATTGATAATAAAAAGGGGATTATTGGCGAATTTTCTGTAACATTGTGGAAGTTAGTAACTTTACTAACTCGCTATTAATAAAACACTGTTACCGATGCGTAAGTACATCTTGTATTTAGCGCTACCTAGTATGATTTGCCTTTTTTCTAGTTGTCTGAATGACCCCTCAAAAAAACAGAAAACAAAAGAAAGTACGGACGTCGCTCTTGAAGTTGACTCTATTCAAAAGCAAATTATAGAGGCAGATGCTGAACTGAAATCTTTCCTTAAGGAAAATTAACAGACAGGAAAGAAAGGCCATCTTCGAACAGAAGTTATTCCAGGTTCTAAAGTAGCTCACCATTTTTGGAGAGCTACTTTTATTTAATAGCTGTCCATTTTATTGATCAACTTTCGCACCTCCGTGCGTATAAAAGGAATGACTTCATTTTCAAACCAAGGGTTTTTACGAAGCCAAATATTGTTTCTCGGAGAAGGATGGGGCATTGGAATATACTTTGGTAAATATGATTTCCATTCTCGAACAGTCTCAGTCAGTGTTTTCTTTTTATCGATTTCCAAATAATAATTCTGGGCATACTTTCCGATCAATAAAACGACCTCGATATTTGGCATCATCTCAATCATTGGACTATGCCATTTGGGTGCACATTCAGGCCTAGGTGGTAAATCGCCTCCCTTTTTCGAACCAGGAAAACAAAATCCCATCGGCAGAATTGCACATATAGATGGATCATAAAATTCTTCCGATGTTATACCTAACCATTCCATCAAACGCCTTCCACTAGCATCCGCCCAAGGCTTACCAGATTCGTGTACTTTTCTCCCAGGTGCTTGACCTATAATTAATATCCTTGCCATCGGATGAATTACAAAAACTGGATTTACTCCATCTACCAAGTGTGGTAAACAAACCGAACATCCTTTAGCCTCAACAGTTAGTTTTTTGACGGAACTCATCGCAACAAATTTATTGGTCTAAAAAATTAATCCGATTAAACTCCTCCAGTATTTCATCTGAAGACTTTACAATTTTATAATGTTCATTTCCTCTGGCCTCAAACAATTGACGAATACGCCGAGCATTCTTTGTGTCTTTTGTCTCCCTAATGAACACACCTTTTATTTGCCCTGGAAATTCATTAGATAATTGAAGATAGTAATCAGCATCGTTCGATGCCGTGTCCCCTAAACAAACAAAAGGAAGAGCAGGATACATCGATAATATCTCCCGGATAACCTTAAGTTTATGAGGAATAAAATCATCCTTTTTAAAAATTAAATTCATTCCAAAATCTCTCAACAACAATGGACCATTTGGTAAATTTTGAATTTTTATAAAATCAGATAATACATCGTAAATATTATAAGGACTATTAGATACATAAAATATTGGATGCTTACTCTTTCCATCTTTGTGTTCACAAATAATATCTAAAACTTCCTTCATCCCTTCCATCGGCAAACGTTGATGCGCTCCTTTCAAAAAAGAAACATACATCATTTTCAACATCAGCCTTGAGGTCATATGTGTTTGAAGCACGGTGTCATCTACATCACTAATAATTCCATACTTCGCCTCTGGTTCAGGAAATATCAATTCGCAATCTATCAACAAGTCTTCATCAGGAACTTTTGGCTCAAGCAAATTAATTTTACCTGAATGTGTTCCGGTTAGAGTTGTACTACTTGTGTACTTTCCTACAGCTTCAAAATAACCTTCTTTGTCCGCAATCACTTCAAAAGAACTATCCAAAAAATTCAATTGCACTTTAGCTCCAGGAATCTCATCAGTCTCAATACGCTTAAGTGATTCAAAAAGATTTCTCAACTTAGAATCTGAAAGCGTTTCAATAATACCATCGTTCTCAAGAACACGGCCTTTAATAATATAGCTGGATTCATTTCCAAAACCTAGATATGCCTGTATGGTGTAAGGGTGATCTGAATTCAAAATTTTATATTTATTTATTTCAGTTGCATAAAATCTTCTGCCAAAACTATTTTCAAGTTATTGAGTAGATAATCTGCATCACTTTTCCCAAAACACATTGGTGGCTTTATTTTCAACACATTGTGATCAGGGCCATCGGTGCTCATAAGAATTCCTCGAGTTCGCATTCTATTTGCTAAATAACTGCATTGTTCGGCTGCAGGAATTTTTGTCTTAATATCTGACACCAATTCAATCCCTAAAAATAATCCATGCCCGCGAACATCTCCAATAATTGGAAATTCCCTTTTTAAAGCTTCCAATTTTTCTTTCAAATAGTTTCCTTGTTCTTGAGCATTGCTTTGAAGGCTTTCTTTTTGCACAACATTCAAAACTGCTTGGCCAATCGCACAGGAAACTGGATTCCCTCCAAATGTATTAAAATACTCCATTCCATTGGCAAAAGCATCTGCTACTTTTCGTGTACAAATAACAGCCCCCAAAGGGTGACCATTTCCAATAGGTTTTCCCAAGGTGACGATGTCTGGAACGACACCCTGTAACTCAAATCCCCAAAACTTTTCGCCTACCCTACCAAATCCTACTTGAACTTCATCTGCGATACACAATCCATTCGCAGAACGTACTATTTCATAAGCCCGCTCTAAGTATCCATCAGGCAAAACTATTTGACCTCCACAACTTAAAATACTTTCTGCTATAAATCCGCCAACTTTTTCATCAGATTGCTCTAGTTCTTTAATGGCTTCTTCTAGGTGCATGGCATATTTATCACCAAGCTGAACCTCATCCTGATATATTCCTCGGTAAACATCCGGCATCGGAACGATCTGGGTTGTGGAAGGTTTTCCTTTCCCGCCTTTCCCATCAAATTTGTAACTAGAAATTGCAATTGTGCCGTTTGTATTTCCATGATACCCGACTTCAATAGCGATCATATTTTTTTGACCATTGTATGCCTCCACCATTCGCATCGCCAATTCATTTGCCTCTGAACCTGAATTCACAAAATGTACAACGCACAATTCACTTGGGAATGTTGACAACAACGATTCTGAAAAAGTCACAATGTTTTTATTCAAATATCTCGTATTCGTATTAAGAACATCAATTTGCCGTTTTGCAGCTGCAATTACTTTTGGGTGTTGATGCCCAACATGTGCCACATTATTTACGGTATCCAAATATCTTCGTCCGTCTGAAGCATAAAGCCATTGTTTATAGCCGCGAACAATGTGTAACGGACGATCATAAGATACACTCAGACTTTTACCCAAATACTCTTTTCGTTTGGCCAATATTTCATTAGTAGAAGACTGATTATATTTATTATTTATTGGAGGGAAAAAACCAGTTTCATTAGACAGCATTGGATTGGGACAAATCGACAACCATGTCATGATTTCATTTGGGAACGCGGCTCCAGGAAAATCTCCTTGATAATTCAACAAGTCCAATAGTATTTGAAAATGTAAATGTGATGGCCAATTTCCGTTAGCCGGTGGACTTCCAATTGTTGCTATCTGATCACCTGCCTTAAATTCTTGGCCAACTTTTAAATTATTCAAGATTCCTTCTCCGAGATGACCATACAATGTGTAAAAATTTTCTTCTTTTGACATCGAATGCTTCAATATCAATGTGGGACCATAATCACGTTCAGCATTGTTGTTTTGAATCGAATGTATTACCCCATCGCAAGGAGTATGAATTGCAGTGCCTGCCTTTGCCCAAACATCAATTCCAAGATGAACCGTTCGCCATTGCGCGCCTTGATTACCTTCTACTTGATAAGCTTTCGTAGTATAAAATGGCCTAGGTTCATTATATCCTCCAATCCCATATTCCGCTCCCTCATTTTCAAGAAGCTGCTCAATTCTCCTTTCAAAGTTTTTAATAGATTGAAAATTAGCCTGTTCACCAAGCATAGTGCTTCCAACGGATAGATCCAAAGGTATGATCTTTCCATTGCCAAAATTCACTACAGGTTTTAAGTGAGACTTGTTTTTCCCAACCCATTCTTGAAACTTACCAAACTTTGTACAAGGTTCAAGTCCACAAACTTCCCTAAAACGATAGTGAATAAATGCAGGAGAAATCTTATATAATTTTTTAAGTAAGTCCCAAGCTGGTTTTTCACTAATTAGTAAATATTCATTTTCTGGTTCTTGAAACTTATTCCATGCCGCAGATGCTGCGGTAATCATCAATCGAGCTGCAATCATTGGAAAAAGCACAGCAATTTCTTTTTCTTCTAACTGAAAAACTTCATGATATCCCTTGACTACAGAACATATAGCAGATATAGGATCAGGTCTATTCATTCCGGCATAAGCACATGCAATTGCCAGTTCATTAATCGTTTGCGTATAGATCGCATCTCCAAAGTCTATTACGCCAGTAATCTTAGGATTAACAAAGTCCGAATTGATAAGCAAATTATGACTATGAGCATCATTGTAATTTACAGAGCACCTTAAATTTCCAAGAAAAGGTTTTGCCTCTGTTTCAAACAAACTCCAGAAATAATTACCAATCTCCTTTTCCAAATCTGATTGAAAATATTCTAAATACTTTCTCGAAAATAAAGTTTCAGATGGATTCCATTTATAGAATCGATGCGCTTCCGCATGATCAAATCCTTGTAAATGCTTTGAAAGCAATCCTGCTGTTTGGCCCCAAGATTCTAACAAATTATCTGATTTGGGATTTGCAGATTCCAACATTCTCCCTGGCACCCAATAATGTAAACGCAAATAAATACCCGCTCCTAAATCAACTATTTTTGATCCATCTTCTGAATCAACTATCCTTGAAATTTGGAGTGGAAAATGTTCTTGATCCAGATATTCTACAATGGCACACTGAAAGTTTATAAACTTTTCTGAAGAACCTGGCCTACTTATTTTCACCAAGTACTTTTTCTCCTCTTGATCACTAAGTAAAAAATTATAATCCTCCTCACCCATTAAGGGCTTGATAGACCCAGAAATATTATAATATTCTTTGCAAAGTGAATTAACTTGATTTACGGTATATGACATAAATTCTCAAATTAAGGATACCACTAAATAGAGCGGAAAGCTAACTATTTAAAATCAAGATGAACAAAATTAGGCTTGGAATATTATGTTCTTTTTACTGGCTTCTCATTTACTTTCGGCGGCTCTTTTTCTGAAGCCCCTGGAAATATCAAATCTGTACTTTGATAAGTCGTTCCAAAAGTCCGATTTAATATAACTACTTGCTTTAGAGCATCAATAAATTGGTAATCCGTCAGCTCTTCAAGCGGATGAGTAAAAATAGAAATTACAAATCCTTCGTAGAGGCTATATTTGGCATCTAAGGCAGAATGGAAATTTGCACCCAACATTTTTTTCAATTGTCCTTTTTCCAAATCATCTTCAGATACAACAGGCGAAAAAATTCTCATTCTATTGGCATTCTCATCTGTAATGATTAAAACTAACCGTTCCCCAAAGTTCATTTGCCACGAACCCAATTCCCCTTCTAAATCATCAACGTTAGACCGCAAGAGCGAATCCATACGAATATTATTCATCTTGAGTTCGACTGACTTATTGATGCCTGTTTGAGCGGTGCCCGCAATGGAAATAGATAACAAAAGGAAGCAGGAGATGTATCGAACCATTTTTTTTATCAATATACGACTTAACAAATAGCTTCGCCACCAAAAACAGTCTGCTGAAATACTTTAGACCTAAATGAAATTAATTCAACGATTTTAAATAAGACTTTACCGACAAGGTCGATTCCATTACCTTTTTAGGTAAACTAATCATTTGACGATGTGCCAAATCTATCGCTACGAATTCCTTTCCTATATTCGATTTGAAAAAAGCATATCGCCCACCAGACTTATCTCGATATACTCTTCGATTCAGATTCTTGGCTTCCTTTAAAACGGGATGCATCGTCAAAACATTATTGGTGATTTCTGAAACCAAAAGTTGTAATCCACCTTGAGCTTCCATGACGAATAGGTAATTGGTATTGTCTTTTGTCGAAAAAGTGCCTGAATGACGGACTTGAGGCGGATTTTGAAGATTGGTCATATCAAATGCATAGACTCCTATTTTTTCTGTCCACCCAAAAAGATGATTACCCCAGGTTGTTAAATCTCGTTGCAATTCTGGATCATAAGTACCAGCCTTAGAATTTGCAATCGGAGGACTTAGTGGAATTAAAATCTCTTTCCTACCAACATGAAAACAAGAAATATTTTCAGGGCTTTGAGTACATACCAATTGATTTATTGGTTCATAAATGTCCGCTTGTAATTTATAAGGTCTCGGCAACTCATTAACCACCGGTAATTTTCCGTTATAAATTAAATTACAATTTAAAGTGTTGTATACTTGAAAAACATTGTAAGTTGTAAATTTGGGAAGCTCATCCTGAAAAATATCATTCGACATTACAAAATACAACTCCTGATCAGCTAACCATCGATCAGAAGTTTTATCTGTTTTGCCGAAGACTTTGCAATCAAAGGTGTCACGCACATTAACCGCTTCAGGTTTTTTCTCAACCTCAGGTTTCGTTTCCATCCTAGTATCAGCGCTTTTACTACTATTTTGATCTTGACAGCTAAACAGTAGTAAAATTGAGACTAATAATATTGCGTATTTCATTATTGAGTTTTTTCAAAATTAATATGAAGCGATATTAAGCTTTATTTACAATAAAGTCTAGCTATCTCAAGCCATTGGAGTTTCAAATGTTAAAGTTCCTATTTTAATACGAAACTATTCGTATTAAAAGTTGCAACTACGAAGGTCATCGTATATCTTTAACCTACGAAAACATTCGTATCCAAAATTATGAAGAAAGAATCCAATAAAAAAAGACCCACAGAAGCTGAACTAAACATTCTTGGCGTGCTTTGGGAAAGAGGTCCTTCTACAGTCAGAGAAGTCCACGAAGTTTTGCATCCATCTGAAGAAGTAGGTTATACTACAACCTTAAAATTAATGCAAATTATGGTTGACAAATCACTTGCATTTCGAGATACATCAAACCGAACGCATATATATACTGCTGCATTGAAAGAAACGCAAAATCAAAAGCGCATGGTTGCTGATCTTTTAAAAGGGGCTTTTCGAGGATCCAAGTCAAAACTTGTTATGCAAATTCTTGGTGACAATAAAACTTCACGAGAAGAACTCGATCAAATTAAGGCATTGATTAAAAAAATAGAAAACAAGCAATAATTCTAAACTTATCACAATGGATTTAATTAACAATATTTATTTTAACACTTTAGGGTTGACGCTGCTACACTCTCTATGGCAAGGAATTCTAGTTGGAACAATTTATTTCCTTGCTAAACAATTGTTTTATAAGCGGCAAGCTGATTTTAAATTTCGATTAGCCATTTGCGCTTTGATGGCACAATTTCTATTTTCGATTTCTACATTTTTGGTAATTCTTGAAACTTCTTCAGCCACTATAGGATTGGAATATGCATTACTGGATCAACTGCAACTAAATCTCAATCAAGGAAGTGTTGGCATTCCGTGGCTACCCATTATTGGAATAGCTTGGTTTGTCGGAACGGTTTTCTTTCTCATCAAATTGTTAACTGGCTATGTTCAAATTGTTGGTCTCAAGAAAAATTCCACTCCAATTGTAGAACAATGGAATACACTAATTGTCGAACTATCCCGTAAACTGAATATTGAAAGAAACATTCAATTTCTTTCCTCGACTGAAACGTTGGTTCCATTTACCACAGGATACCTTAAGCCAATAATTATTTTTCCAATTGGATTATTGAATCAGTTGGAATTCAAAGAAGTTGAAGCAATCTTAGCACATGAATTAGCACATATCAAGTTCGACGATTATTTATGGAATCTCTTCTTTTCATTCATAGAGGCCATGTTTTATTTTCATCCTATCGTTTGGTGGTTATCAAAAGAAATTAATGAACTAAGAGAAGAACGATGCGATCAAGAAGCCATTAGAATATTAGACAATCGATTCTTATATGCAAAGACATTGGTTCGCATGCAAGAACATCTACATGA
This sequence comes from uncultured Saprospiraceae bacterium, assembly GCA_937928045.1. GTDB lineage: Bacteria > Bacteroidota > Bacteroidia > Chitinophagales > Saprospiraceae > JABDJM01. The sequence goes on along the minus strand of CALFWO010000070.1, from coordinate 93,320 downwards.
CACTTATCAGTTGACATTAGCCTTTTCTGGTAACAAAAATCACTTTTCAAAAAGAATATTTAAAATCCTTCAAAAACCCTATCCAATGAAAAGAACTAAAAGAAAATTGCTCGGCTACTTAGGAGTTGGTCTATTAGCCACATTCCTATTAATTACTTCTGTATACGCCAATCAAAAATATCCGTCTGTTTCAGAGATCACATCAATGCCAGACAACGAAGAGACCGCATCGATTAATATGAAGAAAGATGAAAATAATTCGGATGAACTGACTGAAATTAATCTTAAACCAAAGAACCTAAAAAAAACAAATTCAAACCTCAGTTCCCCAACTGACACGATTCCAAATAAAAAACAATCTTCAACTTTTGAATACAGAACAGATCGCAAAAGAACAAACATCAAAATGCGTGATGGTAAAATAACTTTTCTTAAAATAAATGGAAAAGTTATCCCTGCGTCGGAATATGAAAATTATCAATCTGAGGTGGAAGCCATCAGAGATGAAATTACTATTCCGCCAGTACCCCCAGCACCTCCAGCTTTCCCAACAGATATGGTTCCACCACCGCCGCCGCCGCCGCCAGCACCACCCGTTATTGAATTTCCAAAATTTGGCCTGTTTGACTTTGATAACCTTCAATTAGACTTTGACCAATTCAAAACCAATACCGACTCTTTGTGGGTGTTCAACTTTGAACATTCAGATGTTATTGACCAAGATCAATTAGACGATTGGCTCGAAGAAATCAGCATTATTCAATCGGAGAAAATAGATCAAATGATGGAACTAAAAGAAGTGAAATTAAACGAATTAGAAATTCAGCTAGAAGAGCATATGATGCTAATTGAAGAACGAATAGCACTTCAAGAGGAACAAGTAGAAAACTATATTAACTCGATAATAGAACAACAAAATAGTGAGCAAGAATCATTAAATCTTAAACGAGAACAACTACAGGAAAGAATTGAACAAAAGCAAAAACTCCAAGAAGAAAGAGCGCTTGAAAATCTTAAGTTGTTAAAAGAAAAGAAAAAAGCTAATAAAAGAAAGCGAAAAATGAAAACCAAGTAAACAGGCTAAATGTTAATCTCCAGTCAAAATTTTCAAAATACCTTTAAAGGATTTACATTGGTTATCAAATAAACAAAATATGATGAATTTCAAATATATTCTCCCAGCGCTCTTGCTAAGTTTATTCTTTTCTATTTCTGCAATTGCTCAGGATACGGAAAAAAATGTTGTTAAAAAGGCGACTATCATAAAAAAAACCATTGATGAGCAAGGGAATGAAACGGTAGAAAAAATAATTCTTAAAGGAGATGAAGTAGATACGCGTCTAAAAGAAATCGATCTAAACAATGATCAAGTAGAAAAGGTAGAAGTGATTAAGGATAGTGAGAATGCAAACATCTGGATAACCAAAAAAGGAGAGCGGATAAAACTCGAAAACCAAGATTCAAATATTGAAGACATTCGAATATACCAGTTTGATGGTGATGGTATTAGTACTAATGAAGGAAACATAGATGTAAATGTTAACCATCAAAATGGTGAAAAAATAATTACTATAACTCAAGATGGAGTTGAAAAAGTTATTAAAATTGATAACTCGGCGGAACACTTCGAAGAAATCAATGATGGTGAGCATCGTATAATCGTACTTGACTCAGGTAATGAGGAGATTGAAGTGGAGGTTGAAGATATCCGCATTGCGGACTCGAATAAACCTTTCTTGGGAATAATGATGAATATAAATGTGGATAAAGATGACCATGGTGGTGGAGATATAATTTCAACGACTATAATTACCTTAGATCCTGTCCCTAATTCTCCGGCTGAAAATGCAGGAATCTTGAAAGGAGATGTCTTATTCAGTATTGATGATGTAACTATAGACGATATTGACGATGTTACGAATCTCATAAAGACAAAAAAGATCGGCGATGTGGTGAACGTCAAGGTGATTCGGTCTGATGAAGAAAAGACAATTTCAATAAAATTAGGCGAACGCCCCAAGAAAGAGTTTGACTTTAAACAATTGTCCAAGGAAGAATTGTTTTTACGAGGCCTGGATAGCAATGGAAAACCTACGGGAAAAAGACCTTACTATGGAAATTGGGATCGCAAGCATCATCATAAAAATTTCAGAAAAACTAAACGTGATCCTTGTAAACCTTTCATAGGATTTTCCTCCAAAAGAGATCTATCAGAAATTGGAGGACTTGAAATATTAAGTATAATTAAGAACACGCCAGCAGAAAGAGAAGGTCTTTTACCGGGAGATATCGTTTTGGAAATGGATGGTCAAAAAATTTCAGACCACAAGGAACTAATTACCATAAGAGATCGCCACGATACCGGAGATCGATTCAAACTTTTGATCAATAGAAATGGTAAAAAGATAAAAATTAGATCTTCCTTTAACGATTGTCCAGAAGGAAAAGAGGTTGAAGAAATTATAGATATAGAAACTGAACTGATCGGAATGGCTGAAGACTATAACTCATCTCTTCGTGTTTACCCTAATCCGACAAAAGGCGAGTTTAATCTCGCGTACAATGGAAAACCTGGCCAACTAAACATATCAATTTCTGATATATCTGGTAAGATATTGTACCAAAAAAATATAAATAACTTCCAAGGAGCGATAGACGATCAAATAAACCTATCAGAATTCGCTGATGGTACGATTTTGATAAAAATCGAAAATGAAGGTGAAATTTTAATTGAAAAACTAATAATTCAGCCAGAACACTAACTTTTGGACCTTAGCAGCCCAAAGAATTTGTTAAAAACATCAACAGGTCCTTTGGGCTACATTTTTGTAAAAACAATTTGGGGCAATACGGGTTCTAAGCATAAGATTAAGCTTAGAATTGATGACTGTCAAAATTTTTTCCATACTTCTCCTTATCATCGGCCTGCATTCAAACTCAATGAATGCCCAGTATAGCCTAGAAGTTGTCATTGACAATCTAGATAATTCTGGAGTTCTACGCCTCGGAATCTACAATGATCCTGATAATTTCCTAGTACGTGAAGGCCTCTTTGAATACTGCGTTGAAGATGTCAAAAACAACATGGTGGTATGTAAATGGGATTCTATTCCGCCAGGAATTTACAGTCTTGCCTACATGAATGACTTGAACGACAATGAACAAATGGATGTAAATTTTATTGGTTTTCCTAGTGAACAATATGGATTTTTCCCCGATCCTGGCTTTTTACTGAGAGTTCCAAAGTTTGAAGATTGCAGTTTTGAATTAAAAGAAAATTTACGACTTACCATGAGTGCCAAATAAATTCATTTTCTTACCTGTGATTTGAACAAAATTCCCAATTTGTGTTTCAGTATATATGAATATCAAAGTATTTTGTATTTGCCTACTTTTTGTTGCTTCCCATAATTATGGGCAATCACAATACAGTCTTAGCATTTCAATTTCTACCGAAACGAATCAAGGTGAGGTTTTACTTGGATTGTACAATGGTCCAGATCTTTACCTAGAAGAAGACGGCATGTTCCGACATTGTCAACTAAAAATTGAGGGCAACACGACGATTTGTAAGTGGGATAATCTTCCCCCAGGCAACTATAGTGCAGCTGTTCTTATCGATAAAAACGGCAATCGTAAAATGGATTTTTCTTGGGTTGGTTGGCCCAAAGAAGCTTACGGGTTTTATCCGGATCCAGGTTTTCTAATGAGAAAACCAAAATGGAAAGAATGCAACTTTGAGCTTACCAAAGACACTGAAGTCGTTTTAGAACTTCGTAATCAATAGTTGGGAAGTTTCCGGTGAGTACTATCATGCAAGCTTTTAACTTTTTATCAATATTTTGTGAAGTAATTAGAACCACCTAACCTATTTAAAAAATGAACTCAACCACTGTAGATGACTCGATTTTAATTTCGCGATTTCAAGAAATCCGAAGGCAAACAATGTCCCTTTGTCATCCTTTAACAACTGAAGATTATACAGTGCAGCCTCATGAAGATGTCAGTCCTCCAAAATGGCATTTGGGACACACTACCTGGTTTTTTGAGAATTTCATTCTGGTTCCATTTGCCAAAGAATATCAAATCTTTAACACAAAGTTGAATTGGTTTTTTAATTCGTATTATGAGAGCCAGGGTCCTCGGATCAATCGAAGTCAACGCGGTAATATGACTCGGCCATCAATCAAAACTGTTTTTGGTTATCGAGAATATGTTGATCAACATTTGGAACAATTGCTTCTAGATGAACATCCAAATAAACCCGAAATTCAAAAACTTTTGGAAGTAGGTCTTCAGCATGAGCAACAACATCAAGAATTGTTAGTCATGGACATCAAATATATTTTGGGAAGCAATCCTACCTTCCCAAAATATTTAGCGGATAAGACTAATCCAACAAATAATGCTAAAAACAAAACAACTTTTCATACCATTAAAGAAGGACTATACAGTATTGGACATTCAGGAGAAAATTTTTGTTGGGACAACGAACAGTCCACGCACAAAGTATTTCTAGAAGCATTTTCAATTGCTGACAGTATGGTTACGAATGGTGAATACTTAGAATTCATAGATGCTGGGGGCTATAACAATCATGAATATTGGCTGAGCGAGGGATGGGAGTGGTCGAAAAATATTGAGGTAAAAGCGCCAATGTATTGGTTCAAAAATCAAGGCGACTGGCAAGAATACAATTTAAAAGGAGGGCTTCAAAATCTTGATCCTGATGCACCAGTAACCCATATTAATTATTTTGAAGCTGATGCATTTGCTGCCTGGAGAGGAATGCGACTTCCGACTGAGTTCGAATGGGAAACTGCTTGCAAAATTTTACAACCTAAGATTCCAGATACAGCTAACTTTTTAGAGAAAAATAATTTAAGTACAAGTTCAAAAGAAGATTCAAAGAATTTTCAATTCTTCGGAGATGCTTGGGAATGGACTGCAAGTAGTTATCTACCCTATCCTAGATATCCGAGATTCAAAGGAGCACTAGGAGAATATAATGGCAAATTCATGGTAAATCAAATGGTGTTGAGAGGAGGTTCATTTGGTACACCAACTTCCCATATTAGATCAACCTATCGAAATTTTTTTCCTACCAATAAACGTTGGCAAATTACGGGAATCAGATTGGTAAAAAACAACTAGAAATTTGAGTACAAGAAAAACAACAATTGACCATTTCGCTATTGACGTTGAAACCGGGTTACGAACAACTCCAAAATTTCTAAGTTCAAAGTATTTCTATAATACTGAAGGTGATCGGCTATTTCAAAAGATCATGGCCATGCCGGAATATTACTTGACCAACGCAGAAGAAGAAATTCTCTTTGAACAGGCCGACGACATTAGAATCGCTTTCGGAAATCAACCTTTAGATATTATTGAACTTGGAGCCGGAGATGGATCCAAAACTAAATTTTTGTTGAAAAATCTAGTGGACAATAACGTGGATGTCAGATATATTCCTTCTGACATATCTTCTAACATCTTAGCTGAGCTACAATCAAATTTCGCAAAGGAAATACCCAAACTAAAAGTAATCACTTTAGCTGGAGACTATTTTAAAAGCTTAGTTAAACTCCCTGATTCAGCAAATAGAAAAAGAGTATTACTTTTCCTTGGAGCAAATATTGGTAATTTAGAAAAGAAGCATGCAGTAGAATTTATTGGAGAACTTAAGGAGTTCTTAAACCCTGGTGATAGCATGATGATTGGGTTTGATTTAAAAAAAGATCCTCAAACCATTTTGGATGCCTACAATGATTCTAGTGGCATTACTGCAGCATTTAATATAAATCTTTTATCGCGAATTAACGTAGAGCTTGATGCAGATTTTAATATTGATCAATTCAGTCATTGGGAAAGATATAATCCCGAAACTGGTGCGGCTCGCTCCTATTTGGTAAGTAGAAAAAAACAAAAGGTGACCATTGGTGCAATAGAACAAACTTTCGAATTCGAAGCTTGGGAAACTATCAGAATGGAATTAAGTCAGAAATATAGCATAAAGGATATTTCGGAATTGGCTGAAAATGCAGGCTACAAACTGACTGAACAATTCATTGATGGCAGAGGCTATTTTGTAGATGCACTATTTGAAATACCAACCTAATTCAAATTTAATTAAACTAAATTATTGTCACCTATGGATTAATTGTCTTTGAAACCAAGTTTAAAAGGAGTATCAAGAATGTCAAATTTAGGTAATGGCATATTAAGTTTAGTATTCAATTCCTTAATCTGTTACCTATTTACAACCAATCTAGCATCTTTCTCGTCTTTGACATATCTTTACATCCCCAAATAAAAACCGAATCATGAACATACTCACTCGTCAATTTATGTTATTCTCTTTTTGCCCTATGTTTTTATTAAGCTGTTCGGAGGAGCGAAAGGTTTCAAAAAAAATGGATGCCATTTGGACGATAACTTCTTACATGGTTTTCAATGAAACCACCTCCGAAGATGTCGAATTCCTGGGATTGCATTTCAACAATGGCACTTTTGAATTCAACAATTATGATCTTTCATCGAGCATGGGAGACTTTGATCTGATATTAGAAGATGCAATTATGGGAGAAAAAATTACCACGGATGGCACTTTCATGCTTTCTGAAGATGGCGAAGAAGTCACTTTATTCATTGATGATGCTGAGGACAATATCAGTATGGTAGATGTTGGAAAAGACAAAATAAAAATAGAAGGAATATTGGATGGAGCGTTGGTGAAGATTGAAGGGGAGAAAAGATGATGTCCAATAGATTTTTCTTACCTAGGGTTTTCAGAATCCCGAATTAAAAATCTCGATAAACGAAAAAGCCCTGACTGGTATTTATTCCTGTCAGGGCTTTTATATTTATTGAATTGATTATTATAATTTGGCCAATTCAGCTTTTTCCTCAGCAGCTTTTTTCATTATTTTCTTTCTCATAAAATACAAAGCACCAAACGCCACGATCAAGATTGCTGGAAAAATTGCTAGGTTTTGCAAAGTAGTTTGACCTGCAATTAAATCTGCAGCATCGCCTTCTACTCCTGCAGCTTGCGCAGCAGCTCTTCCTTTATCAATCCATCCTCCAATAATTGGGTTCCATAGTCCTGCACCTAACATACCAGCTCCGCCAACTAAAGACAAACCAAACGCACCCGATTTAGGAATATTTTCTGCAGTATATCCAATCATCGTTGGCCAGAAATAACATATACCAAGAGCAAACACTGCGGCTGCAACATATACCATTGGTCCCGTTACCGTGCTTAGCAGATACAATCCTATACAAGAGACAATTGCAGAAATAAATAATACTCCAGCTGAATTGAATCTATGGACAAGTGGTCCTGCAAAAAACCTTCCCGTAGCCATCAATCCAGCAGTCATCGCTAAAAGAATCATAGGATGCGCTCCAGCATTTCCTAATATTCTATCCACCCACTGTGTTGCACCAAATTCAGTTGTCGCAGTTACCGTCATGCACAACGCTATAAATAAAAACAGTGGCGTAAGAATACCTCCTAAATTGGTTTTTGTATCACCGACAATATTTTCTGCTTTCGGAAATTCTTGTCCTAATATCATGATTCCATAAATGACAGTTGGAATTAACATCGTCGCAATCAACAACTGCCAACTAACTCCCATCGGAACTAAGAAATAAGTTAAAAGCGAACCAATTACGATTCCCCCAGGAAACCAAACATGAAATTTATTTAGCATACTGGTTTGATCTTTAGAATACATATCTGCTATCAATGGATTACATGCTGCTTCAACAGATCCATTGGCAAAACCTATAAAAAATGTTGAAATAATTAATCCCCAAAATCCTCCAGCTGTCATCGTCAAAATTAATCCGAGCAAATGGCTAATGAAAGCCACCCACATCAATATTTTAGGACCTACTTGGTTATAAATTGCACCGCCAATTAACATCGCAATTGGAAATCCGTAAAAAGCCATTGAATTTACCCAGCCCAGTTGGCTATCGGTTAGTCCAAATTCTGTAGAAAGATCTCCAAGAATTCCAGCACGAATTGCAAAGGTCATTGAGGTAACTATTAGTGCCACACAACTGGCTAAAAATAATCTTGATTTATTAATTCCTTTATTCATTTTCAATTTGATTTTTTTTGTTTTGTTACGAAGCTCAAGCCACTAAGAAATATTGTTTACGAATCAGGTGTCAGGTTTTTAATTTTAATATTTCTAAACCAAACACGATCTCCATGATCTTGTAAAGAAATGTGCCCTTTCTTATAGGTTCCAAACCCTTTCATATCTTTAAATTTAGAATTAGCAATCATTGATTTCCAATTGTCATCGAACATTGTTGTTGATACGACTTTGTAACCATTCAGCCAATGTTCCAATTGACCGTTTTCAATTTTAACCCGAACCTGGTTCCATTGACCAGCCGGATTAACGGTAACATATTTACACGAAATCATATCGTATAAATCTCCAGCTCGGTGCGTTTCTATTTTTGCATCTGGATGACAAGAATTATCAAGTATTTGCATTTCTGGTCCAGTCATCCAAACATAATCATATTCATCTGATTCATGAACATTGTAAATTATACCAGAATTACCACAACTCGAAATTTTCCAGTCCATTGTAAATTCATAATTCTCATAAGTTCCTTCAGTAATAATGTCACCGCCATCCTTTGCTTGCCATCCACCATCTTCTTTTTGAATGGTACTTAAAGTCAACGTTCCATTTTCTACTTGCCAAGAACTTCCAACTGTTTCTTTTTTGAAATTTCTCCAACCATTTGTAGTCTTTCCGTCGAATAATAATTCCCAACCATTTTGCTTTTCATAATCACTTAAAGTATTTGGCAATGTAGCAGCAGGTGCAGCAGCGACTGTTCCCAAATTATTTTTAGGAATACTGTTCATGGTATACCAAGCTTCGGTGGTCCAAATCTGATGGCCTAATTCACTAATAAATGGTTCCGCCAAATGGACGTAAACAACATGCCCTGATTTCATGCCATCTAATTCCAAAAATACTTTTTTACGATCATTGCTTACAGAAGCTGATTTTACTTTCAGATTTTTCAAATCTCTTTTTGGTCCGCCATATTCAGGAGTAGGTAAATAGTAAAATTGTTCAATGTCATAACTTGCCGGATTCCAACCATCGCCTGGCTTCAAGGCTTCAGTAAATTCAATTTCAATTCCATTGGATTTGGCACGAACAGCAAGCATCTCAAAAGCTGACTTTCCATTATATTTTAATTTCTGCAGTCCGTACCAAAGCTTGTTGTTTTGTCTCCAATTTCCACTTGAACCGATACCCCCAACATAAAGAGCACCATCTGGTCCCCACTCCATTCTGTTCACACCTGCTTCTAAACCTTGAATAAATCTAAAAAGACAGCCTTGTAACTCTCCATCGACTTCTTCGACAAAAACTCTTTTCACTCCACCATGAGTCACTTCACAATAAATCATCTGATCCTTGTAAGGTCCGTCATTTATTGCAATCGGTGTACTTGGCGAATTTCCAATTTCATCTTGAGGCATCCATATTACTGGAAGTTTTTCTTTAACGCCCTCTGTTCCTTCAAAGTCTACTGAGCGCGAACCATAGAAAGCGTCTTTTTTCAAATGCACCATCTTACTTGATGGAAGCCAATCACCTTGGTTATCACAAACAAACAATTCATCTTTATATCCAATGCCAATCCCATTTGGAGTTCTAAATCCATAGCCTACAAATTCAACCTCGCCTGTGAGTTTGTTAATCTTAATGCCTCGACCTCTATCTTGAATTTGTGGTTGAGTACTTGCTCCACCTGGATTTATGGCTGTTGCTAATGTTCCATAAAAGAATCCATCTTTATAAGCCAACCCAAATGCAAACTCATGAAAATTGGCAGATACATTCCAGCTATTTGCTACAGTTTCATAAACATCTATATAGTCATCACCGTCAGTGTCTATCAATTTAGTCAGTTCTTGTTTTTGTAAAACATAAATAACTCCATCGACTACTCTTAAACCCAAAGGTTCTGCTAGACCTTTGGCAATTAATTTCGTTGACATTTTTTCAGGATCGCCAGAATCATAATTCTCTACAATATAAACTCCACCATCAGCATCCCAAGTTGAAACTACCAATCTGCCATCTGGCAAAAAATCCATACCGCCTACTTTAGGAGTAAAAAGATCTGGTCTTGCTTGGCTTAAATCATAACTCGGGTGAACTTCATCCAAAGGACTTTGATCACCAGGTATGATCTTTTCTCCACCCATTGCATAGATATCTCCTTCCGTGTAATTTTGAGCTGCGCTGTGCACAATCACCGTAGCCGGAACTAAAGAAAACTCACCGTTGCCTTCTCTCCAATACAATGCAACCGATTTTCCACCACTATCCTGAAAATAATTTAGCTTAAATGGATGCAATCCTTTTTTCAATCCTACAATTTGATCCACGGCATCTGCTCCATGCTGACCATCATTGTCAATCGTTAATTTATTATTTATAGAAAAATTAGAGCCATCATCTGACACCAATCTGAACTCATAAACATTGTCCTCAGGAATATTTAGATATCCTCGAAATTCGAAAGAGAAAAAATCTTGCAGGCCTTTAAAATCGTTCCCTTCTAAATTTATGGTTGGAATAATTCCATTGTAAATTTTAGTGGCTTCAGCTTTGTTGACATTTGCCAACTTGTATCGCATACTTTTAAATTTCATTAATCTGAAAGTTGCTCCAGGCAAAACATTGTCAATATTAACATCCTCAATAGGATCTAATTTCTCAATATTTGCATTTAAATTTGCTTTACCTTCTGGCGGGAGCGCCGCTTCTTCTTCCGCATCCAATGTCATAATGTATTCAATCATTGCTGTGATATCAGCTGTACTGACATTTGGATGGGCGTTCATAACCTGCTGACCCCAAACCCCTGAGCCTCCCATTTTAACTTTGTTCGTTAACATAGTTACTATGGCTTCATTGTTTCTATACTTTTTGGCAACATCTACATATGCCGGACCAATGGTCTTACGATAAGTGTTGTGGCAAGTCTTACAATCATTTTTTGCTATTAATTTAAATCCTGGAGGCGTTGTTGAATTTTCGCCATCATCCCAATCCGCTTTGTTAGGATTATTGATCATCGGTTTGTTCACAAAAGAACTATTCAATTTTGTTGAAGCATTATTATTCAATACTAAAGAAAATGATATGGCATTCGTTTCAATTTTTCCTTTTTTCTGAACGGAAGTCTCCATGATCGTCAATTCTCCATCGGTGTCAATTTTCGATGCGGAAGTAATTGAACCAACATTTCCATAAAACACCACTTTCGCCCCGGCCGGTACATTAGACACAGAAAATATTCTTTCTAAAATAGGCATGCCATTTTCTGCCTCGGCATATTCTGGTTGTTCAGTTACTAGAATTTTTTGACCGTCATTGGAAGTTAACTCATAGTTTATCTGGACATGACCATCTTCAAAACTATGGCCTTTGTATTTGGCTTTTAATGCTTCTTCTGATGTTCCTTTTTTTAACTTCCAAGGATTATCAACTTGATTGATAAACCAAGCATCTCCAAGTGATGTCGGCTGCGGACCATGATTTGTAGTGTAAACTGCCCCATCGAAATTTACTAGCCCTTTCCAAGCCTTATAGATCGCTGCCTTGTCCGTCTGATAGGCCACGTACATGTTGTCGTGTAAGGCCATTGTAATTATTCTAGGTTTGGCATCTAAAACGGATCTAAAAACCCAGGGATTATTTGGTCTATCTTGATCAAAGTGATCGACTCCTGCTGATGCCAAATTTGAGGACGGTGAATTACAAGAGAATAGAGCTGAAAATACTATAGAAACTAATAAAACTCGGAGACTGAAAATCATTTGAGGAGTATGGTTATAGTTATTGAAAATAATACACTAAGATAGCCAATCAGTGTTAATATCATAACAGAGAAACAAAATTCGCAATCAATTTGTTATAGGCATGAAAATAGCATCAGAAACACGACAAATTCAACGCTAAAAAATTAACTTATACACCAATTTTGCAAATTTAATAGGTGCATTATTTGCCATATCCAACCCATTGAATCTAGTCATTTTTAGCACTTTGATGATCTTACTCACTTATCTAGGATTTCCTAAGGTTTTGACTGTTCGAAAGGTCAATTTATGGTCTCATTTTTGTCTTACCTATATAGTTACCCCCCAATAGTAACAATTACGGCAATTTGGTGGGTAGGCTCAATTTTAAGAATTCGAGGTGAACGCCAAACAAATGAACAAGCAAATAAACTGGAAAATAACGCATATTTCACTGACTATCAGCTTGATATTTCTGTGCTTCGTTAATGGAAGAACGCAGACATTGGTAAACAATCGTCCTATTAATCAAACAATAACTAGACAAGCTGCACTTTTACTTGAACAAAACCTTCCTAGAAAATCAGTCAAATTTCATAAAGAAGATCCTGAAATACTGGATGATCTTCAAGATTTTTTAAATACTTCTCTTTTCCAAAGTGAATTACTAAAAGACGAATGGTACGATAGCGAAATCGCTCGGGTCAAAAGAAATTACGGGATTGACTTTACGGCAAGTGCGCAGGCTAATGAGTATGGGGTATTTTTTGACGATGACGAAGATGTTTCCAGAGTTCGGGTTGGTTTGGATCTGGAATTATTAGACGAAGGGTATCTCAAGTGGAGAAAAGAGAAAACTAGACTAGAAGTAGAGCAACAGATTCACAATATGAAATCGTTGTTGAAATCTAGAGATCGGAATTATGCTTACTTGTACAATTGCTTGATATACAGTTTTAACAAAAGCAAACAAAAAGTCCTTGAAAGAAGAATTCAATTCTTAGAGCCATATCTGGATCTGCTATATCAACTCTATTTCGCCCATGAGATGGCTTTTGAGAAAATTATTGATCAAAAAGCAAGATTGGAAGAAGCCAGGATTCTTTTGGAGGCCAGTTATAAATTCAATGAAGCATTGGAAAATGAGTTAGGAGCTGAAAACGTAACTCAGCTTGATGGCGATCGCTTGCCAGTAGTGCAAATTGATATTTCCAGTCTTCTTGATCCTGCTGAATTAAATGCTTTTCGAGATACTATTTCAAATTTGGAAGAACAATCAATTGATTTAAAATATGCTCGTCGAAACGATGCAAAACTAAAGGTATTTACTCGGTACAATATTGGAGACAGATTCCAAGCAACAGATTCCAAAACTTTTTTCTCTTTTGGAGCATCTTTTAGAGTTCCAGTAATCTTCGACAAAGGAATCAGAAAAGAGTTGGCTCAATACGAGAAGGCCATTGTTCAAGAAAGATTTTCAGAGGAATGGTACAATCGTGTAAAAGAAATGATGATTCTCTACGAGGAATATCAATACAAACTAAAACAGTATTCTAATTTCTTGCACAACGTATTTCATGTCGAAGAAAAACTAAGACAAGAACGAGTACTTCTCGATAGTAGACGTGATGTACATAGTCCCATGAAAGCGCTAAAGCAAATAGATAATATTCGAGCAGTACAATTTGAATTAATCCATTTGAAGCAGCAACTCTATTTGATAATGCTGCAGATTTACCTAAGATCTTACCAAGAAAATTTTATTGAATGCTTGATTGGTATGGATCTAGAAAATGGTCGTAAAAAACTGATCGCAAATAGGATTCTACATTTTTCTCCTAGTCCAAAAATGGAAAGCAGTGTAGAATTTTTAGTCAACTACCTAATAAAGAATGAAATATACGGAGTGCTTCTTACACCAAATAGCCGTTCGAAAGAATGGGCTCGAGCGTTTGAGCATGCCGGAATTACAGTATATAAATCAAATAATTTTTTAAGTACTAACGCGCCACCAAGAAAACCCCAAACAACTGATTTTAATTTCCAACTTAATCCACAAAGTGGAAAATATTGGATTCAAAATTCAGATGGAAAAGGTTCCGAAGGTAACGTTCAATTACGAACAGTACCGATCAACATTTTCACCAATAGAAATGAACTTGAAAGATGGATTGAATTGGAAAACCAAAGCAATCCTGACGAAGTATTTCTATTCGATAATATTGAAAAATTAATGGAGCTGGACCAAAAAAACCTTGGAATGGAGTAAATGAGGAACTTTAATTTAAAACAGCGGAACTCGGTTATCCGAACTCTTAAGGAGCCTCCGGTCAAAAAGAAGGGCACTAATTGGCAGCGCCTGCTCTTTATTGGCCTTTTGCTGTTTATAGTATTCCTTATAGGACAAAGAATTTATCGAGGGACGTTTTTAATTTTTGGAGATGGTCAAGTGGTACTAGCAAAACAAGCAGTTCAATTTACTGATGATATCCGAATTGCAAGTATTCTTGTGGAAGAAGGGGATACAGTGGCTCAAGGCGACACACTGTTCTTTTATAGATTTGAAGCCACGGATGACGAGCTCAATGCGATGGCCGAAGCAAACGATCCTGTCGATTGGGTCATTAGAGAAATTTTAAATACCAAGAAGCAAATTGCACTGAAAAAAGTTGAACTCGGAAGAACTAGATCTGAGATTGATTTCAAGGAAAAATCATATGAACATCAAAAAGAATTAATCATACTTGGTGTTGATGAAATAGAGAGTAATCTGACATTTATTCAGGAATCAATTATCCGTCTAAAGTCAAGAAGAACTGCTATAAACAAAGAGATTTTTTATCTCAGACAACACCTAAAAGCATTGGCTTTACAGGAGTCAGAAATAAAATCTTCACAAATTAGAAAAGCAGGAAGGGTGGGATCAATTTTACCTTATGTCGCAAAGATCAATGGTATCATCGGTCAAATAAATTTGAATCCAAATGAAGTCTGTTACAAAGAGCAGGATGTCATGACGATTCACCAATTAAACAGTATAAGTATTAAGGCTTTTTTCGATCCTTACGATGTGCCTAAAATTAAAAGAGGAGATGAAGTTTGGGTAGAATTTCCTGATGGAACTGAGAGTAAAGGGTTGATCAAAAACTTTTATATATCTACTTACGCCGTGCCATCTGAATTCCAAAAAAAGTATGAACCTACGGAAAGAAATATCGTTGCGGAAGTCATTCCACTGAACGAATTTGAAATAGATCGTTGGTTGAAATTTTATAAAATGAGTGTGGAAGTTAGCAAATACCGCTATGAATTTCCTTGGGAATAAATGTATATCATGAACGAAAATTTTGATAAAAATCCGGAGTCAGATGAGTTTATGCAAAGACAAGATTTTTTGCACATACACAATTCTGATCAGCTTAATGAAACGGAATTATTTGATACTTCTGCATTAATCTTAGATGTCAAAAACGAACAAATTATTCTTAAGATGTTGCGCAGAATTCGCACCATGCGTTACAAAAGTTTTTATCTAAAACCTGTTTTCTTAGCCGAAGGAGAATACAGTAGTGAAATCATCGGGCAGACTGATGGAATTCTTCTTTTAGATCAGTTGCCAAACATTTTAGATCGCGTAGAAAAAATAAACAGTAGAATTCAAAATATTCGTACAGTCACCTCTAAATATAGTTTTTCGGAATCGCTTTTGGTTAAAACTTTACAATATTTATATACTCGAAAAACAGAATTAATTCCATTTAGAGACAGAATGTCCGCACTAAGTTATTGTTTCCCTTTTCTATCGGGAATGATCTCAAGAGAAGACCAAGTTCTCTTATTAGATGTTTTGGAAAAAGCATCTGAAGAAGGCCTTTTAGAGCGAACTTTAATTGACCGAGTAAACCTTTGTAAAACTTGTTCTGGAACTTATCACAACTTCAGAGAAGTTTGTCCAAGCTGCGGCTCTTTGGATTTAGAAAGCGTTGATTTAATCCATCATTTTAGATGCGCCTATATTGGTCCCGCAGATGACTACAAACAAGGTGGTGCATTGATCTGTCCAAAGTGCGACAAAGAGTTACGACACATCGGAATCGACTATGATAAGCCAAGTGAAATATTCAATTGCGGAGACTGTAGTCATCAAGCACAAGAACCAAATATGCGAGCTCATTGTGTTGATTGTGGGGAAGACAGTGAGCTTGAATACCTAAGTGTTAAACCAATTTATAGATATAGATTGACAGTTTACGGAGAAGAAATTGCCGAACACGGATTAGAAAAAATTGATAAAGATAACATGCCATCAACAGATGATCAACGCATCCTATCTTTTGAAACTTGGCAAGTCATGCTTAGAAATGAAATCGAAAGAGTAAAAATAAATAAGTCTAGCTCAAAAATTATTTCTGCCAAAATTTCTCCTGAGATTACCGACCCTATGGATCCAGATACACGCAGAGATTTTAAAACAGAAGTATTTCGAGAATTAGCAAGTTATGTTCGACCGGTTGATCTTTTAACTTCTAATAGTCCAAATGAAGTCTTTGTGCTATTCCCAGATATTAGAAAGAAAGAAATCGCTGAAATGGAGTCCGTTTTTGAATACAACTTAAACAAAATGGTCGGAGACAATCTAGGAGACAGAAATGATTTGATTACCATTAAAGTCATCAACGTGGATGACAATGCAACTAGTTTCGGGCTGTGAATCCAATATTAGAATATATCGTTCCAGAATACCTTCAATATTGGTATTACGGTGGTTTGTCTAAATTCTCTAGAATTTTTTGGCACTTCCTTGTCTTTGAATTTTCACGATATATTGTAATTGACTTCGTCGTTCTATTCATCTATTGGGTAGGTAGGAAAAGAAGAAAATATGATTGGGAGACAGCTAGACAAAAGTTGTTTAATGAAAATCCTTTTGTGTCTATTATTGTTCCTGGAAAAAACGAGGGGGGCCACTTATTCAAATTGGTAAAATCGCTCAATGAGCAAACCTATCAAAACTGCGAACTTATTATCGTAGATGATGGATCTAATGATCAAACTCCTCTAATTGGAAAAAGTCTTTTGAGAAATGGTATGCTTACCAAATTTTTGAGAAATGACATTCGAGGAGGAAAAGCATCAGCCGCAAATTTAGCATTAAGATTTAGTACTGGAAAATACTGCGTTCACCTAGACGCCGATTGTTCTTTTGATAGGGACGCTATAGAAAATGTTTTAGTTCCATTTTACTTGGATGAAAAAATCGGAGCAGTTGGAGGTAATGTTAAAGTGAGAGATTTTGAATCTTCTTTAGCAGCCAGATTACAAGCCATTGAATATTTAAAAACCATTGCAATGGGTCGGACGGTAACTTCGGCCTTAGGTATTTATAAAATTATTTCAGGAGCATTCGGAGCATTCAAAATGGATGCAGTCAATAATATTGGCGGGTGGGATATTGGTCCAGGACTCGATGGTGATATCACGGTAAAACTTAGAAAATCTGGATATAAAATTCATTTTGAACCAACAGCTGTCTGTTTGACCTCATGTCCTCCAAGTTTCAAAGTTTTAAAAAAACAAAGGTTGAGATGGGATAAATCCATTGTCCGATTTAGGGTAAGAAAACACAATGATGTATTTACTCCATATAAAGAGTTCAATTGGTTGACATTTATTGCTTTGTTTGAAAACGTATTTTATAATGTAGTCCTGAACTTCGCTTGGTGGATTTATTTCATTGATATTTTAATCAACTTCACCGGAGCTTTACAGTATATTATTCCGATGAATATTACATTATATATCGTCGCTGGTTATTTACAAATGATCTCCTTATACATTCTCAGTGAACGAAAAGAAGAAGAATTAAAACTTTGGCCTTATGTTCCGTTGATGACAATATACACTGGTCTGTTCTTGAGATTAGTCAGAACAAGAGCATATTTTGATGAATTATTTATGAGAAAAAGTTATGATGATCCATGGAACCCGGTCAAGAGTTCAGACCAGGCCAAAGCGAGTGGATTTTAATGAGGTGTCAATAAATGATTTGGCATTTGAAAACCATTTTGCCTTTTCGTCGTTCATAATAGCTGAAGTTTAAACCAATGGTCAAACAGCTACTAGGTATCATTTTTCTTTGTTCATTTATTTCCTTCCTGGGATATAAATTTTACAAAACCGTGCAATACATGGAGTATGCTGGTGTCATTACATTTCTTAGCGCAATAATTTTGATTATCGTTTTACTTGGAGTTGGAAAACAATTGCGAGGATACTAATGCTTTTGAAGCATTGCGTAGGAGTATCCAATTACTTAAAGATAGACTGCTTCAAAAGTATCTCCTAATCTTAAATCACCAGACTCCAATCCTTTTCTAAACCAACGCATGCGTTGTTCTGAAGTACCGTGGGTAAATGAATCCGGAACGACATAACCTCTCGATTGCATTTGAATACGATCATCGCCAATCGCGTGAGCAGCATTCATAGCTTCTTCGATATCGCCTTGCTCCAGAATTCCTTTCATATTTTGTGCGTGATGGGCCCATACACCCGCTAAGAAATCAGCTTGCAATTCCAATCGAACTTGCAAGTTATTGTAATCTTTTTCAGGAATTCTACCTCGTTTTCGCTGAATCTCCATGGTAATCCCTAATTGATTTTGTACATGATGTGCCACTTCGTGTGCCACTACATATGCCATTGCAAAATCGCCTGGAGCTTGGAATCTATTTTTCAGATCTTGATAGAACGATAAATCAATATACACCTTATCATCGCCTGGACAATAAAATGGTCCCGAAGCCGCCGTTCCCATTCCACAAGCTGAATTCACACGTTCAGAATAAATTTCCAGTACTGGCTCTTTATAGTTTCGACCCAGCTGTTCTCTGAAAAGAACATTCCAGACATCTTCGGTGTCTTTTAATACAACTTTTACAAAACTCGCCAATTGATCATCAGCTTGGCTTGGTGGTGCTTGCTGAGAATGAGGCGCTTGTTGACTCTGAGTTTGTTGTAAAATGGCTGATGGATCCTGACCTAAGAACAGCGCCAATCCGATAATAATTAGGGATCCGATTCCCAATCCCGCGCCGACTTTTTTCACTCTTCCTCGTCTACTATCGATAACATTTTTAGATTCTTCCCGTCCTTGCCAACGCATAATATTCTAGAATTTAGTGATTGGTACAAAAGTAGAAAAAAAAATCCCGTTTCTCGGCCGAGAAACGGGATCTGAAATATTGTCTTATCTAAACTTACTTGTTATCGAAAGCAAATTTAAGAAGCCAAATTGCTTCTGTGTTCACCCTTATGGGTGATTTTAGAGTAATAAATTCTTTGTTCAAGCGTTTGAAATTTTATTAGTCTACTCTTCTTATTATTTCCCGCTCATATTTTCGGATAAAACGCTCAAAATCAAGCAAATTGAGAGACATTTATGTGATTTTCCCATAAACTCTTCTATTGTTCTTCAATTTTGGGTTGGATATGCCTAATTTAGGAGTAGTTTTTGCATCTAAAGAACTTATAGTCACTGACTTTAGACATTTAAATTTTATTGAGAGTATGAAATATTTCTTTTTTGCATTAAGTCTTGTCGTTACCGTTAACTTTCAAGCAAATGCACAGATGTGGAATGGGCAAGACAGCCTTTATGGAAATGAGTGGATTGAATCTGGCTTAGAGTATTACAAGTTTAAAATCTCAGAAGATGGAATCTATAGAATTAGCCATGCCGATTTGTTAGCGGCTGGTTTTCCAATCAATATGCATCAAGGACTAAGTCTACGTGTTTATGCCTACGGTGAACAGGTCCCACTTTATGTTACCACTAATGGTTTTTTCACTGGAACTGATTACATTGAATTTTACGGAGAAAAAAATCGTTCGCAATTAGATCAATATTTATTTGAGAATCCTGAGGAAGATCAATTAAACCCAGATTTTAGTTTGGTAACAGACGAGGCCGCCTATTACTTGACTTGGGGTGGACCTGGAGATCCATTGAGATTTGAAAACGTGGCGAACAATTTAAATGGGGTTGGATCACCATCAAATTTTTTCCTACACACCTCTTCCCTAAACTACAACGCTAGACCTTACTCTTTCAAAGACAATAACAATGTCAAGTTTAGTAATTATGATCAAGGAGAAGGATTTGCAGGTCTTGAAAACAAGAGTCATGAAATAAAAATTCCAACACCTTTCAAAGCAGCAGTTGGTCCAGCTAGTGAGTTGGAAGTAAGAATGATTAGTAGTTTGCTTGTGCACGATATGGAAGTCAGTTTGAATGGAAACATTATCGCCACTCAACAATTTGGAGGCATAAGAATGATTAAAATAAATGAACCAATCGACAATCAAACATTGGAAGAAGAGAACACCTTAAATGTCGAAGGTTTATTTAATAATCAAGATCGATATGCCATTTCCATTGCTCAAATCACTTATCCAAGAAATTTTGATTTTGGCGGAGAAAGTTTTTTCCAATTTCCTATTGCTAGTAGCAATCAGCAATATTTAGAAATTAGCAATTTCGCTTCTAGTGGCAATGCATTTTTATATGACCTTACTAATCAATCGAGAATTGAAACGACCATTGAAAGCGACCTCGTAAAAGTCAATATTCCGGCAGGAACTGGAAATCGAAAAATAGTTCTGAGTGCCAGTAGTGCTATCAACTCGGTATCTACAATATCAAAAATTACGATGCCTGATTTAACAGCCAGTGATGCGAACTACATTATTATTTCTCATCCAATATTGAACAATAGTAATGGAGGAACTAATCCAGTTGAAGAATACGCCAACTTTAGATCTTCTGTATTGGGCGGAAGTTATGATGTACAAGTTATCAATGTTACAGACCTACAAAATATCTTTGGCTATGGTATCGATCGTCATCCAATTGCCATCAAAAATTTCACAAATTACATTCATAAAAACTGGACAAATCCAGAGTTAATATTTTTATTAGGAAAAGGGAGGGACTATACGGTTACTCGAACTGATGCTCAATTAAGCGCTCCAGAAAACAGTAGTTTTTATATTCCGACAATGGGAAATCCTGGTTCAGATAATTTAATGACATCAGCTCCTGGAAGTCAGATGCCTTTGATACCAGTTGGGAGATTGGCAGCTAGTACAAAAGATCAAATCATCGTGTACTTGGATAAGATGAAAGATATGGCTGCTTCGCAGAACGGCGCTCAAACAATTGAAGATCGTGCATGGATGAAAAATATTATGCACCTCGCGGGAGGAAGTGTAAATGAGCAAACTTCAATTGCCACAAATCTTAGAAATTTTGAAAGAATAATTGAAGAAGAGGGAGAATTCGGTGCGGATGTAACGACATTTTACAAAACGAGTACAGACCCAGTTCAGATTTCTGAATCTGAAGCCATTTTTAATTTGATCAATGAAGGAGTAAGCTTGATTACTTTCTTTGGCCACTCAAGTCCGGGTACTTTCGATTTCAATATTGATAATCCTGATAATTATGCAAATGCCGGGAAATTACCTTTGATCATTTCTCTAGGATGTTATTCAGGAAATATTCATAGTTCTGGTGAAGGAATCTCTGAGCGATTTGTTTTTTATGAAGGTAAAGCGGCGAGTTCATTTTTTGCGACTACCGGACCCGGTTACATTAGTACTTTAAGAAATTTTGGAAATTCCTTTTATACCAACCTCGGTGTAACCAACTATGGCGAACCAATTGGAAAAATCATTAAGGAATCCTTGCGTCCGTTGGATGGTATTTCTGGAATTAGCATTCGATCATTGGTACAGCAACTGACATTGAATGGAGATCCAGCTATTGTCATGAATCCGCACCCGGGACCAGATTATGTTGTTGATGGAAAGAGCATAGAATTTTCGCCAGCCGTTTTAAATGCACAATTGGACAGTTTTGATATGATGTTTGATGTAGTCAATTTAGGACGTGTTTCACGGGATTCATTTCAATTATTGATTGAACAGAGATTACCAACTGGAGAAAAATTCACATTGCGATCAGATAGAATGTCTGCTCCATTTGCCAAAGAAAGAATCTCTGTTCGCTTGCCAAATTTTGGCTCGACGGCAGCAGGTCTTAACCGTTTTTTCATCAAAGTAGATACAGAGGAGGAGATTGAAGAATTACCGGCTCCGATGGCTGAAATGAATAACTCCTTATTTGGAGCTGATAACCAAGAAGGTCATCCAGTATTTATTTTTGACAATAGCTTGGAACCACTATTCCCCGCAAATTTTGGAATCGTAAATGATGATAAACCAGTAAAATTGGTAAGTAGCACGAGAGATGCCTTGGTTGCAGAACAGGATTGGTTAATTGAAATAGATACAACAGAAAATTTTAATTCTCCGATGAAGCTTTCAAAGCAGTTCACACAAATGGGAGGGGTATTGAGTTGGGAACCACCGGTATCTTGGGAAAATGAGCGCGTTTACTATTGGAGAGTGAGTCCAGACAGTACTTCTGTGGATCAAAGTTATATTTGGAAGAGTAGAAGTTTTGTTTATTTGGCAGATAGCGAGCCGGGTTGGAATCAGAGTCATTTTTACCAGTGGAAGCAAAATGAATTTGAAGGGATGGAAGTGAATCCTGGAGGGGAATTTGACTATTTGACAAATGGATTTTTTATAACCATTAGAAACAAAGTTAAGGAACCAGATGATGCGCCACAATATATTTATGATTTTGGAAATGCTGCGACTTCGGTTAGACCTTGGAACTTTCTTAATTCAGGACTTGCCTTTGTAGTCGGTGACAAAGTCACAGGAGGTGGTTGGCTGAATCCTGCACCTGGACAATATGGAAGTATTAATACAGGTAATGGTAGTAGAGCTTTTGCTTTTCCAACTTCCACACCTGAAGAAAGAGCTAAGGTTATCGATTTTATAGAAAATGTAATTCCATCAGATTTTTATGTTTGGTGTTTTTCAGTACTTAAAGATCAAAATCAAGATTTCAGACCGGAAGATTGGGCTGACGATGAAACACAAACAGGAAAAAGTATATTCAGTGTCTTAGAAAATCAAGGCGCCCAAAAAGTAAGGTCATTAGAATCGGGTTCAAGACCTTATACGATTGTATTTAGAAAAGATAATGGAATTTTCGAAGAAGATTTGGCTGATGATTTCAACTCAACAATTGTAACAGAAGTATTCATTCCTATTCTAAGATCTTCTGGAGATTTGGCCACAAAAACAATAGGCCCTGCCTCTGAGTGGGGTAATTTTGATTGGTCTCTAGAACCAAATGATGATCCGGCTGACTCTACTTATATACAAATTTTTGGAATCACCGCTTCGGGAGAAAAGGACACCTTAGTTGAGAATCTAACAGATTTTTCTTATGACCTCAGTAGTATTGATGCCACGGTATATCCATTCTTAGAATTAAAATTATTTTCTGAAGACAATGTTGTAAGAACTGCATCAAATATTAATAATTGGAGATTGACTTATGAAGGACTTCCAGATTTAGCTATTGATCCAAGCACTTTTTTGAATGTCTATAAAGATACCCTTCAAGAAGGCGAACAATTCTTGTTTGAAACTGCAATCACTAATACAAGTGATTATGAAATTAACAATACCAATGTCATTGCAACGCTATCAAATAATGGAGAATCAATACAGAAAACTGTGGGAATCAAAAATTTGGTTCCTGGAGAAAGTACTAATATCAAATTTGAACTAGAAACAATTGGAAATATCAATAATAACAATCTTTTGATAGAGGCCAATCCAACAGACTCTCCAAAAGAATTATTTAGATTCAATAATCTTGGAACCTATAATTTTTTCGTTTCTGCCGATAAGACTAATCCATTAATGGAGGTTACCTTTGATGGAATTCCAATCATGAATGGAGATATTGTCTCAGCTAAACCAAATGTTACTATTCGTTTAAAGGATGAGAATCCATTTTTATCATTATCAGATACTTCTGTACTTAAACTTATCTTAATTGATCCCAATCAAATCACACAGGGAATATTTTTCTCGGACCCAAATGTTAATTTCATTCCGGCCGAAGGCGGAAAGAATGAAGCGTTCATTGAATGGTCTCCTTCGTTCGATCTAGATGGTGATTATCAATTATTTGTTCAAGGAGAAGATGTAACTGGAAATCAATCAGGATCATTAGACTATAAAGTTAATTTTAAAATCATCAACAAAAAGATGGTTTCTAATGTCTTGAATTATCCCAATCCATTTTCTACTTCCACTAGATTCGTATACACCTTGACTGGAGATGAAACTCCAGCATATTTTAAGATTCAGATTTTCTCGGCATCGGGAAAAATAGTCAAAGAAATTACCCAAGATGAACTAGGACCAATGAAGGTTGGCACTCATCAAACGGACTATGTTTGGAACGGTACAGATGATTTTGGTGATCGATTGGCAAATGGCGTTTACTTCTACAAAGTGATTACTAAGAATGCTCAAGGTGAAAACTATGAATCATTTATAAATGGCTCAGTTGACCAATTTTTTGATCAAGGCTTCGGCAAGTTGGTAATCATGAGATAATTCACTAAAAAAATCTTCTTACTTTTGGGAATCTATGGCTTCAAAGATTCCCTTTCATATTCCTTATTTATCCGGAGATGAGTCTACCCATGTTCAGAAGGTTATTTCTTCTAATAAAATTGGAACCGGCGGCTATTTCTCTCAAGCCTGCGAGGAATTTTTACAGGAATATACAAGTTCAAAAAAGGTACTACTAACCTCTTCTTGCACTCATGCACTTGAGATGTCTGCTATGCTCCTCAACATTCAAGAGGGAGATGAGGTGATTATGCCCTCTTACAATTTCGTTTCTGCTGCAAATGCTTTTGTTCTAAGAGGCGCCAAAATTGTGTTTGTGGATGTCGATCCCATTTCAATGAATGTTGATCCAGAAAGTATCTCTTCGGCTATTACTAGTAAAACGAAAGCGGTACTTATCATGCATTATGGCGGCTTTGCTTGCGACATGGAAAAGATTATGCCCATCATCAAAGCAAACAAGCTCTTTCTCATTGAAGATGCGGCTCATTGTATTGGATCAACCTACAAAGGAAAACATCTTGGAACCTATGGTCACCTGAGTACTTTAAGCTTCCATTACACGAAAAACATTCACTGCGGCGAAGGTGGTGCTTTAATGATAAATGATGATTCATTAGTTGATAGAGCAGAAATTATAAGAGAGAAAGGAACCAACCGCAAACAGTTTTTTGATGGGAAAATAGACAAATATACTTGGGTTGACATTGGCTCTAGTTATTTGATGAGTGAACTCAGCGCAGCTTTTCTATGGGGTCAATTGAACCAAGTAGATTTTGTAACAAAAAACCGTAGAGATATTTATCAAAAATATGACTTCATTCTAAAAAAAGAAGGCATTAGAGTTCCTTCTCTTTCGAGCGGTGATATCTTTTCCAATGCACATACACTATTTCTTAAATCTAAGTCTCAAGGACATCGAAAATTAACAATATCTAATTTAAAACAACAAGGAATTGGATCCAGTTTTCATTATATCCCACTCCATCTTTCTCCATCTGGAAATAAGTTTGGGCGTTTCCATGGCAAAGATAAAAACACTACAAAAGAGAGTAACAAACTCCTTCGATTACCAATATACCCAGACTTAAAAACTAATGACATCAAAATCATTACTGACACCTTACTTAAAATAATTTTGGATTATGAAGTTCTCCAAAATTAGTATTGATGAATGGCAAGAAAGCCTCTCTTTTAGTGAAAATGCCACTTTTTTTCATCACCCATTATGGTATCAACTTTGGTCAAAGAACTTCGATGGGGTCGTTAATATTATAAAAATTGAAAATAATATTTACTTCCCATACTTCAAACGCAATAGGATTAACGGAATCTACAAAGAACATATTAGTGGACCCGGTGGAACCTATGGTGGAATCTATACTACCAAACAAAACATTAAAACTGATTCCTCGTATCAATTTCTATTGAATAAATTTAAGTTTATCACTATTGTTGAAAATCCATTTGATAAAAACGAATTTGTCAGAAACTTTTCGAAAAAAACATACACCAATTATTTTAATCTCAAAAATATTGATCAATTTAAGATTACTTCAAACTGGTCTAATAATCACAAAAGAAAACTGAACAAGGCGCTTAAGGCCAAGTTGAATTTCAGAACTTCGAAGACCGAAAAAGATTGGGAAAACTATTTTCAGCTATACAAGGATAGCATGTCAAGATGGGGAAATCGCTCTTCAAGCAATTACGAATTCGGACTATTTAAATCCATAAAGAACATTCCTACTGAATACAGGACACTATACTTAATAGAAGAAAAAAACAAAATGCTAAGCGGTGCAATTGTCTTCAACTTCAACAACAAGCATCACTATTGGCATGGTGCATCAAGTCAAAACGGATTATTACTAAACTCCTCCCTATTCCTACAATACAAAATAATTGAAAAATTAATTAAACTCCATGTCTATATTTATGATTTAGGACCTAGCGGAGGACACTGGGGAACAGAAGAATTTAAAAGAAGAATGAAACCCCAAACGAGAACAATGAAAATAGTT
Organism: uncultured Saprospiraceae bacterium; assembly: GCA_937928045.1. Lineage (GTDB taxonomy): Bacteria > Bacteroidota > Bacteroidia > Chitinophagales > Saprospiraceae > JABDJM01. Next base: position 66,848 of record CALFWO010000070.1, on the reverse strand, counting down.
TCGAAAAAGCCAGCCATATTTAAGCTATTCAATAAATGAAAAACAAACCTAAGCTTTATCATTTTATAGAACCCAAATTTGGATATGAAATAGTCAATTACTATTTCAACAACAAGCTTCACGAAAAAGTAGATATCATTCTTATAATTTCAAAGCGCATATATTTTCCTAAGAGAAAAACACTAAACCCTTTAAAAGCATACGATTATTTTTCATTCTACAACTACAAAAGAAAAATCAAAAAAGAATTTAGCCACTTTGGCTATAAAATTAAATTTTTAAGCGACGTTAACCACAGTTATTTTCGAAATTCCATATCCGAAAAAAGCTTCGGGCTCTCTACCGGATTTAATCAAATATTCAAAGTTGATCTAATTGAAAAATTTGATCGCCTAATTAATTTACATCCTTCCGTTCTTCCATTATACAAAGGCCCCACTCCAATTATGTGGTGCAAACATTATCAAGAAAATAATTCCGGGTGGACCATTCATGAAATAGATGAAAAAATTGACCATGGCGAAATATTATATCAAAACCAGTTTAACATAGAAAAGATTACAAGAGATCAAATCTTGGCACTAGTTTGCGATAGTGCAAAAAAAATAATATTAGAAATTATAATAGCTGAACTAGAAGGTAAACTATTTACAAAAAAAATACTTGATTGTCATAAAATATACCAGAACAAAATAACCTATCTTTCGCATTACAAGGATTCAAAACAACAACTCCATAAATGAATGAAATTTACGAACCTTCATAATATCCTAGTAAGATCTATAGCGGATAAGGCAATAATCAATTATTCAAAGGAATACTTATCAGGTGACTTGATAGATATTGGATGTGGAGAAAAGCCTTATAAAAAGGCATTGGATAATGTAGTAGATAAGCATATTGGTGTTGACCATGAAAATTCAAATCACAATCTTTCTAATGCTGAATTGATTGGTTCAGCTTATGAAATTCCAGTTGAAGATGGTAGCTTCGACAGTGCACTTTGCACCGCGGTACTTGAACACCTAGAAGAACCGTACTTGGCTCTTCAAGAATGTAATCGTGTGCTGAAAAAAGATGGAATGGCGGTATATTCGATTCCTTTCATTTGGCACATACATGAAGTACCAAGAGATTTTTTTAGATACAGCAAATTTGGAATCGAATACTTATTCGACAAGGCAGGATTTGAAATAGAAAAGATTGAAGCTCTTTCTGGATTTTGGATAACATTTGGCCAATTGTTTGTTTATTACATCCATCGCTTTAACCGAGGCCCATTGCGTTGGTTCCGTATCATAACTTTTATTGGCCTAATTATACAAGGCTTTTCATTTCTGCTAGACAAATTAGATAAGGCCGAAGATTGGACTTGGATGTATGTTGTAGCGGCGAAAAAAAGATAACATCGACCTAAATTGAAAAATCTATTTAAAAAATCAATCGATGGTGTACGTTGGACTTTCCAAGGTCAAGTATTAACTCAAGGTATAAATTTTCTTGTAAGCATCATACTTATGAGGCTTCTCCTTCCGAATGATTTTGGTCGATTCGCCATGTTGCTTGTTGCATTTAACTTTTTTCAAATCTTAAGAAATAGTGGATTTGTACAAGCTATAATCCAATCAGATAAAATTTCGAAACAACAGCTTTCTTCTGCCTTTTGGCATCACTTAGCGGTATCCATTTTAATGGGATTTGCATTATATCATTCTGGCGAGATACTTGAATGGCTGTATCAGGCAAATAACTTATCAAATCTTACCCCATGGTTTACAATGGAATTTATCATTGGATCCATTGGTTTAGTTCCTTCTGCAATTCTTCAAAAAGAATTAGCATTCAAAAAAATTTTTATTATTAATGTTCTGGCCTTAACCATTTCATCTATAGTAGGTCTTGGAATGGCGTATGCAGGAATGGGAATCACAAGTCTGGTAGTTAAATTATTACTATGGACTTCTATCAATAGCTTAGGATATTTCATAACATCCAAAAACAAACCAAACTTCAGTTTTTCAAAGCGAGCGTATAAAAAATTAATAAATTTTGGGATCCCAGTTACTGGAAATCATTTGCTAAGTTTTTCAACACGCAATCTGGATGACGTTCTAATCGGAGTTTTTTTAGGATCTAAAAATTTGGGTTTCTACAATCGAGCATATGCAATAATGCTGCTGCCCTTAGGCAATATCACAGGAGTTCTCCAAACAGTATTTAATCCAGTATGGTCGAAAATAAAACATGAAAAACAAATTGTAAAAAGGCAATACTTAAAGCTTTCCAAATTGATTGCAACAATTACATTCCCTGCAATGAGTATTTTGGCAATTTTGTCTTTTCCCATAGTTAAAATAACCCTTGGCGAACAATGGACATCTATGTCAAGGACTTTAAGTATTCTATGCTTCGTTGGTATGCTTCAAAGCGTTGGCGCCCTTCAAGGAGTACTTTTTATGGTATACGATAAGAACAAACAATTGCTAAATATTAACCTAGCTACAAGTATTTTTACAATTATACTCCTACTAACATCACTATACTTATTTGGTACAATAGAATCAGCAGCAGGAGCCTATGCCATTTCCACAGTACTACTAATATTCCCAACATTTCACTACGCTGGTAAAATTATTGACACCGATTTGATCGCAATGGTTAGACCAATGTTCAAACCATTCTTCCATTCTTTAGTCGTCAGCTCTATAGCCTTTTTGTCATTTCAATACATTCCTATAGATTCTGATTTTATAAAGTTAATCATCTCTATTTTGCTATCATTTTTTTTCTATTTAGTTTTGCTTAATAAATATCAAAAAGCAACTTTAACAGACTTCTCAAAAATGATTTCTTCATTCCAATCCAAAAATAATGAAAAGTCTTAAAGTCCTTCATCTGGTAAATACATACCTACCAAACACAGAAAATTGGCTTTTTGGTTTACTATCGAATTCTAAAGAGACAAATCATCAGATAGCTGCTTTTCGTTTCACCACAAATCTTCTTTTATCTCCAAATATTACTTTACTCTTAAAACTATCTGACCCCTTGTTTGATATGAAATATTCATCAAATAAAAAAGGGTTATTTCGCATTTTTGAAAAATTGAAAATCAAATATTTAGAATACAATAATGGAAATTTCTCGCATCACATTAGTAGATATTTAGAAAACAATTCTATTGATATTCTACATGCCCATTTCGCTGACATTGGTTGGCAGGCCTTACAAATAAAGCGAAATAGTCAACTACCATTTCTAATTTCATTTTATGGCTGGGATTACGAAAAACTACCATTCGTTCAACCAAAATTCAAAGAACGATTCAAGATCTTATTCCAAAAAGCAGACGGATTTATCTGCGAAGGAAGTCACGGAGCAAAAATCTTATCAAAACTAGAATGTCCGACAGAAAAAATCCATATTGTTCCACTTGGCGTTAATGTCAATAAAATTACATATTTCGCTAGAACTAAAAAACCCAACACTTTGAAGCTTATACAATTAGCTTCTTACACAGAAAAAAAAGGACATGAATATTCCATCAAAGCTTTTAAAAAGGCTTTGAACAGATGTCCAAATATGACCTTAACTTTTATCGGAAATGAAAGAACGACTGGGTTACTAAATAAATTGAAGTCAATGGTAAAAGAGTATGAAATACAAAACAATGTCTTTTTCTTACCTCCAATTGATTACAAAAACCTGCACGATTCCTTAAAGAAATATGATGTATTCATCCATCCCAGTTGTTATGCAGCAAATAAAGATTGCGAAGGTGGGGCTCCTGTTGTTTTGTTGGACGCTCAAGCTACTGGCATGCCGGTTATTTCTACAACTCACTGCGATATTCCTGATGAAGTGATTCAAAATAAAACTGGAAAACTATCTACAGAGAAAGATATTAAGGCGCTATCTGAATCGATAGAATATTTCTACGAAATGGAAGAAAACGAGTATAAAGCCTATAGTGAGCGAGCTAGATTGCACATTGAGAATAAATATGACATTATAAGAAATGCTACAGTTCTAGAAAAAGTATATCGCAAATACATTCATAAAGATAATCTTAACTAATTCCCTTAGTATCAAACCATCTGTTAAAAATATCCTCACCGGTCAAATCATCGATACCTGTCAATTCTCTATGGAAATAATCATTTAATAACTGTCTTGAATCATTATTAATTTGAGGAATTTCAAACTCACTGGAGGAATTAAGTCTAGAATAAACTTTATGTAAAAAATTTCCAGCAAACTTGAAAATTGATTTATCATCCCCCATCAATGAGTATGGCAAATTATTTTTATAATGACTGTTACCCCAAGCTCTAAAGTATCTATTCTTTAGGATTTGTAATTTCACACTCTTCGGCCGAGCACTTCTATTGTAGTGAGTACCAAATGCTTTTTCAGGAAATTCATTAAAATCAATATTGAGGTATTTACTAACTCCTTTGATCGTTTCTTTAGGAAATCGCTTTAGGTCTTCGAATAATATTATTTTAATTCTTTCTCTTGGAAAATAGTCATAATAACTTCGTAGTTGATCCATGTAAAGACTTCTATTTAACACAGAACAAGGATTATATCTTAGTGTGTCTTCAAAATCAAACATTGCCCTTCCACTCCTTAACAAATGCCAATAATTAGAATAAGCGCGATCTACTGGATGCCTAAGTATAAAAATCAATTTAATTTGTTTATCCTGAAGTGCCAAGCGTTTGGCAGCAATACTAGACTCCAAATAGGTAGTTGAATCTTCACCTTTAATAAAATCCTTTTTTCCTTGAAATTTGCTTAAATACCAATCCCACATCTTCTTGGCATCCTTTTCCATAGATTGGCTTTTCCAGGTTAAATCCTTTCGATCAAAACTATTGAAATCACTATGTGCCAAAATATTATCAATATCAAAAAAATGAATCTCATTATTGGGAATAAAAATTCTAGGATGCCTTTCAAGAATTCTATGCAAGGTTGAAGTTCCCGATTTCATTGCACCGCCGATAATAAATTCCGGTAGTAATTCTTGATCTGGAGACTTCCAATTATGCAATACATTCATTTACCAAAAATTTAGGCAACAAGAGAAAATAAAAATATAGATTCAAATTATTTAACGAAACAAAACATTCCTAAAAAATATCAAATACCCTTTCCAAAATCTAAAATCAACCCTTGTCCTCAAGGAACACTTCAGCAACTCCCAATGATTACTTCTACTTCCGTTGGTTAATTCCAAATTAGCATATCCCAAATATTTTTCAGCTTTTAAATATGCCGAAGTTCCTGATGGTAAATATATTGAAACCAAATTTCCATAGTTTTCAAAAAGGTGATCCATTGCTTTTACATTAATCTTGGCTCGATTCAACAAGTCCTTTTTATTTTCAGATCTCAACGAGCCCATTCTTTCATGTATGCGATAGCCGTAATTATATACATCCAATTGTTCAAATGGATACTGTGCTAACAACCTTAAAATTAAATGGGTATCCTGCCAATGTGGAAATCCAACTGGTGATTGATGTTCCATTAAATATTCTCGAGGGATACACAAAGACCACAAACCACACATGTTATAAGCTGCCCATTTCACCGGATGTCCATCTATTTTGGCATCATAATTTGGCGCTTTCCTTTCTTTTCCATCCTTGTAAACACGGATAAATCCTGTTCTAAATATTTTCTGGGCTTTAGTACTGTTTTGAATAGCACTCCGGAAATTATCTAAAAACCCCTCTAACCAATAATCATCATCGTCCATGAATATTACATACTCCCCTTTCGCCTTTTCGACTCCTTGGTTTCTAGCAGCACTCTGACCTTGATTATCTTGGAAAATATATTTCAAAAAGCTTAGCTTTAACTGCTGTATTTCAGTTTTAGTCTCGTCAGTAGATCCATCATCAACTATAATGAGCTCAACATCGCCTTTTTCCTGACTAGAAACCGAATTGATCGCTTCCATTAACAGTTCCACTCTATTATAAGTTGGAATAATAACTGAAAATAGAATAGACTTATCTTCCAATGCTTTCTATCTTTAAGCTCAACAAACTAAGAAATTATAGCTTGAAAAAATCAATCGCCATACTTGAACTTTATCAACATGAAGAAGTTGTAAGGCATTATTGCAATCTGTTGCAAGATAGCGAATACCAGATTAAAATCTATTGTAGTTCATATCTCTTTGAAGCTTTAAGAGAATCAGATTTATTGAATGGAATAGAAACCGAGGTTGTTTCGGACAATCAATCCATTGAAGCGTTTCTTCACTCTAATCAACAAGATTTGGGCAACTACGATTTAGTAATCATTACTACAATACTAAGTCATTTTCAATCTTTTTCTCGAATCGCGGCGCATTCAAACTCGGCACTAGTAATTCACAATGTACACTCAATGTTTGCTCCCCAAAGTCATGTGACACTTGAAAGCTGGAAAGACATTTTCAGGTGGGGAAAAATAAAAGGAAATGCAAGCCATAAATATAAAAAGGAAATAGTCAAAAAAGTCAATTCATATATTTTCCCTTCTAAAGAGTTACTTGACTATGCAGCGAATATGAATCCTAAGATTAAAGAAAAACCAAAAGTCGTATTGCCGTTTGCAAGCTATAATACCAAAATAAAAATTGACCCTACCAATAGCCTTAAGATAACCATTACTATTCCCGGAACCGTTAGCGATGATGTTAGGGATTACAAATCCATTTATTCAACATTGGAAAATCTATCCAATTCGTTAAACAAGAAAATCAATCTGGTTTTACTTGGAAAAGTAAATCATCTAAGTATTATTGATAAATTCGAAAGTATTAAAACTATTCAAGTCACCTATTTCAAGGAACATCTTTCAGCTCAAGCATATGATCAATATTTAGGAGCATCTGATCTCCTTTTACTTCCGATTAAAAAGATAGGGAAAAATCACATCTATTTAGAAAAAATGGGATACTCCAAGATATCAGGTACAGCTAATGACGCTGTAAGAGCTGGAATTCCAACTTTAATCCCAGAATCCTATCCAATTCCATTTGGCTGGAGTGAATTGTTCGTTACGTATAAGGAAAACAATTTGAAGAAAAAAATAATAGAAATACTGAATGACAACAATAGAATATGGGACAATATCCCCGAGGATGCTCAAATTAAATTTCAACGATCCAATTTACTTGCATACTTGAAACAAATAATACCTTAGTACCAGAAAGCATTTAATTAATCATGAACAGTCATTCCTTCTAATTCCATCCATCTAAAAAAGCTGATTACTCTCCAGATTCCAGCATAATGCTCCACTTTATTATTGGTCAAAACATCCTTAGTATATTCCAAATAATCTTGAGTAATAAGTTTAGGGAAATCATTTACAATTTCAGAAATTTTATTCACAAAATATTCAGATTGCTCAGACATCCAATGCTGTTGTGGAGTCGGAAAACCCATTTTATCATATCGGTTTAAAATACTTTTGGGCAACTCTTCGCGCATCGAAGCTCTCAATATTCGCTTTCTAACACCATGCTTTATTTTAAAAAACGGAGGTAAAGAAAGACAGAATTCTACTAAGCGATAATCCAAAAACGGAACTCTAGACTCAACACTATGAGCCATACTATTTCGATCATCAAAATGTAAGAGGTAAGGTAATATCCCTTGCAATAGCATATATTGCTCATAAGCACTAAAGTTATCATTGTTCACTTTGTGATTAGATGTTGAAAAATTCAAATAAGTTTGAACTTCCAATGTCTTATCCACGGACATCTTAGATTTTAAATTTATTTCATGTTTACCTAAAACTCCAATAAGTTCTCCTAAGATCAACCAAGGCTTTGACTTCAAAATTTCTTTCCAAAAGGGTTTATAGTATGTTCCGTAACCAGCCAATATTTCATCGGCTCCTTGGCCATCTAGCATGACTTTTAAGTTATTTTCTTTCGCCATTCTAAATACTAAATATTGAGCTATAAGACTCGCAGATAAAAGTGGTTCATCATGCGCCTTAATCACTTCATCCATCAACCCCATGGTTTCTCCAAAACCAGCTGAAATCTTATGCGAGGTAACTGGATATTTTTTCAACAAATCATCAACATAATTAGACTCATCATAGACCTTTATCGTAGAAGCATAGCTAATAGTCTCCAATTGATCAATTTCCTCTGGATATAATTTTGAATTCAATGCAACGATTGTAGAACTGTCCAAACCACCTGAAAGTGCAATACCAACTTTTACATCAGATCTCCGATGCAGATGAATGGCATCTTCTAACAAATCCTTAAACTTATTGGTGGCCGATTCAAATGATAAATTTTTAGCTTTTGTAATTGAATCAAGATGGTAATATTGATTAATTATCATTTTACTTTCGTTACAATCAAAAAGCATTTGGTGACCTGCCGGCAATTGATTAACACCATCATAAAGTGTTTGACTGGTATGATGTTGAAGTCCATGAATTAAAAAATCTCCAGCCATTTCATGATTTAACTTAGGCCTCCAATTTGGCAAAAATCTCAACGCCTTTATTTCAGATGCAAAAGCAAAAACATTTTCTCGAAAGGAGTAGAAAAATGGTTTGATGCCAAATCGGTCTCTTGAACAAAATAATTCTGCCTTTTCAATGTCATAAATTGCGAAAGCCCACATTCCGTTGAAATGTTGCTCGCATGCTTTTCCCCACTCTTTATAAGCAGCTAGTACAACTTCTGTATCTGTCTTAGTTCTAAATTCGTGACCCCGTGTAATTAGTTCCGACCTTAGTTCGAGGTAATTGTATAGTTCTCCGTTGTAGGTAATCCTCAGCGACCCATACACCATAGGCATGTGGCCATCATCCGACAAATCTAAAATAGCCAAGCGGCGATTCCCTAGCGCTACATTCTTATCATAAAAATAACCTCCACCATCTGGACCTCTGTGATACAAGGAATCAGTAGCCTTCTCAACGATCGGAGCAGCAGGTTTTTCACCTTCTGGTACAACTATCCCAAAAATCCCACACATATATATATCTTAGTTCCTCGGCAAAATGTAATTATGATTCAGCAAAGTAAAGAGGTTTATTGCAATTCTAGCAAAGATGAGGTTGGAATACCAATATTTCATCAGCCGGAATGGTTAGATATCGCTTGTGAGCATGAAAACTGGGAGGTCATTACTTGGCATCTAGACAATCAAATAGTCGGCGCATTGCCTTATAGGACTGGGAAAAAATTTGTTTGGAACATTTCACTTATGCCTCCGCTCACTCCATATCTTGGACTTTGGATAAACCCTAAATTCTCGCAGCAAATAAAACAAAGCAAAATCAATGGCAAAATTGAACAGATATTAGATAAGCTATCTGATAACGAATTAACTTCTTTCAGAAATATACCTGCCTTTGCTGGAAACCTTTCCTGGATTTGGAAAAACTGGGAATTGGATACCAGATTCACCTACCTTATTTATCCCAACGATTTTGTTTCAATGGAAAGTCTTGATGGAAAACTGAGGAATGACGTTAAAAAGGCTCAGAGCAATTTAACAGTGTCCACAAGCTCAAGTATTGATGAATTATTTCAAGTAGTCGAACAAAGTTTTAAACGCAACCAACAAAAATTACCATTCTCTTTGGAAAAACTTCAAAAATTTCATTCCCTGATTCAGGAAAAAAAATGGGGAGAAATTTTAGTTGCAAAAGATAAATCCGGCAATGTAGTCGCAGCTAATTATTTCCTATGGGACAAACACATGAAATATAACTGGCTATCAGGATATACTAAATCGGAAGTTAGTCGTGGCGCTGTGCAATTATTATTGTTTGAAGGTCTAAGATCTGCACAAAGTAAAAATAAAATATTTGACTTTGAAGGAGGAGTAATTCCCGGAATTGGTGCAATGTTCAAATCCTTTCCCGTTAAAGAAGTCCCAGTACTTACAGCCCGAAAATTTAAAAACAAATGGATCAAAGCACTTTGGTCGTTGCGCTAATAATATGAGAGGTTTACTATTTGCACGTGTGAATTTTTCTAAGCCAGCGAACGGCGGAATTTTTTTGAAATGTCAAGGACAACTTCTCGTATTAAAAGAAGCATGCAATGACTTTGATTTCTTATATTTTTTAGAGGATGGATTATATCTTAACCAAAAAAGAATATACACTATTGATCCCGCAAAAATAGAACAACGTTCCTATCTGGCCAAGTTGTACATGTTTGACTTGGGGAAGATTATTTCCGAAACTTGCGACCTCAGTAATTATGACTTTTTATATTTCAGATACTGTTTGAGTTCCAAAGCACTTTTGCAATTTCTACAAGCCTTCAAAATAAAGAACCCAAATACTAAAATTGTTGCGGATTTCCCTACCTACCCATATGAACAGGAATACAAAAGTATTCCTCAAAAAATAGAATTGAAATTTGACATTTACTATCGTAAAAAAATATTTAACCTTATTGATAGAATTGCGCACTTGGGAACAGCAAAAGAAATATACGATACAGCAGTTTTACAAATAGGCAATGGGATTAACGAAGAATTGTTCCCTGCTTCTTCCAACAACACAGACTGGAAAAAGCTTCAGCTTATTGCAGTAGGTAATTTTAATTACTGGCACGGAATAGATCGATTGATTTATGGCATTCAAAATTATAAAGGCGACACAAAAATCGAAGTTAGAATAATTGGAAATGGCTGGGAAGAATCTAAAAAATTGTGCAAAGAATTAAACATTGATTCAATGTTTTCCTTTTACCCACCACTTTCTAAGTTGGAACTTGATCAACATTACGACTGGGCAAATTGTGGAGTTGGAACGCTAGGAATTCATCGCAAAGGAGTTATCATCAATCAATCATTAAAGCATCGAGAGTATGCGGCACGAGGATTGAATTTCTTTTACGCAGGAGTCGATCCCGGGTTTATTCCTGGATGCGAAGGCATCATTAATCTCGAAGAATCTGAAAACCCAATTGATATTAACTTGCTACTTTCTAAGAATTTTAAAAACAACACAAGTCTCATTAAAAGCTACGCCAAGAAAAATTTAAGCTGGGAAAAAACAATGCTTCCTGTTATTAACTATTTCCAGAAGGATAATAACGTTTGACCATCGATCCGCTAAAAAAACTAAAGACCCATTTTCCTACCCTCGGAAGTTCATCCGTATTTGAGATTCTTTTTTCAACTTTTAATTCCTTTTCGAATCGAATATTATTTCCAGAAATCTGATGCCCTAATGGCAGCATACAGAAACCATTTAATTCATCTGAAATTTTCAAATCCAATGCTTTGGCAACTTTCTTCAACAGTGTAGTTGGATCATGAATCAGTTCTTCATATTTAACTAATAAATACCTGTCTCTATATTTCAATTTAAATCTTTCGGAAAAATAATTCGCCAATTTCCAATGAATAGCAGTTACCATAGAATTCCAAAATAAATTTCTAGGCTTTCGTTTCAAATTAGAACCTAGCACTGAAAATCCATCTCTTACTAAATGGATAAATAAAACGTCATACGCTTCCGCCAATTTAAATGGTCTTTGAAAATTTGAAAAGGTGGTTTTAGAAGCGTCTATAAAAATGGTATTGGGCTGATCGAAATGCAATTGATCAAATAAATCTTTTTCTTCTACTACACCTTGTTGAAATTTTTGAAATGGAGCCTTCCAAAAGAAACAACTACTAACGTGTTCACCACAGGAACATTTATCGTTGTTTTTAAAATCCTCTTTGATATTATGAAATTCACCTAGGCTGATCACCTTTGGAAGTAGCATCAAAAGTCTGGACAGCAATGTCGACCCACTCCATCCATAGCCACCGATGTAAATGATTTTTTTGTTCAAAAAAACGAATTAAACTTTTCTACTTCGAAATGACCTTTGGAACTTCGTTAAGCAATGGGCTTAGTCCTATTCCAATTTCCTCCAATATCTCACCATATTTCTTTACCACTAAAGAATCGTCATAAACCTCTATTGCTTTCTTTCTGCTAAGTTGACCCATGATCTCTAGATCGATCGCTGTCATATTTATCAAATCCTTACAAGCTTTAACAACAGCGTCCACAGATTTCACTGGCACCAAATATCCATTTCTACCATGATCTACAGTTTGCCTACAGCCCGGAGTATCTGTCGTAATAATAGGCTTGCCCATAGCCAATCCCTCCATTAAAACCTTGGACAATCCTTCCCGATAAGAAGTCAACACAATGACATCAGCCTTTTGAATATAAGTTCGTACATCTGGAGTGGTTCCCAAATAGTTGATAACTTTATTATCCACCCATTTCAACAATCGATCTTTGTCCAAAGCACTAGGATTTCCAGCATCTAGCTCTCCCAAAACTTGAAATTCGACCTCTGGATAAATGGCTCTAACTTCCTTTGCCGCTTGAACAAATTCGACAATTCCCTTATCATAAAGCAACCTTCCAATAAATAAGAACTTTCTTGCAAAGACAGACTTCTTCTTTTCGGGTTTAAAAAAATTGGTATCGATTCCACAACCATTTATTACTGCGCACTTTTCAGCGCTTGCTAAGTCCATTTCAATGAAAAGATCTTTGTCATCGCTATTTTCAAAAGCAACCTTCTGACTATACCTGAAGGATAATTTGTACAACCAATTAGAAATCTTGTTCGAAATTCCTTGGTGCAAAAAGGTATAGCCTAAACCTGTCACCACACAAATACTTGGAATGTTACACCATTTGGCAGCCAGATTCCCATAAATATTGGGCTTAATAGTATAATGGATTATAGCATCAGGCTTTTCTTTGTGGTAGATCCTAGCCAGATTTAGAGTAAGTCGAATATCGTGAAATGGATTCTTCCCTTTTCTCTTAAGACCTTTTAAGGGAATATGCTTGATTTTATGAGCTTTATTCAGGTATCGAATATACTCATCCACCGGCGCGATTACCACTACTTCACAATTGTGATCCTCTAGATATTGAATCAGATTTAATCGGAAATTGTAGATATTCCAAGTGGAATTAGCTACCAGTGCAATTTTCCTACCTTTTGACAATCGGTCTTGCGTGTTCATCGAGCCGCAAATTACAATTTTTATAGTAAAAAAACCGTCTCTCAATCACCTAATCAATAACCTTTGCCGCCACAAGCGTCGCATCTATTCGATTCCCCTCTAGCTCCTTTCCAATAGCCCTGACCTTCGCATCGCCTACATTTCAGAACAGCTTTACTAAATGAATGGTAAATCAAATAAACCAGAGATAATGGCAGTACTACGAAGAGCAGGAATCGAGGAATCATAAATCCAAGTTAGTTTATTTGAATAGCAATAAAATTACACAATCAGCATTTTTAACAATTTTTTGCACCTTTGTAAAATCTATTTTCAAGGTTACAAATACCAGTTGTATTTGGAATTTAAAGTTCTGATTAATGAAAAATACTTACGTCGCAATAATGGCCGGAGGCATTGGCTCAAGATTCTGGCCAGCTTCAAGAGAAAACAGACCAAAACAGTTTTTAGACATTATGGGAGTTGGAAAGTCATTGATAAGATTGACTTTTGAGCGATTTCTGAACATATGTCCTGCCGAAAATATTTTCATTGTCACCAACAAGGCTTACAAAGCTCAAGTTTTAGAACATTTACCAGAGTTGAGCGACAATCAAGTCTTATGTGAGCCCTCTCGTAACAATACCGGCCCATGTGTAGCGTACACAGCCTTCAAACTACAAGCTTTAAATCCAAAGGCTAACTTTATCATCGCACCATCTGATGCGGTTATCCTAAGAACGGATGTTTTCACCGAAGCCATGAAATTTGCACTGAATTTCACAGCCCAAAATGATGCATTATGCACTTTGGGTATTCGTCCTTCTAGACCGGATACTGGATATGGTTACATTAAGTATGAGGAGAAAAAACAGGTTCAAGATCCAGACAATGACAATATTGGTGGTGTACACCAAGTGATCAAATTCACTGAAAAACCTTCGTTGGAAAAAGCCAATGAATTTCTGCAAAGCGGAAGATACCTTTGGAATGCTGGAATATTTGTTTGGTCTGCCAAGTCTGTATTGAAGGCTTTTGAGCGGAATGCTCCAATTATTCATGAGATTCTAGCCAAGGGAATGAACAAATACAATACTCCCGATGAACAGGAATTCATTGACGAATTCTATCCAACTACTCCAAGTATTTCTGTGGATTATGCCATAATGGAAAAAGCAGAAAATATATTTACGATTCCAGTAGACTTTGGCTGGAGTGATTTAGGAACTTGGGGATCTTTACACGTAGAAAGCACAAAAGATGAAGCTTTGAATGTTGTTCAAGGAGAGCAAGTCATCCTTGAAGATGTATCCAACTCTTTGGTAGTAGTTCCTAAAGACAAGTTGGTCGTCATTAGAGATCTTGACAACTATATCGTTGTGGATGAAAAAGATGTACTGATGATTTATCCAAAATCTAAAGAGCAAGAGATTAAAACCTTGACCAAGCAATTGAGCGAGCGTGGTAGCGGGCAATATCTATAAAGATTATTAGCAAGTGCTCCTTAAGTCTTCTCTATTATAGCAATGTTAGTTGGTCTAGGTATTTGATCAAACTAATTGACAACGCGAACGTACAATCATTTGGAATGAGGTGATTTACACCTTGCATTGGTCACAATCAATGTTTTCCCTAAAAATAAACACCTGTATGTCTACAGAAAAACCATATTATATTAATCAATCCGTTGCAGTTCTAATTGATGGAAACAACATAGAATTAAGTCTTCAAAATCTTGTTGGAAAGAAAAATGCTTTGGCAGATTTCGATCTTTTGATTCCCAAATTATTAGATGAACGTGGATTGAATCGATTGATATATTTCCGAGAAGGAAAAAGCATTTCTGATAAACTAGCCGATCGACTCCTAACAAAATATCATGGATCTGTAGTTCCTTGCCATAAGTCTGCAGATATTCCTTTGACGATAAAAGCTACTCAAATTGCTCAAAAGGTAGATACCATTATCATCCTTTCCGGAGATTCGGACTATGTTGAATTGGTCCGACACTTGAGAGGAGAAGGTGTTCGGGTCGAAATTGCAGCAGTAGCTCAAAATACAGCCAAAATTTTAATCGAAGAGGCAGATCATTTCACGGCCATCACTGAGGAGGACTGTTATATCCTGAAGCCTCAACGCGGGAGAGGAAAACCAGGGAAGAATTCTAAGCCTTCCTCTAAAAGATAGCTGGTCTGTATATTTAAGACTCCAAAAAATACAGCAAATCATATTGAAAAAGACTAGGCACTAAAAATCCTTCTCGGTTTGCTGCACAAGAATAAATCATGACCAAAATGTTTTAGCGTTCCGAACAATTAACCTTACTTTGGAATGATAAGATATCTTTGCTACCAAAGATTTATATTTTCTTTAAATAAAATTTGGATAACGAAAAGGTTGAACGATGAATAATCGAATAGAAGAAAACTCAGGTTTCTTATCAAATATAAAAGGGGACTTGTTTGGAGGTTTGACAGCCGGTATTGTGGCGCTACCCCTTGCACTTGCCTTTGGGGAACAGTCAGGATTAGGAGCCGCTGCTGGACTTTTTGGTGCCATATTCATTGGTTTCTTTGCCTCTCTTTTTGGAGGTACTCCATCTCAAATATCCGGACCTACTGCTCCAATGACTGCAGTATCAATGCTCATAATCGCTGGCATTCTACAAACCAATGAAGGCAACTTAGAAAACGCCTTGCCGAGCATTTTGATGGTCTTTTTTCTAGCCGGTATTTTCCAAATTATTTTCGGATTTGTCAAACTTGGAAGCCTGATAAAATACATTCCCTATCCTGTAATTTCTGGTTTCATGACGGGTATTGGGGTGATTATTCTAATCACTCAATTATTGCCTCTTTTTGGCTATGTCCCTGCGGAGGATGATGCCAATCTTAAAAAGTTTAGGCCGCAGGCAGAAGAAGTATTACTGGAAAACATATTAAAGGATGAGGCTAATGAAGGGCTTCTGGTCCTCGAAGATTTTAAAGAGACGGTGAAAAGAGCGGGTAACATTACTGAGGCTGATATAATGCTAGAAGCTAAAACTTTGGTAAAAAATGATGCATCGGGAGTTATTGGTGCCTTAAGGTATACACCAGAGGCCTTTAAGAATATTAAATGGATGGAATTCATTTTAGCCTTGATTACCATTTTCATCATTTTTGGATTTAAGCGAATTACCAAGGCAATACCGAGTACATTGGTTGCACTGTTAGTGGTAAGCATAGGTGCAATTGCATTAGGCTTGGAAGTCAAACAAATTGGAACCATTCCATCAGGGTTTCCAAAAATGTACCTCAGTATGTTCACTGGATTTTCATTCTCAGCAATTCAACCTTACATCTTTACTGCTATATCATTGGCGCTACTTGGGGCTATTGATTCACTCTTGACATCAGTGGTCGCGGACAACATGACAAAGGCTAAGACCAAGCATAATTCAGATCGAGAATTAATTGGTCAAGGAATTGGGAACAGTATCGCGTCAGTTTTTGGAGGTATTCCTGGAGCTGGAGCCACAATTCGTACGGTAGTTAACATTGACTCTGGAGGTAAAACAAAGCTTTCAGGAATGATCGCGGCCAGTTTGCTTTTGGTCATTCTTTTAGTTCTAGGGCCTTTTGCAGAGCAAATTCCAAAAGCTGTACTTGCTGGTATTTTAATAACTGTCGGAATTGGAGTAATGGACTACAAAGGTTTACGTGCGCTAAGAACTATGCCTCGAACTGATGCCGTTGTTTTGATATTGGTATTGATACTGACCGTCTTTTGGGATTTGATTTTTGCAGTTGCCATTGGATTGGTGATTTCAAGTTTAATGTTTATGAAAAAAATGGCTGATATCACAGGCGAAGAATCTACGCTAGTGCCGTTAATCTTAGATCTTGAAGAGAATAGCAGTGAGGTGCTACCAAGCGAATTCAAAGAGGAAGTTTTTATCAAAGAAATTACTGGTCCACTCTTTTTTGGAGCTACCTCAGAATTCCAGAAACTGGCATTGCAGATACCAAATAGAGCCTCGATTATTATGTTGAAGATGGACAAGGTACCATATATGGACAAATCAGGATTGCTTGCCTTAGAAGAAGTACTTAGAAATCTGGCATTGAATAACATCAGGACGATTACGGTTGGATTAAAACCACAACCTAAGTATTTAATGGAAAGCTTTGAAGTTATTCCAAATCAAATACCAAACAATTTGATTTTCGAAGGTTACCCCGAGGCTATTGCTTGGATAAAGGAAAATGTCGAAGACAAGTTTTAATCAATAGATTTTGAATGGTGGACCTTAAAAAGGAGTGGTAAGTTATTACCACTCCTTTTTTGATTTAAAATGAACCTTGAAAATTGGCGAACCAACTAATTCATTAAACACAGAACTTTCTTAAATTTTTGTTAAAAAAAGTGTGACTTATACCAAAGAAGGCAGTCCAAAGGATACCACGAACAAATTTCTTTATACATATTTTACCCCTTTGCCTTAAGACCCATCTTAAGGCTAAATTAAATACAAAAACAAAAACAAACATGGAAATCTTAGAAAATTTAATGTCCGCTTTAAGTACACGATTTGGAAACGTACTGCCTGCTATTTTAGGAGCAGTCTTAGTCATCTTCATTGGCTTTTTTATTGCAAACATGGTTAAGAAGTTGGTAAGAAAACTATTAGGGAAAACTTCAATCGATGAAAAAATCGCACAAAAAATTCACTCCCCAGTCCGCATAGACGCTTTCGTAGCTAAACTGGCTTATTACCTAATAGTAATTTATGCTTTAATTATTGCATTAAATCTTCTTGGAGTCGATGGTGTCACAGCGCCATTAGAAGCCATGTTGGCAAAATTTATGGGTTATCTACCTAATGTAATTGGCGCTGGAGTCATTGGATTCGTCGGTTATATGATCGCTTCTATCGTTTCAGAAGCTACTGGATTTCTTTCAGAGACTTTGGAAGGTTATGGAGAAAAAATTGGTTTTAATTCTGGCTCATTAAGTCTTTCAAAAATATTAAAGCAAGTCGTATTCATCATCATATTCATTCCTATTTTAATAGTTGCTTTGGATACTTTGAAAATGGAAGCTATTTCTGGGCCAGCCTCTGAAATGCTTGCATCTTTACTGGACGCGGTTCCAATGATTATTGCGGCATGTATCCTACTCGCTGTTTTCTACATCGTTGGAAAATTTATTGTCAACTTTGTAACTGAATTGCTAAGCAATCTTGGTGTAAATGAAATGGCTCAGAACTTAGGACTAGGATCAATTTTAGGAAATACCAAATTATCAACCTTAATTGGAAATGTGATCATGTTCTTCATCATGTTCACCGGAATTATTGCAGCAGCAGAAAAACTAAACTTGGGTCAAGTAGAAGTAATCATGACTAGTGTAATGGCAATCGCTGGAAAAGTATTCTTTGGCCTTATCATTTTAATGGCTGGTGTATTCATTTCTAACCTTGCTGTCAAAGCCATGAGTAACGGATCGAACAAAAACTTAACGCCTGTAGTGAGATTTGCTGTACTTGGAATTTTCTTATCCTTTGCATTGCACACAATGGGAATCGCAGCAAGTATTGTAAACCTTGCTTTCGGTTTGACACTTGGCGCAGTTGCAGTCGCGTTCGCATTATCCTTTGGCTTAGGAGGAAGAGAAGCAGCAGGAAAAGAAATGCAAAGATTCTTTGATAATCTAAGAAAATAAACACAATAAATTTGGGAAGGCTTCTTACTCCTTAAGAAGTCTTCCATTTTTTACCCTAAACTTCACAGTTCATTATGTTGAACGACTTAAACTCTCCTAAAGAAAAAATAGACTTCTCTATTGCCATCGCAACAATTCTCATTGCAGGTGTTTTCATTTGTTTTTATGCTTTTCAATCAGAACGAAATCAATTTGAAATAGCTGTTGATAACAGTGAAGTCGATCACTTGATTATTGAAGAAGAAAAATATGTCATTGACAAATCAATCAATGAAACAACAGAAACTTATAGTCGCAAAAGAAATATAGATAGACCAACCGAAGAAATTTACACACCGATTGATACGACTGTTGAGGTTTCAGAAGTTGAAAAGAACATTTCATATGGTGCGGTTAATGAAATCGTTATAGAAAAACCCGAGCCTGAAATAGCTCCTAGGACAGAAACAAAAATTATTGAAGCTGAAAAAAGTAATGCACTTTTGGAAAAAAATGCTTTTGGTTCTACTCCAAAAGAGACTATCAAAAAAGCTCCGAAAACAAAAGAAGCTCCACCTATCGCGTCAACTATTAAATCTGAAAATTCTCAAAAGAAATGCATTATTCTGATAGGAGCTTTTCGAAATAATAGCAATAAGAAAAAACTATTAAAGCAATTAGAATCTGACGGTTTCAAAACCTTTCAAACGCCTTTCAAGGACTTAGAGCGAATTGGAATTTATGAAGTTTGTGACTTAGACAAATTAACCAATACGTTATTGGACATTAGAGAACGATATGCTGCTGATGCAATAATTCTGAAAAAACAGTAATTCCGTATCGACCTTATTGTAATTGATCTTACCTACTCTTTTTTATCTTTACGAAAAAAAGATGTACAGTTCCATTTGGCCAATATTCCTATTATTCGCTTTAGCTTTGCAAAATTGCTCAAAGGCGCAGCCCGATAATCCGGTAGCGGTCAGTGAAAAAAGTACATACAAGCTAGAATTAGTTGTTGACGAAGTGGATATTCCTTGGAGTATTTCGCAACTTCCTGATGGTTCCTTACTTTACTCCGAAAAAGGAGGCCAGCTAATTCGCTTTCAATCTGGCGTAAAAACAACTGTTCATAACTTTAAGAATGTATTTACTAATGGTCAAGGTGGGCTTTTTGATGTTGTTTTAGATCCTGATTATAAAAATAATGGCTGGTTATATATAGCAATAGCCACTTCAAGTGATGAAGGTAAAACAGGGAACACTGAAATCTTCAGGACCAAACTAGTTGATAATAAATTGATTGATTTAGAATCACTATACAAAGGGTATCCGGAAACAGATAAGCCCTATCACTTTGGAGGAAGAATCGCATTTGACAAATCTGACTACTTATATTTCTCAATAGGTGATCGCGGAAATAGAGATGAAAATCCTCAAGACATTACCCGCGACGGTGGAAAAATTTACCGAATCAACAAAGATGGAAGCATACCGAAAGACAATCCATTTTACAATACCCCAAATGCGAAGAAAGCGATTTATTCCTATGGCCATAGAAACCCCCAAGGTTTAATTTACAATCCAGCTGTTGATCAAATTTGGGATTCTGAACACGGACCAAGAGGAGGCGATGAAATGAACATAATCAGAGCTGGAGAAAATAATGGCTGGCCAGTCATTAGCTATGGAATCAATTACAATGGCACAAAGTTCACTGACATTACTAAAAAAGAAGGGATGCAAGATCCGCTTTTATACTGGGTCCCTAGTATTGCACCTTGCGGTATGGACTACGTGACCTCAGATTATTATCCTGATTGGAAGGGAGATATTTTGATAGGATCTTTAAAATTTATGTATTTAAACCGTTGTGATATGGATGGAGCAAAGGTAGTGACTCAAGAACGACTTTTTGATAAAAAAGGAAGGGTCCGAGATGTATTCCAAGCTCCCGATGGATTTATTTATATTTCCATTGAGTATGAAGGCATATTTAAAATTGTAAAGTAATTAAAATTGAAAAGGGTCTTGCTAAGAATAGCAAGACCCTTTTTCAAATAAGTCCAATTATCTTTTATTCTGCAATTGTAAATATTACAGCTTGCTGTCTGTTTCCAACTCTTAACGCATATATTCCAGCAGGAAGATCTGAAA
This sequence comes from uncultured Saprospiraceae bacterium, assembly GCA_937928045.1. Taxonomy (GTDB): domain Bacteria; phylum Bacteroidota; class Bacteroidia; order Chitinophagales; family Saprospiraceae; genus JABDJM01. The sequence goes on along the minus strand of CALFWO010000070.1, from coordinate 45,969 downwards.
CATCAAAATTTGATTCACTCCAACCTGCCTGATTCGAGATTACTCTTTTGATAACTTCATGTCCTAGCATATCACTTACTACGACTTGAACATCTTCATCCCCTGAATAATATTTAACATTTACTGAGCTTCCCACTTGTACTGGATTAGGATATACCAATGTTGTATGATCCGCACTGAATGTGATTGATTTTACTTCAGTATAATCAGTTGTACCATCAAAATCAACTTGTGCTATTCGGTAGTAATTAATTCCTAAGTTCAATACTTTATCAATAAATCCATATTCAGTATAGGCCGTTGTTGTTCCTTGAGCTTGGATGGTGTGAATCGTTCTAAAGTTTTCCCCATCCAAAGATTTTTGAACAAAGAAGTGACTAGAATTACTTTCACTTGCCGTTGCAAAGTAAATTTTGCCTGAAGTTTCTATTTTCTCAACTTCGAATGCCGCCCACTCTACCGGCAATGCATTGTAGGTTAACTCATAAGTTGCTTCGCTACTTCGCGCATTAGCCGCATCGATTGTCACATAGTTGAATTGCGTTGAACTTTGCGGTCCTCCTGTAAATCTAATTTCCAACAGACTTGGATCATAATTAGAAATAACAAATGGGTTTGAAGAACTTGGAGGATTTATTCCATCTTCTCCAACAGTAATTTGAGATCCGTTATAATAGATTTCATTTCCACTAGTTGGTAAACTTGTAATTCCAAATCCATCAGCTGCTCCTAAAACGCCATCTTCATTATCATTCCCGCTTAAGTCATCCGTTCCTGCAGAACCAATAGTGAAATAAGAATCAGGCGTCGGGTTTGCTATTCCAAATGAGTAATCATCTGCTTCTGGCATTTTTTGAACCCCAAAGTTCACATTAGTAACAGATGCGTTATTGATAATTAATCCAAATTGATCTCCATCAGGTGTTCCATCACTTCCATTTCCAGTTCCTAAATTATCTCCAGTAAACATCCAATCCGCTGGAAGTGTAATTTGAGGAATTACATTTCCAATCACTCCGTTTGTTGTACTGATCAAAACTCCGTAATCTGAATAAGCTGGCAAGCTATTGAATTCAAAAGAACCATCATTTGCGATCGGAAACGTATCCAATACAGTAGAAATATTATTGTCATACAATATTGCGTAAAGTTGAGTTGTCTCAGGATCGGCAATTCCTGAACCATCCACAGTGTTGTTCACTAATCCATCTGCATCGTTAAAGACATTTCCAGATAAATTGAAAACTAAGATTTCATCGTATGTTACAGTATAAGTTGCTTCTGGGCTTTCCTCATCTGCTGCATCAAAAGCGATATAATCAAAACTAGAAGTTGTAGAATTTACTCCAGTAAACTTAATATCTAAAAGTGCAGGATCGTAACTAGCAATGATAAACGGATTAGAAACCGAAGGAGGATTTATTCCATCTGCTCCAAATTCAATTAATACATCGTTATAGTATAACTCATTGCCATTTGTTGGCAAAGAAGTAATCCCGAACTTTTCATTAGCATTTAGAGCTCCGTCTTCTTCATCCGTCGCAGATAAGGTATTTGTTGTTGCAGTACCGACATTCCAAACAGAATCTAAAGCAACTGAACCTAATGCATGTGTATGTGAATCTGCTTCAGGTGTTTTTTCAATTCCAAAATTAACATTTGGTAAAAGAGTTGTACCAACAGTTAAACCAGTTTGAATTCCATTTGTAGTTCCATCATTTCCAACTCCTGTCCCAAGGAATTCTCCAGTATTAATCCAATCAGCTGGCAACGCTGCAGCAGGCTGGGCATTTCCAACTACTCCTTGAGTTGTACTGATTACTACTCCATAGTTAGGATTTGGAGTTAAATTTTCAAAAAGGAAAGTTCCATCTGTATCAACAGGAATTGAAGCAACCACTTCGTCTGAAGTTGCGTTGTATAAAGTTGCATACAATTGTGTTGTCTCTGGATCATCAATCCCAGTTCCATCTACTGTGTTATCCGTCAAGCCATCTGCATCATTAAATACAGTCCCTGACAAACTACCAGATACAACTTCAGAATAATTCATTGTATAAGTGGCAGGAGATGATGGAATATTTCCAGCTGCGTCAATAGTAACATAATCAAAAGATGTTGTAGTTGATCCATTTCCTGTAAATCTTATTCTTAACAATGCTGGATCGTAAACAGCGATTTCAAAAGGATTAGATGGCGAAGGCGGATTGATTCCATCCGCTCCAAACTCTATCAATGCACCATCGTAGTACAATTCATTTCCATTAGTAGGTAATGAGGTAATTCCAAACTTTTCCCCATCATCAAATACTCCATCTTCATCATCATTTCCTGTTAAACTAGACTTTGCTCCAATACCAATAGTCATGAAAGAATTCAATATCGGATTCGGAATTGTATACGTATAATCATCTGCTGTAGGTAATTTTTCAATTCCAAAGTTTACATTAGGCGTTAGTCCGGTGGTAACTGAGATATCACTTTGTATTCCATCAACTGTACCGTCATTACCCGCTCCAGTTCCAACATTGTCACCAGTATAAACCCAATCTGTAGGTAAACTTGTCGAAGGTGCCGCATTTCCAACTACACCTTGATTTGTAGAAATTATCACATCATAGTCACTATTAGGTGTCAGATTTGTAAAACCAAATGAACCATCACCAGCAACCGCCATTGATGCCAATACTTCATCCGTAGCGGAATCAATTAAACTCGCATAAAGTTGAGAAGCATCTGGTGTATTGATTGCTGTTCCATCAACCGTGTTGTCAACCAATCCATCTGCATCGTTGAAAACATTTCCTGAAATTTCAGCAGTAAGAATTGAAGGATAATTTAATGTATATGTACTTTCTGGACTCTCTTCATTTGCTGCATCTATAGTGATATAATCAAATGATGTAGTTGTACCAGTTCCAGTAAAACCAATTTCTAAAAGCGCAGGATCATATGTAGCTATTGTAAACGGATTCGCTGCACTAGGCGGATTAATTCCATCATCTCCTAAAGTAATTTGAGTTCCATCATAATATAGTTCATTGCCATTTGTTGGCAAGCTAGTAATTCCAAAAGTCTCTCCAGTACCAAGTACGCCATCTTCATCATCTGAACCTGAAAGATCATTGGTCGCACCAGCTCCAATTACAGCAGTTGAGTTCAACTCTGGTGCTGCTATTGTATGCGTATGATCATCTGCGTCTGGTTGTTTCTCTATTCCAAAGTTAACCTCAACAATGTCATCGTTATTTACTGCTAAACCAGTTTGAATTCCATTAGCATTTCCATCATTTCCTGCAGTTGTGCCAACATTATCACCAGTGTAAATCCAATCAGTTGGTAAACTTGTTCCTGGCGGATTGTTTCCTGCGGTTCCTTGATTCGTAGAAATAACTATTGAATAATTAGCGTTAGGCTCAAGATTCAAAAACTCAAAACTTCCGTCAGCCGCGACTGGTATGGAAGCAATCGTGGTATTTGTTCCAGAATCATATAACGTTGCATAAAGTTGAGTAGCATCGGGTGTATTGATTGTAGCACCGTCTACAGTATTATCTGTTAATCCATCTGCATCATTAAAAACATTTCCTGCAATACTTCCGGAAAGAACTTGACTAAATGTATGTGTATAATCTACCACAGGTGAAGTTAAATTTCCTGCATCAATTGTTCGATAACTAAACTCAATATCTGTTGCATTTGGATCACCAAATCTAAATTGTAATAGACTTGGATTGTAATTGTTAATTGTAAAAGGATTTGATGCACTTGGTGCTGTTAATCCATCATCTCCCAAAGTAATCGCAGTACCATTGTAATATAGCTGACTGCCATTAACTGGTAGTGCAGTTATTTGAAAATCATCTCCAGTACCATATACACCATCTTCTGTATCAGAACCCGTTAAATCTGGAGCAGCTCCAGCTCCAACAGTCAAATAAGAACCTATAGTTGGATCTGAAATCACTGATTGATGTCCAGAAGCATCGGGTGTATCATTAATTCCAAAGTTATTTTCTGTGACTAGAGCGTTGGCTACAGTTATTCCAGAAATAATTCCATTTATTGTTCCATCATTTCCAGCGCCTGCACCTGTGTTCTCTCCTGTATTCTCCCAACCTGCTGGTAAGGAGACTGATGGAATTGAATTTCCAACTACTCCTGCAGTTGTTGAAATGAGCACTGAGTAATCATCATTATCTAAATTTAGAAACTCATAGGATCCGTCTGTATTAATTGGCATAGTTGCCAGTACAGTATTAGTGCCATCAGCATATAAAGTCGCATGCAGTTGTGCTGAACTAGGCGTCGAGATGCCGGTTCCATCAACCGTATTATTTACTAATCCATTTCCATCATCAAAAACATTTCCTTCTAGACCTCCTACTAAAGGGTTGTTAGGATTGTTTTCAAAAGAATTTTCAGATAGTCCAAAAAACTTTACATCGGCCTCACCATTGTTATCTATTCTAAAACCGTAAACTGGTAAGCCACCTGTATCAAATAGAGCTGCATCAACTACAGTGTACACCATAGTTTGAGCTGCTTGATTTGAAGGGGCAAGCCCAATGTCCCAGTCGTACTTATTTGTTCCATTTCCTGAATTTGTTCCATTGACAAATCCATATCTCAATTTTCTTGCAGAAGTTATAGGATTACCATCTGCCCCTAGAGGTGTTACCGTGAAGTAAGTGTTTCCATTTCTTTCTCCGACAACGACATAATCATCCGATTGCAGTCCTTTCGCAAATAGTATATCGAAATCATCCCCACCTGGCAAGTTAGAAGTTCCATCATAATACAAGAACTCCATCAAGTCAGTACTATTGACAACTTGCTCCATTGCAGGTTCCCATGTTATAGGATTATTAGCAGGAATAAAAACGTTGTCCGAATGAACTCCAACTCCTGAAACATTAGATGAAAAATTATTATTGACAACTATAGAACCATAGTTATTTGGATATAAAATGGTTTGAGTTACCCCATCAAAAATTTTCATGTAATTCACATTAGCCCGATCAACTGCCACTGTATTCGTAAAGACACCTGATGTTTGAGTTACAGTACCACCGTTATACTCAAATTGAACTTCAGTAATTGGTACATTGTTGACTCCTAGTTCGATTTCTAGAAGTGATTGACTATTCCCTGAAAAGAAAGTCAGAAAAGAAAATACTAGTAACGTGCCTAGTTTTTTTAAGTTATTCATTGTATTGGATTATTTGTAAAAATACTGGTTACTTTCCGAGGTGGGGAAAATCGAGAATGACCAATCAGGGGGGATACAATAGGAAAGTCAAGAATTAGACCAAAAACACTTAGCAAATTATTTCAAAATAATTTGTAACTGGAACAATGTTAATATTAATTAAATAGCTAATTTGTTCAATAGAGGAATACTCAGATAACCAACAGACTATAAGTTAATATTAATATTAATGTTTTAAAAATACCTGATTTATGGTAATTTTTTGTGTGACAGAAAATTTATCTAGAAATTTTAGTTTTTAGTATTTTCTTTAACTCTTACCACTAGCAATAGCTATAATTTATCCAATTAGTATTCAAAATATTATCAAAAACACTTGAATTAATATCCATATATAATGAAAGATACTGATACAATCATTGCTATTTCTGGTTCCTCCAGACAACCCTCTAGCAATGTACTTTTGCTAAAATATTTACAAGAAAACAGTAAGTCGCAAATTGAAATATACGGAGGGATTCATGACATGCCATTATTTAGCGCTGCTTTAGATCATCACCCTTGGCCACAAGAAGTATTGATATGGAGAAAAAAAATTGCGGAAACCAAAGCATTGATTATATGTACCCCTGAGTATTTGCACAATTTACCAGCAAGTATAAAAAGTGCTTTGGAATGGCTTGCTTCCTCTGGCGAGTTAGATGGTAAACCAGTTTTACCAATAACTTATACGCCTTCTATTCCAAGAGGAAAAAAAGCTATGAAAAGCTTATTGTGGTCACTACAAGCTTTGAATGCTCAGATTGTGACACAGTTAGATCTATATAAAACAGAGATTCCAATCGAAAACCAGACAGTTCAAGTGGAAGAACCTGAAGCTATATTATTATCTTCGGCGCTCGATTTATTGCCTTAAAACCAATTTTTCGCAGCAATAAAGGCCGCTGCCCAAGGACTTACTTTATCCTTTCTGCCTACCATATAATGCGGCCAATTCCAAGCAAAAAAGCTTCGCTCTATATGAGGCATGGTTGCCAAATGTCTTCCATCATTACTACAAATCATTGCCGCATTAAAATCAGAACCATTTGGATTGGCTGGATATCCTTCGTAGCCATAAGTTGCAACCAAATTATAATTTTCGCGACTCATCGGCATCGAGAATTTGCCTTCCCCGTGTGATATCCAAACGCCCAATCTTGTTCCTGCTAATCCAGATAACATGACAGACTTATTAGCATGAACATCTACAGATGTAAATGCACTCTCATGCTTTTGAGAATTATTGTGAGTCATCTTGGCCAATTTTGCATGATCAGGATTTATCAAATCTAGTTCCAAGAACAATTGACAACCGTTACAAATGCCAATAGATAAGGTATCATCTCTTTTAAAGAAATTATCAATCGCTGCCTTTGCTTTAGCGTTGTATTTAATTGCTCCAGCCCAACCTTTTGCAGATCCTAAAACATCCGAATTGGAAAAACCTCCGACGGCTCCTAAGAATTTTACTTGACTTAAATCTTCTCGACCATTTATAAGATCAGTCATATGAACATCACGAACTTCAAATCCGGCACGATACAATGAGTTGGCCATTTCTCTTTCCGAGTTAGAACCTTTCTCCCTTAAAATTGCGGCAATTGGTTTTGCTGTATTAACATTTACTGTTGGTATAGTGCCTTCAAACTGTGAAGGAAATTTATAGGTAAGCGGTTGATTCTTATAATTTTTAAATCGATCAGCAGCTAAATTATTCGCAGTTTGTTTTTTATCCAATAGATACGATGTTTCAAACCAAGTATCTCTCAGTTCAACCACATTAAAACTATGCGTTGCACCATTTTTAACAATAGTCAAATAATCTCCTTTCGTTACAGTCCCAAGTTTGTAAAACTCAATGTCACTACTTTTTAAATGAGCCTCTAAACGATCATCTTCGGCCTGAATAATCAAGCCAGCATTTTCTGCAAACAACAATGGAATCAATTCCGATTCAATGGAAGAAAGATCAATAGTAGCCGATAGGTTATTATCGGAAAAACACAATTCGAGTAATGTAGTCAGCATTCCTCCTGCTGAAATATCATGTCCAGCAGCTATCATATCTTTTCTAATAGCCATTTGAAGTACATCAAAAGCCTTCGCAAAAAATACATCATCTTTAATGGTAGGCGCAATCGTACCAATCGCATTTCTTGTTTGTGCGAAAGAAGAACCGCCTAGCTGATGTTTGTCCTGAGACATATTGATGTAATAGATCGCTCCCTTGTTCTTTTTGAAAACCGGCGAAACCACTTTGGTAAAATCACTACAATGTCCGACTGCGGTAATAATTACCGTCCCTGGAGCGAGTACTGTTTTGTCTGGATATTTCTGCGCCATGGAAAGGGAATCTTTTCCAGTTGGAACATTGATTCCCAAGTTGATTGCAAACTTTGAAACCGCTTCCACTGCGTCATACAATCTTGCATCTTCCCCCTTATTTTTACAAGGCCACATCCAATTTGCAGAAAGGGACACTGACTTTAGGTTGTCTTGAAGTGGTGCCCAAACTAAATTTGTCAATGATTCAGCAATTGCATTTTTAGCACCAGATGCCGCGTCAATCAATCCAGCCACTGGTGCATGTCCAAGAGAAGTTGCGATTCCATCATGCGCATTGTAATCTAAAGCCATTACTCCACAATTATTCAATGGCAATTGCAATGGTCCAACACATTGCTGGATCGCTACTTTTCCTCCGACACAACGATCTACTTTATTTGTCAACCAATCTTTACAAGCAACAGCCTCTAATTTTAAAACTTGCTGAATGTAATCTTGGATTTCATTTTCTTGGTACTGAACCTCTGAAAATTCTCTTTTGATGTGTTCATCGGTCATTACCGTTTTAGGAGAACTGCCAAAAAAATCAGAAAGATCAAGATCAATCGGATTCCCTGCTCCCTTAGGTGCATCGAAAACGAAGCGATGATCTCCAGTTACCTCACCAACCTTATACATAGGGGATCGTTCTCGATCAGCTGCACGTTTTAATAAGTCCAAGTCTTTTTCACCAATCACCAATCCCATTCTTTCTTGAGATTCATTACCAATAATTTCTTTGGCAGATAATGTTGGATCACCAATTGGCAATTTGTCCAAACCTATTTTTCCTCCAGTCTCTTCCACTAATTCCGATAGACAATTCAAATGTCCTCCAGCTCCATGATCATGAATAGAAACGATTGGATTGATGTCATTCTCAACCATAGCACGAACAGTGTTCGAGGCGCGTTTTTGCATTTCGGGATTAGAACGTTGCACTGCATTTAACTCCAAGCCAGATGCCAACGCTCCGGTATCAGCTGAGGATACAGCCGCACCTCCCATTCCAATTCGATAATTGTCTCCGCCGAGGATAACGATTTGATCTCCTTTTTGAGGAGTTGCTTTTTGAGCTTGTTCATGCTTAGCATAACCAATACCTCCAGCTTGCATGATAACTTTGTCAAAGCCAAGCAAGTCCATTCCTTCTTGATGTTCGAAAGTCAAAAGTGAACCATTGATCAATGGTTGTCCAAATTTATTTCCAAAGTCTGAAGCTCCATTAGAAGCTTTGATCAAGATATCTATTGGCGTTTGATACAACCAATCTCTAGTAGGAAATTGATTTTCCCATGGTCGTTCATTATTCAACCTAGAATAAGAAGTCATGTAAACTGCCGTACCTGCTAAAGGAATAGAACCTTGCCCTCCAGCCATTCTATCTCGGATCTCCCCACCCGATCCGGTCGCAGCTCCATTAAATGGTTCTACCGTCGTCGGAAAATTATGGGTTTCCGCTTTTAGCGAAATAACTGATTTGAATTTTTCGACTTTATAAGTTGAAGGTTCATCCGGTTTTTCTGGCGCGAATTGTTCCACTTCTGGTCCTTCAATAAACGCCACGTTATCACTATAAGCAGATACAATAGTATTGGGGTGCGTAGCAGAAGTTTTTTTTATCAGCTTAAATAGTGAAACCGGTTTTTCTTCCCCATCAATTACAAAAGTTCCATTAAAGATTTTGTGACGACAGTGCTCAGAATTCACTTGGGAGAATCCGAATACTTCAGAATCTGTCAATTTTCTACCAATTCGTTCCGAAAGCTGTTGCAAATATTGCACCTCATCATTGCTCAGGGACAATCCTTCTTGTTGGTTATAGGCAGAGATGTCATCAATCTCGAGAATTGGTTGTGGAGCTACTTCAACATTGAAAATTTCCTGATTCAATCCAACAAATTGCTGGCTGATCATAGGATCAAAAGAAGCACCTTCAGCGGAAGGACTGAATTCTTCCATTCTGCTAATTCCTTCAATGCCCATATTCTGAGTGATCTCAACCGCGTTGGTCGACCAAGGAGTAATCATCGTTGCTCGAGGTCCAATGAAATTTCCTTCTAATTGATGCGCCTCTAGCGGTGTTGCTTCTCCGAAAAGCCAGATCAATTTCTGGGTATTTTCTGGAGACATAGGCCCGCTGGCCTCTATTGCATAAATTTTGCTAGAGGAAGTCTTAAAGAATTGAATCATACCTATATAATGAGAGGGTAAGAAAGGCGCAAAATTACGTTGAAGTGCTGAATAGTTCGTCTTTTTAGGTGGATAAAATCAGAATAATTTCGTTCATGATTTTGGCTCAAATGACAATTAGATGGCATATGTACTGCAAAGTAGCTTGCAAAGTATTGGGAAAAAAATGGGATTATACAATTGTCGTGTTATATTATGAATAACCAACTTTTAAAAAATGAAAAGCCTTACCCAAACCTTCGCATTATTGATACTCTTCGTTAGCAGCAATTTATGTTCTCAAAATTTATTAAAAGTTCAGGACCCTGACCAATGGTGGAGTTTCTACAATGAAACCGGAAATATCAGAGAGGCTACTATTAGCCTGGAACCCAAAGGAGCGTACACTGAGGTTGGACTATACTTAACCATTTCAGATGAAGGCGTATTAGCAGGAGTAGATAATGCCGAAATAATTCTTGATTTCAATTTGCCAAAAGGATCCATTATTCATGATTCATGGCTTTGGATGCCGGATGGGCAAATAATTGTACAAGCGGATGTTTATGATATTTCCAAGGCATGGCAAACCTATGAGGATATTGTGGATCGAAACCGAGATCCATCTATTCTATATCGCAAAGGAGCATCCAATTATCAAATTAGAATTTTCCCTTTGGTTCCTGGAGAAGAAAGAAAAATTAAAATTGCTTACTTGAGTCCCAACGATTGGGATGCTGAAAAAATAGCTACTTGGCTTCCCCTCGAAATTATTAGAACATCTGTAAATCAGATCGATAAAGTTAAAATCATTCATATTCCAAATAGCGAATGGAGTAATCCAAGACTAGAAGGAATTTCAGACAAAGAGTTTATTAGTGCCATAGATCCTGTTTTTGGTGAAATTGAAATTGCTGAATTGGCAGGTTCAGATCTGGCGTTACCGATCACTTACGAAGTAGATGCACCTTTTGCAAATGGAAATCATTATGTAGGAAAATTAAATGATGTCAACGATAATTTTTACCAGCTGGCCTATCTTCCTCCAATGACAGCAGAAGTTCAAACAGGGAAAAAAGCGATGCTACTTTTGGACATACACAATCAAAACACGAACCACGATCAAGAGACTATATTAAGTGCTGTAAAAAAGGCAATGACCAAATTGGACTTGGCTGGAAATGAGTTTAAGTGCGGCTATTTTAATGGTCAATTAAATTTTCTAAATGATCAATGGTCTTCTATTTCTCCATTAAATGTTGAAAATTTTGTAGGTTATGAATCCGGTGGTGAAAACACATACGAAATTCTCAAAGCAGCGATATCCGAAGCTAAATTAGAAGATGTTCCGATTGATATTGTTTTACTTTCTTCCAGCGATCAAATAGCTTATTGGTCTTCTGAAAGTAAAGCGGAGGAACTTTTAGAAGAAATTGGAACTGCGCCTTTAAGCATCCATGTAATCGATGTTCAGACTGAAAATTTCATTGTATATGACAATTGGGGAGAGGCACAATTTTTAACAACAAACCACAGCGCATTTTATCAAAAATTGGCCAACTACACCCATGGAAGTTATGAGAGTATGTTTGAGGGAGGTCTCAATGTTTGGAGCATTTGTGAAAACATTTTTGAAAGCCAATTTTACAAACCTCAACAATATGATTTGCATGTCAAAATGGATCAAGGCTTTAGTTATTCAAGACACCAAGTAACCGATAAGCTGGTAAACCCAAATAAGCCCATCGTTCAAGTTGGAAAATATTTGGGCGAATTTCCAATGGAAATAGAATTTTCCGGACAAGACATCAATGGTTTTGTTTACGAAGAAGATTGGATCTCAGAGAGTACAGTATCAACATCCGATACCCTACTGCGCGAGATGTGGGTTGGTAATGAAATTTCATTTTTGGAAGGCCAGGTGAATTCTGGATCTGATATTCAGGAAATCGTAAACATGAGTATCGAAGAACGTGTCTTATCAGAGCACACAGCATTCCTCGCTTTAGATTTAGAAAATGGTGGTGAATTCTGCGCGAATTGCTGGGAAGTTGGATCAGATATATTTATCAGCACCACAAATAAAAATGAATATGACATTTCGGTAGAAGCTTATCCAAATCCTTTTATTGACTTTGTAAAAATTGAAGTTTCATTTGAAGAAAACATTGAAGGTGACCTGAGCGAAGTTGCCATCTACGACTTGCTTGGAAAACGCATCAAGCTCTTCTCCGAGGTTGTAGCTTCGGAAGACAATAAATATATTTTCACTTGGAATGGCCAAGATGAAAACGGCGCAAAATTAACCTCTGGAATTTATCTTTTCTCGATTAACAATGGGAAAAGAAACTACATTCACAAACTATCACTGTTAGGAAAATAAAGCTATCAAAATAATTTCTTCGCGTGGGGTTGTTAAAACCCGACGCGAAGATTTATCTTCTTACCGATTATCACAATTGTTTCATATTTTTCATTTGTTACAATCTTTTCGCTAATAATTTAAATGGCCTTGGCTACTTAGTTATTCACTACATTTGTTTCTGAATATATTCAGTAATATATGTTTGACAACACTTCCAATGACCTCCCCTACTGCCTCATGCCCTGGATTCACCTACACATTGGTGATCATGGTAAGGCCAAAGCATGTTGTGTTGCAAATATTCCTTTTGGTGATATTAATGAAGATAGCTTGGACGATATTTGGAATGGGGAATCTATTAACAAGCTCCGAGAAAAATTCACTGCGGGAATTCCTGATAAACGTTGTGCTCAATGTATACATGTTGAGGCTGCTGGGGGAAAAAGTATGCGATTGGAAACTCATGAGAAGTATCAACACTCAGATTGGAAAAAACAGCAACAACCATTTTATTTCGATATAAGATTTTCTAACGTTTGCAACTTTAGATGTCGAACTTGTTGGCATGGCGCCAGTTCCAAGTGGTTTCAGGATGCTAAAATATTGGGAAGAAATATTGGAGAAAAGGCCATCATAAAGAACATTAAAGATTTTGATTTATTCATAAAAAAATGCGGATCAGGATTAAAAAACGCTAAAGAAATTTATATTGCTGGAGGTGAACCATTGGTCACGGAAGAACATTATTTGCTTTTGGAATGGTTGATTGCTAATGGGAATACTGAATTGCTTTTAAGGTACAATACTAACTTTTCAAAACTGAGTTTTAAGCAATGGGATGTTTTAAAATTGTGGACTCAATTTTCCAATATTGAATTAATGGCCAGCATAGATGGCACTGGTCCATTAGGAGAATACGTGCGCAAAGAAATGGATTGGAATGTTGTCATTGAAAACCGAGCAAAAATAAAAACGCTTTCCCATATCGACTTTAAAATATCTCCTACAGTATCTGTTCTAAACATGAAACATCTTCCCAAAATGTATATGGAATTAGTCCAGAACAAATTCATCCAACCTGAAGAAATTTATTTAAATATTTTGGAACGGCCGAATTTTTATAATATTCAAATATTTCCGAAGGAACAGAAGTTAGCGATTGCAAAAGCATTCGAGTCTCTATTTATTTGGATGAGAAAGGAAAATATTTCTGAAAGGGTTATAGCAAAATTCCAGGTTTGCATTGATTATATGAATCGGGAAGATTGGTCTCATCTTTGGGGGAAGTACCTAGGAGAACTCGCCAAGTTAGATCAACTAAGAAATGAAAATTGCAAAGTAATTGGGATTGTGTTATAAAATTACCTCCGCCAAATCAACTCCGGAATATCAGCATCCTCAGCAATAATATTTGCAGTTCTTAAATTGAATAATACCGACTGAATCATTTTCTCAGAAACCCAGCCATGGATCGCCCACTCCGTAGCGTGGTACCAACGCTCGACATCCTTAGGCTTCTGTCCAAATTGCTTACTCACCAAATCGATCGCATTTGGCAACTGCATGAACTGGTCGGTAGCATCATGAATAGTCCGCAACATTCGAATGATTGCCTCTGGTGATTTTTCCAATATTTCATTCCTAGCCGCAATTACGAAGCAAGGCCAAGGCGAAAGGAATTGTCCTACTCTTCTCAATTGTCCAGCGTCTACAAATGGCTTGGTGGTATATTTTTCCCAATAGAAAACATCCGTTTCTAGATTCTCCAGAGAAGTCAAAGCTCCTTCCAAGTTTTTAATAATCTGAAATTGGCTGTTGTCAATTACGCGTTCTTGAGTAGTAGCATCAACAATAGGCATCAGGTGAGATCCGGATCCAAAACGACTAATCCCTATTCTCTTATCGTATACCTCAGCATGATGTCTTAACTCGTTTCTCGCTCCGGTATGAATCCCCCAGATCAATGGAGTATTGACATAAACAGAAATTATCTTGGCTTCATTCCCAGCGATAATGTCTTTGATAATCCCCTCAGTAAGCAAAACGCAAGCATCAACTTCGCCATCTCTCAGGGCCTTGGTCATTTGACCAGTTCCACCTTTAAAAGTCGTCCAATGAAGATCAACTCCACGATTCGCAAATTCATTATTGTCTTTAGCTAAATGGATTGGAAGATTAAAATGTTCGGGAACCCCACCGAGCCGAATGCTGGTCATTTTCATAAAGCTAATATAGAAAAAGTTGGGCTGGATAGGCCTATGATACTTTAAAGGTCTTTTAGCCAGCTTGACCTTGGTTGAACACTTTCAATTCGGATACAGTGCTCCAAAATCATTCATTTCGAATGAATTTAAATAAACCTTCTTTTAAAATGCATTTTTACATTTTTACCATATTTTATACCGAATAATTGATATTTTAAAGATTTTAATATAAATTAGACATATAATCGCAAATCACTAAAATCGTCTAGCCAATGATGAATGAAGAAGTCCGTAGAATCATGACCAAAAACGTGGTCACTGTAACTCCTCAACAAAGTCTAAATGAGGTTTCCAGAATCCTCGCTGGAAATAGAACTCACCATGTTCCTGTAGTTGACAAAGGAAAATTAGTTGGTTTAATTACCACCTATGACCTATGGAAGCAAAAGGAACAAAACAGCAAGAATGAACATCTCTCCGTAAGAGATGTCATGAATCCAAATTATATAAAAATCACACCCAAGGATAAAGTCGGTACTGCTGCCGAACTTTTCCTAGACAACAGATTTCATGCCCTACCAGTTGTAAATCTGAGGGGAGAACTCAAAGGAGTAGTTACATCGTATGATATCTTGCGATACTCCTACAAAAAAGAGTATACGGACTCAGTGGTCAGACCTGAGATTTTCGAAGAGCACGTAGGGTGACCCACACCCATTATCAACGAGACACCGTTGAAGCTACAATTGCCTGAATTACTGGATTCCTTATGCCAGTGATTCAGGTTTTTTTGTAAGCACACTGAATGTCTTTGAAGCAAATTTCTTTTGAAATATTCACTTCCATTTGGCAATTATAAAAGATTGCCCTTACATTTCGTGTTCAAACAAGCATAGATGACCATTCAATTTCATATCCATTATAGAACGTCTTACGGACAAGGTTTAATTATCGATTTAATTGACGACAAAAAGAAAGAACATCGAATAGATTTGCACACATTTGATGGAGTCAATTGGATGGCTAATATTGAAATTAAATCAAACGAGTTGCATTATCGCTATGCCATTCAAGAAAAAGGAATTCATCAATTCGAATCAGGTAAGCATCGAAAATTAAAAATAGCCAAGTCTCATAAGCAAGTTATTATTCATGATCAATGGAAAGCCAAAGGAGACAAGTCCAATATTTTTAGGGCTGCAGCTTTCACAGAAGTATTTTTAAAATCGGAAAAAAGAAAAGCCTCCAAAACTAAGCTCAAGTCACAAAATCAAATTAAATTTCAACTGACCATTCCGAATTTGGCTTCGGAGTTGTATCCAGCAGTGGTAGGAAACACTTCGTTTTTAGGGAGTTGGGAAAAACCTGTTGCATTAGACGCTTTGGAATTTCCAGTTTACAATAAAGAAATTTCGGCAGATTCTAATTTGATTAATATAGAATATAAATATGTCCTTTGTGATCGAAAATCTAATAAGATCATTCAATGGGAGTCTGGAGATAATAGACGGAAGTTGGTCAGTTTCTCAACAACAAAAGGAAATTTACTACTATTGAATGATGACGGTTTCCGATATGATAGCAATTGGTGGAGGGCGGCTGGAATCGCTATTCCAGTATTCTCCCAGCGTAGTGAACAAGGATATGGTATAGGAGAATTTTTAGATATAAAATCCCTTTCAGATTGGGCCTCTGAAACTGAAATGAAAATTATTCAGGTACTTCCTGTCAATGATACCATAGCGACTAAAACTTGGACTGATAGTTATCCCTATGCTGCAATATCTGTTTATGCATTGCATCCTATTTATATAAATATAGATGCCATTGCAAAGTTTAAAAGGAAAAAAGACCAAGATCAGTACAACAAGGAAAGGAAAGCATTGAATAAATTATCCCAAGTTGATTTTGAGCAAGTCTTAAATGGTAAATTCCATTTTTTACAAATACTTTTTGAGCAAGAATCTACAACCATTTTTGCATCAAAAGCTTACAAAGAATTTTTCAAAGCAAACAAAGTATGGCTGGTTCCTTATGCTGCATTTTCACATTTAAGAGATGAATACCAAACGCCGAATTTTAATGTTTGGCCAAAATATTCAAACTACGACCCAAAGGAAATTTTAAAACTGTGTAATTCCAAAAGTAAATCTTATAGATCGATCACCTTCTATTTTTTTCTTCAATATATTGCTGACAAACAACTTAAAGAGGCGAAAGCTTACGCAAGAAATAAAAAAGTCGTATTGAAAGGTGATTTACCAATAGGAATATATCGGTATAGTGCAGATGCTTGGGTTGCTCCACATTTGTATAATATGAATGAGCAAGCCGGAGCGCCGCCTGACGATTATGCAATCTTAGGTCAAAACTGGGGATTTCCGACATATAATTGGGAGGAAATGGCGAAGGACAATTATCTGTGGTGGCAAAAAAGAATGCAAAAACTAGCGGAGTATTTTGATGCTTTGCGAATCGATCACATTCTAGGATTTTTTCGAATTTGGCAAGTACCTTTGGAACAGATCGAAGGTACTTTAGGGTTGTTTAATCCAAGGATGCCATACAGTAAAGCTGAACTCCAACAAATGGGGTTAACTAGCGATATTGAACAATGGTGTAAACCATATATTCATCAAGAATATATGAAGCAGTTGTTCGGTAAAGATTGTGAATTCGTTGTGACTAACTTTTTGGACCATTCAGGAAACGGCATGTATTTATTGAAAAAAGAATGCGCAACACAAGTTTCAATTAGAGAAAAACTTCAAACGGAATTTCCGGAACAAATCCATTTATTAAAATCAATTACTTATTTGGCCAGTGAAGTATTACTAATTGAAGAGCCGAATAAACCTGGTTACTACAATCCACGAATTACTTTAAATACAACTCATTTTTATAAATCATTAGGTAATCATCATCAAAATATATTCGATCGAATTTATGCTGATTATTATTTCCGGCGTCATGATGAATTTTGGAAAAATCAAGCGGAAGAAAAACTACCAGCCTTACTAGGAGCTACCGATATGTTGATCTGTGGGGAAGATTTAGGAATGATTCCAGCTTCTGTTCCTGGTGTAATGGATGAATTGAATATTATTCCTTTGGAAATTCAGCGCATGTCAAAATCTCAAACGGCTTTTGGTGAACCTTGGAATTATGACTATTTCTCTGTTTGCTCACCATCATGTCATGACATGTCTACGATTAGAGGATGGTGGCAATCCGATTCACAAACGACGCAGCAATTTTTCAACGAACATTTAAAAAGATATGGTTCTGCTCCAGCGATATGTTCTGGTCAAATGGTACAACAAATCAATCAGGAGCATTTTGACGCTCCTTCGATGTTGGCCATTTTCCCGATCCAAGATTTGGTAGGTATGAGTGAACATTTGAGAAGACAAAAAGCCGCTGAAGAGCAAATCAACGAACCAAGCAATCCAAAACATTATTGGCGATTTAGATTTCATCTTTCAGTTGAGGAATTAATGAAAGCATCAGTATTGAATCGGAAAATTAAAGAAATGGTATTGGGAAGCGGGAGGTGATTTTTAATATTGAAATTAGCATCCGGAAGTAAGCAAAGAATGATGGATATATTTTTGTTGAAATTGGTTGAAAGGCGATTCTCTGGGCGGATTGGCCTTTGAAATTTGTTGAAATTTGCTTTTTAAAAGTCAAGCTTTTAAAATGTTGAACGTTGGCTCCGCCAGAATTATTAAACTGAAATACTTTATCTAGTTAGTAAGTTCAACTCTTTAAGCCATTTTCATCATCTTCATCTGCGCGTACTCTGAGAAGCTGATCATCTTTTGTCTTTCTTCGTCCCAAAGTTTGTGGGACATTAACTTCAAGCTTTTCCAAAAAGTAATAACGGTAACATGTTTGTTAAGGATTGGGTTTTCCTTCATGCATTTTTCCAAATTGTAGTTTGGAATTAGGCTGCTTAAATGATGAATGTGATGGATTCCAATATTGCCAGATAGCCATTGAAAAACTTTAGGCAATTTGTAATGACTACTCCCTCTGATCGCAGCCACAACATAATCCCAATTGTCTTTCCATTGTTTGTAGGATTGCTCGTGTTGATGTTGAACATAGAAAAACCAGAAGGCAATTATACCAAAACAAAAGACGATGAAAAATTGAATAAAGAGGAATCTACCCCAGCCTAGGAAATATCCCAATGTTAAATATACTGCGGCTATTGCCAAGTTATTTCTTACCTGAACCGTAATCAAGTTTCTCCAATTTTTCAGTTTTATCGTTGGAAAGCGATTGGAAACGACCATGTAATAAATTGGAGCCACTACAAAAGTAATCAAAGGATTTCTCCAAATTCTGTAAGCCAACTTCCCCCATTTGGTTTTCTCTTCATATTGCTTAACCGTAAGTGTGGGAATATCGCCGATATCCCAAGTTTCAATTTGGCCAGAATGCCCATGATGGAAGTTGTGGATTTTTGCCCAATATTTGTAAGGAATAAAACTAAAGAAGCTACAAGTAAATCCAACAATATTATTGAGCTTTTTAGATTTGAAAAATGATTGGTGCCCACAATCATGCTGAATGATAAATATTCTGACCAAAAAGAATGCATTAACGATCCCAAGTAACAGCGTGATCCAAATCGACCATCTCATGCTAAAGTACATCAAAACCCAAAGCGCCAGATAAGGCAAAAATGAATTCGCTAACTGGATACTTGCTTTTTTCCAATTCGGCTTCTGGTAACGCTTAACGATCTGTCTCCAATTCTTCAAAGATTTTTTAATCTCTTCGTTGATTTTAACGTTATCTTTTTGCATAAATATTGTTTTGCTCTCAATTGGCAGAATGCTCAAATTTAGAAATTGCGCTCGAAATTAAGTAACAAATAACAACTAATTAAGGTTTAGAATCTTTTGAGGGACGAAAAGTTAAATCATCAATTTTACTACCTTCGCAAGATGATTTTATCCACAGAACTGACACAGCGATCAGCGCATAAATGTGAACTATGCAGCACAGCAGAAAACTTAAGTGGGTATCAGGTTCCTCCTACTTCCGCGGATGTTCCTGAAAACCAGATTGTCGTTTGTGCCAATTGCCTAGGACAAATTAATGAGCCCAGAAAGATGAACATCAACCATTGGAGATGTCTGAATGACAGCATGTGGAATACTGAACCAGCAGTACAGGTGATGGTTTTCAGATTATTGAATCGACTTGAAGGCCAGGATTGGGCGCAAGATCTCCTGGGCATGATTTATATGGAGGACAAAACCCGCGAGTGGGCTGAAGATGAAGGTGCGGCCATGATTGTCCATAAAGATAGTAATGGTCATGTACTACAAAATGGAGATACAGTTACTTTAATTCAGGATTTAAACGTAAAGGGAGGAGGATTTACTGCGAAGAGAGGGACTGCGGTCAGGAGAATTCGTTTGGTCCAGGATAATGCCGAGCATATCGAGGGGAAAGTGGATGGACAACAGATTGTGATTTTGACGAAGTATGTGAAGAAGAGCTAAATTTATTAGCTGATTTACCTCTACTTGGATACCGTGCTTTAAAAACCAACTTTTCTTCATCGACCAACCATCTGAATTAAATTTTCATAAGTTGAAAGTTTGAACAAATGGTAATCTGAAACTGGAAGACTATTCTACTCTATCAAAAATATCTTGGTCGTTCTTAAATTATTGTAGGACAGGATGGATACGTTATAGCTTCCTGCCGGTAAATCTTCCAAATTTGGTACATATTCATTTACACCATCTTCGGTTACTATTTCATCAGTTAAAATTGTTCTTCCGGAAATATCGGTGATCATTACATTAGCTGCACCACGGTTTGATTCAAATTGAATAGTTGTTTTCGAACCAGGTCGGATTGGATTTGGAAACGCGGAAATTAGCTGTTCTTTTTTACAACTACTATGATTGCCCTTGATGATTTTTGAATACGTATATGAGCCATTCAAATCTACCATTTTCAGCCGATAATATTTATGATTAAATTCACTTTCAAATTTTTCCGTATATCCGGTGGATAATTTCTGCTCATCGTGTTCAATTATTTTAATCGCGTCAAAGTTGATTCCGTCAATTGAATACTCTAGTAAATAATAACCGAAGTCAGATGCATCCTCTGCTGTCCAATGAATATTTGTAATACAATCTTTTGAAGATGATTCAAAACTTGTCAATGTAATTGGTAATGCAACTGGATGTTCTACCGTCAATATTGAAGTACAAACATCATTCACTTCATCTTCTAAATCAAGCAAAACAATTTGTCCGGGAGAAAATGTTCCTGTATTTTTTGTAAGTGTGAAACTTGTGTTAGTGTTATACTCTCCGATGGTTGGAGAAACAGAATAACCACTAGGAGCAGCAACTGTATAATTAATATTAGGCACTCCCAACGGGATATTGGAATTTGGGTTTAAGTCAAAGGTTATTTGATTTCCCAACTCATTTACCGCCTCGTTGGCCGCGTTTGAATCATCAATAGATGCCATATAAAACTTCGTATTATCAATCAGCATTCCCGTTGATCCGAAACGATAATGCGAAAAATAGAAAAAGTTATTAGCTCCAATATTTAACGCAGGTGAAACACCGGCAACAGTTGTCCAACTGGATCCAATATTCGCCCATGGGACTGAGACATAATCTGTCGAGGAAGCCAATGTTCCATCAGATTCATATAAATCCAAGATTGCTGGATAATCATGTTCCAACTGCGGTCTAGTTGACCCCACTCCCCCCGTAGGTACATTTCTGTTGAAAGCAACGAAGTCATATTCAAAAACATATCGATACCCATTATAATAATAATCATCTGAACAACTCCCATCCGAAGCTTCAAATACATAATTACCTATACAATAATTTGCGGCAGGTGGACTAAATTCGTCAAAAGGTATGTATACAAAATTGGAACCTTCTGAAGCTCTCGTTGCATCCTCAATATGATAGGCCTCCCAATTATTTGTAGCATCGGCATATTGCCAACTCGTTGGCGTATCATAACGTGCGTTGATACCACTATTACTATCCGGAAAACGAATGTCTTTAGTAAAACTATTTTCATAGCCCGGATTGTTTACTGCGATATTGGTACAGCAAGAAGAAGGAGTTTGGCTGCTAACATTGCAAGCAAAAATTGCCAAGCAGCAAACCATTGCGAACTTAAGATTGGTTAACCAAGGGGAGTAATCCCCGTTCGGAAATAATTTTTTCATGGTTACTAAGTTTGTTGTCAATAGTCAGAAATTCATCTAACTATGTCACAAAGTTCAAAACCAATGCCAAACCGTTTAGAAATATTCCATTGCCAAAATTCTTAAAGTATAAGAAGTTGAATATATATTAAATACATATTAAACCAAAGATTAGAAAAGTGATTTACTGATTAATCCATTTGACCTAATCACTTCTTAATAAGAGCATTAGGAATTAATTCAATTAAATTTGATTTGTAATGATAGACATCCTTTATTTAATGAAACGCAATGCTTTTCTGGAGTTCTATGATTAAAGTTTAATAATTATTGCGACCTTTTATGATATTTCATATTGGGAATGCTGTCAAGACAACTATGAACAATAATAAAGATTCATCCAGAATCTTACATTATAAGATTTCATCAAAAAAGTAAAACCGTTGGGGAATTTATTCTCGTGGTGCAGGATAATCCTGGGTATAATAGGAAAGGGGATGGATAGCTGATCGCGATTTTGACGAAGTATGTGAAGAAAAGTTAGACTAATTGGAGAATTGTTCGGTCTTGTATACATTGATTTGAGCATCAATAATTCTTCGATAATCAAGCATCTGATTTCAATTTTCCATAAATTGCTAGGCTAAACACATAATTACAAGGCATTGATGAGCTCGATTACTGATACATTTAAACGCATAGAGAGACAATTAGCGGAGCAAGGATTCGAATTTGAACGAACAGATTTCAACCGTCCTTGGGGTGGTTTTTTCGTTATTTCAGAACCGCAATCAGAGAAATTTCTTGATGCCTATTACCCTGGTGAAGATTACGAATCTTTAACAAAGGGAGGAAAAGTAAGTCCAAAGATCTTAGTAGTCGCACCAGAAAAACGATTGTCATGGCAATATCATCACCGAAGATCCGAAGTATGGAAGGTCGTGGAAGGACCTATCGGTGTATCGCGGTCAGCATCGGATGAACAAGGGGAAGTTGATACACATCAAGTCGGAGAAAAAATCATTTTAGCTCAAGGTGAGCGGCATCGATTGATTGGATTGAAAGAGATTGGAGTTGTAGCCGAGATTTGGCAACATACTGATAAAGATCAACCCAGCGACGAAGAAGACATCATTCGATTACAAGATGACTTCGGAAGATAATTCGCGATCATTTACTTTTTAATTACTGAAGGGATGTTTTGAAAGCGGTAGATCTACCGATGGATGGGTATTGGTATCTTTAATGGTAAGGGGTTCAGACCTTATTTTCTCTACAAGACTTATTGACGGCCGCACCACATCAATACCAAATCCATTACCTGCTAAAATCTGGCGATAACTCTCGATGTGGAGGTCGGTGAATCCTCCGGAGAATTCGAATTCTTCTCCGTTTAATTTTATTGAGTGATAAATTCTAAGATTCTATGGCACATCAAAAAAAAGAAATGTGGAACGCGTGAGTTGTCTGTAATGTAGTGATAACAATCACTGGTGTGCGGCACCGAGCCGAATGGCGAGTATGTAAGGAACGCCCCGAATGAGGCACGCCCTTGAACTTTAAAAGGTCAAATATTTTTATCTGACAGAAAATTTTCTCGTCCCCAGAATAAGGATCCAAAAACAGCAAGCCAAACGGAACCGCGTTGGGTTTCTAGCATGCACTCGGTGAGGGTGCCGAGTGCGAAGATGAGGTAAAAAGCCAGGATTATAAAATTCTTTGTTTTGATGGCTCTGAGGCTGGGAATGATTAGGAGTAAGAGATATGAAATGAGGCCGACGATACCGAGGGTTGCGAAGGATTGTAGGTATTGATTGTGGGCGTTAAGTTGTTTTTCTTTGGCTTTTTCAAATCCTTTTAGTACATAATTCTCCATCAACGAAGAATTAATATCACCCGTACCAACTCCAAGCAACATATTTTTGCTACCAATTTCCAATGCGGACTCCCAAAGTTGAAATCTAATATTTTGAAGTTCTTCTTTTTTATTTTGAAGTCCCGCTATATTCGAGGTAGCATTTTCAAGTCTACTTGCCGTCACCGACAATGAACTAGTCACTAAAAATGTAATTCCATAAAATAGAGCAACTGTAAATAATAATTTAAAAAACTTTTTCTTTGGAATTAGATACCAACAAAGCATTAAAGAAATTATAAATAGAATAACAAGAATCTGCATTCGGCTGGCATAAAGAACCACCATTAACCACAAAAACAAAATAACTATGATATTCCAATTTTTACTTTTTTCAAATCTTTCTCTCTTTTCAAAAAATAAATATAACAGATAGACTATGCCAAAAATGCTATAGCTAGAAGTGAAAGC
This sequence comes from uncultured Saprospiraceae bacterium, assembly GCA_937928045.1. Taxonomy (GTDB): domain Bacteria; phylum Bacteroidota; class Bacteroidia; order Chitinophagales; family Saprospiraceae; genus JABDJM01. Next base: position 22,104 of record CALFWO010000070.1, on the reverse strand, counting down.
CGGATGGTTTTTAAATGGGGAAGTTAATTCAGAATAAAAAAGGACAGTTGACGGTTCTTCCAGAAACAAAAAGCGGTACCCACCAAAGCCTAAATAAATGATATCTGTTAAAATAATTCCAAAAAGAAAAAACCTGAGGACTAAAAGTAGCTCCTCTTTCTTCCAATCTAAAGAAGCTATCATTAATGGTAACAATAAAAAAGCCGATTTCGACTGTAGATCATTTATTCCTTCTTGAAAGTCAGAACTCCACAGCATGCCGAATACGTGCCAAGCAAAGTACAATAGAAAAGGCCAGTGCAATTTTTGAAGATAGTTTTCAGTCGGATAATTAACTTTATTAATTAGCCAAAAAATTGAAAAAGCAATTAAACACCAAGTACCAGCCCAGGAATAAAATGGATATACTATACAAAACAAACAAAGCAAGATCATAAAGACCTTGCTTTGTTTTGATGCTAGATTATTAAATAGTCGATCTATCAATAAGAGTTATTCTGTAATTTATAAGCCTGCTACAATTTTCACAATTCGATCGGCAGTTTTACCATCCCAGAGTTCTGGAATTCCGCCTTGCTTCCATTTCCCAGAAATAAGCATATTTAAATAGGGCATAATGTTTACTGGATTTGTTCCAACAATTTCATTGGTTCCAATGGTTACAGTTTCTGGACGCTCAGTCGAGTTTCTCAAAGTCATACATGGTACTCCTAGGACTGTAGTCTCTTCTGTAATTCCACCAGAATCGGTAATCATACCCAAAGCATTCTTCACCAAATAAATGAACTCCAAATAAGACATCGGACCAGTGATTAATAAATTTTCGAAATTCATACCTAGTTGATCATACATCTTTTTTGTCCGAGGATGCATAGGGAAAACAACCTTTTTATTATCAACATTGGTATTAATAATCTCTAACAGTTTCCGCAAATCTTCCATAGCATCAACATTTGAAGGGCGATGCAAGGTCATTACTAAATATTCCTTTTCTTTAAGATTATTTTCTCTCCAAATCGCTGGTTGTTGAAGACGCTCAAGGTTGCCAAGTAAAGAATCAATCATTGTATTACCAACGAAGAAAACCTTTTCTGGTTTGTGTCCAAGAAATTCTAGATTCTTGTTTGCTACTGCGGAAGTGGTGAAGAAATAATCTGTAATACTGTCTGTAACCATTCGATTAATTTCTTCTGGCATTCCTTCATCTCCAGAACGAATTCCACCCTCGACATGAGCCACCTTCACGCCTTCCTTTTTAGCAACAATCGAGCATGCCATTGTAGAAGTAACATCCCCAACTACGATACACAGCTCCGGTTTACTTTCCTTCACTGCCTCCTCGTAGCGCATCATTATGTTAGCCGTTTGGGTAGCCTGAGTTCCAGATCCCACTCCGAGGTTTAAATGTGGTTTAGGAATATTTAATTGCTCAAAGAAATCTTCGGACATTTTTTTGTCGTAGTGTTGTCCGGTATGAATCAAACGGTAGTCAATTTTTTCAGCTGCCGTCTCGTTATATTTAAGAATGGCATGAATGATCGGTCCGATTTTCATGAAGTTCGGACGGGCGCCGGCTATGATGTCTATTTTTGTCATATTAAAAAGGTCGCTTTGGAAGTGTTGGAAACCATGAGTAAACGATATTACTATCAGGAAAGAATACTACCCAAGCTGTAATGATGATAATTTTAAAATCAGTCAAAAACGATTGGTTTTTCTGGTACCATTGTTCTGTCTTTCCCTTAAAAGGATAAATTTTGTTCTTATAAAAGTCCCAAGTATCTCCACCAGCATCTCTTACTTCAGTAATCAAAGTTTCTTCGTCTCTAAATATTATTGATCCGATCCCAGTCAACCCTGGTCTAACATTGAAAATCACTTTTTGGACATCCTCAGGATAGGCATCAAAACTCTTTTGCATCACTGGACGAGGTCCAACAACTGACATATCACCCTTTAAGATATTTATCAATTGCGGCAATTCATTGATTTTTGAAGTTCTTAAAAAACCTCCCATCGGCGTGATGCGCGGATCTTTTTTTGTTGTTATCAGCCCGCCCTTCATATTGACTGAGTCTTTCAACATGGTGGCAAATTTCCAAATGTTGAATAGTTTATTGTTTTTACCGACACGTTCCTGAAAATACCAGATATACCCCTCTCCTGTGAGCTTTAAACCAATCACAATAGGAATAATCAAAGGAGACAAGATAACTAAGGCTATTAGAGATGATATAAAATCAAAAAATCGCTTTACGACTTGATACATATTTACATTTTCTGATCCAGGCTTTTTCCTGTTTCGATGTGCGCAAAATTAGGAAGAAAAGCTTTCATCGCTGCAACTATATCGGATTTATTATAAGACTCTCGTCCAACTACAGCCTTCAAATCCTGAATCATTCGCCCTACTTCTTCTTTTCGGTTAATGGGAGCGTTTTTTATTACTCCTAAACCTTGGAAACTATCTCTATCAACAATATCGTCATTTGTATAAAACTCTTCGAAAAGCTTTTCCCCTGAAGTATCTGTAGGAAAGTAATATACTGGATAAGCTGTACTCCCTGATCTTAAGTTTTTTGCCTTTGTCTTTGCTTCTGCTTCGCTAGTACAAAGATCTACTATAAATCCTTGAGCAGGAATAAAATCGTCAGTAATATCCTTGAACAAAGTCAATTTCTCTTCTTCAAATTTCGGGAAAAATATCTCCCCAGGACTTCCAAGCATACAAGCCAACATACAAATCTGGCCAGATTCCTCAGGAGAAACAAAATACCGCTTCACATCTGATGGACAAGAAAGTGGTTGCTTTTTCAGCAATCTTTCCATATAGCCAAATAAAAGAGAGCCATTTGAAAAAGCCACATTCGCAAATCTAGCAGTTGTAATCGGAATGTCATTCGCATAACTCATGATCACTTCCTCCATAAGTTTTTTACTTGCCCCCATCACATTCACTGGGTTGGCAGCTTTATCTGTCGAAACACAGAAAAAGCGCTCTGGCTTATGAATGGATAACTGATCTAAAAGTGTCTTTGCTTTAAAAACATTATTGTCAATCATTGCCTCTACAGAGTACTGATCTTTTTCCGATCGCACATGCTTATGGGCGGCAAAGTTAGCGACGATATGAAAAGGTCCTTCCTTCTTTAGTATTTTTTCAAAAACAGGATGTGCAAAATCTAACGGATAAGTTTTGTAATCCTCAGGAACTTGCAGATCTTCATTCGACCTCAAATCTCTGGTCAATTCTGTCAATCCATTCTCATTGGTATCAACTACAAACAATCTTCCAGGATTAAATTTTAAAACCGCTTTAATATAACTTGAACCAATTGTACCAGCTCCGCCTATCACAAGAACAGACTTTCCCGCAATTCTTTCTCGAAGAGTTTGTGAATTCGCTTCGATATCTTTTTGAAAGAAAGAACTAGAGCGTTTGGTAACTTTGTCAGCTATAAATTTTTCTAAATCGAATAACATCTATTTTTTTTGAAGTTATATTAATTATAAAATGACTTGATCGTATCTACCACAGTTTGCAATTGTTCTTGTGTAAGACCAGAAGAACTAGGAATACTCAAAGCCGATTCATACACTTCATTGGATTGATCATTATTAGAGATAAAATCATATCCACCATGCATCGGCAAGCGATTCATTGGTACCCAAAATGGTCGAGATTGAACACCATTTTCATTTAGAAAAGTCAACAGTTCTCTCATCCTTTTTGTGCGAAAAGTGAATAACCAACAATTCGGATCAACATTCTTGCTCACTTCTTGAAATTGAATATCCCCTACTCCATCCAATTCTTTTCGGTAAAAAGCATCCATCGCTTTTTTATTCAATATAAAGTCTGGCAACTGTTCCATCTGTGCAACACCCACCGCTGCTAAGATATTTACTAATCTGTAGTTGTATCCCGTTTCATCGTGGAAATATTCCATCGGACTAGCCTTAGCCGTAGTGGTTATATGTTTTGCTCTTTTGGCCAATGCTTCATCGTCGGTTACAATCACTCCACCACCGCCAGTAGAAATAATTTTATTTCCATTGAAACTAAAGGTCCCAATCTTTCCAAAAGTCCCGGCATGCCTCCCTTTGTAATATGAACCTAAAGCCTCTGTGCTATCTTCGATAATTCCAATGTGGTATTTTTTACAAATACTCACCAACCGATCCATGTCGCCAATATTTCCAAGGACATGCACTGGCATGATGGCCTTGATCGGTTTTTTTGTTTTTTTATAATGGGAAAAAAATTGCGAGTCACCGTCTATATTTATTTTTTCTAGGTAGGTTTCCTGCTCAAGGAATTGTTCAAATACCTCCAAATCCATTTGCCAATTGGTTGGATTCACATCAATTAAAATTGGTTTTGCTCCAGTATACTTAATAGCATTCAGGGTGGCGACGAATGTTATATTTGGGGTGATGACATGATCATCTTTTTCTACTCCTAAAAGTATTTGTCCGATGTGTAAGGCGGCAGTTCCGTTCATGCAGGCGATGCCGTAGTTAGCACCGGCAAATTTGGCTACCATTTTTTCAAATTGGGTAACGTATGCACCAACTGAGGATACCCAACCGGTGTCTAGGCAGTCTTTTACGTATTTCCATTCGTTGCCTGCTAGGTGTGGGATAGAAAGAGGGATCATTATAGATTATTTTGCTTGATTTACTATCTTTTTTTTGCGGGGATGCCCACATATATACCGGGCTCCTTCATGTCTTTTACAGCCATTGCACCCATTCCAAGCACTACATCATTTGTAATGGTTAATCCTTGACGTGTTGCAGAACCAGTTCCTAAATAAACTCGATTTGAAATAGTACAATTTCCACTAACATTAACAGAAGGAGCGGTTGTAAAAAAATTTCCAATTTTACAATCATGACCTATAGTGGTATCCAAATTTAAATGCACATGATCGCCTATTTCTATATTAGAGGTTAATACGCAACCTGCGGTAACTACAGCTCCAACTCCCAACTTTACCCATCTTGAAACTAAGGCCCTAGGATGAATAAGTGAGATAAATTTAGTATTCTCAGGAAGTTGCCCTACTGTTTTCTCTCTAATTTTCGGATCACCAATTCCAATAGAAACTAATCCCAAATCAGGTTGAAAAGAAGAAAAAGGAACTATTTCTTTTCCCATCAAATTTTTCCCTTGCCATTTATCTTTCCAAATATCATCTAGTTCTAAAAAGCCAGCGACTCTTTCATAATCTCCTAAATCATCAATAAGACATAGGACTTCACAAGCAAATCCTCCAGTACCTACAATATATATTTTGTCCTTCATGCTGCAAATTTATAACAATGCATTTTTAATATATTCCAAATATTTATCAGCCAACTTTAGTCGATCAAAATGTTCTTTAGCAAAATTATAACCATTCTCACCAAGTTCATTCAAATCAGCTTCTGAATATTTACTAATTTTCTCAATTTTATTTTTCCAATCCTCTGGATTCTCTGGTTCTATATATATTCCACAATTTGCTGTTTCAACTAGTTCTCGAGACACACCATCTATTACGAGCATAATAGGCTTCTTACAAGACATGTAGTCAAAGGTCTTATTACTGTAGATCGTTTTGAAGGTATCAACTTTTTTCAAGACCGATGAACCGAAATCTGAAGCCATAATATACTTGAAGACTTCCTGCTTTGGTACCGGATCAATAAATTGCACATTGTCGCATCCACGTTTGGCAGCTTCTTCCTTTAACATCTCTTTTTGCATTCCTCCTCCAATCAATACAAATAACACTTCAGGATGTTTTTCCTTTATAATCTCTGCGGTCTCAATTACCTGAATCAAATGGTTAGCAACTCCATGCGCCCCAACATAAGTAATAACCAGCTTACCTTGCCAATTCAATTCCTTTCTAAATGCTTTCGCATCGAAATCACTTTCATATATCGCCTCAGCCAAGGTGAAATCTGCTGCGTTGGGAATAAAAATTATTTTATCCTTCTCTATTCCTTTATGCTCAATTAATTTATCTCTAAAGGCTGGCGTCAATACATTAATTAATTTCGCTCTTTTATAAATAAAGGTCTCAAACTTATAGGCGAATTTGATGATCCATTTATTCGTAACTACTCCCGTATCAATAGCTGATTCTGGCCAGAGGTCCCGCACTTCAAATACGAAGGGAGTCCGTTTTATTTTAGAAATTACATAAGCAGTTATCCCCACAAACAATGGTGGCGAAGTGACCAGTATAACGTCGTATTTATCTTTAGTTTTGAACATACCTGCCCAAATACTAGAAAATACAAAAGAGAAATATCCCCAAAGTCTTCCCAAGAATCCTCGGTTATAGGCTTCGGACACATGGCAACGCAATACTTTAACCTTATCGTGGTGTTTGGTTACAAAATATTTTCCTTTGTATTCCGGACGTTTAGTTTTTCCGTGGGCGTGCATCATACCCGCCAATACGGTTACTTCATGACCATTTTTGGTCCATCGATTGGTCATCTCATTAAACCTTGATCCACCGCCGTCGTCGGGCTCAAGGAAGTATTGATGAATTAGGAGTATTCTCAAGGTAGTAGTTGAATTTCTGTTTGTATAGTAGGATTAACTGTCGTAAAGGACCAAGTTGGAGCCGCTTCTTTTTCACCGTAATGATCTGAAAAATATCCTCCTTTAGTTTCTAATTGCAGTTGCTGACCGTTGTTGTCTGTAGCTGTAATTTTCACTTGTGGAATTAAATTAGGATTGGGGTGCCACAGTTGGTGGACTTGAACATTGGTCGGTAAATTTTCAATGCGATCAACTATGGTCCAGATTGGCTTCAATTTATTTTTCCTAATGGTCCGTGTATGCTTCACATTGGCACCTAATTCTGGGAACATTTCTGCCCAAGCTGTCAGGATATATTCTTCGGCGTTTTCTTCTATTGAAGACGCTGTATTTTTTGTCCAGTTGTACCAAATGAATCGAGGACCTTTTTTCATTTGATTTTTATTACTTAATATTAAGGTATTATGCCCCAATGTTCCAGCAAAAAAATTTATGTCTTGTTCCGTAGTATTATATTTATATATCCCAGCGTCGCGAAAATAATTTTTTCCCCTCCACCAAATATCTACATGAAGATTATCTGCTTGCGAAGGGCGATCTTTGTACGCTGTACATTTAAAAAAGGTAAAGCTGTTATCACTTGTAGATAAAGTCAATATTCCACCTTGGTCATACTTTTTTGCAATTGTTACAGTTTTATCTATTGAACCGTTTTTTTTATCTGTGACCTTGCTTTGCATCCAATGTATATCCTCAGTCAACCAATTGTCTGAGAATAAATATTCTTTATTAATACTGAAGGCCAATGCATTCAATTGAGGTCGAAAATCTGGATACAACTGACTGTTCAGTTTAAAAAACAAGGCACCATCATTATTCCCATAGTTCGGCAATTCTCCATTTTTCCCCACACAACAATTATACAAATAGCTCACTACACTGCTCGCTCTGGAAATGGTCGTTGAAGTAAGTGTTTCCTGATGCAATTCACTTAAAGTGATTCCCCAAGTTAATAATTGTACCAGCACCCTTTGGTAATTGTGAGAAAATTGTAAAAAGGTACCATCCTCATAAACTTGGTAAGCGATCTCTTCCTCCCACCATTTTTTACCGTCCTTTTTCCATTGAGCTGCTTCTGGGAAAAAAGGAAAGAGCATTCCTCCCAGATAAAGCATCATCGTTTCGGTAATCGCATGGTTATTCCGAACACATATTCTGGAGAAATTAATATTACTATAGACATGACGAATTTGCCAATATAGCGCATGCATTATACGCTGGAAACGTGCTTCAGTCAAACCAACTGAATCTCGATAATAATAAAGTGCAAAGGTCCAATTTAGACAGCGCAATGAAATTTCCTGAGAACATTTATAATTAGGACCAAGATTAATGGGATTGGCCGCTATCCAATTTTCAATCTCCGAAAAAACTAGTTCCGCATGGTCCTGTTCATAATGATAATCGTGGCGAATGATATCGTATAAATAAGAGAATCGGGATTTCTCCCAGACGAATTTAATGTCTCCTGCTTCTTTGGAAATATCTTCAACCAGCGACCAATGTTGACTAATGTCGTATCGAAAACCAGAATCTGGGTTGGTAATCCAATCGTACTGTTTTCCTAGTTTTTTCCAACTTGCATTAAAAAGCAATACCTCTCCTTGGGCAATTTTATCAAATCGTTCTTGAAGATCAGCATGCTTTGTCTTCTGAAAAGTTAATGCCAATTTTGATTGAAAGAAGAAAGGAATATTCTTTTGTTTCCATGCTTCCAAGCTAATAAATTGATGTTGCTCCGGTGCTGTCGGAAAATCATTTTTCAACCAACCTCGCTTTCGGCGCAACTCATACCAAGCTCTGAATGCCACATACCTTGGGCCTTGATTTTTCAAAACCTGAGTAAGCATTTTTATTTTTCCAACCAAAATTATCTAAGCATTGCTATTTATTAAATATTAACCCATGCGCCAGTCTTCAAACTTTCGATAGCTGCAAAGCTAGCCTTGGTTGTATTGATAACTTCTTCAAAAGGGATTAGCGCACCACCGCCAGATTTTGCTTTTTCCACCAATAATTCAAATTGTCTTTTATGCCCTTTATCCAACTTCGTTTTCAATTTTGAAAATCCGGGTGTGCCATAACCTTTGGTTTCTCGGAAGTTATCCATGATAATGGTTTTCTCTTGGCTGTACACTTCCAATCGTTCCTTAGAATAGGCTTTATTCCCATTTGCGAAATAATTAACGACTCCTTGATCACCATTTTCGAATTTGAGCAAGATAGCGGCATTGTCGGTATTCTCTTCCGGATGTTGCCCTAAACCTGACATACAAATTGATTTGACTAAACTTCCAGATAGATAAGTCAATAAATCAATAAAGTGGCAAGCCTCTCCAACGATACGTCCACCACCAACGGCTAGATCATGTACCCAAACTTCGGGAGGAATAAATCCTGCGTTCATCGTGGCAATCATATTCTTCGGTGCACTGGGATCTACCAGCGATTTTATTTTTTGAATATGCGGAGAAAAACGACGGTTGAATCCGATGGTTATAGTAGCCTGACGTCCATCTGTTCTAGGCGCCATATAAGCCTCGACAATTTGATCTAATTCCTGTGGATAAAGACATAATGGTTTTTCTACAAACACATTTTTACCCGCTTGCAATCCTGCCAGTACCATCTCAGCATGTAGGTTATGTCTCGTGGTGATCAATATCGTATCAACATCGCTATCATTGACCAATTCCTTATAGTCAGAAGTACTATTCGCTATTCCATGTTTTTTGGCCAAAGCAGTACTATTCACTCCTCCTGCACCTGCGATATACTTAATATTCGCTCCTTTCAACACGGGCAGCATGGTCATTTTTGTGAAATTTCCAGCACCAATAATTCCAAGAACTCCTTTGGCTTGACCAAAATTATTGGTTTGCAAATTGACTGTGGTGGAATGCTTCACAGCATCCGAATAAGTCAATATAGAGGCAATAGATTTAGAATTACCGATTTCCCCGTATACCTTGTCATATTCTTCAATGGGAATGATTTCAGAAATTAAAGGGTCCACATTGAGTGAACCGGTGGACAACGCCTGAAGGATTGTTTCGAAATTTCGTTTCTCCGTCCAACGTACAAATGGCAATGGATAGTCCTGACCTTTTTGTTCATAATTGTCATCATAGCGTCCTGGACCATAGGAACAGGATACCTGAAAGGTCAATTCTTTTTGGTAAAATTCTGCCCGGGAAAGATTCAATCCGATAACTCCGACCAATATAATCTTACCTCTCTTCCGACTCATGCGAGCCGCTTGGGAAATAATATCGTCCGTCTTTGCTGAGGCTGTAATGATCACGCCATCAGCCCCTACTCCATTGGTTATGGAGTTCACAAATTTTACAGGATCGATGCCATTTCTTGGATTTACAGTGGTGATCCCTTTGGCTGCGGCAATTTCTAATTTTGAATCATCCAAATCTACGCCGATTACCTGACAGCCATTTGCCTTTAGCAGTTCTGCAGTGATCAATCCAATCAATCCAAGTCCAATTACCACAACGGTTTCGCCCAAAGTTGGATTCAATAAACGAATCCCTTGCAACCCAATGGAACCGATAACAGTAAAGGCCGCTTGCTCATCGGAAATATTATCTGGAACATGAGCCACTAAGTTTTGCGGGATACATACAAATTCTGCGTGTTGACCATTTGAAGCCACTCGATCTCCGACCTTAAAGTCAGCCACTCCTTTTCCTACACCGATTACCTTTCCCACATTACAATAGCCCAATGGCAGTGGCTGCTCCAGTTTATTAAAAACCGTTTCTATGGTGGGCATCAAACCATCGGATTTGATTTTATCCAAAACCATTTTGACTTTATCTGGCTGCTGACGCGCTTTTTGAACCAAACTGGCTTTCCCGAATTCTACGAGCATTCGCTCGGTACCTAAGGACACCAATGATTTGGTTGTTTTGATCAGTACTTGTCCGGGGCGTACCTGTGGTGCTGGCACCTCTTCAAGAATGGTAGCTCCGGATTTTAGATTTTGGATGATTTGTTTCATTGAATATTAACTGATAATTATTTTAATGGACAACAGGGTCTTTTTTAAAATTTCTCTGCTGGTACAATTTTTCAATTTTCAACATCACTTCGGAAGATCTAAATGAATTCACAGCATCTCCTTTTTCCTTATTTATAATTTTCTTGGACATCTCATTATACATAATTCGATGCGCATGATAAGGATGGAAATTGTAATTTCTTACAACTGAATGGTCATATTCAGAGACAAATTTTGAATCAGTAATTCGCACATGGCCATTATTAGATCTAATTTCAATATGTTCTCGAACACCAATTCTTGAACTCCCTTTATCCGTCAATGTGATATGAGCAACAGCTCCATTCTCAAGTTCCAAGTAGACTAAATAATCACCCGTTTTCGAAAGTATTAGATCATAAGTTTCTACTGCTGAATAATCATTTAAAAACATAAAATGGTCAACCCAATGACATCCATTCGATACAATTCTACTTCCTGAATTAGGCCAATTATACCAATGGTTTGCTGGCAAAGGGATCTCAAAAACTACACAAAAATATGAAATTGGCTCTTTAGAGTTCATTCGCAAATCCTTGCGAATGAACTTATTGTATTTCATATATCTTTTATGAAAACCAGAAAATATTTTTCCACTATTAAAAAATTTCTTCAAATTTTCATATTGAGTTTCAGTAGTAACTATTGGCTTTTCTATAATAACATAAGCCCCTTTTTCCAATGCGTTTATTGCATGTGCGGCATGCGTATGATGAAATCCGGCAGCTATATAGAAATCAATATTATCGTAAGACCCGGAATACGGATTAGTCGTAAATTTATTTTCATCAGCGTCCACTACACCAATTTGCAATGGGTCCACCTCATGAATTTTCACGATATCAATTCCTTTTACAAAATTCGGGATGATCATTGTTTTAGCGTATTGGCCATAGCCATACAATACCCCCTTACACCTACTTTCTCCAGAATCAATATGCGCATCTATTTTTTCCTGTTTTTTATAAGATGCCAATGAATTGACCTTATAAACTTCTTTAGCTGCTAAGTTTTTAATTTTTTCCTTATTCCAATTTATTACTCTTTTAACCGCTTCTATATCCAAATCAGTCCCCGAAAAACTGGACCAACCACTCAATGACATCACATCTTCTTTAATTTCATCCAATTCATCAACCTCATAATAATGAAGTTCGGTATCATTTATATCAATTTGCGAAATGTGATCCAGTAATGATTCTGGTAGGCTTAACACATCAACACACCTAGGATGATTATTGGCAACAAATACAACTAAATCATCTTCCTTGAAGTTTTCACTTTTTGAGGCTACCACTGTTCCAATTCCAAAAGATAAAAATTTACTATTTCTCCCAGACTCAGACATTCTAGATCTTACCTTTCTAACCACCTCTACTACTCCGATTTTTCTAACATAATTGAATAGTAGCTTAAAGGATCTTGAAGGTATTATATATTGAGATGCAGATTTAGATATATTAACCCATTTAAAAATTTTTACCTCCACTTGATTATTGGACATATAGTAATCCAAATAATTTTTCTTTCCATCTTCTTCAAATACTATCATATATAATAAATTAGAACCAATGCCCTGACAACATTTGTTTTATATACTTTTTAAAATTTCAGCTAAATGCCCAGATTGACTAACCCTGCTATAGGAGTTTTTTTCCACGGTACTAGGTCCTTTCCAATTATTTAAATTCAAATTAATAAATAGTTGCTGTATGGCATTAGTGTCTGATGGATGAGCAATAGTTTGATAATCCATCACTTTGCTTATTAATTGCCCACAGCCTCCTTCGGGCTCTCCTACTAGTAATATAGGTTTTTCAACAGCTAAATATTCGAATATCTTACCTGTAACTGCAGCAAAATCATTTTCTGGAAGCAATATCAAACAAGCATCTGAATTAACTAAATAAGCTAATGATTTCTTGTGATCCATATATCCATGAAAAATAAAATGTTCTTCCAAACCCAAATTTGCTACTATATCCTTTGCTCCTTGATAAAAATTTCCGATTAGGTCGAATACGATATTTTTTTTGACTTCCGCGTCTAGCCCCAAAAACCCTTTAACCAAAGATTCAAAACAGTCTTTTCTAAAAAGAAAAATATTACCCAAATGAACAACTCTGTATTTTTCATCGGCTTTTTTTAACGAGGTATTCTTTTCTAAATGTTTAAAATCATCTGGATCAAAACCATTAGATATTTCTGAAAAAGTGCTATCTAAAAGTCCATATCTATCCTTAAGTCTATTTGTCAAAAATGGTCCGAAAGTTACAATTTTTGATGCGTTGGTTACCACCAATTTCTCCAATCTAGCGTGCATCCATTTATGAAATGAGCTTGGGTATGTGATATAGGGATAATCTAAATATCCATCTCTAAAATCAAGTATATAAGGAACCCTTGTAACTTTAGACAAAATATATGTAATTAATGCATTAGAAGGGCCGGGATAACTTCCAACCAAGACCTCTATTTTCTTCTGTCTAATAACTCGCCATCCTTTTATTAACGCAAAGGGAATCCAGCCATTCGCTCCATCGGGAAACAAAAATCTATCACGCAACCATCTATACACTTTTACCAACCATCCCGAATCGTCGATTGATTTCTTCGCAGTAGATTTAATCGGTTTATCTGCTTTTTGTGCAGATGATTTTTTAAATATTGATTTAAGGAGCCAGCTGATTCTTTGCGGATCCAAAGAATTAGTTCTTATAACCTGTGTATTTTCAGCTGGCAATTCCGTTAATAATTTTTCATCGTAGGTATAAAATAAAACTTTCTTAACGGTAAGAATAAAAACGTCTATTCCATAATTTGGCAAATACTTGCCGAATTTCAAATTCCGTTGCACTCCGGGGCCTCCGCAAGGTGGAAACAAGAATGTTACTAAAAGAATTTTCTTTCTTGTCATTTACAGCTCTATTTAAATTCATTTTTTTTCACTAGTAGTATTAACACCCTAGTTTTTCGAATTTTTAAATACCAGATTTTGAATACCATTTACACTTCCCCCTCTTCCTTCAATTTTCACAAATTCTTTCTCAGCGCACGATTTACATTTAACATAAACACCATTGAATCTAATGTCATTATCGCTTGAAAATTGAATCATTCCTTTTCTTGAAATTGTTTCTTTTTCTATTTCTGTATTGAAAAATCTCACATCGGTCAAATCTTTAGCATTAACCAGAATAGCCTGTTTTTGAGGGTTATTAATTCGAACCTCTTTAAAATCGAGCCCCCTCATTTTGCTCCCTTGTAGCAATATCCCATATTGGGTAGCATTATCTACCTCAAAAGTGTTCACCGAAAGATTTTCCACCCAGTTACTAATATTTAAACCGCGTTTACAATTCACTGCTGAACAGTTGGAAATTTCAATGTTAGATAATTTGAAATTTTTATTTACTACAGTCAAATTATATGCTTGACTATTCAAGCAATCCTTAGCCTTATTATTTTTCAGTTTAAACCCATTTAAGGATGTTTTGCTAGCTTGTATCTTTATTCCTTCAAGCCCAACCTTTGAAATTGTATTTGAATCTATATTCACATTTGACATAGAAATATACAATCCATGTTGTCCAATTATATCGTGAACATCATTTCCAATTATATCAGTAGTTAATTCCTGGGCAACAGATTTGCCTTGCGTAAGAATAACCCCTTGATTAACGAATGAGATTTCATTGTTCAAAATTTCATTCCTCCCAACCGCTTTAAAAGGTTCAGAGACAACGAAACAAATTCCAAATTGAAAATTATCTTTATGCTTCAGCGGAGAAGAATACTTATGTGTACCTTCAATTTTGCAATCTTCAATGGTAACACTACTACAATTGGTAAAAAACAAACCAGCTAAACCATGATTTAGGAATTTACAATTTCCAATTTTTATTTTACTCGAATAGAAAAAACTAACTCCTCTATCTTGATGAGAACTTGCTTCTGTCCACTCCGTTGAATAAGTTCCCTCCCCCATAAATTCCATTCCAAGAATCTCAATTTCTTGAACTTTATTTGCATAAAAAATTGTCGTATTCTTTGATCTTTGAATAATTCTGGCCTCTCCATCCTCTCCTCTAATTGAAGTTCCTGAAGGGATTTGAATTCGACCACTTATGTAATAATTACCTTTAGGAAAGAAAAGCGTCTTGCCCTTTGAAGAGGTAGCATTCAATGCTTTCTGAATAAGCCTGGTTTGATCTATGTCTTTGGATATTTTAATCCCGAAATCCCGTACAGAAATATTCTCTTTGTCAATTTTCAAATTTCTATTACAAGCACAAATTAATAGAATACTAATAACAGCAATAAATTGGAAAGTCTTGTAGAGTAGAATTTTAGATTGTTCCAAATTACAAGAATTAATTTGACTTAATTAGAAATTGCCGCATTCCCGTTATCAGATAGTACAGCACAATTACTGCAACCATACCCACATTAAAGAGTCGCAAAGGTGAGCCAGATATCCAACTCGCCAATAAAACAAAATTTGAAAAATAACAAATTGTTCTTAACAACGCTTTTTCACCTGTGTAATACCTCTTCCGTAAAAAACTTAAAAGAAATGAAATAATTATCGGTAATGAAATGACACCAAGATATCCAAAGTTATGATAGATTGATGTCCAATTTGAAGGTGGAGCCGTTCCTCTTTTCCCATCACCTCCCCACAAAATTTTCCCTACTTCTCCTGATAAAGAACTACCGCTGTGGCCCGGCAACACTCCCAAAATATCCTGCCCCCATTCTTTCCCCCATTGAATCGGTCGATGATATATTAATTCTCTAAATCCAACAGCCGCTCCATTTTGATTAGCCGAAGTAATTCTTTCAACAGTTGCGACCCCTAAACCTTTGATGTTATCTCCAACTCCTTCTCCATCGCTTTCATTTCTACCAATAATAAATGATGAAATGAAAAAGAAAAACAATACAAATAGAGATCCAAATCCCATAATTTTTTTCCTTTCCTTTTTATCTGCTATTACGAAATAGGACAGTCCAACCATTAGACTGGCTATTACAAAAGCTCCTCTTTGTCCCGTTCCTAAAAGAAAAACTACACAAATAATGGAAAGAACAATATGAAAAGGGTGAATAGACCTCCCCAAAAAATGACTTCTTAGGACTAAAAATCCCAAGCATATAGGAAATAGTGTATTCTTAAATTGATTCACATATCCCGGATAAAAATACTTCCCTCCAACAAATTGATTATAACTCGCTAATCTTAATGTAGATACTGATTCTATATCTGGTCCATAACCTGCTAAATTCATAATCCCTAATAGAATAATATTATACCCTACTGAATAATAATATAATGAACCAACTACAATAGAAACAGCAACAATTGAATACAATACAAAATCTGTGGAAAACCCAGACTCCACAACTATGTTTTTATTTGTCCAGTTTAAAATTGTTTTATCATCCAGATTAAATATATATGCCCCTAATAAACCACCAAAAATAATGGAAAAAATACCGAAGTATAAAATTCTAAAATGTGCTAAATCAGCAGGCTCACCTAAATCTAGCAGAGGTAAAGTTCCATAAAAATTAATCAGATTAAACAACAGATACAGAAACAACGGATTAGAAAAGCCTTGTCTACACCAAATAATTGCATAGAACAAAGAAATAATCGAAACCAGCAGAATAATAAGAGTCAAATCTAATTGGTCTTAATCTTAATCCAAAATTTTCTTTTCGTTCCTTACTCCTAAAAACCTCTTTAGCACATTGTTCACTATTTGATTACAATTGTCATCCACCAATAAGGAGCCAGTAAATAAAATCGAAGAAGCTGAGAAATAACCGCCTCTTTCCCTCTTTGACTCTCTTATAACCATATCACTCCCTCCTCCTCTATTTAGTCCTTTTGCAATTATTTTAAATTCATCGCCAGCAGTAGATGTAATACAGTCCGATTCCCAACCGGAGGCACCGACACCTTTTAGTCTATTGCCATTCTGCATTCTTCCGTGATGATAGAACTTTGATTCTTCTTTAGTATCAACATTTAGACAATGTTCACCTATCAATTCACCTTTTACTCCTTCTAAAGACCAATGCTCTTTCATTCTCTTTTTATAAGGTGCTGCAGTAGCATATGAATATGGATTCCACCTCACTCCAAATAGCTTTGACTCATCAAAGCAAGATTTATGAAAAAAGAAGCCCTTAAGTTGCAATGAATCTTTATCAATGACTACTTCGGAATAACAAGTATTTCCTGAAAGATTCAGAATTGACACCTTCTTGTTTTCATGGGCATCCTTAAGCTTATGAAATAACTTTTTCGTCCAATACTCTGCATGAGTAGATGTTATAACACATTCATAATCCTCAAAGGATATCTCACTATTTTCTAAATACCAATCCGAGACTACATCATACGCATACCCCTCTCTCTCAAGCCAAGCCAACAATCTCCACTCTCCTCCTGCTAAATGGTTTGTAAATTTTTCTCTAACATCATCAGCCTCCAATCCAGCATGCGTTGCTGGTTTGTAAATACTATTCTTTTTAAATATCCAATCGGGGTGTTTACCCTTTTCATTATTTCTACTAGAAATATAAGTCAAAAATGATTTTGGCAATAATTTCAATAATAATGACTTGACTACCCCATGCTGTTTAATACTTGAACTTACATTTTCGTAATTAACATATCTACTTCTTCCTCCCCATAAATTGTATGAAATCCAAGTATTGATATTTGCAAGCACCAATATTTTCTTACCAGAATTCTTTTTTGCATTAATTACCAAGGGAATCGCAAATACATCTTTATCGTTTGAAATTCGCAAGCTATAAATACCACTTTCCAAGGTATCTGGCAGTGTAACACTTGCTGATTGTTTCCATTCTAAACCATGTTCACAGAAATAAGCGTTTGGAACCTTTTGAAAACCATTTTTAAACATTCCATAGTCCTGAATCATTTTCTTTTCTAATCCATGCCTAAACAATGACAAGTTAAAATCGTATTCAGAACTGACAAAAACCTTTACCACTTCTCCTTGCAAATAACTAGGCTGATCTACATAACCAATTAATTTTCTTTCTAATAATCGAATAATGTCAGCAATATTTCCCACCGTTATTTCTTTCGAAATATAATCTGGATGCTCAAAGCATATAGTTGTGATATCATTGGAACAAGAAAACTCATACTTACCATTTAGGTCAGATTTAGAAATTATAGTTTTCTCTCCAGAATATAAATCTATAGTTGAAATATGCACATCCTTTATCGGACTACATAATTCCGCACTTAATATATGACCTTCAAACCTATTTGTCATAATTAAGTTTTTGGATTACATCCTTCAATACATCATTCAAAATTTCTTTTTCATCATTTGAGAAATCTCTTTTCCACCTATCTTTATTTGACTTGGACAAGTCGATATTCAATAAATTCTCATCAAACGGAATTCCCCAAAAATCACTAATCTTCTTTATTGTTGATTCGGAATTCTCAACCAATTCTTCTAGTGACAGTTCAATAAATGAATTGCTCGGTAGTTTTTCTCGAATTTTCCACCATCTATTTGTCAGATCTCTATAAAAAACTGCACTCTCCCTAACTGAATATGGAGCCCACCTTTGTTTTCGATAGGAAGCTACGACATCTCTTGGATCTCTATAAATATGTACAAGTTTTGCTTCTGGAAGTAATTCCAAAATATAATCGAACCACAAAAAATTCCATGTATTGTCTTCAACATAGTAATCAGCCTCTGAATGTTGTAATATATCATTGACTATATCCCTATAAAATTTGCCAAATATATTAGCAAGTTCGGTACTAGATTTTTCTGAGCTATATTTCTGAATAGAAGGCTGAAACATACGTGTTCCAATCCATTGTCCTTTAAATGAAAAATCAACTAAATTTTCAATTAAATTATTACAATGTTGCGTGTAATTAGGGGAGTATCTAGAAATTTCATTTAGCGCATAGCTTTTACTAAGCTTATATGGAAAAACCGGTATTGGTTTGAATCCAATTTTATGTAGAAGGTAGACAACTGCCTTTTCTACTATATTTGAGTTTCCTAACTTTTTCAGATATCGTTCTAATCGATTGACTTTAACTTCAAAAAAATGAGGAGACCATCCATTTTTAAGTGATATATAAAAATCAATGGGGCCATCAGGGTCTATATTCCCTCTCCATTCAGGAACCCTAGCAACTTTAGGATGGTTCGCAAATATTTTCCTAAGTATACTTGTTCCAGATCTTCCTGTCCCTCCAATTAAGCAAATATTAACTTTGTTCATGTTTAAAAGTCCATTTAATTCAAAGAAGCTAAATTGCCTTGAGCAAATTTTCTAGTAGCAAAAAAACTACCTATAAATACTAGTGCTTGAGAAACTGAATATAATAACAATGTGAGTCGCGCATCATTGAACAAAAAATATCCAACACTAAGACTAATAATGGAAGAAGAGAAAAATATCATTTGCCAAATTAAGTCTGATCGTTGCTTTTCAGCAATTATAAATAATCGGGACAAAGGCGCATTAATAAATTGAAAAAATGACATTGCCGCCAATAATTGCACATAAACTCCTGCTTCTCTCCATTCATTTCCAAATACAAAGGCAAAAATAGTTGGTGCCAATACTATAATCAGAAGAAAAATTGGAAATGCAATGAGCAACAACTTCTTTGCGGTTTGATCAAATATTTCTTTACAATTTCCTAATTGAGCAAAATCTTCACTAGCCTTTTGAAAAAATACTGCTCCAATAGAGCCTCCAATTATGCTTAAGGGTAATCTAACGACCCTATGGGATAACGCAAAAAATCCCACCACCGAAAGATCGAAGAAAGATGTCAACAAGAAAATTGGTGCTTGAAAGGAAATATCATTCATTAATTTAGCAGGGATTTTAAATTTAGGAAAATCTAAATATCTCCTTGCAACCACTTTCATTCTCTTTTGGCCAAAATGAATCTGTTCATTTTTCTTTTTCCGTATAAACAAATGAATGGTTGCTATCAACTGCCCAAACAAAAAACCAAATATCAAACCTAGACTGCCAAAACTTAAAACTCCTAAGCCTATCATTATTAAATTGGAGCTTATTCCAAGCAGTACCTTATTAAACGCCAACAAGGCATATTTTCTAATTCTGTTAAACCAATGTGTATAGGATTGATAAATTCCAATAAACAACAATGAAATGGAATACAAATAAAACATACCCTTTGGAGGGAGATCATAAAAGAATTTAGAAACTCCAAAAAAAATAGGTAGAGAGAAAAACGCAACAACTACCGTAAGGATTAAAGCAATTTTCAATAGAAGATGTGCTATTTCTTCTTTCTTAGGCAATAAAATTGCTTGTTCATATCGACCTGTTGCAATAACACCACCCACACTGATAACACCCATAAACAGGGCTAATAACCCAAGATCACCGGGCGTATAAATTCTAGTAATTATTGGGCTGGCAGCAAGATTGATTCCTTGTCCTAGAATGGTCCCCAGCGACAAAATAGCAACATCTGTGTTAAACTGATTTCGTCGAAAAATCGACTTAAAAATACTCAATCGCTATTTTTATTTAATATAATTTCTAATTGCATGCACCAACTGAATAGCTTTTCTCGCCTCTCCAATTCTAAATCCTTTCCCATCTAAAATGTGTTGGTAACTCTTCGTGTGAAGTTCAGTAAATCCACCACTGAATTCAAATTCCTCGTCTTCAATTTTAATAGATCTGTAGGTTCTCAATCCTTCCTTTTTAATATGTTCAGGAATTCTATCATAATCTACACTTAAAGTCCAGTTAATATTTGCACGCTCCAATTCCAATTTACCCGAAGCAATTGTTTTATCGTGCTGAATTACAGTGTTATTTTTTAAATCTCCAAATATCCACAATAACATATCAAAAAAGTGAACACCAATGTTTGTGGCTATACCTCCGGATTTCTGAATGTCACCTTTCCAACTATGTTGATACCATTTACCTCTAGAAGTGTAATAATTTAGATCAATATCAAATTTATTTTCCAATCCAGCAGAATCAATTCTATTTTTCAAATCAATAACCGATTCATGTAAACGCAGCTGTAAAATATTGTATACATTACCTGAAAATTCTGATTCCAATTCTTCTAATGCATCAATATTCCAAGGGTTCAAAACAATTGGTTTTTCGCAAATCACATTAGCCCCTATTCTTAATCCAAATCTAATATGAGCGTCATGAAGATAATTTGGAGAACAAATACAAACATAATCAATGGGAGTACCTTTCCTTTTCATTTTCTCTATATGCCGATCAAATCTTTCAAATTCGGTAAAAAAATCAGCTTCAGGAAAATAGCTATCAATAATTCCTACAGAATCAAAAGGATCATAAGCAGCAACTAATCTATTCCCCGTATCCTTTATCGCTTTCATATGTCGAGGAGCAATATATCCAGAAGCCCCAATTAGTGCAAAATTTTTCATTGTTCTGATATTAGTTTGGCTATTTATAATTTCCAATAAGTCAAAAAGTCACCAAAAGAATTTCGGTCATACATTCCTTTTAAATCAAACATTAAAAAGGACTCATTCAATATGGATTTAAAATAATCCTCATTGTATTCCTTATACTTTTCATGTGGCACAGCTACCACAACTGCATCATATTTACCTTGAGGCTCATCAATCATAGCTATACCATATTCATGAGCCACTTCGTTTGGAGATGCCCAAGGATCAACCGTATGTACATTGACTGAATACTCCATTAATTCTTTTATCAAGTCGGCTACTTTGGAATTACGGATGTCTGCCACATTTTCCTTAAAAGTAATACCCATTACCAAAACTTTACATTCTCCTGGATTCTTACCTTGTTCTATCAGAGCTTGAACAACACGTTTGGAAATGAACTTAGGAATGTAATCATTTACTCTTCGTCCTGCAGCAATAACTTGAGGGTCATGTCCCAACTGTTTTGCCTTATGCATCAAATAAAAGGGATCCACGGAAATGCAATGCCCTCCTACCAAACCAGGTTGATATTTATGAAAATTCCATTTTGTTCCTGCAGCCTCGATTACCGCATTTGTATCAATATCCATTTTGTCGAAAATAATTGCCAATTCATTCATTAAGGATATATTAATATCCCTCTGTGTATTTTCAATTACTTTGGCCGCCTCGGCAACTTTTATTGAGGCCGCTTCGTGTATTCCGCCAGTTAATATTTCACCGTAAACTTTTCCAATCTCACTTCTTGCAAAATCGTCTGAACCTGAAATTATCTTTAGAATATTTGTCAGCGTATGTGTTTTTGAACCAGGAACAATTCTTTCTGGACTATAACCAATTTTAAAATCACCGTTAGACAACTTCAAATTAGATCGTCGTTCTAATATGGGAAGGCATTCTTCTTCAGTACATCCGGG
>CALFWO010000069.1 GCA_937928045.1 uncultured Saprospiraceae bacterium | reverse complement strand
CAACCATTGCGCAAAGTTTTCTTTGGGATTTTTCCGGTGTTTCGATTGATTCGATCATGTCTCCTGATTCAATTCCAATCAAATGGCCGGAGATTACATTTTTGGAGACAGGACTACAAACCTTCGATTTAACTGCATTTGCACTAGATGGATGTCAATCAACAGAAACACTGGAGATTTTTGTTTATCAACCAGATGCAAGTTTTGAATTGGCTCCAGAGGCTACTTGTGCAGATCCATTATTTGTCGAGTATACTGCGAATGATCCTAACTTGATAATATACATCTTTAACAATGACGTCAATGGAGACGGTGATGATATTACAAGGTCAACTCCTACTGGAGCAAATATTTATCAACATCCAATCAGAGATGAGTATCATATCAATACACAAGATTCAATCAGTACGAGACTAATTGTTATTTCTTCGGATGGTTGTCGGGATACAGTAGTCAACAAATTTTTTCTTCAAAAACCAGAAGCATTTTTCATTCCCGATGTTGTTAAGGGCTGTATTCCTTTTGAAGTGAATTTCGCTGACCTCAGTTTTTCCGATTTTGAAATTGAAACTCGAGCTTGGGATTATGGTGATGGTGTTAATGAAGTTTTTTCTACCAATGATACTTTAATCTCTCATGTTTACAATACTGTTGGAATTCATGAAGCGGTGTTGACAATTACGGATGAAACCGGTTGTCAAGATATTTCTCGGGAGGTACAAATTATTGCTATTGACAAAGATACAATTCCAGCAAATCCTTCTAATTGTGAGAATTACACGCTTTGTGTCGGCGACAGCTTAGAACTTACGGTGTTGACAGATCAAGTAAATATAAATTTACATATTGAATCTGATGAAGGCCGATTTGATCATTGTTGGAAAGATAAAATTGCAACGCACACTTTTCAATATCCGGGTGTTTTTGAGTTGGATGCCACATGGGAGGCTTATACGATTTACATTGATTCAATTGCTACTGGATGCACCGTAACGGTTGAAGGCTCACGTTCCGATATTGAATATTTTATTGACTGTGATAGACCTTATGATGTTGATTTCACTGGAGATAGAAGCATAAACGCGGATCAATACACTTGGTATTTAGAAGATGAAATTATATCAACAGCTCAATCCCATTCTTATACTTTTGATAAACGTGGCGAATACACCGTTTACCTTGAGACCAGTCAAAACGGAGTGGGATGTACACATAGAGACAGTGTGAAAATATACATTACAGATATTATTGCGGACATCAACATTCCTGATAAATCTTGTGTTTCAGAGCCAACACTACTTGATGGTTCAGGTTCTCAAGATGTCCATAATAATTGTCACGCCGGATTTATTTGGGAGTTTGAAAATCAGAGACCGCGAGAAGTAGATAATGAAGTATTGCCTCATTATTTATTGCCTGGATTTCAAACAATCACGCTTATTGCTGAAGATATTAATGGATGTAAAGATACCGTTACAGCGACGACTACCGCTTATGATTTACAAGCCAGTTTTATAGCAGATACTTTGATTTGTCTTCCATCGGATGTTGAGCTTACTAATTTATCTTCAGCGGATACTACTATTGTAAGTTGGACTTGGGACTTTGGAGCTAGCGGATCTAATTTGGAAAACCCAATTCACGAATTTAGTATAATGGACTATGATACCTCATTTGTCGAAGATAGTATCACGGTTACCTTAGTTATTGAAGATGCTATTGGCTGTGTTGATTCAACTGATTTTTTAATTAAGACCTATGATATTTTTTCCGACATCTTAATGAATAATGGTCCAGTGATTTGTCAGAATGAAATGATCACTTTTAGTGCAGATGATTATACATTAGGAGGTTCTTTTCTAAACTTTGAGTGGGATTTTGGAAGCAATGGAACAAGTATAGAAGATTCGCCGACAATAACATTTTCAGAACCGGGAATACAAGATGTTTCTTTATTGTTTACTGAAAATGCAACCGGTTGTCAAGGGACCTTAGATACATTTATCGAAGTCACGCCAACTCCAATAGCTGACTACATCAGTGATCATGATACTGTCGAATTTATTTGTTTTCCAGAACAACTTTCATTTACCAATACCTCCGTGGTAGGAGATACCGCATTGTATTACTGGGATTTTGGAAATGGAGCAACCTCAGAAATTCCGGATCCGGTAATTCCATTTGACAAAGGTACTTACGAAGTTCAATTGGTGGTATTTACATTGGAAGGATGCAGAGATACTTTTTCTCGTTCATATACTTTAGTCGGACCGGAAGGGAATTTTGTTGTGGACAAAGATGAAGTATGTCCAGGTGAGGAAATTACATTTACTATTGATAGTTTAGTTGATGTATCATCCTATACTTGGGATTTTGGAGACGGTGTACAAATTGATAATCAATCGCCAGTTACTCATGTTTATAATAATCAATCCAGTGTAACAACTTTCACTCCGACCTTAATTTTAAGATCAGATGATAGTGGTTGTGAATTGATTCAAAATATTCCTATTAGTGTGTCATCAATTACTGCAGATTTTGAGGTGGAAACAGGCTTGTGTCCTGGAGAACTTTCATTTTCTAGTACCTTTGTAAATCCACAAACTATTGAGTGGAACATTGACGGCCAGATCATCACCAATACTTCTACACCTTCAGTTGCCATTGCTTCGAATGAACCTACCATAGATGTGGTTTTAAATGTAACGGATGCGTTGGGCTGTGCAATCGAGCGAAGAAAAAGGATTGACAATCCAGATTTAGAATCATCAACGATAAAATTTCCAAATGTGTTTTCACCCAATGGAGATGACTTGAATTCAATATTTAATATTGTTTATGATGACTCCGCCATCACTTCCGAAGTAGTAGTCTCGGAATTTAAAGTATACAATCGGTGGGGAGAATTATTATACGACAATAACAATCCGTTGATTGGTTGGGATGGTAGTTACAAAAATGAAATCGTGCCGCCAGAGATTTATGCTTATTTCATAGAAGTTTCTATCGAAGGATGTAAAACGATCAGTAAGAAAGGAAATGTAACAGTGATAAAATAAATGGTTAGCCAGAAAGTATTAAGTAAATACTGTGAAAAGGATTTTAAAGTATTAGCTCTTTATGAATTTTCCTGTACCAACGATTTGGCCTTTTTGAAAAAATTGCACAATGTACATTCCGGCTGCGAGTGTCGATAATGAAATGGTATTTTGGGAAAACATTGATTGTAATTGAACCTTGCCTTCTAAGTCAAGAATTCTTATTTCGTCCGCTTGGTTTGTATCAATGTTGAATGATATTTGAGCCGTAGTTGGATTTGGGAACAGGCTAATGAGTTCCACAGTTTTCACTTCATTTGTTTGTACATAATCAATTGGATTGAAATCCAATAACCAAGTTTTGTTAGAAACAATTTGTCCGCTTTCCATTCCCCCAGCGATGATTCTTTTATTATCCGATAATTCTCCAAGACTTCTCAAATCCATTGGCATTTCTGGAAAAGGACCTCTTCGAAAAACAGTATCAAGCACGGGGTCATAGGCCAGCGAACTTTGGTTTGGACCAACGCCACCAGAGCCATTGTATGCTATTCCATTGTAGTTATAGGTCACATCCGAGCCTCCCAAGAAATAGGCATTGCCATCAATTTCAGTGGCCGCCGTTCTGTATCCTGGAAATCCTGCAAAGAAAACTTCCCAAGTAATTTGCGTGGGATCATTTTCATCAATGGTACCGATTCGAAAATCTTGACTAGAATTAAAATTATTGCCTACTATTTTGGCACCTCCGAAGTAATAAATCTTATTGCCAATAATAACACCTGAAGTTCCAAATACCCGAGAATTGCTACTTGCGAATACTGGAGTGCCTTCCTGCCAGGTATCTGTTGTTGGATTATAAATCTGAACATCACGTACGTTTCCGCCAGAAGATTGAGTACCACTCCAGCCAGTAACCAAATAGATCAATGAATCTTTGTAAACTGCTTGTACATGATCATCAACAGGTACTGGAATTGGCGCACCATCTGCAAGAAATGTATTGGTTGCTAAGTCAAATCGATGAACCTTTTCACTAGTAAGTTCAGATCCATTTTCAAAAACATGATAACCACCCATGATGTATGCAATTCCATCAATAACATTAACACCTAAAGCGATTTTTCCAAGTGGGTCTGGTAAATCAGGAAGCGACTCCCAAATATTCGCCGAGACATCATAGCGCCAACACTTGTTATGAATTCCTGTATATACTTTTGTAGAATCTATTCCTGCGAAGGAGTATACATATTCCTTGCCCATAACTTCTGCTGCTACTACAGAATTATTACTAACCGGCTCAGGCATATCAGCCAATGCTGTAAACGTCCAGTCTTGCGCCATTATTTGGCTTCCAAACAAAAGTGAAAAGGCTAGGAATAAGTTTTTCATTTAAAATTAGTGATTAATTAAATTTCAATGGTTTTGAAATTATTGTCTACTTCAAAAATGTAGCGAGCATTTCCCATTTGTTCTTGGTATTCAAAATTTATTGATTGACCATCTACCTTAATAGTCTCTACTTTGAAAGGAATGGCATGCAACACTATTTTAGTTTTAGAATAGGTCGGATTCCAATGTCCTTCAATCTCTTGATGAATAGCAATAGATTTATCTTTGGCTTGCGTAGATAGTTTACGCATATGATATCCTCCATTTTTATACTCATATCCTTCTCCCGCATCTTCGAATAGCGTCTGTTGAAATTTACCATTTCCATAATAATGATGAAGTTCGTAGCTATCCACAATTTCCGAGGTATGTTGACGAACAGGGTAGTGAGGAATAAAAGAACCAGCCTTTACAAACATCGGAATGTGATGAATACTAATATCAAAGTTATATTCTTTTTTGCCTTTATAACTTTCCTCTGACCAGTAATCTACCCAATCACCTTGCGGCAAATAAATGTTCTTTTTTAGCTGACCTGGTTTGTGAATATTCACAACTAACAAATGATCGCCATATAGAAATTCATCTTCGCGTAGTAAGTTGTTAGGGTCAAGCTGATCGTAAAAGGCTAACTGACGAAGTACTGGTGCACCGGTCTTGGAATGTTCATAAAAAGTGGAATAGAGATAGGGTTGGAGTTGATACCTCAATTCAATGGCTTCTCTAGCTAAGTCAGTATAACGATCGCCAAATATCCAAGGTTCTTGATCCAATCTATTGAGACGTTCCGATTCCTTGATTTTATCTGCATCAGCTTCAGCCGCACCGTCTTCATTATTTCCCATAGAATGGACTCTATAAAATGGATGGAAAATTCCCAGTTGTAACCATCGAACCATAAGTTCTCCCGTTGGTTGATCAACAAACCCTCCGATGTCAGTACCGATATAAGAAAATCCAGAGATACTCATACGTACACATTGACGATTAGCAATCGCCAGATGTTCCCAGCTGGCAACATTGTCTCCCGTCCAAGCCGCCGAATGGCGTTGACCGCCGGAATAACTCGCTCTAGTAATTACAATAGGTCTTTTATCAGGTTGGAGATCTTTCAAACCCTCAGTAGTCGCTCGGGCCATATTCAAACCGTAGACATTATGTATTCGAGCATGCTGAGCGCCCATCCCTTCATAATCATGTCTCACATCTTCCGGAAAAGTAGCGGAATTCACTTTGAAAACGGCTGGTTCATTCATATCATTCCAAAAGCCGCTAACTCCTTGTTCGTTGTAGAGTTTATCGTAAAGTTGTCCCCACCATTTTCTAACGACCGGTTTTGTATAATCAGGGAAGGCGCAATCTTGTGGCCAAACCGGCCCACGCATAACCTTGCCATCTTTTCTACGACAGAAGTAATCTCGCTCTTTTCCTTCTTTGTAAACATGGTACTCAGGATCAGTTCTAATCCCTGGATCAATCATTACAATTGTATGAAAGCCATCAGCTTTTAATTCAGAACACATTCTCCCTAAGTCCGGAAAATGTTCTTCATTTACAGTGAAGCAGCGGTAGCCCTCCATGTAATCAATGTCTAGATATATCGCATCGCAAGGAATTCTTCTGTCTCTAAATTCTTTCGCCACTTCCTTTACTCTGGTTTCTGGATAATAAGACCAACGGCATTGGTGAAAACCCATTCCCCACATTGGAAGCAATTCAGACTTTCCGGTTAGCTGTGCATAATTGATGGCAACATCCATCAATTTAGGACCAGCAATAAAATAGTAATTCAGCTCACCTCCTTCGGCTGAAAAGGTAATTTGTTCACTGTTATTTTTATCAAAATCGAACCAAGTTCTATGAGAATTGTCGAAAAAAATACCATAGGCTTTATCATCCCTTAGACCGTAATAAAAAGGAATAGATCGGTACAACGGATCTGAGTTAGTGCCATATCCAAAGGCATCAGTATTCCAGTTTTGGAATTTTTTTCCACGAAGGTTAAGTGAACAAGCTTTGTCCCCTAAGCCATAAAAAATTTCTGACTTTGGTGATTTTTTTTCTAATTGCACGGAGGTAACTCCTTCCAAAATGGTTTCTGTTTGTCCCCAACCAGCGGCATCTTCAGATAGTATGTTACCATGGATATCTGTAATGCAAACTGCGCCAGAATGCTTGATAACCTTTACATGAACCTTCTTTCCAACCAATCGATAAAAATCTGGTGTATCTTCCAATAAGATACTTGGATTGGTAAAGTTGAATTCGGGATCTATAGCGTAAGAAAAGTCTCTTTCGAATGTTCCTTCTTCTGCATATCTAAACCTGAGGATATCATCAGTCAAAAAGATAACTTTTAAACTGATGTCATTTGCCGTCTGAAAATCAAAGGTTGATCCAGTTTGATTGGCAGAAATGATGTGATCCAATTTTTTGATCTTATAAACATCTGGAAATCTATCGTGTCCAGAAGTATCTTCCCAAGCAACCATTTTGGCTTTTACTGGAAACAAAGCATTTAGGTCGTTGCTTATTTTCTTGTTTGGGATTTGGGCTTTCTCTTTTTTCTCTTGCATACCTTCTATTCTAGCTCAATAAATAGTGTACCGTAAAGTTGCTGAATTAGTACGGTCTTTTGAAAGAAAATGAGGTTAAATTCAACTCTAATTTGAGATATTTTTTAAAGTATGAAGAAGGATACGAATCAGTTTTCATTACATTTACTGATCAATGAAAGAATCCTTCATTTTTCAATTAAGTACATTAGGACAGAATATATTGCTCGCTTTAGCAGTCTTGTCTGCGATCTTCTTGGCTGTCCTGTCTATTAGGAATGCGAAAGAAAAATTGGATACCTATCTTTTGCGTTCCGTAGGAAGTTTTCTAGTCCTTTATTTTCCGATCTTTTATCTTTGGATATTCGGTAATGGAGCGATCTGGCCAATCGGATTTGTGCCAGGCCCAGAGAACTATTCTTTGGAACTTATCGCGAATCATAAGTTTTGGAATTCGTTGTACTT
The DNA here is from genome assembly GCA_937928045.1 of uncultured Saprospiraceae bacterium. Taxonomy (GTDB): domain Bacteria; phylum Bacteroidota; class Bacteroidia; order Chitinophagales; family Saprospiraceae; genus JABDJM01. The sequence continues at coordinate 8,231 of CALFWO010000069.1, read as the reverse complement.
CATATTACTTTCTTTGAGTACCAGTTTTTTAATCTATTCTATCATTGTACTCGTAAATTTAACTCAAGCAGTAGCGGATACGACTACTTCTTGGGATAAAATTCGATTAAAAATCCCATTGATTAATATTGCTTTTCTCGGTATTGAATTAAGAAGACTGTTTTACCCAAGTACCTTTTTAAAGTTTCTAGTCGCTCCATGGATGATGCTGGCAGCTTTTTGGGTATACTTTAAATTTTTAGCAAATCCTTTAGTTGAGTTTGGAATAGACAGCTATAGCTTTTTAGACAGATTTTTCTTTCAAGAGAATTTTCAAGCGCGAGTAAATAAAACGGGATCAAGGTTAGCTGAACTAGAGATTAGCCCGATTGGTTATGACTATGCTTCAATATTTGTAATGAATAATATGGTCGTTGCAATGGTAACTTTCCTCGCGGGAATTTCGACAATTGGTTTGGCAATTGGAATTCAAAAATTCGGAGAAATTAACGAGGCTGATTAAGTTCCTTTTCTCATCAAACCAACCCTTTTTTTCTCTCTAGACTCTTTATTGCAAATCTACTGCTAGCATTTTCTTAACCTATGTAATTAATGTTGTTTCATTAAATACATGCAAAATTCTATTCAATGAAATTTGCAAATGTTATTTTATTGCTATTAGTTCTATTGTTATTCAGTTGTAAGTATTCATCTCAAAAAATTGTGCTTGATGATGTTCTTGGAAAATGGAGAACCATAAGAAATGATACCATTCAATCTATTGAATTTAATGAGAGCAAAAGTTATATTTTAGAAGAAAAAGACGAAGCCGGTAAAACAAATGTTTACTATGGTGACTTTGAAATAATAGATAAGACTAGTATAGAACTAGTTGATTATGGTACATTGATTAATTTTGTTTCGTTTTCAGAGGCGCTAGACTTTACAGTTAAAAAATCAACCGGACAAGTTTTTGAATTCGCCTCAGAAAAAGTATCTGAAATAATTAGTCAAACTATAAGTTCAGAATCAATTTGCCAAACATGGAAGCTAATAAAGGTGGAGGGAATTGTTTTGGAAGAAGTGAATGTTGAATCTCATGCGATTTTTTCTCAAGTCGGTACATATGCAGTTGCAAATATCACGAACAACGAATGTGTCTTGCACAATTGGATGTGGAAGGATGATTCAGAAGAAATACTTTGCTATTCTGAAAGTGAAACGCCGGAATGCGGTGATCCTAAAAGTGAAATCAAAATATTAAAGCTTGAGGAGGACACCTTAGCCATTACACATATGAATAAATTATTCGAAATGATTCCTTTAGTTGAAGAATAGATCCACAGCTTTTCACTAATATCGCAAAGTAGATAATTAGTAAACTAATTCTCGTTCCTGCTCAAAAATTAATGCCACTGCTTCATCATAATCTTCAACTTTCTTTGTCTTCTTTATTCGTTTGACAATCTTAGTTGGATTCGAAAAAGCAGTGGCAAAATATTGCCAATATGAAAGCATTTTCATAATCACATGTTTTTCACCAGTAAGTGTCTGTTCAAACTCTGTAAAAAGACGATCGTGGAATTTACTGAAACGCTCAATACGATCTTCCGGGTAATGATGGGTTTCATTTTTTATCATACTAGGTAGAAAAGGATCGGAAATCAAACCTCGACCAATCATCCAATGATCAATGCCCGGAAAGCGATTTTTCATTTCTACGTATTTCTGATAAGTCGTGATGTCTCCGTTGTAATATAACTTATGCTTGGAAGTGTCCACGCATCTTTGAAATCCTTCAAGATCAACCCCGCCTTTGTACAATTGCTTTCCTATTCTAGCATGAATGGCAATACTCTTGATCGGATATTTTTCTAGCACTGGAAAGGTCTCCAAAATTTCACCACAATGTTCATAACCCATCCTCATTTTCATTGAAACCACAACATTCGTTTCTGAATGAACACGATCTAAGATTCTATCAATTCTTGCCGGATCGCTGATCAAACCAGACCCCATGCATTTATTGATCACCATTGGGTAGGGACAGCCCAAATTCCAATTCAATTCATTGTAACCTAATGACTGAATATACTTAACCACAAATATAAATTCGTCGGCATCATTGGTCATTACTTGCGGAATGACGTTAATCGTTTTATTATTTTTTAGTTGTAAATCTCGTTGGTAATTTGGCTTGATCAGCATTTTGCCATTAAGCCGAATATAAGGAGCATAAAAAGTATCTATTCCTCCAAAGTATTTTTGAAAAGAGTTCCTAAAGCGGTAATCCGTAAACCCTTGGAGTGGCGAAGATAGTAAGGTGCAACTCATGATTATTCAAAGGAACTTAATTCTTTAATTCTCTCTAGTATTATATTTTTCTGATTGATTTTTTTCTCCACATTCCATTCAAAGTAATCGGAAAGATCTTCAATAATTGCATCAAGCACAGTTGGTATGGTATCAATGTTAAAATATAACCTTCCTGTTCTTCGATTGAAGAAATCTTCAGCTGTGATTACTAACTCATTTTTTATTCCAAAATCAAGTTCTGCTCTGGCCAAGTCTACTTCAATATTTCCAGACTTATATTTGGATAAATTATCTAATATTAATTCTGATTGTTGTCCATAATTGTACACCAAATAGGCTGCAAAGTACTCCGCCAATCCTAACTGCTTTATTCGAGTGGATATTTTTTCTACATATAGAACAACCTCTTGACTATCCGAAAATGGTCCACCGGCAAGAAAAAGTTTATCGGTATAGCACTCCTTAAAAGTTCTTGATTCGCTTTCGCTAATTCGTTCAGCTACAAGGTCAACGATTTTTTCAGACATCTTTCGATAGCCGGTTAATTTTCCACCAGCAATACTTAGTAAGCCAGATTTTGATTCAAAGATTTCATCTTTTCGAGATATTTCTGAAGCCGATTTTCCTTCTTCATATATTAACGGCCTCAAACCAGCCCAACTAGAAACTACATCTTTTTCCTTAAGACCACAAGAGGGTAGCATGGCATTGACTGCATCCAATAAATATTGAACATCTTTTTTGTTCGTTAGGACCCGATTTTTGTCTCCTTTATATTCCGTATCAGTAGTCCCAATATAAGTTACAGTTAATCTTGGAATTATAAAAATCATTCTACCATCAGGTGTGTCAATGTAGAGTGAATGCTTTACTGGAATTTTTTTATGTGGAACAACTATGTGGACTCCTTTGGATAAAAACAATCTTTTTCCTTCTAGGCTTTGATCCTTTTTTCTCAACTCATCCACCCAAGGGCCAGCAGCATTGATAAACTGTTTAGCCTTAATTGATATTGGCGTATTGGTATCTCTATCCAAGCAATTGATGGAAACTGTTTTTCCTTGATCGTCGTACGCAATCTCTTCAGCTCTGATGTAATTTAATGCAAGTGCTCCATGTTGACTAGCCAACTTAATATTTTCAATAGTCAATCTTGCATCATCAGTTCGATACTCCGCATACAATCCTGAGCCTAGAAGTATATCTTTTCTTAACAACGGTTCTTCTTGCTCAGTTTCAGATTTGCTTAACATGACCCGCTTATCATCGCCGGACACCCCAGCCAACATATCATAAACTTTTAGTGCCGCCGAAGTCGTCCAGTAGCCAAAAGTGCCCCCTTTTGTGAATGGTAAAAGCATTTTTTCCGGAATAACTAAATGTGGAGCTAACTTATGTACAATCGCACGTTCTTGTCCAACTTCTCTAACGAGAGCAACCTCGAATTGCTTCAAATACCTCAGCCCTCCATGGATTAGTTTCGTGGATTTACTCGAAGTTCCAGAGGCAAAGTCTTCTTGTTCGATAAGTGCTACACTCAATCCTCTTGAAGCTGCGTCAAGTGCAATTCCTGCACCCGTGATTCCTCCTCCAATTACTAGCAGATCATAGAGAGTGGTGGTTAATTTCTGAATATTTTCCTTTCGCGATAAGGCAGAAGTATTGGACATAAATTTGGCGGTGAAATTTGAGCGGTTTTATTGGTGAGGATACAAATATAACGACTATGATTGGATAAGGTTGAGTACATGTAAGGCTAATTTAAAAACAAGTAATTTGCTACCTTTAGGCCATGTCTATAACCGCTCGCTCCACTAGAATACTGTTTTGGATATTGCTATTGTGTCCCTCCTTCTTGACTGCTCAATCTGATTTTAGAACCGATGCTATCACAAAGGTCGAACTTGATTTTTACGATGAAAGTTGGGAGAAAATATTGAAGGCATTCAAGCGGAACAATATCGAAAAAAGACTTCCTGCTCGAATGGTAATTAATGAAATGGTTTTTGATTCAGTCGCTGTTCGATTCAAGGGAAATAGCTCTTATAACAATCCCAGTAAAAAAGAGAGCAAAAAACTGCCTTTTAATATTGACATCAATGAGTATCACAAAAAGTTAGCCTTAAAGGATGGCACGAATAAGCTTAAACTTTCAAATTCTTTTAGAGATCCAACATTTATTCGGGAGGTGTTGAGTTACGAGATTATAAAAACCTATATGCCAGCACCTAAAGTTGGTTTTTTTGAATTAGTCATTAATGGTGAAGACTACGGTTTGTATGTTGGAACTTCTTCGATCAACAAACAATTTTTAAAATCGGAATTTGGAACGAAAAAAGGAAGATTGTTTAAATGTGATCCGGATTATGGTTTGAATGATATTTCTAATTGTGATATTGAACGACTTGCAAATTTGGTTCGATTTGAAAATGAGGAATGCTACAAATATAGATATGAGTTGAAAAGTAAAAAAGGTTGGGATGACTTTTCTAAACTCATAAATAAATTGAATACAGATGTCAGTGAGCTTGACAAAGTGCTTGATGTATATGCAACGCTTTGGATGCATGCTCTGAATATGGTCTTGGTGAATTTAGATAGTTATACTGGAAAACTTAGTCATAACTACTACTTGTACCGCGATACTAGCAAGGTTTGGCAGCCTATAATGTGGGACTTAAATCTTTCTTTTGGTGGATTCCCTTTTGATGGAGGATTATCTGGCAAACTAAGCAATAAACAACTAATAGAATTTCCCATTTTTATTCATTTTGAAAATCCTGATCGTCCATTAATCAGTAGGTTGTTAGAAAATAATACTTATCGTAAGCTTTATATGGGCATGGTTAAAACCATTAGCGAGGATTATTTCTTAAATAATAAATATAAAGAAATGATCGCCCAATATCAGCTCGCAATTAGATCCTCAGTAACAGGAAAAGGGAAGAAACTTTATAGCGCTTCGGACTTTGAAAATAATATCAGTAATACTTCTAAGCTTGGAAAAGTTGAAGTGATCGGCATACAAGAATTAATGGATGCTAGAATGACTTATCTTAAAGAGACTAGGGTTTTCGCTCCAGAACAACCAACGCTTTTTGACAAAAAAGAACTGATCGATTCAAGCAATTGGATCCTTGAAAGCAGATTACTAAAAACCGACAAGGCGATACTGTTTTATAGAGTAGAGGAGAAAGGAGCCTGGTTACAAAAAGAACTGAAAAATGAGCTTTATAATTGGAAGGTCACCTTACCTTTAGCCGAAAGACCGCAGGCCTATTTTTTACAACTAGAAAACGTAGGAAATGCCAGCTTACAACCAAGTGCTGCACCAAGGCAATTCTTCCGCCCAGAATAAGGTCTTTGGCTTTAAATTTGAGTAGTTTTAAGGTACAAACGATTGAATTTAGAGCATTTTGGGGCATGTTTTCATCACGGCAAAAAGTGAAGTGACTGTCTTTAAGTCTCAGTAAATCAGGATTTTAAAGCAATATGAATATCAAATTCACCCTCATTTTGGTGCTATTTGCGTACATAGGTATGCATGCACAAAATATTGATTCTATCCCGCAGAATCCTACTGAAGAAGTCAGCAACACCTTGTTTGCAAAAAGAGCTTTTACAAATCATTTCTTTGGAGCGAACCATAGTTTACTTGATTTTGAAGACTATCGCGGTGGTTTTGAAATCAACTATGCGCGGAATCTTGTCAACAATATTGACATTTCTTTTCCTTTTCGTGTCAATGTAATCCGACTTCCTGAAGAGATCGAAAATCGAAATAATTTTAGCCTAGATGGCTTAATGCAATTGCATTATGATAAAACGGCAATAATAGATCCTTACCTGTTGGTAGGTGCGGGAGCTGTATTAGAGCCTGGAAGATCAACAGATGTTCAAATACCAGCAGGAATCGGAATCAATATTCGAATGAATAAAGTTTTGTTTCTGAATATTCAGTCTGAATTCAGGTTATCGCTTTCTCGCCAACGAAACAATTATGTGCATGGAATTGGTCTAGGTATTAATTTAAACGAGCTGATTAAGCCAGTTGTCATCGAAGCATCGGAAGCAACTTTGGCGGATAGAGATGAAGACGGTGTTCCGGATGAAAGTGACAATTGTCCTGATATAAAAGGATTACTTGCTTTTGATGGTTGCCCAGATTCTGATAATGATGGAATCGGCGATCAAAAAGATGCATGTCCAGATCTTGCCGGTACCAAGGCATTTAGGGGATGTCCAGATACAGATAACGATGGTCTTTCTGATGTAGATGATGCTTGCCCTGATCAAGCTGGATTGAAAGCATTTGATGGATGTCCAGATTCAGATGAAGATGGAATAATGGATAGCGAAGACAATTGTCCAACAGAAAAAGGCAGCAAGGAGAACAGAGGCTGTCCTGTTGTCATTGCAGATCAAGATAAGGATGGCGTTCCGGATGAAAAAGATGAATGTCCGACGACTTATGGTCTTTTAAATGGTTGTCCAGATGATGATAAAGATGGAGTAAAAAATGCTGCAGATAACTGTCCTCAGTTAGCCGGACCAATCAATGCAAAAGGTTGTCCAGATTCTGATGATGATGGATTGGATGACTTTAATGACAAGTGTCCAAACAAAGCAGGACCACTTAGTAACTCTGGTTGTCCAGAGATTTCGGCGGAGGATAAAGCAACTTTGGAATTTGCGGTTCAAGCAGTTAATTTTCAGACTGGATCAGCTGAGTTAAGGACTGAAAGTTTTCCAGTGTTATCCAAGATTACGGATATCCTTAGAAGGTATCCATCATACAACTTGGTGATTTCTGGTCACACAGATAGTACTGGAGAAGCAGAAAAAAATCAAATCTTATCTCAAGCTCGGGCAGAAGCTTGTCGCAATTACTTGAGGGATCAAGGTGGAATTAATCCATCGAGAATGTCTGCAATCGGATACGGAATTAGTCAACCTAAAGCGACCAATGAAACCTTAGAAGGAAGATTATTGAATAGAAGGGTAGAGTTTGATTTGATATTGAATTAATTAATATTAAGCATTAAAAAAGCCATTCACTTTTATTAGTGAATGGCTTTTTTATTTATTGGAAGCTTACTTTCGATAATCCTTCCAGCCTATTTTTTCTAGTCGCTCGTATTTATCTTTTACAGCATCGGCTAATGCTGCTTTGTAGTCGATGTTTGCTTGAAGCACTTTTTCATCAGAAGTTCCAATAATCTGAGCGGCAAGAATTCCTGCATTTTTAGCGGCATTTAAGGCTACTGTTGCAACAGGAACACCATTTGGCATTTGCAAAATAGACAAGATAGAATCCCAACCATCGATTGAATTAGATGATTTGATCGGAACACCAATCACCGGTAAGGGAGTAATCGAAGCTACCATTCCAGGAAGATGTGCGGCTCCGCCTGCGCCAGCAATTACCACCTTGATTCCTCGTTTGTGCGCGTTGTTTGCAAATTCCATCATGCGCTGAGGCGTTCGATGTGCAGAGATCACAGTCAGTTCAAAATCAATTCCTAATTGCTCCAATATTTCAGCCGCGGCTTTCATTACTGGCAAATCGGAATCAGATCCCATTATGATACTTACGAGTGGGGTGTTCATGCTTTTATTTTAAATATATTTTTAATATTCTTAGCTACTGATTTCGCATGTTGCAAATTAGGATGGACTACAGTCGCATGTCCCATCTTGCGAAATGGCCTAGTTTCTTTTTTTCCATACAAATGTAAATGCACATCTGGCTCTTTCATTAGTGCATCTGTTCCTTCATAGACAACCGGACCAGCGTATCCAGCGGCCCCCAATAAGTTAATCATCACCCCGGGTTGCATTAGGCTGGTATTGCCCAAAGGTAAATTTAAAACGCCGCGTAAATGAAGATCAAATTGAGAATTTACATTAGCATCAATCGTATGGTGGCCAGAATT
>CALFWO010000068.1 GCA_937928045.1 uncultured Saprospiraceae bacterium | reverse complement strand
ACTGATGCTTACACCCCAGGAGGTAAGTCCGGTTTTCGTCCAGATTATTCTACTAGAGTTTATACCAAAATCCTCAAGGATATTTATCCAGATGTACCAGTATTGATCGGTGGAATTGAAGCTTCATTGAGAAGAGTTACCCATTACGATTATTGGGAAGACAAACTTTTTCCAAATATTTTGACTGATTCTGGAGCTGATATGTTGGTGTATGGAATGGGTGAGATGCCTTTGCGCGAGATTGTTAGATTGATGAAAAGAGGGGTTCCATTCGAATCACTTGATACAATTCCTCAAACTGCGGTTTTAAAATCAAAAGCTGTAGGTGTTCCTAAAAACAAAAATTGGGAAGACAAAGCATTGTCTTCGCATGAAGTTTGTTTGAAAGATAAAAAAGCTTTTGCGGCAAATTTCAAACACATCGAGCAGGAGTCCAATAAGGTCAATGCTTTCCGTTTGACCCAAGAAATTGGGGACGAAATATTGGTTATCAATCCCCCTTATCCACCAATGACTGAAAAGGAAATTGACACTTCTTTTGATCTTCCATATACAAGACAACCGCATCCTAAATACGATAAGCGAGGAGCAATTCCTGCATATGAAATGATCCGTTTTTCGATCAACATGCACCGAGGTTGTTTTGGTGGTTGTAGCTTTTGTACCATCTCTGCGCACCAAGGAAAATTCATTGCTTCCAGATCAGAAGCTTCTATAATGAAAGAAGTGGAACAGGTGACCAATATGCCAGATTTCAAAGGCAATATTTCTGATTTGGGTGGCCCGTCTGCTAATATGTATCGAATGAAAGGAAAGATACAATCCATTTGTGATCGTTGTGTTGCTCCAAGTTGTATTCATCCAGTTGTCTGTAGCAATTTAGATACATCGCATAAGGCGATGACTGAGATATATAAAAAAGTGGATGCGCATCCCAAGGTTAAAAAGGCTTATGTCGGATCAGGAATTCGATATGATTTATTGGTGGATGATTACACGAAAAATACCGACGGAAGCTCAGAAGAATATATGGAGCAGTTGGTGGAGAATCATATTTGTGGTCGATTGAAAGTGGCACCCGAACATACTTCGGAGCAGACCTTGCGAGTAATGAGAAAGCCTAGCTTTAAACATTTTCATAGTTTTAAAAAGAGGTATGAACGCATCAATAAAAAATTCGGTTTAAATCAACCTTTGATCCCGTATTTTATTTCTAGTCATCCTGGGAGTACGGAAGAGGAAATGGCGAATCTAGCAGCGGAGACTAAGGACCTTGGATTTAGGTTAGAACAAGTACAAGATTTTACGCCAACGCCGATGACTGTTGCGACAATTATTTACTACACGGGATTACATCCATACACTTTGCGTCCAGTTTATACGGCCAAGTCCAAAATCGAAAAAAAGAAACAACACTTCTTTTTCTTTTGGTACAAAAGAGAAAATCACAAACAGATGAGACACGAACTCATGAAAATGGGTCGAGATGACTTAGTCGAAAAGTTGATTGGAGAGAAAAAAAGAGCAGCTAAGCAGGGTGAAGTTTTGAGAAAAAAGCGAGCTAATCTAGATGTTAAGCATAGAGGACGAACTGGTCGTAGTCGTAAGAAAAGATAAGGCTATTCACTAGTTATCAAGCTTTTTGATTTTGCCGAAAACCAACTGAAGCGATTTGTGTTATCCTAAATCCTCTCTAGCTTTAAGTGGATATCTTCTTTTATCATTCGATAAACATTAGGTGCTAATTGCTTACCTTGGCAATACAATTCATTCTTATGAAAAATTACCTTCTAGTTTTTTCCTTACTCCTTTCCTCTTTCATTTACGGGCAAGAAATGGAAATTGGTCTTGATAAAATCATCGAGAGGTACGAAGGCTTTTACAAAGAAAAATATGAAAGAGAACAATGGCCCGAGCTAAGTGAAGCTGTTTTTTTGAAAGAGAAACTTTTTTTATCCAAAACGTTGAAACAGCTGAAAGGGTTAGATCAAAGTAAATTTGATGATCAAGAGATGATCAATGCTGAGTTATTAGAATTAGTAATCAGTGACAAATTATTCAATTTAGATTTTCAAAGTTATTTATTTCCGTTAAATGCCGAAGGTGGATTTATTACCGGAATTGTATATGGTATTCAAGGTGCGTATCTCAAAGATCAAGAATCATTTGATAAATATGTTCAGAAGTTGATGAACCTTCCTGGATATTTTAAGAAGCGTATTTCTTGGATGATGAAAGGAACCGCCGACAATAAAATGTCTCCCAAATTAGTGGTTGAAAATTGTATCAAAGTTTTAAATGAATTTTTAGATACTAAGCCGGAGCAAACCTTTTTCATGAATCCGGTTAAAGGAAACGATTTAAGAGAGGCGGTGGTGTTAGAACTTTTGGAAGACAGAATATTTCCGGCTTACAGAAACCTTAGAAACTATCTTCAAAAACAATATTTACCTAAAGCGCCGGCGGCTATTGGTGTGGCAAATATTAAAGCTGGAAAAAGATTCTATGAGCAAAGAACAAGGTATTACACTACCTTGGAGATTACACCAGAAGAAGTATTCAATATTGGCCAGAAAGAGGTGATTCGAATCCGCAAAGAGATGGATGAAATCATTACTGAGTTAGGATTCAAAGGAGACTTTGCAGAGTTCTTGAATTTTCTTAGAACTGATCCGCAATTTTATGCTAAGGATGGACAAACGCTTTTGAAAGAAGCTGCTTGGATTACTAAGCGTATGGAAGGGCAATTGCCTAAGTTTTTCGGGAAATTACCAAGAATGCCACTTACTGTTACGCCAGTGCCAGCAGCTATTGCTGAAAATTATACAGCTGGAAGATACTCCGGTGGATCTTACGAAAATCAAAAACCTGGACAATATTGGGTAAACACTACCAAGTTAGAAAGTAGGCCATTGTATGTTTTACCTGCCCTTTCTTTACACGAAGGAGTACCCGGTCATCATACGCAAATCATGCTCGCCAAAGAGCTTGAAAATGTTCCAGACTTTAGAAAATCAACTTACCTAAGTGCTTATGGCGAAGGATGGGGTTTGTATGCGGAGTATCTCGGAAAAGAAGCTGGAATGTACACAACGCCTTACGAAAAATTCGGAGCTTTAGTGTATGAAATGTGGCGGGCATGTCGTTTAGTTGTAGATCCTGGGATGCATTATATGGGATGGACCAGACAAGAAGCTTTTGACTTTATGTCCAAAAATACTGCATTGTCGATTCACGAGGTAAATACTGAAATCAATAGATATATTGGATGGCCCGGTCAAGCGGTATCTTATAAAATGGGAGAGTTGAAAATCAAATCATTGAGAGAAAAAGCTCAAGAAAATTTGGGCGAGAAGTTTGATATTCGAGCCTTTCATGATGTTATATTGATGAATGGTTCAGTTCCGATGAAAACATTAGAGCGCATTGTTGAAACTTGGATTGCTGTTGAATTGGAAAAATGATATTTCATTTGAATAATCAACAAACACAATAATCGACTTTTAGTATAAAAAATAGAAAATGAATGTGGATAGTAAATTACCACCGGGTCAAAAAGTATTCGAAATATTTCCAAGATTCGGGTTGCCACAATTTGCAAATCGTTTTCCCAAGGAAACCGAAAATATTAAATTCTCAATAGGTGGGGATTTGGAAGAGTTGGAATTATCTGATGAACTCACCTCACTAAATAGAGTCCATCAAACTTCAGATTTCCATTGTGTTACTACTTGGAGTAAATTGGATCTAAACTGGAGTGGATATTTATTTAGAGATTTCTTTACAACGCTTATTTTACCTAAAATATCTAATGAAATAAATTTTGTTGTTTTAAAAGCTCAGGATGGATATAAGACAAGTTTGCCCTTGTCAGATTTAATGAATTCAAACGTTTTACTTGCAGACCAACTCAATAATAAATCTCTTGGCATAGCACATGGAGCGCCAATTAGAATTGTAGCTCCTGACCATTATGGATATAAAAATATTAAGCATGTTAATCGAATGGAATTCTATTCCAAGCAGAAAGTTATAAAAAGAGGAATTTCAAGATTCATGGACCATCCAAGAGCACGTGTCAGATTCGAGGAAAGGGCTAGCAAGGGACCTGGTATTCTATTTCGATTTCTTTATAAGTTTGGTATTAATGGAACGATTCGAGATTTTGAAAAAGCAACAGCTGAATATGAAACTAAATTAGAAAAAAATAAATAGGGATGTTGGCAAGTCAAATAGCATTTTCTCTTATTCATAATGTCAATTGAGTTGCCAAAAGCAAAACATTGGAATTTTTGATAAAACATGTCTTCCCGATTTGCGTTACCATAATATGTACTGGAAATTAATTTTGATATCCTGCTTATTCTTGATGTACAATTCGGACATCAAAGCTCAAGAAGTACATTTTGTAGAAATTGGCATAAATGGATTGCATTGTTCTGCTTGTACCTTCTCAGTAGAAAGATCGCTAAAGAAATTAGATTTTGTAAGCGTTATTCAAATGGATTTGAATAAGCGATCCGGCAAGGTATTTTTCAAATCAGATGGATCAATTAACTACAAACTTTTATCCAAGGCTGTAATTGATGCTGGATTTTCAGTGCGATCATTTGATGTTGTTTTTAGAACACCCTTAATTGCCGATGAACATTGTTTTGGAAAAGATTTTTGTATTTTGAATAAGGAGGTCGGACCGGGAGATCGCATAAGATTATTGGGAAAAAATTTTCAAGAGAAAAAAGCTGTAAAAGAATCTGAAGCTTTATTGAATCAAGATTGCAAGGGTTGTCCAGATGCTTCGCAAAGATTAAAAGTCGTTTTGATATGAAAAAATGGCCTATCATCATAATTTGCTTTGCTTGGGGAATTGGGCTGAATGCGCAAGAATTATTTCCGAATACAGAGCCAGCAAGTACAGTACCAAAGGGAGTTTTTGGTGTTAGACTGTTGTCAGAGACTTACAATGAATCCGGCGCTGTCCGAAATCAATTCTCTGCAAGGTTGATGTATGGGCTGACAAAAAATTTAACCTTATGGGCACAGCCAATGCTTTCCAATCATCATGGAGAATCATTTCCAGCTGATCTTTTCAATCATGGACATTCTAGTGGAATCAGTTTTACGCGCCCAATACAATACGGCAATAAGTATAAATATTCTTTTGCAGGAATTCATCTCTACGCGAAGTATCGATTGCTAAATTTTGATCAAGATGATCAGCATTTAAGAATCGCTTTCTACGGAGAGTATGCTCCTTTTTCCAATCAGGCACATGATGAAGCCGAACCTCATTTGCAAGGAGACACCGGAGGCATTGGAGCAGGAACCATCATCACTTATCTTAAATCTCGGTTGGCGCTTTCGTTCACGGGTGGATATATACTTCCTCAGAAATTCACCGATTTAAAGTCAAACAACAGATACGAATTTAGCTATAGCAATGCTTTTAATTATTCGTTGTCCATAGGTTATTTACTTTATCCAAAAACCTATAAATCTTATCATCAACCTAACTACAATTTATATTTAGAATTTATAGGAAAAGCTTTTGATGATGCCGAAATTATGTGGTTTGACATTCCGGTGGAAGTCCGAAGTCCTGCTCAAATGGCCAATCGATATTTAGATGTTTACATTGGAATCCAAAGAATTGTAAATTCCAATAATCGATTGGAACTATCTATTGGAGTGCCTGTTGTTGGGAAATCTTATCGTCATTTTTATCCTTTATTAAATATTGGTTGGCAGCGCTATTTGTATGGGAAAAACTAGAAGGTGATCAATCATAAGTTTATTTTTGCCGCATTATGAAAACATCCAAAGCAATTGGTTGTTATTATTTTTTAATCTATACCACATGAGACAATTAGCTTTTATTCCTCTATTAATGTTATCCATTGTTTTAATGGCCTCAAACTGTTCTGAAAAGTCTATTCCGAAGGAACCTAAGGCCGAAAATACAATGAATAGAGGAGTCAAGGATGGGGAAAAATCTGCGGTATTTGCTTCAGGTTGTTTTTGGTGTGTCGAAGCTGTTTTTGAGTCCGTAAAAGGTGTAAATGAGGCAGTGTCAGGATATGCAGGCGGAAAGGCAGAAAATGCAAATTATAAAATTGTTAGTTCTGGTCTCTCCAGACATGCTGAAGCTGTAGAGGTATTTTATGATCCAGCAGTCATTTCTTATGAAACTTTGCTCGTAGTATTCTTTGGTTCGCACGATCCTACCACCTTAAATAGACAAGGGCCAGATGCCGGACCACAGTATCGTTCTGCAATCTATTATAATGATAGTGAAGAAAAAGAATCGGCGGAAGCGTATATCGCCAAACTGACATCAGATGGAGTGTTTAAAAATCCGATTGTAACAGAAGTGACAAAGTTGGAAAAATTTTACGATGCTGAAGCTTATCATCAAGATTACGAGAAAAATAATCCGAACCAGCCTTATGTGCGCGCAGTATCTGTCCCAAGATTAAAAGCGTTTCAGAAAAAGTATCCTGAACTTTTGAAGACGAATCATTAAATTAATATAAAACTTGGGATAAAGTTACTGGACTAATCTTTCTAATGTTTCTCGTCCCCAACTTAACTTCTCGCGAATACTATTGAAATACTTGACTTGTTCTAACATGGATAGTTTTGATATCGGACTAGATTTCTTGACGACTTTATTGGTCCAAGATTTTGTGTCTTCGATCAAAATTGGATCGTTGGATATCAGATAATTTGGTTGGTCGTAGGTCAGGTATACCAATTGAGAAATATCTGACTCTGTTATGGTTGTTGAACCAAAGTGTCCACTGTCATTATAATATAAATCCAATTTTCCTCCTTCGTTCAATTCAGGATTCCGGCACATGTTTGACTTGTTGCCAGCTTTCACCATAGTAGAAATATTCTCAATCGTTTTCTCCAACTGGGACATCACAACCAATGCTTCTTTGGGATCAATAAACAATTCACATTCCAAATAGAATTTTAATTCATCAATTGTCGATTGGAAAAAATTTCCCGTCCATACTTCTGTAGAATTAATGTGGCCATAAATATTTCTTATTTCAGCAAAGAGATTGAGATATTCCTGGTTGCGAGCTAATGATGCAATGGCCAAAGGCGGAATTTTGGCATCTTCTGTTCTCCAAACAGAATTGCGATATACATAAAATTTGAACAAGGCCAGTTCTGGGTATAAAAAGGAATAAAAAACAGGAAAACTTACCGCTAAAAAAGTTATTTGAGGATTTGGCTGACTGGCCAATAATTTGATTTGATCTCTAATTGGAGATAGAAAATGTACGATTGGATCTCCTTCCTTTGCTTTCTCCGGAATTATCATGGTCACCTGATTCTTCTTTGAAGAAAACAACAAAGAAGGATTGATATCGAAGTGTTCAATCATCAATTCCAGCTCGGAAGTGTTCAATTGAATCTCTCCTTTAATTCGTTTGTAAACCGAAGCTCGACTTACTCCCAATAATGTAATGAGCTCAGAAATGAGCTTACCAGATGGACTTTGCTTTTTGAGTAGTTCAAATAGCCTGGTTTGTAAAGAAGGTTGATCAGCCATTGTTTTCGATTTTATAACTCCAGTCTCGAAATATGAGAAAATTTCTTTGAATTTCTCAATTTATGAGACAAAAAAGGGGAATAATCTATAGAAATTTGCTTTCGAACGATAGCAGAAGAATATTACTGACAGGTTCTTTAGCTTGAATGCAATGACAAAAATATAAACCCTGGAAGATTGCTGGATTTGGTTCTTCGGAGCCAATCCAGTATTTTTTTGTTTAAAAGCATAACTTAGCTGCCTCAGCTAATTGCTTATATATGTCCAATAGTAACAAGATTGATGTCTATTCAAGTCCTGAAGCTCTTGAAATTACTTTCAAGTGGTTTAGTCCGAAAGCAATTTTCATGGCCGTTTTCTGTACTTTTTGGTTTGGCTTTTTAGCCTTCTGGTATTTTATTGCTTTTTCAACTGGTGGACCACTGATCATGAAGTTATTTCCAATTCTTCATGTTTTGGCTGGATTAGCTGTATTGTATTCTACCCTTTGTATGTTTCTAAACAAAACTTATGTAGATGTTCGCGACAATTATTTGACTGTGACGCACAAGCCTATTCCATGGTACAAAGGAAGTTTAGATGTTCCAGCTGATGAATTGAAACAGCTGTATGTTAGTCAAAAAACTCACCGCGGAAAAAATGGCGTCAGTTATAGTTATATCCTAAACGCGAAACGTTACAATGGAACAGACATCGAAGTTTTGGCCATTCCGGAGCTAACTAGCTTACAACTAAAACAGATCGAAGAATATATTGAGAATCATATCGGTATCGAGGACGAACCGGTAAAAGGCGAATATCAATCTGCTCAGCCTGTTCCTAAAAGTGAATCAGCCCGAAAACAGAGACGAGCATTTTCTGATTCAAATTTTGCTCCCTTATATTTTCTTAAAAATGGAGATGCATTCACCATTAAAGGCGAAGACTTGGATTTAATTAATGTCACGCAATATGATTGGTCTGATGGTAATACTGACAAATATTTTCAATTTGTAAATTACCAGAAGCAAGAACAATTAATTTATGTTGAACAAAATCTTTCTTTGTTAAATGCTTTTAGTGTCAAAAAACTTTCACTGTTAGATGTTGGCAATTTTGTATTTAATCAAAAAGTTCCTGAGGATTCTATTGAGTATTTAGGAAATGAATATTTGTTAGTAACGGCAAAGCAGGGTAAAAAATTTGTATCTACAAGCCAAAGAAATTTCAATACTAAAAAGTGGGTGTATAAGTCCAAAGATGAGTCCTCATCTATTCAAGTAGTCGCAAGTGAGAAAACCATTCAATATTCACTACTCACTATGCTAGCCGAGAGTGATGTTGAATCCAATTTGAATTTAGATGAATTCCCTGAAAGAGAAATAGATTACAGATCCAATGAATTGGACGATGAGGATTTTGTGTAAAATTTAAAATGCTAATTGAATAATGATCAGACTAGCAACCATAAATGATGCTCAGCAAGTTAGTGAAATTTACAATCATTACATTTTGCACGAAATAGCAACTTTAGAGGAAGTGGTTTTAAGTCCTGAAGAGATGGGGAAACGAATGATGGATTACTTGTCGAGATTTCCGTGGACAGTGTTTGAAGAAAATGGACATGTTGTGGGATATGCCTACGCGAGCCAATGGAAAAGTAGGATAGGGTACAAACACACAGTAGAGTCTAGCGTATATTTACATAAAGATTTTGGCGGAAAAGGTATTGGGACGGCTTTGTACAAAGATCTATTTAGTAGATTGGAAAAAATGGACATTCATTGTATCATGGCGGGAATAGGACAGCCAAATGAAGCAAGTGTTGCCTTGCATGAAAAATTTGGATTCAGACAAGCTGCGCTTTACAAGGAAATTGGGAAAAAATTTGGACGTTGGATCGATGTTGGGTATTGGCAATTGCTGCTCAAATAAAAAAGGGTTTTAAGATCTTCGAATCTTAAAACCCTTTTTACTTTTTAATAGTGTTGCTAGTCTGTTACCAATAATTTTCCCGAGCTGATGGTTTGTCCATTTTCAATAATCTTAAAGAAAAACATTCCAGCAGGTAAATCATTTCTATGGATAATAAATTGCTGCTCTTGGTTGTTAACTGTAGCAACCAATCTTCCATTTAGGTCAAACATTTCTAAGCTACTAGTGACAAGCGTTTTTCCCAACACTTTAACAATAGCTACATTGTTCGTCGGATTCGGAGCTACGGATAATTCGAAAAATTTGTAACCGGCCGAAATCGTGTGATTGACTATGTCCAAGAAGTTTTCACCAATCGTATGGAATGTAGTGTTGGTGATCACCGGCTCATTGAAATCAAAGTAAATTCCTGCGCTATTTTCAATTCGCGTACCAATAGGATTGTCTACTGCTTGAGCAATTTGAAACTTAACAAAACCATGGGAGGCGGCTTCGTTTACAAAGCTGTCTGGTAACATGATTTCTGGGAAAGTAAATTCAATAATATTACTTTCTTTCAACTCAAATCTATAGTCATGGCTTCCAGTTCCAGGGACAATTGAAGTGATGTCCAAATATTCAGATAAAGTATCTCGGAGAACTACAGTGAATGCGGTGTCAGTACCAGTATTTTGAAATCTAATGAGGTATTCAATGTCCGTATTCTTTTCAATATAATGCTCATCATGTGCTCCTCTTGGGAAACCAGTTTTGTCATTAGGGTCAAATGATCCGACTACTGTTGAGCAATTTATTGAACTGGATTTACTATTTGTGATCAATGGAAATTGATTAATAAAACCTCGACTGACTTCTCCATTGTCATCAGTTCCGCAGCCTTCAATGGCCACCGCTACTTTCTCCATAAATGGATGATTGTCCGCTTGGTTTACCTCAATTCTCCAAGTAGATCCATTGGCAGAAACAGGAACTTCCATCGTCTCTTGGGTTTGCAAAATTCCTCCGTTGTTATCAATCATCATGATCATATCATCTTCAATGATGATGTACTCCAGCGATTTGGTCATCGGTGCACCTGTGTTGAGAATTGTAAATTCAACTTTATCGTCTACGCAGTTTGCATCAACTGTTAAGTCTGATCCGTCCCAATTTGCAGGTGCAAAGCAATCAGAGAATGGCGTGATCTGAGTTAAAGCACACAAGGTCTGATTAAGTTCTGCATCACAACTTACAGCAATTGAGACGAAAATAGTTCCGCAAGTATTTGCTTCAAGGCTGTCAATTTCAAAAGTGTAAGTGCTTCCGTTTTGAGTCGACCAAGGAATTGAGCTCGAATCAAAAGACTGGAGGGAATCTAAAGTCACTGTGATCTCAATATCGCTGGTAGTGGTTGTTCCATCGTTGCAATAATTAATGGCACCAGCCGTAGAAAAACATCTTCTTAAAAAGCTATATCCAAAATCAACTGATAATAAATGACAATCGTCAACGGCTTGCGTTAGGAAATCTTGTGTTATTTCTTGTCCAGCATCAATTGTCAACATAAAATTGTTGTCGCAAAATGTCCAAAGATTGTTTTTCGGAAAGGCGGTCAATTCGTATGCGCCTTGAGTCAATTCAATAAAGTACTGGCCGTTAGCATTTGTGGCCATATAAAAAGTGTCGTTTATAGATTTGGCTTCTATAATCCATCCGCTATTTGCGGCTTTGTTGTCGTTGGATAAACAGTCCAAATTTTGATCTACTTCGATTTTTCCAGAAAGTATAGCGCATCCAATGTTGCAAGGATCTGGATTGAGAATGCTATCTGCCGTAAAGTTGAGGTCGCCAACTTTGATTCCAATAAAGTCTAAACCACTGGAATCAGTAGAGACGCTCGATAGGCCAATATTGTCAAGAATGGTATTACTTAATGGGTCAGTAGGGTCGATAAAAAATTGGTTGGCATCTATGTATCTCCAAGAAGTATTGTTTGGGAAGTTAGGAATGATTTGGAAAATCATTTCAGTGAACACCACAACATCAAAAGCGTCGAGTACCAAATCATTATTGACATCTGCAGCCAAGAGCTTGTAAGGACTGTCTAATGTGTCAATTCCTTGGAGGTGTCTGTCGAGAAGAATTTGATCAAGAGAAGTGACTCCGTTAAGAGGATTGTTATTGTTTTTTGGAGTTATGAAATAGGTGCCACCATTGTCAACTTGGAATTGGTAGTCCCCATTAGCATCTGTTAGCGTCACGTCATTAGCATCTCCGGACAAAATTACACTGACGTTTTCAAGCGGACTTCCTGTAGGATTAGTGATTCGCCCACTTAAAACGCTTTGAGCAAAAGTTTGATTTGGCAACGCTAGCGAGCATAGGATCACTAAGACCAACATGGCGAATTCTCGGGAGATATTTACAGATATTTTATTCACGGGTAATGATTTTAAAGTTAGCATTTTTAGGGAAAATGAAAGCTGCCCTTGGCCAATAAGACATTATACTTCAAAGGTCAGCACATTTTAAGCTTGAAACAAAGACAATATTTCTAATTTGTAAGAAAAATCATTTGAATTGTTTGCGCCAAATACTTGTGTTTGCTAGGTATTTCGTGAATATTTGTAATATTTTTATTCTGAATTTTCCTTTATAAATGAAGAATTCTCGCCTTATTTTGCTAATTGAGACCTTAAATTCTAAGGAAATTAGGGAAATCCGAAGGTTTTTGAACTCCCCTTTTTTCAATAAAAAGCTTGAAATCACTCGTTTGTTCGAGGAAATCATAGCGAGATTGGGAAAATCAGAAGTCAATCTGACAAAGGAAGTGGTCTATGCAAAGCTGAATAGCGATAGCGACACCTACCACGATCAAGAGATGAGAATTTGGATGAGCTTATTGTTGAAGCAGATAGAAAAGTATTTGGTGCATTCCAGCTTCTTTGGAGATCCCGTCAAAAGCAATATCAAGTTAGCAGAGATTTATCGATTGCGAAACCTTCCAAAGCCTATGGCTCGACACTTTAGGTTGTTGGAGCAGATGCAAGAGAAAAAGCAGCTTCGAAATGCTGAATATTACCAAGATGAATTTCAAATCCAATTGGAACAAAATCGAACAGCCTCAGCAGATGCAAGAATGACCGCTTTGAATCTTCAGCAAATGTCCAACCATTTGGACTATGCTTACTTTTCAAAAAAATTAAGACAGAGTTGTCTTGCGCTTTCGCACCAATCCGTCTACAATACAGAGTATCAATTTGGAATGCTAAATGAGATACTGACCTATGTTGAACAAAATGATTTGCTTCGTATTCCTGCGGTATCCATTTACTACTATGGATATCAGTTGCTCTCAAAGGGAGATGACCCTGAATATTTTCAGGCCTACAAGAAAATTTTGACTGAATGTAAAAATCAATTCGAGCAAGATGAACTTGGCGATCTTTACATTCTTGGAATCAATTATTGTATTAAGAAATACAATGCCGGCGAAAGAGCATATCTCTCGGAGGAATTTGATCTTTATAAGGATGGGCTGAATTTCGGAGTTTTGATCAAGAATAATGTAATCTCTAGATATACCTATCGAAATGTCGTAACCCTAGGCTTAGTACTCAAAGAGTATGAATGGGTGGAAAATTTTATTCATACTTATCAAGATTTGTTGGATCAGAAATCTAGAGAAGGTGCCTTCAGTTTGAGTTTGGCACAATTAGAGTACAGTCGAAAGAATTATGACCACGCACTTCAGCTTTTGCAAAAATCGAATTATAAGGAAGTGTTGTTGAATCTTGCTGCTAAGACCGTCATGCTAAAAATATTTTATGAGCTAGAAGAGTTTGATATTCTATCTGCACATCTCAGTGCAATGAAAATTTTTATTCGACGGAAAAAAATGATTGCTTATCATCGAGAAAATTATGTTAATCTAATCCGGTTTACGCAGAAGTTAATTTCCTATAATTTTTACGACAAAAAAGAAAGAAAATTGTTACTAAATGAAGTTACTGAAACTAAAATGGTTGCAGAAAAAGATTGGTTGATAGGAAGAATAAGTTAACTATTAAACTTTGTATATTGTGCTACATCATTGATCTTTTTTGCTAATAAATTGAAAATTGATATGCGATTCTCACTATTTTTAATTTTGGGATTTCTTCTCTTCTCCTGTAATCAAGATGAAACTCAAATCAATAAACCCACTGATTGTAGTCCATCTGACTTCAATGATTATAATCAATACAACATTATAAGAAATGATTGTTTTACTACAGTTGTAGATGATGATTTTAATAATGAGACAGGTTATTTCGATACTGGATTAATAGGTAACGCTGATGTTTTTGTAGAAAGCGGAAGCTTAAAAATTGAGAATGAAACGGATCAAAGTGTTATCAGGTGTATTGAATGCGGATTTTCCAATGTCGATAATTTTCAAATTGATGTTCAATTTACTTTTGACAATTTTGATTCTGAAAACAGCAGCATGAAAATTGCTTGGGGCGGTGAACCCGGTCTTGTAATTGATAAGTCTTATCGGATTGGAATGAATGCTTTTCCAAGATATTTAAGGTTTGAAAATGTCGGACGCTGGTTGTTTGGCAATGGAACAACAGATACCAATAGCGGGAGTTTTATTGCGTGGCCAGGTTCTAACAAATTAACCATCAGAAATGTGCTTCCAGAAACTTTCTTTTTTATAAACGAAATATACGTTGGAAAAGTGGACCGAGCAGTGCTGGATAACCATAGAGAAATTGCGCTTTTAGTTACTAACTCAGTCGACCTAAGCATAGAGCGTTTTCAATATCGTGAAATTGCCAGATAGCTTATAAAAGAACATCCCGCAAGTTACCTTGCAGGATGTCTAAATTTTCATCTAGTTTTTGTTTGACCTACTGACCAAAGTAGATCTCACCATAAGTGTTGTATTTTACAATACAATTATTCTTTGTGTGGAGATATTCCCTCCTCTGTTTATTTCTATTTGATAGGCACCGGAATTTAATCCTTGTGTTGGAATTTCAATTGCTTGAGTTCCTAGTTCGAATTGATTGATTAATTGTCCAAGATTATCGAACACACGCACTGTTGCAATTCCTTTCGTAAGCCCAGGCAAAGTTACTGAGTTACTTCCTGCCGTAACAGGATTTGGATAAGCGATAGGTAATTCAGAATTGTCTGAAATTGTTACTACTGCCGTTTTACTAATTTCAAAGATTCCTCCAATATCTACCTGACGAAGTCTGTAGTAATTCTTTCCACTTGTTGCATTTCTATGAATGAAGCTGTAGTCATTTAAGTCATAACTATTGCCATTTCCTTGAACGGTTCCAATTTCTTCAAAATCTCTTCCATTTGAACTGTATTCGACAGCGAAGAAGTCATTGTTGATTTCCGTTGCCGTAGTCCAATCCAATTGAACATCATTTCTTACCAATTCAGCCTTAAATGAAATCAATTCAACAGGTAGAGCTGCGCTAGCCACAAGGATTAATTCCGTAGCCTCATAAACCAAGTTCCAAGCAAGGCCAGTTCCTGAAATGTCCGGAAAATTTACCGTGCTGAAGTTACCTACAGAGTTGCCGTAGTTAATAAGAACAAATTCTTGGCCATCATAGATTGGTAGAAATCCGCCCAATAGTTTGATGTCTAAAGTTCCATCTAAAGTTGCTGTTTCAGAAATGTTTAAAATATCGTACTGTGTGCCAGTCTGAATTTCCACTTGGTAAGTGGCTGTACTGCTTTGTGAATAATTTCCGTCTACATGGTAGCTTCCAACTGTAGTTTCAGTGTTTGGTTGAAGCGTTGAGTTATTGTCAGCTATTAAATTACCTACAAATAATCCTGTTCCGTTAAACATCCCATTATTCGTGAATATTGTTTGGTCAGCTCGGATAATTTTGGCACCAATTTCATTTAGTACATCTGCGTTGTTGCTAAATTTGCTGCTTTGCTGGATGTCAAACGTTGCGCCAATTCGATTCATGAATTTTCCACCATTAATTACTTCTCCTCCGATTCTATTTGCGAAATTTTTTCTGTTGTTGACGATACCGAAATTTTGAAAAGTATCATCATTGTTAAAGTCGCCTAGATTTAATATAGATCCAGTGCCATAATTAGAGAAAACATCAAAGTTATTCACGACTCCTAGGTTCTCAAAATATCCATTGTTGTTTATCTGAAAAAAGCTAAAGAAATAATCTTGGTTAACAAAAGAAGCAGCTGCGTTATTATAAAATTTATAATAATTGTAAAAAGTATTTGCTGCAGAAAATTTAGCACCTGCTCTATTGTAGAAGAAGAAATGATTCCTGAAACTTGAAGATGAAGACATGGAAAAATATCCAGTGCTTTCGTTTATAAATTCTCCTAAATTGGTAAAGAATTTATTCAATTGGATTTCACCATGATTGTGAAATTCGCCATACAATGTAATCGCTGAATTAACTATACAAACTGCTTGTTCGTCAATGATTACGACATCGTCAGCGGAAATTGAAGTTCCTGGATATTCTTTTCCCTCCCAGTTGTTTACATCACTATAGCTTCCGCTTCCGTTAAAGGTGTAAGTGGTCGCATATAAGTTTGAAAGTGAAAATGCAAGAAGAAAAATTAATCCTACGGTTTTTTGAATTTGCATAATTAAGGTAATTGATGGTTAACATATAATCGAACTGACAGTCTAATGTCAGCACTTGTGTGCAATAAAAAAACAAAGGAATGTGAGTGAGTAGGTCTAATCAAATGAGGAGCTGATGATCTAGATGTCATCGAATACAAATACAAAATTATAGGCTTTTGAACCTGGAAACATGCCCGAAAAGAGGTGATTATTAAAAAGAGAAATAAACTTATGCGTAAGTATTATTTATTGAGATGTTAATGTATAACAAATAAAACTATTGCGTTCTGAGTTTATTTAATTGAACACTCAATTAAAACTTTTGTGTAGGCAATGCATAGTCATTTTTTGTAATAAACTATACGACTTCTTTTAAAGGAAAGCCAAGTGTGCGTTCTAGGTGTTTTAGTTTTTTTAATTCCATACCATTAACCAAGCTTAAAGATATTCCTTCTCTTCCTGCACGCGCAGTTCTGCCAGATCGGTGGGTGTAAAATTCATCCTTGTCTGGCAATTGAAAGTGAACAACAAACCCCAATTCAGGTATGTCTAAGCCTCTTGCCGCAATATCAGTGGCTACTAATAATCTAACGCGTTCCTTCTTAAAGGCGCGCATTACCTTATCTCTTTCTTTTTGCAATAAATCTCCATGGATCGCATCTACTGTGAAATTCTGTGCAAGTAACTGTTTTGCTAAAAGTTGCGTATTTTTTTTAGTATTACAGAATATTATGCCACGTTCTTCTCCATATTCTGTTTTCAGTAGTTGAACCAAACGATATAATTTATCTCGATCTTCGCTTACAATAAATCTATGGCTGATATTTTTATTCACCAATCCACCTCCACTTATGGTTATGCGCTTGGCGTCTTTTGCTAGGTGCTCATTTACAATTTGCTTGATGCCATGAGGCATAGTTGCTGAAAAAAGCCAAGTACACTTAGCCTTGGTTAATTTATGTAAAATTTCATCCAGCTCATCTTTAAATCCGCGACTCAACATTTCATCCGCTTCGTCGAGAACTATGGTTTGAACAGCACTCAAGTCAACTGCTGATCGATTCACCAAGTCAATCAACCTGCCAGGTGTTGCAACTACTACGTGCGTAGGTCTACGCAAAGCAGCAATTTGTTTGTCAATGAAACTGCCTCCATATACGGCCTCTCCAAATATTTTTTCAGTGTATTTTGTAAATCTGAAAAGCTGTTTTTGAACCTGTTGAGCTAATTCTCTAGTGGGCACCAGAATTAAGGCTTGTACTGCCGGAATAGAAGCGTCAATTTTATGCAATAAGGGTAATCCATACGCGGCAGTTTTTCCAGTACCAGTTTGAGCCTGTCCCACCAAGTCATGATCACCTGAGAGCAAAAAAGGAATAGTTTCCGATTGAATCTTCGTTGGTTCTAGAATGTTCAGCTCATTAAGGCCTTTGATAAAATTGTCTTTGATGCCGAGCGCTTTAAAATTTCCCACGTTTCTAAATTTTGTGCAAAGGTACATTTTATCTTTTGTTGGGAAGGGGAAAACATTGATGGTGATCTATCCAAGAAGAATTAAATATCTTTGTTGCTTACCAACGTGGTAGCAATTAGTATATATGTCATTTGAAGCACTTGGAATTCCCGTTGATCTCATCCGGACCTTAGAAAATGAAAATTATAAAAAGCCATTTCCAATTCAAGAGCAGGCTATTCCTGCTATCTTGGCAAAAAAGGATTTGTTAGGCATTGCGCCTACTGGTTCAGGGAAAACAGCCAGCTATGTTATTCCAATTTTGATGAATTTACAGCGTTCAGATATTCGAGAAAACAGGCATATAAAAACATTGGTTTTGGTGCCAACAAGAGAGCTCGCCCAACAGGTTAGGGAAGTGTTTCACTTGTTTAGTTTTGCCTTACCCAAGTCTACCAAATCTATGGCTGTATTTGGAGGAGTCTCTATCAATCCACAGATGATCGGAATGCAAGGAGTAAAAGTGTTGGTGGCAACTCCAGGAAGACTTTTAGATTTGGTAAATTCAAAAGCTTTGCATTTCTCGGAATTAGAAACCTTGGTCTTAGACGAAGCGGATAAGATGTTAAACTTGGGATTCAAACAGGAAATGGAAAAAATTATTTCGTTGCTTCCCGCGCGCCGCCAAAACCTTTTGTTTTCGGCCACCTTGTCTCCTCAAGTTGAAAATATCAGAGAGATTATTCTCAAAAAGCCTTTGGTTATTAATATTGAGCCTAAGGAAGACCATATTGATAAAATTCATCAACATGGCTTCTTTGTAGAAGCTGATAAGAAAGGACAACTTTTGAGACATTTGATTAAGAGCAAAGAGATGCAACAGGTTTTAGTATTCACCGCTTCTACTTATCAAGCAGATCATGTCACTAGTAAATTGCTGAAAAATGGATTGAATGCTCGGGCGATTCATGGAAAGAAAAGTCAACATGCTAGAACGGTCGCATTGAAAGATTTCAAATCAGGCAAGCTTAGAATTCTTGTTGCAACTGATCTTTTAGCACGTGGAGTAGATATTGAATTTTTACCCTTTGTTATCAATTATGAGTTGCCAAGATCACCTAAAGATTATATTCATCGAATAGGAAGAACGGGTAGGGCGGAAGCCGCTGGAGAGGCCATCTCTTTTGTGGCACAAGAACATATGGCGCATTTCAAAATGATTCTTAAGAAAACAAAAACTTGGATGGATATGGTGAAGTTCGAAGATATTAAAATGCCTTAGGATTTATTTAGTCCATTATTTCGTAATCAATCTGCAATTTTCTTAAGGCTCGATAGGCCGATTGAATGGTCTTTCCGGATACTTCAATCTCAATCGGAGATCCTTCTACTAATATATCTGCAAGCTCAGAAGACAAAGATGGGTCCATTCCGTCAGCTATTTCCAAAAGGGTTTTAGAAATCGCTCGACGATCCGGTCGAGGTGCATCACAAGAAAGAAGGTTGATTTGCATGTTGTGTTATTTTTTGTAAAGATACTATTTTAGACTAAGTCCACTAAAACAAATTTTGGTTTGATTGTAATAGTATTTTTTTATTCAAGAATAAAAAAAGGCTGCTCAAAACGAACAGCCTTCCTTGCATAGATTGTATGAAGTACTTATTGAATAATTAGTTTTCCACTGGCCAGCATTTTGTTATCGTTGGTAATTCTGAAAATGAATGTTCCTGCTGATAAATCGGATCGCAACAACCGGTACTGGTTACCATCCATTTTTTCCCTTAAAATCAATTGTCCATATAGGTTGTACAATTCGAAATTGACATCAGTCAAGATCTTCGCATCCAAGCTAATCATCGCATATTGATTAAATGGATTCGGAGCGACCAGTACTTTTATATCTGGCGTTATAGTTTCGATTGTTGAACTCAAAATAAAATTCTCTCCGATGGTATGAAATACTGTGTTGGTTAAGATAGGGTCATTAAAGTCAAAAAAGATGTCAGCGTTGTTTTCAATGATTGTTCCCAATGGATTGTCTGGCAATTGATTAATTCTAAATTGAACAAATCCATGTGATTCCAATTCGTTCGCCGTACTATCAGGTAAGTTGATGTTTTCAAAGTGGAAAATCAATTTACCGCCTTGCTGTAATTCCATTCGGTATGCATGACTGGAAGCGCCAGTAGCAATTGAAGTCCAATCTAAATTTTCATCCAATTGATCTTCTAGACGAACTGTAAAGGCAGTATCTGTACCTGTGTTTTGGAATCGTATGTTGTATTCAATAGAAGTATTTTTTTCAATAAAATGTTCTTCAGAATAACCTTTTGGGAAAGCCCGCTTATCGTTCGGATCAAAAGAACCTATGACTTCTTGACAATCAATTGCAATAAATGGATCGGCGTCTGGCTGACTAAATTGATTAATATAGCCCATGCTCCCGTATTCGATACATCCTTCAATTGCAACCGAAGGGGTGCTCAAACTTGGGTGATCAGTCTCTTGATCAATTTCTAATCTCCAAGTGGAACCATTGGCCGGCAAGGTAATCTCATGAGTTTCATTTAGTCCCAACTGAATGGGCTCCTGCATGTACATGATTACATCTTCAATTACGATGTACTCTTTCGATTGGGACATTGCGGATTCACCAACGTTGGTAATAGTAAATATTACTTCCTCTTCATTGGTGTCGCATTCAGCCGATACTCTTAGGTCAGCTCCTTGATAACTTTGCATTGGGTCGTCACAATTATAAGGGCTGATTTCTGCCTGAACACATTTGGTCGCGCCTAAGGGCGTTGTGCAATCTTGAATAACAATGATTGGAAATTGGTCGCAATAGCCAGAAGGTACTGTTCCGAGATCGAATAACAATTGGTTGTTTCCAATGTCAGTATATGGGAGGCCAACGGAGCTAATTACTTGAGATGGCGGAAGTGTTACTATCAGTTCAACTGAATCTATATCAAAAGTAGAATTGTTGCAATAACTTACGAAGTACGTTGACGGGAAGCATCTTCGTAAACCGAACGTGCTAATATCTACAGTCATGTTATTACAATCGCTTGCCAATTTAGCGGCAAAATCATGTGATACGGCATTGGTCGTATTTGTAAGGTTTGTTGTGAAAGTCGTTGGGCAACTTGAACTCTGGCCATTTGGTAATAGCAGTTCAATAGTTACTTCAGTTATTCCTGAATTGCCTGATACACCAAAATAATAATACCCTTGTGCTGTTGTATTTATTGAATTGTAAGTTTGTCCGTCATCAATAGTATATCTCATTGGGATATTTCCAATAGTCATTTCGAGAGAGTCCTTTATGCAATCCGAATTTTCGTCATTAAATACATTTCCGAAGAAATAATATTCTGGAGTGATTTGTACTATAGTCGCGCAAGAGCTTTCATTTCCTGCTTCATCGACCACCCATAAGTACACTGTGTCGATGAAATTTGAACCACTGGGGTATACGATCACACTAGTATTCGGAGCTGTGGTTAGACTACTATCTTGAGTTATGAAATATTCAAGTTCAAAAAACGAAGAACAGTTGTCCCAAGATCCGTCATTTATCAGTTCTGCTTCAAGAACAAATTCATCTCCAATTATTGTTGAAATGTTTAAGAATGATTCACATATCGCTATTGGAGCAATAGTATCAGAATCGCATGTTCCAGGATTTGGTTCAACTCTAATGCTCCTTGTGCATTGGGCCCAGTTGCCCGCTTGGTCGACTACCCATACTCCAATATCGGTCCATCCAATTGTTCCTTCCGGAATGATAACTTCAACCGTTGGTGGTGGTGGGGCGCTTAAGTTTTGATCTGAAATGAAAAAGTTGAGTAAACTATCAGGTGTGCAATTGTCCCAAGCATTACTGTATACTGCTTGCGGAACGACTACGTAATCAAGACCACTATATGGAAGTGTAATATCCGGTGAACAAATAATGCTTGGGCTGAGTACGTCATTGTTGCAAAGTGAGTCTAGCTGAGAAATTGTTATTGGAACTTCGCAGGTAGATTCATTTCCAGCTTCATCTCGGATCGTCAAAATTGGATAAACAGTTCCAGAGATTCCTGCAGGATAGGTGATGCTTGATTGGTATTGGTTCGGATCATTAATCCCGGAACTTACAAAACGAAGTAAGTCGTTTTGAAGTGTACAATTGTCAGTTGAATTAAGATCAAGTTCGCTGGGAGTTATGACTAATTCATCAGTTGGACCCAAAGTTATAAACCATGGATTATAGCAGCTCATTGTTGGCGCTTCTACATCATTCGTACAATTTGAAGTCCCTCCAGTAAAAATTAGGACAGATATACAGGAATTGGCATTTCCAGCTTCATCCACTACCCATAAGGCAACTGTGTCTGTATAAAAAGTATCTATTGCAGGATAGAAAATTGAAGTAGTTGTAGGGACTGTTGTTTGTAAATAGTCTGCGGTTACAAAATACTGCAATGAAACACTATCGGTGCAATTGTCCAAGGAACCATCATCTAGCCCAATTGCTTGCAAGGTAAAATCGAAATCAGGGTTAATATTTACAACTTGATCACAAACCACAGTTGGCGCTTCAACATCGTTCGTACAATTTGAAGTCCCTCCGGTAAAAATTAGGACAGATATACAGGAGTTCGCATTTCCGGCTTCATCCACTACCCATAAAGCAACTGTGTCTGTGTAAAAAGTATCTATGGCAGGATAAAAAATTGAAGTAGTTGTAGGTAATGCGGTTTGCAAATAATCCGTGGTTACAAAATACTGCAATGAAACACTGTCGGTACAATTGTCCCAAGAACCATCATCTAGCCCAATTGCTTGCAAGGTAAAATCGAGATCATTGTTGATATTTATTACTTGATCACATACCGCAATAGGCGCAATAGTGTCATTCGTGCATTGTGCACTCGTCTTTACCGATAGGCAAAGTCCAAAGAACAATAACGCGGGGTATAAAAAGGTGGATTTAATTTTCATCGTTTATCATTTTTAGCCATTCATTTTTAAAGATCAGCAGTTCAAGGAATTGATTGTTTTAATGTTTTAATGTTTTACGGTTTGTTTGACTGTAAATCGCGATTCGAGCTAAGTACCTATGTCAAAAATGCAAACCTTTGAACCTTATCCCAAAAACAAATTATCTAATAAATTGAGCTATAAATGATGTATTTCATGTCGATTTCCTTTAAATTAAATATTTTTAAGCTGTCCATATTGAGTAAAATTCGATATAAAAATGTTAGATACTAGAATTTTTGCCTGTATTCAAACCCTTTCTTCTCAAAAAAGAACAGCTTTTGGTCGGTTTTTGGCTTCCCCATACTTTAATCAGCGGAACGATTTGAGTATATTATATACTGGTATCTGCTTATCCCTGAAGGAAGATACAGCTATTTCCAAAGAAAAATTTTGGGAAAGATCTTTCAGCGGTCGAGCATATGTGGAGTCAGAACTTAGGTTATTGATGACTTATTTACAGCGGCTATTTGAAAAATTTATCGCCGTGGAAGAGCTCTTAGAAGATAATATTGAAATCAAATTAAAAACAGCAGAATGGATACGACAAAATGGTTTATCCAATTTGCATACGGCTTTGTTGAAAGATTTTTCAAAACAGCTGGAGAAAAAGCCTTTGCGAAATGCAGAGTACTATTTTTCTAAATATGAATTGGAATGGGAGAAATATCAAGCCGCTTCCCAGTCTAAACCAGACGCTAAAATGGATTTTCAGCAAGTGATTGATAATTTCGATATCACTTTTATAGGAAAAAAATTGAGGCAATCTTGTTTGCTAATGATGCATGATTCTGTTTACAAATGGGGATTTGATCCTGGATTTTTGGAACAGATTTTTAGCTATTTGGAGAAACGAAAATTGCTGAATATTCCGGCTATAAGTATTTACTATCATTGTTATCGCATGTTGGAAGAGCCAGAGCAGGAAAGCTGGTTCAAAGCTTTTAAACAAGATTTATTTGAAAAAGGCAGTTTGTTTGAAAAAGAAGAAATTCAAGATTTGTTTTTGTTGGCCATCAACTATGGAATTCGTAAAGTAAATATTGGTCAGAAAAATTATTTCCATGACATCATAGATTTTTACAAACTTGGATTGGAAAAAGAGTATTTGTTGCAAGACGGAAAACTGAGACGTTTCACTTACTTCAATATTGTAACTACAGCGCTACAAATTGATATGACAGACTGGGCTGAAACTTTTATTGAAGAATGGACGCCAAAATTAGAAAAGCGATTTCAAGAGAGGATGTATAATTACAATCGCGCTAAAATCGCATATCATAAAAAAGATTATGATGCTGCCATTCCTTTACTGCAGCGCTCCAATTACCACGATTTATTAATGAATTTAGGTGCCAGAACTTTACTCTTGAAAATTTACCACGAGCTTGAAGAATATGATTTATTGCAATCTCACCTTGATGCCTTCAGTTCTTATTTAAGAAGAAAAAAAGGACTTGGCTATCACAGAAAAAATTATCGAAATCTCATCCGATTTACCAATCGTCTCTTAAGTCTAAATGCCCTAGATCGCCCCCAACTTTTAAAATTTAGAACTGATGTCAGAAAGGCAGAAATTTTAACAGAGAAGGATTGGCTGCTTTCTAGAGTTGATTAATACCTGATTTCTGACTTTCTCTTAGAATATGTCCAATCAAAACAAGCTTATATTGAGTTAATGTCTCAAGTGTAATTCGTTGTTCTTTACTGTCTTAAACTTATCAAAAAGTACCATCTAATTCCTAGTTTAATTTCAGTAATTTTTTTCTTGATTGCTTGACATACAAGGAATACCTTGGCCTAGTACTTGCCTCTTTTAGTTTTATCCTTTAAAACTAAACATATTGGCGTGCCATCAATCCTACTCTTTGCGCATTCATTATTTGACTCTAAAAAACTCTTGAGTAATTATAAGTCAGTTTTTTTTAGAAATATATGCTTTGTATTCCTCCTAAATTGTCTTTTTGCTGATATGATTTTTGCAGAGAATCTCGATCCCTGTATTGATGAATCAGCAACGGCAACATTGGGTCCGGTAAGTTTTACTTGGGGTACCTACTATGGACAATCAATAAACAGTGTTTTCAACGATGTGAAAATTGATAACAGTGGAAACATTTATGCTTTTGGTTCTACCATCAGCCAAGGTTTTGACGGAGTGCTCGTAAAATTTGATGTTTCTGGTGCACTTATATGGGAACGTCTAATTGGAGGGGCCGATGCGGATAACTTTAATTCGGATGATAATTTCGATTACGGGAAATTAGCTGTGGGAGCAGATGGAAATATTTACGTAACTGGAATTACTCAAAGTGATGATTTTCCTGTGCTGAATGCTTTTCAGCCAAATAGAGCAGGATCAATAGATGCTTATGTTGCTAAATTCGACTCAGATGGGAATATGTTGATGAGTTCTTTTCTTGGTGGTAGTGCCAATGAAAATTTAAATGGCTCTGGAGACATAGCGGTTGATGCTGACGGAAATATTTTTGTGACCGGATCTACTTTAAGTGAACCATTTTTTGATAACTCTTCAGCTAGTCAATCCACATTCAGTGGAGGAGTTGAGCCAGATATTTTTGTAGTAAAAATAAGTCAAGACTTTTCAACCATCGTTGGATCCTATTGGGGAAGTGAAGGAGTGGACATCTCTAGAGGAATTGAAATTGACAATTCCGGAAATGTTTGGGTTGGTGGTGCCTCACGAGAAAGTGATCTCGTTTTGCCAGGAAATTATTCAAATGCGTTTGGTGGCTTAGATGCGGTTCTGTTGGGTTGGAGTAATGATTTAAGCCAGTTAACAAATGGAACTTTTTTAGGAGGAATTTTCGACGAAGAAATATGCGATCTAATCACTGACAACGATGGAAATATTTTTTTAACCGGAGGAACATTTAGCACAAATGATTTTCCAATAGCCAATGCATTTCAAGGAAGTTATCAAGGAGGACAAATGGCTTTTGTTTCTAAAGTTACGCCAAACGGAAATTTAATATGGTCAACTTTCTTAGGAGGATCTCAGAATGAAATTGGAAAATCTATTGCAATAGATACCGATTTAAATGTTTATGTCTCAGGAGTAACAGCCAGTAGAGATTTTCCAGATTTTCGAGCAGCTCAAGCAACCTATAACGATTGGACATGTGCGGATGATGGATTCGTTTTCAAATTTAACGCTGATGGGTCTCAAGATTGGGCAACCTATTATGGCGGGTGGAGAGAAGAAGTCGCAGCAGGAATAGAAGTTAATAATAGCGGACAAGTTGTTGTAGTAGGAAAAACTAAAAGTATTGATCTCCCAACTTCAGTTGGAGCTTACAAAGAAGAATCTAGTTTTGCCGGAATTAATGCATTTGTAGCTACTTTTGAAATAGCTTGTCCTTCAACTCCAATTATTATTCACTCCAAAGAAGATGCGCTGTATCATGATCAGTTTTGGTGCAACAACTACTTCAATGCTGATAGAAATCACTTTAAGTCTGATACCTGTGCCCTTCAATTAATTGCACCGCCCGGATATATAAATTATGATTGGTTCTTAAATGGAAATAGCTTTAATGCTACGGGTCAAATTATCAATGTTGCCAATCCAGGGAATGCAAATAATATTCGAGAATATCACGTAGCGGTGAGCGATGGAATTGACTGTTTGAGTACTTCAACGTCAACTTCAGTAAAATTAAATTGGGTAAGGCCAATGTGTGGATTTGGCAGTAGTTTTAATGAAGATGAATTGCCACATAAGTCTAACATTTTAGAAGGCTATGACAATGAATTTGTTTGCCTAGGTGATCCTATCAGTGAAGTTTTGACGGCGGATGCATTTTGTGAATCTTCCTTTCAATGGCAACGGAATTTTGAAGATATACCCGGAGCCATCAATTCTAATTTCACCGTTACCGAACCCGGTTGCTACCGATTGGCTTTAAAAAATGAATTTACCGGTTGTGTTGTTTATTCCCGTTCTAAAAAATTCATAGTTCTAGACAGTCTATTCTTGAATGACTATTATGCTTATCGTACAGATGAAGAATGTGAAAGAATAGATACCTTAGAAGGTTGTTCAAGTGTTTACTTGAAAGCTCGATTGAGTACTTGCGATCAATGCGGAATGACTCCTAATGGAATAACTTATCAATGGGAAAGAGATGGAAATCCAATATCTGGTGGAGCCAATGGCGCACTAAGCACATCTGTCGAAGGAGTATATACGGTCCGGGTTTCCTCAGGTGGTTGTGAAATAGTAACCCCTCCCGTGCAAGTATTAATTCGGCCAACAGAACGACCAGAATGGGTGTTTCCTACTTCTAGCTCGGTTTGTATTCATGCCTTGGATAGCATTGCTTTAACGGTCACGCATCCTGCAGTGAATGATAGTTCAACCATTCGATTTAATCTCCCATCGCCAGCAACAGATATTGTTGGTTATGATTCTTCTATTGTATTTCATGATCCAGTCGAAGGTTGTGTAAATGTGAATTTAACAAGATTAGATGGCTGTACTTCTACTTCACCTTCTATTGAATTTCATGATACTTTGAGCGTTAAGTTAGCAATAGACGGACCAGCATGTTTACCCGTCCGACTTTCAATGATCGGTAACTACTCCTGTACATTAGATACAATGATCTGGATGTTTGGTGATAGTGTTGTTCGAAAAACGAGTTATCGTTCCTCTTATACTGCGACTATGGAAGGAGATTTTCATTGTCTTGTGAAAAATGCTTGTGGCGTTTTCTCTTCAGATACGGTTTCAATTAGTGGAAACCTTGATACTCCCGGAATTTTGCCAACGGGACCAGTATGCCTGCCCGCAAATGTTACTTTGGATTTTCCCAATCCCGATTCTAGCATTATCATTCATTGGTATCGAAATACTTCAGCAAACGGGTGCAATACTTCTGCTCAATATTTAATTCCTAATGAAAATGATTTGAACTTAGTGGCTTCGCAACCAGGTTTTTATTTTGCAATCTTGGAAGATACAATCACAGGCTGTAAAAGTCTCTGTTCCGATAAAGTTGAAGTTCAACAAAGTGCTGCAGGTTCAAGTTTGAATCCGTCTAGTAATGTCTTTTTTTGCGATGGCGATGGTACAGAGAATGTTACGTTTTCTATAAACCAATCCAGTTCTACTTTTGATTATCAATGGTATAGAAATGGGGTCGCAATTCCAGGGGAAATAAATCCATCATATACGACGAATCAAGAAGGAGTATATCGGGTGTTTTTAGAAAATGCATGTGACAATGCATTCACCCCGACGGTAAGTATTTATAACATTCCAAATCCTACTTTAGAAATAAATCAGCCGGACACCATCTATCTTTGTGGTCCAGATACTATTCGTTTGCCAACTTCTTTCGATCAACCCGTTATTTTTCAATGGTACTTTAATGACGTAGAAATTATAGATGCGGTAGATAGTTTTTACTTGGCAACAACTCCGGGAAAGTATCAAGTCCATGGAATAAACAATAATTCTAAATGTGAAGATTGGTCAAAGGAAATTTATATACTTGATGCACCACCTTTAGATTTACAATTTGATACAACGCCTAATTGTTCTGGTACATGTTCGGGAGAAGTGGAAGTTTCTGTTTTCGGCGGAGTACCATATTTGAACGGTAGTTACAATATCTTATGGAGTAACTCAGAAACAGCATCGACAATTACCGGACTTTGTAATGGTGTTTTTTATGTGACGATTGAAGATGCCGTTGGTTGTAATATTATTGACAGTATAGTTGTAGACGAAGGATTTACGATTACAACTAGTGTGGATTCTGTTTCTTGTTTTGCGGCATCCGACGGAGCAATATCGATTGCGGTAAATGGTGGCGTGGAACCTTTTCAATATTTATGGAATTCGGGAGATACTATTCTGGAGTTGACAAACTTGGATGTAGGAAACTATGCCATTACAATAACGGACTCTATTGGTTGCGAAAAACAAGAAACTTATCAAATTGCTGAACCGAGTGAATTGACTTTAATCCTTTCTAAAACTGATGTGCTCTGCAT
>CALFWO010000067.1 GCA_937928045.1 uncultured Saprospiraceae bacterium | reverse complement strand
GCTTTTTTTATTTAAGAAATTTGAGTCGGGAGAATCGAACTCGCTTGCCCTCCGGCTATAGCCGCTCCATTCCCTTCGAGCGCTGTCGCACTCGATTCGCTTATTGCGAAATCGGTCAGTCGTCCCCGGGGGTACAATAGTAAGCTCAGTGATTTTTCACTGGGCTTTTTTTATTTAAGTAATTTGAGTCGGGAGAATCGAACTCGCTTGCCCTCCGGCTAAATCCGCTCCATTCCCTTCGAGCGCTGTCGCACTCTATTCGCTTATTGCGAAATCGGTCGGTCGTCCCCAAGAGTACAATAGTAAGCTCAGTGATTTTTCACTGGGCTTTTTTTATTTATGGAATCTGAGTCGGGAGAATCGAACTCCCACACTGCCCAATGCCTACCCACCCGAAATTGATATTTCGGCTCCCTCCTTTGTAATGTCCATTTAGGACATTTCATCCTGCGGAACGGTCGGTCGAGCTTGGGTATAAAAAAGAAAGATACCGTGCAGATTTTCAGCGCGATATCTTTTTATTTAAAAGGAGTCCTGCTACGGTCTCGAGTTTTCATCCTTTCAACACTCCCTTTTGAATTATAGTCTCTATTCACAAAAAGCCAAACTACCGCATAGCACGAGACTTAATTCAATTTCAGCAGCCAAATGAACAACGAAAGGCTTGACCAAGCAATTTCTATGAGATCATAAAACCTACCTCGTATTGAAACGGTTTTTTTCTAATTCTAACAATTCTTCATTTGGCCAAGCTACTTCATAAAAATGAATGTCTTTAAATCGCGTCCATTTTGAAAATATAGAAACTTCATGTTGGACGGCCTTTTCAATACTAATTCAGACCTCCAAATAAACATTCCTCGCTTCGGCAAGTACAATCAACTCCATTTACGCAACTTTCACTATCTTCAAACCTCAAGTGAACTAAACTTTACAGCACCAATAAAACAAAGAATCAATGTTAAGATCTTTACTTCCTACTCTAATACTATTTTTTTTATTCGCATTTACATTAAACGCTCAGGAACAAATTGTTCAGGCTTTTAATTATGATTCCGAGGTCCGAGATACTGTGATTTCTTTTTCGAATGATGATCATAATAAGTGGGAAAAAATATTGATGATCTATTCCATGCGTTGTAAGGATGGATTGGTTTCACCTCCGATTGCAGGTCAAACGAATGTTGGTTGTGGGGAATGGGATTACAGTTGTAATACTTACATTACTGATTCCTCTCAAGTAGATTCCACATTCCGAATTTCTCCGGATCATGTAATTTCTGGCTTCGATGGTGATAATTTTGAATACCAAGAAGATCCAACTTTTGCTTATTACCGATCGACTTTCAAGGAGGTGACTTATGGCGCAGCGAGTAATGAAGAATCATTTTTAGTTAATAATGGTACTGAGGCTTCTGCTGTTTTTTCTGGTGTAGATGAAGAAGAAAAAAGAGTTCAATACTTGATCAAGAAAGCGGAGTTAGATCCAGCACTGCTTACCGCTGGAAATCTTGCTGGAATTAAATTAGAGATCCTAAATGGAAATGGAAATTTCGAAGGATTGAAAGTTCGGATGAAGCACAGCAATACAAATGAATTGAATTGTTTTGACAATGATGGTTGGCAAGAGGTTTTTTATCAAAGCATTGAATTAAATGCTAGTAACAACTGGCTGAAGTTTTACGAAAATTTTTCTTGGAACGGATCTGATGATATTTTGATAGACTTTAGTTTTAAGGTATTATCAAGTGATTTGATGGTAAAAAGTACCGACTTAATAGAAAGCAGGGTTGTACATTCCGATAAGAACAATAAGGTGATGACCTTAGAAGGTTCAGGTCGTTTGAATGTTCAAGGAGATTTTAGCAGCATCAGCGATCAAATCACAGTTGCCTTTTGGTCGAAAGGCGCCAGTTCGCTTCCAGACAATACGACATTCCTAGAAGGAGTAAACGATCAAAATGTTCGACAGATAAACATTCACCTTCCATGGGGGAATCGACAAGTATATTGGGATTGTGGAAATGATGGTAGCGGATACGACCGTATCAATCAGCTTGCTGAAGAATCTGACTTCAAAGACAATTGGACGCATTGGGCATTTACAAAAAATGTGAATACTGGTTCCATGAAAATATTTAAAAATGGTGTCCAATGGCTCAGTGGAATTGGCAAGAATAAATTGATGGACATTAAAGATTTAAGAATTGGCTCTTCAGTTAACAATTTAAGAAAATATCCAGGTCAATTCGATGACCTTAGAATTTGGAATGTAGAACTTAATGATCAAGACATTCTTGAATCAATGTGTAATAATATAAGTTCAGCAAATTCCAACTATGACAAACTGGTTCTTGCTTATGATTTTAACAACGACACTGTTGGAGCAGTTTTAGACGCTTCTTCCAACCAATTCAACGCAATTGTTGAAGGCGTAGTTGGATATGAAAATCAATATGCCCGAAATCTAATCAATGCCATAAATAAATCTAGTCTTAGTCCATCACTAACGCTTATGCGTGGAGATTATGAGGTTAATATTAATGAAATCGAAAGAACCAGAACCATACCGAATATTCCAAATCAAGTAGATCGATACATTGTAGATGGAACAGACTTAGAATTGGTTGAAACAAACTTTTATTACGCCACTGGAGATATGCCCGTCTTTGATGACAATGACAACATTATAGATTATGTAACCATTGCGCCGACTTCGAACATTCAAATCACAGACTTAGAACATTATACCAAGGCACCTATGCAAATGGAAATCATGTCCTTCGTAACACCCTATGGAATTAATTTAGATTTAGGAATTGAAGGAGAATCCTGGACATTCGACGTTACCGATTTAGGGCCTATTTTAAAAGGCGATAAAAGAATATTTCTTACTCGAGGAGGACAATGGCAAGAAGACATGGACATTAAGTTTTTGTTCTATGAAGGTACTCCAACACGAAATGTAAAATCCATTCAACAAATTTGGCCAGTAATCTCTAC
This sequence comes from uncultured Saprospiraceae bacterium, assembly GCA_937928045.1. GTDB lineage: Bacteria > Bacteroidota > Bacteroidia > Chitinophagales > Saprospiraceae > JABDJM01. Next base: position 16,678 of record CALFWO010000067.1, on the reverse strand, counting down.
GAATTATACGACCATAATGAATGATGAACGCTTCGAACCAAGAATGATCTCGAAAAGTAGCGATGATGGATTTATAGTTGCAAAAACAACAATCACTGGTCATGGACAAGAAGGTGAATTTGTTCCTCAGACCCATGGCTTGACGATTGACAATATTCCTTTTGAATGGAATGTTTGGATGGAATGTGCAGGAAATCCTATCTACCCTCAAGGAGGAACTTGGGTATACGATCGTGCTGGCTGGTGTCCAGGTGCTCCATCAATGACTCAAGAAACGGACTTCACCTGGCTGGTGAACGATGATACCGAAGTTTCGATAGACTACAATGTAAATGGAGGAAGTGGCGATAGTCGCTACATCGTTAGCTCACAACTTGTCAAATATGGTCCGGCCAATTTCGAAACTGATGCCAGTATGGATGATATTGTTTATCCATCAGAAAAAATTGAACATGGCAGGTTTAATCCAAACTGTGGAACACCAAAAGTGATCATAAAGAATACCGGTTCAAATGTTTTAACTTCAGCAACCATAACTTATGGAATAGTGGGTGGTGAAACCAAAACCTATGAATGGTCTGGCAACTTGGCATTCTTAGAAACTCGAGAAGTAGAATTAGATTATCTATCAACATTAGCCGCAAGTAGTGATGCGCTAGATTTTTTCGCAGAAATAAGTAATCCAAATGGAGCTACTGATGAATATGAAAACAACAATATTAAACACTCTAAATACGCTGTAGTAGACATGTATGCTTCGGATGTAATTATTGAATTTAAAACCAATAATAATTTTACGGAAACAGGCGTAAAAGTATTCGATGAAAATGGCAGTCAAATATTTTCCAGAGGCCCTGGTGGACTTGGCGCTAATAGTACCTATCGCGATACCATAAAGAATCTAAATGGTTGCTATAAAATTGAAGTCAATGACCTCGGGCAAAATGGCTTGGACTGGTGGGCAAATCCTTCAGGAGGAACTGGCTATGTTCGCATTAGAGATCAACAAGGAAATTTCAGTAACATCGCCACTGACTTTGGAAGTTTTGTAGACTACTCTTTTATTGCAGGTGAAGTAATGGTAAATACCAACAATCCGACTGACGCCAATTTGATTGATATTTTTCCAAATCCTACTGAAGGATTTTTCAATGTAACTGCTGCTGGAGTCAATCATCCATCTGCAATGGAAATTATGGATGACACTGGAAGGACTATTCTTCGTATTCCGTTGTCTAAGAACAATGTACTAATAGATGAAAAAATTGACTTGAGTAATGAAGCAAGCGGTTTATACTTTGTAAAAATCATTCATGATGGAGGAACAATCTCCAAGAAATTGATGAAAATATAATTATTCTATTTTCAATTTGATCAAGGTGCTTATTTGCTGTGAAATGAGCACCTTGTTTTATTTATACAATTATTATTTATAATTAAAAATTGATCAAAGCTATTTCGTCCAATATTTTAAAAGCTTCGAATGATCGTTTTCTACCCTACCTCCAAATCGTTCCTGCAAAAACTTCAATTTAGGATGAATGTATGTTTGACAAAATTGATTGTCCGGGTTTTTTAAAAAATAATTTTGATACTGCTCTTTGTTTTCTTTGAATGCCACGAAGGGCAAAACTTGAGTGATGATTGGTTGATCAAATGCGTGACGAAGATTATTGATAATTTTTTCTACTTGGACAGATTGAGCGTCGGAAAAAATATAAACTGCGGAGCGGTATTTCTTTCGCATTGGGTGCTGCGATGTACAACTATGTGTATAAAGATGAATTGTAGTGAGTGCTTCAACGTCAATTTTCGCTGCTCCAAAATGAACTATGACAGCTTCGGAGAAGGTATCATTATTTCCACTTGAAGCAATCCAACCTTGCTCAACTTTTTGCACACCAATCAAAGATTGAAAAATGGCTTCAGTGCACCAATGACAACCACCACCGAATCCGATCTTAGCGAGCATGATAAAAATATTGAATTAAGAACTGCATGAAAGCATGGAACAGCCGACTTTGTGCCTAGCCCATTCTGGTCGTTTAGCAAACCATTTTTCGAAAGCTGGCTGTTCGTCGTAAGGTTTTTTTAGAACTTGATACAATTCTTCAATTAAAGAATAATCCCTTTGATCAGCTTTGTCTATAGCCAATTGGGCCATATAATTTCGAAGCACATACTTCGGATTTACTTTATTCATTTTTAATTTTCGCTCAGTGTCAGATAATTGCTCTAAGCTTAATCTATTCTTGTATCTTACAAACCAAGAGCTCCAAGACTTTAGGATTTCATTCTCTAATTCTTCCGGCTTATAGAAGGCATCTTTTATTGGTTGTAAAAACGTCTGATTGTGATCGATCTCTGTATCCTTGGCAAAGTTTGAAAGATTGCGGAAAAAGATGGTCATATCGGCTTCGGTCACCATCAATGTTTTCTCCAACTCCTCTACCAACTTCTGATCACCGTCTTTAGACAACTCTAAACCTAACTTGCTACGCATCATGTCTAGATTTTGAATTTGATAGTCCTTCTTAAATTTTTCTAATATCGCTTTTAGTGGAGCCGCTTCTTTAATCATTGGGAAAAGTGCGTTCCCTAATTGCGCCAAATTCCAAAATGCAATTCCTGGTTGATTCCCGAAACGATAACGACGATGGCTTTTGTCCGTAGTATTCGGAGTCCAATCATGATCATAACCTTCGAGCCAACCGTAAGGGCCATAGTCAATAGTCAGTCCTAGGATAGAAAGATTGTCTGTGTTCATGACGCCATGGACAAACCCAACGCGCTGCCAATGAATCACCATATCTAAAGTTCTATTGGCTACTTCCTGGTAGAATTGAATGTAGCCGTCTACATTTAATTCATTAATATTAGAAAAAAAATGTTTGATGGTATAATCCGTAAGTATTTTCAAATTCTTAGCATCATTCCTGGAGGCAAATATTTGAAAATTACCAAAGCGAATAAAAGATGGCGCCACTCTACATACAACGGCTCCTTTTTCATATGCAGGATTGCCATCGTACATCACATCTCGCCAAACCTCATCTCCAGTCAACATCAAAGACAAAGATCTAGTAGTAGGCACTCCCAAATGAAACATTGCCTCGCTACACAAATGTTCTCGAATAGATGAACGTAATACTGCAAGGCCATCTGCAGAACGTGAATAAGGAGTTTCTCCAGCCCCTTTTAACTGTAACATCCATCGTTGGTCATCATGCACTACTTCTGCCAAATTGATGGCACGACCATCTCCCAATTGTCCGGCCCAATGACCAAATTGATGACCTCCGTAACACATCGCAAAAGGTGTTGTATTTTCCAGAATTTTTTTTCCTGAAAATATATCTAGAAAATTTTTGGAATCTTTTGCATCGACTTCTAATCCAATAGCCTCGAGCATTTCCTCTGAGACATGAATCAATTCAGGACCAGAAGGTGACTTTGGCTTTACAAAAGAAAAGCAAGCCTCCTCTACTTGTCTGCGTGTGTTCTCCCGAATCGGATCAGCTGGAAGTTCTTGATTAAAGGTATCTTGAATGTTTAATTTCATGCAATTTTATTCTGTGCCTAAAGTTGAGCATTTAATATGAAAAACATCAATCTGATTGGTATTGTTTAAGATCATTTATGATTAAGACTGTACTTCTTAATTAAACATTTTATCATACCAATAACTTTCCTTAGCTTTCCGAAAATTACAAATATGAATAAGCAGATCATTCTCACTCAACGTCCAGTCGGTATGCCAAAAGAAGAAACCTGGAACTTACAGTCTTCAGAAGTACCCGCTTGTCCTGAAGGGCATGTGCTTATTCAAAACCACTACATCTCCTTGGATCCCGCAATGCGCGGATGGATGAATAATACAAAATCGTACATTCCTCCTGTTGAGATTGGAGATGTTATGCGTGCTGGGACTATTGGAAAAGTTGTAGAATCTAAACATCCTAAATATCAAATCGGTGATGTAGTTAGCGGCTGGGGTGGCGTTCAGCAATATTCCTTAACATCTGGACAAGGATATTATAAAGTCGATACCAGCCTTGCTCCAATGCCTACATATATTGGCACCCTCGGAATGCCTGGAATGACGGCTTATTTTGGAATTTTAGAAGTAGGAAAAATCAAGGAAGGAGATACCGTTTTGATATCAGGTGCGGCAGGAGCCGTTGGCTCTGTAGCTGGACAAATTGCGAAGATCAAAGGTTGCAAAGTAATCGGAATTGCAGGAGGACCTGAAAAATGTAAATATCTAATTGATGAGTTAGGGTTTGATGGAGCGATTGATTATAAAAATGAATCTGTCATCAGAAAAATTAAGGAACATGCCCCAAAAGGAATTGATGTATATTTCGATAATGTTGGTGGGGACATTCTCGATGCTGCATTGGCGAGAATTAGAATGAACGCCCGAATAGTTATCTGTGGAGCAATTTCTCAATATAACAATACGACAGCCATCCAAGGACCAAGCAATTACCTTTCTTTGTTAGTAAACAGAGGAACGATGCAAGGAATGGTCGTTATGGATTATGCTAAAGATTATGGCAAAGCGGCAATGGAAATGGGCGGATGGATGATGCAAGGAAAATTAAAAAGTCGAGAAGACATCTACGAAGGAATAGAAAATTTCTACCCCACCTTCCAAAGATTATTTACTGGAGAGAAAAAAGGAAAGTTGGTGCTAAAAGTAATTTAACCCCATACTACCCTACCATTTTAAATTTAGAAAATCGCATTTCGAATACGGTTCCATTTTCTCCATGGAAATCATATTTACCTTGTAGTTGTTTGGAAAGCGTTTGGATTAAAAAGTGTCCAAAAGATTTTTGCTTACTAATAGAATTGTAATCCATTCCAATTCCGTCATCAGCGACTCTAAGTATTAATGCACCATGGTCCTCTTTTAGTGAGATATCTATTTTTCCAGTCCGTTTATTTGGAAAAGCATATTTGATACAATTGGTAATTAGTTCATTCAAAATCAGACCGAGAGGCACCAATGATTCCACCTCCAAATCGATGTCAGCTATATCTAAACCTAGGTCGATCTTATCCTGTCCAACATGATAAGTTGTAAATAATTCGTTGCAAAGTTTCTGGAGATATGACTTGACACTAACACCAAGCAAATTGTCTTCTTGCTGGTAAAGATCTTGATGAATCAAAGCCATTGAACGTACTCGAGACTTGCCTTCATTAATTGCTTCCGCTACCTTTTCATCCTTTATATTCCTTGATTGTAAATTTAAGAGAGAAGAAATAATTTGGAGATTATTTTTTACACGATGATGAATCTCACGGAGCAACATTTTCTTATCCTCCAATGTTGAAGAAATCATAATATTCTGTAATTTCACTTTTTGATATAATCTCCAAAGGAAAAAACTTAATATTGAAATTAGTAACAATGCCGCACCACCAATGATGAGTCCATTTTTTTGAGCCATCAATACTTTTTCATTCGCAGCATTTTTAGCATTTAATAATGCTATTTCATTATCCTGCTCTGCCTTGATAAATCTAGCATCTTTTTCTGTAATTTGATCCAACATATCTCGATTCAATATCGAATCACTAATCATCTTGAATTCCTTATATGATTTTAAAGCTTGGTAGTTGTCTCCCATAGCCTCATAGGACTTTGCCAATGTTTCATAAGCTCTACTTTGCTGATTCAAGGATTTAGACTTATCCTGATCTTCAAAGACCTTCTTCGCATTGCTAATAGCATCTTGAAACTTTTCCATCTCATAAAAAAGACTAGCTAAACTGTTACGTGATTCTGCAATATTATAATGAGATGATAATCCTTCTCTAATTGTCAAGGCTTTTATATAAAAAGTCTTTGCCTCATCCAGTCTTCCTTGTTCCTTTCTTAAAAATCCCATAAAGTCATGGTAAAACCCTAGCCCCCATTGTGAATCCAATAAGGTATCCAATCTTCCTTGTTCCATCAAATGAATCTCGGCCTTTTCAAATTCTTTATCTTCAATATAAGCCAAACCTAAATTTGCATTGACATTGGCTTGCCCCAACAAGTCCTCCGCTATCTTGTACTCTTCAAGCGCGATATGATAACGTTCAAATCCCTTTGTTCTTTGGTCCATATCCATATAAAAAATGGCCAAAGAATTATTAGACCCAGCTTTTTCTTTTGCACTCCCAACTTTTTGATAAATGTCATGACTCGTAAGTAACCACTTTTGGCCTTCCAACATTTTTCCATTGAATGTATTCATGATTCCAATCTGTCCAGCGCATCTCGCCATATTGACAGAATCTAGACGACGATTATAAAATTCAAAATTGGAGGTATACATGGTGATTGCATCGTCAAAATTCCCTTTACCCCTGAGTGCCTTTGCATCAATATCATTCAGTGCTACGATCAAACTACTGTCAGTCTGATATTGTGCCAAAGTTCTCAAAGTATCCGTCAGCTCCATTGCACGAATTGGTTTTTTCCAATTCAACGCCACAGCAAGTTCTAAAACGGATTCGTGCTTGTCTGATAAACTTTGATTGTTTTCTAAAATGAGTTGTAAACTGTCAATCTTATTATCAGCCCAAATAGGGGAATACACTAGAAAAGAAACAACAAAATAAATGAAAATTCTAGGTGACATCAATTGGATCTAAGGCTTTAAAATTATTTTTCTATCGGGATTTAATAGAATGCTCGTAAATATACAGCTGATCTCAATTGTTTTCCCCACCCATTAGGGTGAAATAAAGGGATATCGTAATTTGCAGCGTTTATACGAATTGATATGAAAATTGCAGTTATTGGAGGAGGAGCGGCCGGATTTTTTGCTGCATTAAAAGTGAAGGCGAATCATCCCGATTCAACAGTTACTATACTAGAAAAGTCCTCAAAAGTATTGGCCAAAGTCAAAGTTTCAGGTGGTGGTAGATGCAATGTAACCAACGCTTGTACCTCAATTAAGCAACTTTCAGAAGCCTATCCTAGAGGAGAAAAACAACTAAAAAAAGCATTTCGAATTTTCAATACCGTTCATTGTCGCGACTGGTTTGAATCAAGGGGAATTGAACTGGTGGTTCAAGAAGATCAATGTATTTTTCCCAAATCTCAAGATTCTCAGACCATCATTGATTGTTTCTTAGGAGAGGCCAAGAAACTAGGCGTTGCTATTCAAACCAAGAAGGGTGTTCAGAAAATTCGTAAAAATGAAAATCAATGGGAAATTACTTTTATTAAAAAGGGAGAACCTCACGCTAACTACGATAAAATCATCATTGCTACTGGAGGATCGCCAAAAAGAAGTGGATTGATTTGGTTAGAAGAACTCGGACACAAGATTGAAGAACCTGTTCCATCTCTATTCACCTTCAATATGCCCGATAATCCCGTCCGAGAGTTGATGGGAATTGTAGTTGAAAAAACATTCACTTCTATTGAAGGAACCAAGCTCAAAGGAGATGGGCCATTGCTGATCACCCATTGGGGCATGAGTGGTCCAGCGATTCTGAAGCTTTCCGCATTCGGAGCGAGAATTTTAGCCAATAAAAATTACCAATTCGTCATCAATGTGAATTGGGTAAACACCACCAATCAAAACGAAGTACTCAGCACTCTTCAAGATATAATTCGAGAAAATCCGCAGAAAATTTTAGCCAACTTTCGACCTTATCTTTTGCCTGAAAGATTGTGGCATTTCCTCTTGAATAAATGCGAACTTACTCATCAAAAAAGATGGTCAGAACTTGGGAAAAAAGGGTTGAATAAATTGATCAATATACTTTGTCATGATAGATATGAAGTCAGTGGTAAAACAACTTTCAAAGAGGAATTTGTTACTTGTGGAGGAGTCAGCTTAGAGAGTATTAATTTCAACACCATGGAATCCAAAGTCTGTCCCGGAATTTACTTTGCTGGCGAGGTGATGGACATCGATGGAATCACTGGTGGATATAATTTTCAGTCAGCCTGGACCACTGGATGGATTGCAGGAGGATTAAAAAGTAGTGAGGGAAAACATTGAAGGTGATCAAACCGAGGAAGCAATATCATTGTACTAAAAACTCCAATCTTTTTTCCAAGTATCGATAACATCAAAACTTATTTTAACCGTTTGCCGAGAACCGGTGACCGTATTATTTCCCAAGACCCCATATAGTCCAACCCTTAGTCTTCTTCTTGGTCCCAGTCGAAACACACGTTCTAGACCTGCATACAATTCTTCATACCGATAATTGTCCTCACTGACATAAAGCAGACCTCCGCCAACGACTACATTGACATTCGTTTTTTTAACCAATGGAATATTGTTGATCAATGCTCCGTTAAAGTGGTGAATGAAATGAAATTCTACGAACGGTTCAGTTGCCCTTAATAAAGTATCCAATAATTGAAAATTATTTAATGGATCGGTATAAAAAATAAAATTTGACTCATTAAATCTTTTTACATCAACAAACCTAAGATCTGTGGTATTCGGAAATTTTCCTGCCAAAAAATTATATTTAGTATTTCCAAGCGCTGCAAATTCAATATGTTGATCAATTGCAAAAGCGATAAAGTCAAAATCAATATCCGAACCAAATAATTTATCAAATCCTTTTCGATATTTCAATGAAAAAGTTGGCCACTTACTACCGAGAATTAATTTCCGATTGGGCTCGGTTAGATACTTCTGTCCAGGAGTATAACTGATCGTCATTTCAGCAATAAATGTTTGATAGGGATCAAATTCAATCGCAGGATCAGCTTCAATAAATCTATTCAGAAAAGTTCCTCCATCAAGGTGACTTGCCGATTGTCGATCAATAAAAGCAACACTGTTCTGCAAATACAATCCATTCACCAATTCAAATTGATGTCCTAGCCGAATATTATCTGTCAAAATAAAATTAGCAGATCGCAGTTGATTTAAAATGGCATCAAAATTATTTAAGTTTGAGAATCCACGCGAAACACTGGCCCAAACATCAGCTCTTCGTAAAGGATCATATCGAAATCTTCCGTAGAAATTGCCATTGATATCTCCATTGGATATCCCAACACTGAGTCTTGCATTTGTGGACAAAAATCTACCCGAATTCCATCGTTTGAAGTATGAACCTTTTGGACCGATTCTAAAACCTCCGACTACTTCGAAATTAGCTAACTCAGATATACCACCAATCCAAATATTCTGTTCTTTTTCATGATTTTGAAACCCAACTCCTTCCCAAAGAATATCTAAAAAGGTGATTTTGTTATACTCCCGATCAATACTATCCTTATAAGACTTAGAATTTAGAACAGCATTTATGCTATCTCTTAAAACGACCACTTTTGATTCTTTTTCTGTCAAGGGTTCTACTCTTATTTCTTTCCAATAAGTAGAATCTCGCTCATAGGCTTCCGCGGTTGTTATCGCCAATTCATTTCCAAAAAATTTCTCTGGGAATTGATAATCAACCTCCAGATCAGAATACCTTATGGAAGTCTTTCCATCAAATTTTCGCTTCTTCCCCACCCTAGTTTGGTATGAAAATATCTGTCGAGTCGGAAGCCAAACATCCTCAGAAATCTCTTCATAATTCTGTTCAATGACCAATGCATCAAATATTTTCAATCCCCCTTTATTTAATTTCAATTCCAAGCGATTGATATTCCAAAGATCTGCATTGATGAATACTTCCCCAGAGCAAGTAGCATTACCTACTTTTCTCGGAGTCACTTTAATCCGATAAACTATTTGCTCATCTTCAATCAGCGTTTCTTCAAGTTTAAACTTATAACTAAGTACTGCTGTAGAACTAAATGGAGAAATTATCTTGGTCTCAGTGATACCACCAAAATCCACTTGGTTTTTATAAAAATTAAAATCTGCATCTCCGAAGGTGGGAATAAAAAGTCCGTCTTTATAACCATACAATTTATAGGCCGTGCGTTCTTCTTTATACTTTGATGGATACTGATAATTCAAAGTCAATTCCAATTCAATCATATTGAGTTTGGAAAGAAATTTCTCTTGTTCTATTTTTTGCGATTCAAAAGGATCTAATGGCTCTCCTTCTAGACTGACAACTTCCTTTTTCTTTTTCTTCGAAGTTTTGAGATCTTCAATTTCTTCTGTTGCTTTTAAATAGACTTTTGACCTAAAACTAGAAATGGACTTTAAATACTCCTTTTTCTTTTCAGCAACTTTCTTCATAATCGCGTAGGCCGGGTCTCGCCTATTGGCTTTTACAACAATGGCCTCTAATTCAGAAGTTGAAGTATTTAAAGTGAAATTTTTAACAAGATTTTTCTCTTCAACGATTACCGTATCGATCAGTGTCTCATATCCTATTGCGGATATGATGACCCGATAATCACCCCTTATGCTTAGTTTTAGAAAGTACTTGCCTAATTCATCTGTTGAGGTTCCAGCTTCTTCTCCATCGATAAATATATTTGCGTAAGGAATAGGTTCACCCAGTTCACTTTTCACTAGTCCTTCTATACCTTGAGACAGTAAATTGCCTGAAAACCAAATAGTTACAAAAAAGAAAAGTAGAATATTTTTGAAAGTTGGTGTTTCCAATGCGCGTTGTCTATTTACCTATTGAATAAGTAACGCATAATAATTATGTTTAGATACCTCAATTTATGCCCATTTTAAAAATTAACACCAAATTCGTCGAAAGGCATTTAACGTAATTTCGGACCAATACGTCATTACGCCCTCAACTATCTGCAGTTTGAATAGATTTTTAACTCATAGATCCTACAATACTGTCGTTTTTTAGTAGTTTTGAACAACAAATACACAAAACACAAAACCCGATGCCCGCCTTACCACTTAAAACACGATACGTGTTTTTGCTATTCATATGGATATGTTGTCTTGCTAGTTTTAATAGCTTTGGACAAATAAATCTCATCACAGGAGTTTCTATAGGTCTTTTCCAAAATGACAATTTCGATCGAGAAATAGACAATTACAATCAATCCTTTAGTACGAATCAACTAACTACTGAGTTAAAACCAATTCGCAGTCTTCTTGGTTTCAATTTAGGGGCAAGATCAAAATTTGACTTGATTGCCTTTGAAGCAGGTATTATTATGCGATTTCAAAACTCAAATTCAGAATGGAATGATCAAAACAATGAAATATCCTCGAATAAATTTAGCCTTAGGAGCAATACCTATTATTTGGGTACAGAAATATTTCTTGGATCTTCAATACTAAGTTTAGGAGGTAATCTTGGATATGATAATTTTAAAATTAAATATTCAACAACCGGACAAGATTCAGCACAAAATCTTGATCAGCAAAATGGTTGGAGTTCAAGGTTCTTTCTTGGAATAAATGTACCAGGTAACGGATCTACACAATTAGTTATTAGGCCTTTTGCAGAAGTTGATTGGACTGGAAAAAGTTTAGATAATTTCTTCGATGTTTTAAGCAATAGCCCAGCATCACAAAGTATTAATTTTAATCAGTTTGGAATTTCACTATTGCTTTCAAATGGGGGCCAGTATTAATATTCATTAAATAGAAGAAGCCCACCCTGCAGAGCAGGATGGGCTTGCTAAAATGAAGAAATAACCCAATCCAAATCAGTAAGTAAAAGCCGGACATCTAACCTTGAACGGCTTCCTTCGTTCTTCGAAATCCAAAATCTGTACGATTGAAAATTCTGGACCTCCACTTCCTCCACTCGCTCGTTTAAGCGACGAAATATTTACATCGAATGTGAAAGTAATGTGTGTATTTTTGTAATCAAATCTTACTGCTGCAACTAGTGCATCTACTCCTTTAATATCTTTCTCGGCATACCATCTCAACCAAGCTCCCAAATAAATGGAAGAAGTTTCTTTTTGAATTCGATCTGCCTTCGTTCTATATTTGTAAAATGTTCCTGCCGTAATTTCTCTGTGCGGACCTTGATCTGCAAATATGAAACTTGGCTTTAGGTTAGATTTTCTAGTCAATTTGAAATCAACCGCTCCGTGAAAAGTAAGCTTTCTAAAAAGTAATTGATCATCTCCTAAGTTCTCAATATCGATATAAGAAATACTTGGTTTATTCAAGTGCATAGCTGACACACCTAAGTGCATATTGGTAGTCTTATTAATTTCATAAAACCAAGCCAGACCTGCTGAAAAATCTAAATAATTTAATCTATCTGTAGCACCTTGCAGAACTAAAGGCTCTGAATCGAAGGCTACAATTTTTGAATAATCAAGTCCGCTAGACAACTGCGCTGCTTGAAGACCGAATGAAACATAATTTCCTCCTCTTCTTCCATTGAGGGATTTTAAATATGAAATTCCAATTCCGACTCCGGTACTTTTGTAATCTAAATCTCCTGCCTTATCAGCGAACACATTTATTCCCGCTCCTAATAAATCTCCATTCCCCATGGTCAAGACTTTTAAGTCGACAGCACCGGATGCAGTTTTATATCCTTTAGTAACAGAATTCCATTGCGATCGTGTATTCGCCATGAAGCGCACGTCACCATTGAATAATCCGTTTAAAGCCGGACTTATAAATGTAGGTGTAGCATGAATGTGTGAAGAGTGTATATCCTGAGATTGGACATCACCTAAGAATAGGAAACAGGCTAGCGCCAGTAGGTATGGTATTTTTCTTTTCATGGTTAAAAAGACAATTATGCCTTTGGTTGTTATGTTGGAATATCTCTAGCGGGAGTAGTACTGGGGGAAGTTCCTGATGGGTGGTTATGTATTAGGAACACTAGAGTAATTTCAAACTCTATGCCAAATGGTTGTCACAACGATAAGAAAAGATTAGAAATCGAAACTAAAAAGCAATTTTATTTGAAAAAAACACTGAAGGTGATCGAGCTAATATTTATATTAATTTTTCGAAGTATATATAAATCTTTAAGAACCAAGAATCTGTTTATTCAATATATATTTAAGTCCATTTTTTACATTCAAAATGTATTTCGATTCCGGATTTATAAATTTCTTCGATTACAAAAGTCTAAAAAAAGAGAACCATCCGAATGGCTAATTCGGATGGTCTCAACTTTGGTAACTAATCAAAGCTTATTTCAAAATAGTAACATTTCCTGTTTTTCTGAACTGCTCATCATTTAAGCAAGTCCCTTCTAGGTAGTATACATATACTCCTGGATTCAACTGTTTCCCTCTAAAGCTTCCATCCCAGTAACTACTAATATCGGTGGTCTCGTATACCAGTTCACCCCATCTATTGTAGATTCTAAGGATGCTAATATCATTGACACCAGAATATTTAATTCGGAATACATCATTGGCTCCATCACCATTTGGTGATATCATATTCGGAATTTCAAATGTAGCATTCGCACATGCATCATCGATTCTAATTGTAATCTCAGCAGTAGTTGAACATCCATTTTCATTTTCTACTGTTACGAAGTATACCGTTGTTCCCGTGGGAGTAACTGTTAACTCTGAACAGTCTTCGCATAGTACATTTCCATCAGAATCCGTCCAAGTAATCAATGCCGTTGGATCATTCGTAATTGCCGTGATCAATGTAGACTCACCTATTACAACTGTTAACTCATCCGCTGCTAATGTCAACGAAGGTGGTTCTTCAACAAAGACAGTTAATGTTGTTTGTACTGTTTGGCCTAGACAAGTGTTAGACCAAATTGTATAAGTCGTCGTTTCTACCGGAGCTGCTATTGGATTAGGACAATCTGTACAACTCAATCCATTACCTGGACTCCAGTTTACATTTTCAGATCCAGTCACCAACAATTGAACAGACTCTCCCGCACACAATACTACATCATCGGCATTCAATTGGATATTATCTTCAACAAACAACTCAGTGAATACTAAACTATCACATCCTGATGAAGTCATCAAACTATCAACGTAGGTGCCGGCCATTGTCTGGTAGGCTCCGCCGGCATAGATAGAATCTCCTTCACAAATTGTAAACGTAAGATCAACTGTTGCATGCTCAAAGAAGTTCACTTCAGTGATCACTATACTATCGCAGTTTGTACTTACTGCTGTCAGCGTATCGTTGTAGGTACCTGATGTTGTTATATATTGACCATTGATAGTTATTCCCTCTCCTTCACATAAATTCTCAACAACAAAATTAAAGAGTGGATTCACAACATCTAAGATGTAAGTGTGAATGCTATCACATCCATTAATTGTTGTGTAATTATCAGTGATTGTCTGAGCAGTACTGTATTGCTGTCCATTTAGATCGAAAGTTTCTCCAAAGCATATAGACACTTCTGTGGTATCTGCGTAAGTCGGATGCACAATAAGATCCGTAATAACTATACTATCGCAATTGTCGACCGTCAAGAAGTTATCTTGATAAATTCCTGTTGTAGTCTGCGCAGCACCTTCAGCAATATAAAACTCACCGTAGCAAATTTCTACCGTATCAATTCTAGAGTAAACGGGATTAACTGTAAGTATCGTTGTTACGATTTGATTACATCCTCCACTTACAGGAATAGTATCAATATAAGTTCCTGGTGTTGAAATGAATTCACCGTTCAAGAAATACTGCTCTCCATCACAAATTGAAGCATTTATTGTATTTCTCAATAATGGTTCAATTGTCAAGTACCAATTAATAACACTATCACAAGTATTTATAGTGCTCATTGAATCTGTGTAAATTCCATCCGCAGTCTGATAAGCACCACCTAAGAATATACTGTCACCTTCACAAATTGAAATTGGAGTGTTCGCCAAGTATTGCGGATGAACGGTAAGATCAGTCACGATGATACTATCCGTATTAACCGAACTAACTAAGGTATCAATATAGAATCCTGTAACACTCTGATCAGCACCTCCAACAAAATAAGTATCTGGCTCACAGATTTCGACATACACTGTATCTATACATGTATTTTGCACAATCAAATCTGTTATAATCAAACTATCACATCCAACTGTGGTTTGTAAACTATCTACGTATGTTCCAGTTGTCGTCTGATATGCGCCACCTACAAATAATCCTCCACCTGGACAAACGAATACCTCAAATGAGTCTGCGTAAGTCGGAAGTATTGTTAAGCTTGTAGTCAGGATACTATCACAACCATGTATAGTCGGTAAAGTATCTATATAAGTTCCACCAGTAAATTGATACGCTCCTCCTAATAAGATACTATCACCATCACAAATCGTTGTTGCGAGCGGAATATTATAGTTAGGAGCAATTTGTAATAATGTGGTCACAACACTATCACAATTGTTAACCGTATTAAAGGTATCTACGTAAGTTCCACCAGTAAATTGATACGCTCCTCCTAATAGGATGCTATCACCATCACAAATGATATGACTATAGGTTGTATCATAAACTGGATGAACTTCTAGTATCGAGACAATGGTACTGTCACATCCCAAGTCAGTCATGTAATAGTCAACATAAGTACCTGAGGTAGTTTGGAATGATCCACCAAGTTCAACAGATTCTCCACTACATATCTCAACATAATTGGTATCTAGGTAAGTATTAAGAACAATCAAATCAGTATAAATCACACTATCACAACCATTAGTCGTAAATAAACTATCAACATAAAGCCCTGCAACATATTGATAAGCACCTCCAGCAAGTGTGCTATCACCATTACACATTGTGACTTCATAAGTATCAGAATAACTCGGCCATAGATTTAGTGAAGTGTTCACTATCGAATCACATCCATTAATGGTATTCAGTGTATCTCTATAAATCCCTGCATTGAATCTGAAATCTCCGGCAATAAACATACTATCTCCTGGACACATCCATTCTGTAAGCGTATAATTAAAGTCAGGATATAAACTCAATTGAGTTGTAATAACAGAATCACAAGTTTCAATTGACTGTAAAGAATCAACATAATCACCTGCCGTGAATCTGTATGCTCCACCCAATAGAATACTATCTCCAGGACAAATCGTTACCTGAACAATAGTGTCAAATATCGGATGTACCGTCAAGTTCGTGATTACCGTGCTATCACAATTGTTTATCGATTGTAATGTATTCGAGTAAGAACCTGCTGTACTTACTACTGATCCATTCGGTAAAGTATGTGATTCATTTGCACAGATCTCTACACTCACCACAGTGTTGTAAGTTGGATTAACCGTCAGGTCTACTACTATGATACTATCACATCCATTTACTGTAACTAATGAATCTGTGTAAATTCCTGTTACATTTTCTACGCCACCATCTGGGGTAGTAAATGTCGTGTCATCACAAATCACTGGGTAGATCGTATCTCTATACTCTGGGAATAGATTTACTATTGTTCGCACTACTGAATCACAACCATTGATTGTACTCAATGAATCTGTGTAAGTCCCTGCTCCATATTGATAAGCTCCACCTGCTAACGTACTGTCTCCTGGACACATCGTTATATTTACTGTTGGGTTATATTCTGGATATAAACTCAACTGCGTTCTTACGATGCTATCACAACTTTCTACGGACTGTAAACTATCTACATAGTTACCCGCTGCTGTCTGGTAGGATCCGCCTAATAGGATACTATCTCCAGGACAAATCGAAGTCAATACTAAGGTGTCAAATATCGGATGTACCGTCAAGTTCGTGATTACCGTGCTATCACAATTGTTTATCGATTGTAATGTATTCGAGTAAGAACCTGCTGTACTTACTACTGATCCATTCGGTAAAGTATGTGATTCATTTGCACAGAT
>CALFWO010000066.1 GCA_937928045.1 uncultured Saprospiraceae bacterium | reverse complement strand
AAAATTTTATTACACAGTATTGCAAAAGGAAATTTAAAGTCAATGGCTGCTAAAGATGAAATCAATTTAGGAAATGATGACTTCAGGCTTACTTTCGATGCAATGGCTATTTCGCTTTACGACTGGACTAAGGCGCTGTTCAATCAAAAACTGTTCAGTGTCGATACCAGAATCATCAGTTTTACTAGTGAAGGAAACCAAAAGGCTTGGAAAAATTATGCGGCAGTCTCTGCTGCTAAAGCCGCACTTGAAGCCATTACAAGAAGCATCGCATTAGAGTTTGCACCTTTTGGAATTCGAGCAAATTGTATCCAAGCAGGAATGACGGATACAAGATCTTTTCAAATGATTCCAAACTCGGAAATCTTAAAAGCAAATGCAGTTAAAAGAAATCCTTTTGGTAGAATGACCACTCCTGAAGATGTTGCAGACGTCGTATATTTATTATCAAAACCTGAAGCGGCTTGGATCAATGGCGCAGTCATTCCCGTTGATGGAGGTGAAAATTTCTGCTAACAATAATTATGACTCCAGACAAAATTTTATCGCTACTTCCCTATAGTCGTCCATTCCTGTTCGTAGATGGTTTGAATTATATCAATGAAGATGCTGTACAAGGACATTATACTTTTCGAAGGGATGAATATTTTTACGAAGGTCATTTCAAAGAGCAGCCGATAACACCAGGCGTTATTCTGACAGAGACAATGGCACAGATTGGTTTAGTCTGTTTGGGTATTTATTTATTGAGGGAAAACATTGAAAGTGATCAAGCTTTGAAGTTCGCCTTAGTTGAAAATCACACCCATTTTTTACTACCCGTTCCTCCGGAAACAAAGGTGGTTGTCACTTCAGAAAAGATTTACTTTCGTTTTGGCAAATTAAAATGCAAAGTCAACATGAAGAATACTTCAGGAGAAATCATTTGCAATGGAGAAATAAGCGGAATGATCGTCAAAAAGAGTTGATCATAAAAAATGGATTAAGTTAAATATCAGATGAGCAAGTATAGAGTGGTTATTACGGGTATGGGAGTAGTTGCGCCAAATGGCGTAGGGCTAGATTCGTTTGAAAAAGCCATTCGTTCAGGGAAATCTGGAATTAAATATTTTGAAGAATTTAAAGAGAAAAAGTTCTCTTGTTGCATTGGTGGCCAACCTGAAGTTTCAGAGGAAAAGATGTTAGAATACTTAACACCTTTAGAACTTAGAAATTTTAATAGCTGGGGAATTTTATACGGCTGTATGGCAGGTATGGATGCTTGGAAAGATGCTGGACTATCTGTTAATGATGTTCAAGCAGACATTGATGCTGGATGCATTTTCGGTACAGGAATCTCTGGTGTTGAAAAAATGGCTGAAGCAACTTATAAGATTGATCATGGAAAAGTTCGAAGGTTAGGCAGTACAACGGTAGCTCAAACAATGGCTTCCGGTGTTAGTGCTTATCTTAATGGAAAGATTGGCTTTGGTAATCAGGTTACCACTAATTCTTCAGCTTGTGCAACGGGAACTGAATCTATCTTGATGGGATTCGAAAGAATTCAAATGGGTAAGGCCAAACAGATTTTAGTAGGCAGTTCTAGTGATCATGGGCCATACATTTGGGGACCATTTGATGCTATGAAGGTAATGACCTACAAGTCTAATGATCAACCAACAAAAGGTTCGAGACCGATGAGTGCCACTGCAGCTGGGTTCGTACCAGGAAGCGGTGCCGGCGCAATGGTCCTAGAATCATTAGAATCAGCACGATCCAGGGGAGCCAAAATATATGCTGAAGTACTTGGTGGTGCAGTGAATTCAGGAGGACAACGCAACGGAGGAACTATGACTGCACCGAATGCCTTAGCGGTACAACGTTGTATCACTAAAGCCTTAAAGTATTCTGGAATTACCGGTGCAGATGTAGATCTTATCAATGGTCATTTAACAGCAACCGTTAAAGATCCCGATGAAGTTGAAAATTGGTCAATTGCCTTGGGCCGAAAAGGAAAAGACTTTCCTTACATTCATAGCTTAAAATCTATGGTAGGCCATTGTATTGGAGCCGCAGGTTCTATAGAATCAGTAGCAGCGGTGCTGGGAATTAAAAGCGGGTTTATTTTCCCCTCGATTAATGCCGAAGATATCCACGAAAAGGTTTTAGCACTCATTGATAAAAATTGCATTCCGCAAAAGGAAATTAAAACAGATAAAATAAAAATAGTAGCAAAGGCAGGATTTGGATTTGGTGATGTGAATGCCTGTATCATTTTTAAAAAGTATCAAGATGACTGATAAAGAATTAATAACCGGGCTGAAAAAAATTGTCAAACCTTACATACAGAATGAAGCGGCATTTGAAACCATGAATGCTGATACCCATTTGATTGATGATTTGAAAATAAATTCTGCCAATCTCGTTGATGTGGTATTGGACATCGAAGATGAGTACGACATTGAAATTGAAGACGATGCTTTTGAAGATATGTTAACTGTAAAAGCAGCAATGGCTGTGGTATCGGCAAAAATTGCAAAGTAATGATCGGAAATGACATTGTAGATCTTCGGCAAACAAGGATCGATAGCGACTGGGATCGCCCTAGATTTCTTAAAAAATTGTTCACTTCAAAAGAACTAGAATTAATCAACATTCAACCTTCCAAAGCGTTACAAGAAAAACTAGTTTGGTTACTATGGACAATGAAAGAAGCCACATACAAAGTTGTAATGCATACTGAAAAGCGAAGATTTTTTGCGCCAAAGTCTTTCCAATGCACTCTATATGCCGCCAATGATTTTAAGCTAGAGACAAAAAAAACAACTGGTCAAGTAACCTTCAAAGATCAAAACTTCAACATTACAAGTGAACTCAACCAAAACTATATATACTCTTACATCGGTAAGAACAATGTTTTCAATCTTATAAATTTTGTAAAAGGAGCATCTGCAGTCCAGAAAAGTAATATCACTAAAATGAATATTATCAAGGAATTTGCTAATCAGAATAATTTAACTTCATCAAGTTATATCCTTCGAAAAAATGAATTAGGTATCCCAAACATAATCAATCTTAAAAATTTGAAAGAAACTCCCTGCTCGATTACACACCACGGTCGATTTTCCGGAATTTCTTTTTAAAATACAGCATCATGATTCAAGAATTGATAGATTACGCCAAAGAGAAATTCAATGTTGACCGGAAGTTAATACTGACTTATTGTATTGTATATTTCTTATGGGGATTAGGTATGAATAAATTCGGAATGACCGTAGAGATTGCTAAATTCACTTATTGGTGGCAGGTGATAACTTGCTACATCATTTATATGGTTCCCATTTCATTATTACTCCGTGGGCTCCCATTTCACAGACAATATGCTTATGGGCTTATTGCCATGGGATTACTAGAATTTGGAGGTTACACATTAGAATCATCTTATGCCTATCCCGAAAATATCGTTGAACAATTATTCGGAATAAGAAATTTTGCACTTGGCATGGCCTTGTTTTTCACTTTGTATTTTCCATTAGGAAATTGGGGCGTGGATAAAATTTACAAGATGATTTTCAAATCAGAATCATAGATTTTAATAAATTTAGCAGGAATAGATTTCCATTCAGCTAAGTACAATACGGTGCCTAAGGTGAATTTATTATTTGAAATAATGGAAAGTGGACACAAGTATTGACATCATTAAAGACAGTTGGACAGATGTCAAATGTATCAGACATCCAAGCGAGTTTCCTTTCTGATGGAGATTTCTTTCAGAAAATTCGGTACAACTGGGCCTGTAATTACCTTCAAATGTTTTTCCAAAATATGAAATACAAGCTTTCTTTGCAAAGCTATTCAAAGAGCTAAAATAGCTTTTCCCTACTTTTATATTAAAATTAGATCGACCTTAGACGAATTTTAGAATCGAAATTAGAAAGATTAAAATCGAAAACAGAGAAGTATTGAAAAACATCTAAAGATCATAAACCATTGCAAAAGGATTATCAATTCATAGCGAATGAAACTCCTTGAAATTTACAATTTATGAGCTATGGCAATTTGAAAGAAACCTTGGTGTAGGTAATAACATAATTTTCAACTATTCAAAAAAGTAATATTGATCAACTAGTAGATTAGCCAAGCGATCATTATGAAGAAAATTCAAAAGAAAATTTTAGTTTAGATTAAGCCGTAACAACAGTATCGAGTACTTTGGCTTTAGGAAGTGTAAAATAGAATCTGGCTCCCTTGCCTTCAGAAGATTCTAACCACATCTCCCCTTCATAGGTTTTCACTACTCTATTACAAAAAGCCAATCCAATTCCAGAACCTTCATATTCTTGTTGGCCATGTAACCTTGTAAACATTTTAAAAATGTCAGCTTGAAACTTCTTAGGAATACCGATTCCATTATCTTGAACGAAAAAATATAATCCTTTTTCTTCACTCTCGCCAGCACCGATTATGATTTCAGGCATTTCTGACTGATTGTATTTAATCCCATTGTTGATAAGGTTTTGCAAAACCTGAGAAATTAACGTTTGATTGGCAATGATGCACGGCATATCTTGAATTACCACACGAACATTTCTTTCTGCAATAATTGTTGCCAAATTTTGTTGAGCCACCTTCGCAGCATCACCAATACAAAATTCAACGGGTTCTCCTAGGTTTTTATTTGCGGTACTGTAACTCAAAAGTCCATCAATCAATTGTTGAGCGCGAGTAGCGTTTTTAATTATGAAATTAAAATTTTCTATAGTTCCTTCATCAAACTTATCTCGATTTCTTCGAAGAATAAGCTGAGAAAATGAATTGATATTTCTAACTGGTGCTTTTAAATCATGAGATGCAATATGCGCAAAGTCCGTTAAATCCCGATTAGACTCTTCTAATTTCGCAGCATATTCTTTCAGTGCTATTTCTTTCAATTCCAATTCGTAAGAAAGTTGCTTTGTTTCATTCAATGACTTTTGAATAAGATTCTTTTGCTTTTCCTCCTTATCTAACAACTGTCTTAGGTAAGGAAGCAAGAAAAAGATGGTGCACATAAAACCAATTGCACTAAATAAGATTTTCTTTAAAATTCCTTTTTTAATTTCTAGAACAAACGAATCAAATTTTTCATCTGCTTGGACATATCCTACTATTTCTCCTTTACTGTTTTTTATTGGCGCAAAAGCGGTCATCCAATGACCAAATTCATCTTTATAAAGTCCGAGATTTCCTCCAGAATCCAAATTTTTAAACCCGCTGTCAGGAAATGAAGAATAGCCATGTCTGAAATATGGCTCTTCACTTGATGTTGCTACGAATTCCAGTTGATAATCTTTATCAACAGATTTGACATAAGTATAAATCGGCGTATTAAGTTTATTGGATTTATAGGCCTCTGCTAATACTTCATGGATTTTCAAATAGTCCTTTTCAGATTTACTATTTGTTATCTCATCTTTATTCAAATATTTTTCGGTAACTCTTTGATGTGCATCTCCGTCAATTCTCATGGCCAAACTATTGACCATTCCTTCCAATCGTTGTAAAGTTAGATCACTGGCGTGGTGGAGGGTTGTATAATAGCCAGATGCCAGAAAGTATAACGTCAGAAGTAGAAAAGACCAAGTGAAGATCCTTAAAATCCTTCTGTTTGAAGAATTTTCTTCTGATTTGTGACTGTTATAAAATTGGTTTCTAAACACCTTAGCTTGAAAATTGATTTAATATACCTTACCAATATTCAAGTATTATGCCATCAAGGCGATAATTTCGAAGTCTTTTTTCATATCGTTAAAATTTGACTGAAACCTCAATAAAACTTAGAGGTTTACCGCAAATAATATTTACAAATCGAAATAAAACTAGACAACGAATTTAACCTATCGAACTGAAAACTCATCGAAAGCAGTCCGCTAACGGACATCTAAGAAAAATTAGAAATGCATAAGGTTTTGACAACAGTCCGGAAATGTAACATCAATTTCAATCAAAAATCATAGAAAATGTTGTTATTCTTGAACCAAAGCTCTGTCATAAGCACCGGTACCAAGTGAATGTAAAAGCTTAAAATGGCTTTTAACTGCTGCATAGAATGTCTCGTGATGATAATACGGTATATTGAACTCCAAGGCAGTTTCTTTGACAATTTTGGAAATGTCCTTGTAATGAACATGACAAATGTTCGGAAATAGATGATGCTCTATTTGGTAATTTAATCCCCCGATTAACCAAGAGAAAATTTTTGATCCATTTGCAAAATTCGAAGTAGTTCTCATCTGGTGTATAGCCCAATGATTTTCAACGCTCAAATCTTCATCAGGTGTAAAGAAATCCGTGCTTTCTATTACATGAGCTGGTTGGAAAATACAGGCAAGTATTAATCCACAGATAAATTGCATCGCAATAAAACCCAATATCACTTGCCACCAAGCGAATGGCAACATTACGATAGGCAAAACTATTGTTAATGCTACGTAAGCAATCTTGCTAATAATAATTTCGAAAAGAGCTTTTCCAAAAGTTAGACCCTGCGCTTTCAATAGATCTTTCTTATTGTATCTAATCAACTGCTCAATATCCTTGGCCACTAACCAATACAAGGTCATGATCCCATATAGTAATGGCGCATAGAATAGCTGATATTTAAATATCGGTTTGCGTTCTTGTTCTGGGCTAAAACGCATCACACCTTTTTCGATGTCCTCATCATACCCATGAATATTGGTAAACGAATGATGAAGTACGTTATGCTGAATTCTCCAATTGTGATAATACCCCCCCATAAAGTAAAGAATCGCTCCTAAAAGGTTATTGACATAAGCTTTACTTGAATAAGAACCATGATTGGCATCATGCATAATGGAAAGCCCTATTCCAGCCATTCCTAGTCCCATTAATAACCACATTGCGAACATAATCCAAACTGAGGTTACTGTACCAGAGATCAAAACACCTAAGGGTATAAAATAAACTGATATCATAAAGATGGTCTTCACCTTCATGTTCCAGTTAGCATGTTTTGAAATATTATTTTCCTTAAAGTGATTATTGACCCTAGTCCGCAAGGTTCTATAGAATTCAGGACGATCCAGCTTATTGAACTTTACCACAGGTGCACTCATTGGATTGAATTGGATTAGCTTATTAACGCTCAAAAGTAGCGTTTAAATACCGGCTTATGAATTAATCTGACAGCATATTGTATGTTTCACACCACGAAATTACATAAAATCCTGCTTTTTAGAGGTTTATACCCAAGATATGAGGTTAAAATCGAGTCAAGATATCCTAAAAGCACTCTTGGAGCAATTATTGCACTACTGAGGTATTATTCTATTTCACCGCAGATACCGCAATTTATGGGACAATCCAATATTCTTTCGATAAATAGACCTCAGCGTCATCAATTCTCAAATACTCGACTCTTCAAACGTAGAAATAGCCAAGCAAGAATTTTGGCTTTCGAAGAATTATTGGTGTACAAAAACACTACAGTTCCTGTAATTGGAGAAAAATCAATTGACCTACTCACTCTGCCAAGCATACTATTTGTTCAAGCTTTTGGAGAAAAATCTATTTTTTATTGTGCATGCGGGAAAAAGGTTTGGTCGGCAGAAAATATTCAATATTGGATGGATAAAATTGATCCAAAATATTTCGTACAAACCCACCCCTCTTACTATGTAAACGTCCGCTTGATTAAAGGAATTGATTGGCAAAACAATCAACTTTTGGTCGAGAAAATTGCGGTACCAATGACCGAGGCATTCCACGTTCCGGTTAATAGAATGATCAATGAATAATTCGCAAAATCAATTCCAAGTCCAATAATTTACTTTGAAAAATATTTGAGACTTTTAAGTCGATGATAAGGTCCAATCTGTTTCATAAGGACTAGAATATTCTAATCTTCCAACTTGCGCCAAATTTCTGTGCAAAGTTCATTTAATCCGGCATACTTTATCAAACGTAATCCAACTTTTAGAAATATATACAATTGGCCTAGTAGTATTAATAGCCAGAACCCAAAAGTATTCTCTACCACAAAAAGGGATTTAACCAATAAATACATTTGTGATATTAATACAAAAACAACAACATGAACAAAGAAGTAAAATAGAAAGGATCCGAAGTTGTTTAAATATGTTTTGAATGCGTGTAAAATAGAAGAATTAATTAGCCTTTGATTGCTTCCTACAATTTTATATTTAGCAATATCCGATACGATCTGAAGAGAAAATGCAAAGAACAGATAAAAAGGAGCGATCATCCAAAACCCGGATACCAATTTAGAATCATCTTCAATCTCGAAAGGAGAAAAACTTCCAATTATAATTTGATAAATATACAAGCAAAAGCCTAACAGCAATAGTTGCATTAATAAAAAATAAAATGTCAATCTAAATATTTTCCAAAAAGAATTTAATCCTTTGGATATAAATTTAGAAAAAGAAAAAACTTTATTACCATCATTAAAATGATGAACTAAGCCACTAGTTGTAAGAACAGTAATTAAAACGTAAAAGAATAATATCCATTTAGCTTGGTAAAAAATAATACCCAAAGCTTCCCCATGATTATTTAATAAATCGGCGATTTGAGTGTAGTCAAATACTCCTAAGTCTCTTCCAATATCCAAAGGATAGCCCAGATGTTCAAGTATCATCCCATGGACTGGAAGCATAATAATCAATCCAAAAAATAGCAATACAGCATAAAAGAAAAACCATAATTTCTTTTGCCAAATAACCAGGCGGACACCTTCTAAATATGCTGTTATCGCTTTCATAATTAGATGATCATTGTTAGTGTTTGCAACACATTCTGAGCTGCTCTAAGGAATTCATGAAAATGAAACAATAATCCTTTGCGTTGGTGCTTTACACTCAAGCTATTATTCAGGAAATTCTTGTCTAAGTATATTTTTCTTTCTGGGTCTATTTCTGCACTTACAATTTCATTATTCCCTTTGTAGCTAAAATCAATCGAGCGTGACTTTCCATTCCATTCTTCTCTTTTAATTGTTCCATCAGCAAATGTTATTACAACCTCTATTGGCATTTTAATTTCACCTTCTCTATGTAAAATTACTTTGGACAAAATATATTCCTCATTTTCAAAATCAGTGTCAACACAATTCTCTTGGCCGTCGATAAATCCGGAAGGCTTAGGAACCTTTTGATTTGTAATTGAAGCCAGTTTGTAATCACAAACATTTGTACCTCTAATGACCTGATCAAAAAACCAATCTAAATTTTCGCCGAATTTATTTCCATGAGCTTCGTAAACTACTTCGCTTGCGATTTCCTCAAAATCATTACCGCAAGGGTGTTTGAACTTCCATCTTTCGAAATAGGTTCGCATAATATTGTCCATCGTTTCCACCCCAACCATTTGCTCCAAAGTCTTCATCCAAATGGCGGTTTTATTATAAGAAATTGGCCCATATCCACCATGCTTAAATTGCCAACTCTTAGTTGCATTAGGAGCGATCTTAGGATTATTCATCGCGAAGAATTCTCCACGATTGTATTCCCCATTTCCGACTCTCCAGCCTCTCCAATTTAAAAAGGAAGTCTTTTCACCTAAGTAATAATCAAGAATTCGTCCTTCGTAATAGGTAGTGAACCCTTCATCTAACCATGGCTCTTCTACTTCGTGAGTAGCTACCATTTGCATGAAGTATTGATGGATCAATTCATGGGTAGTTAGCGTTTCTGTAGTTTTAAAACCATTGGGAAGAAAACAGAGATTAATAGAAGTAATCAGGGTCGGATATTCCATTCCGCCTGTGAATAATCCGTGCAACGGAGGATCAATCAAAGTTAACGTCGGATATGGATATTCTCCTACGTGTTCGTCTAAATAACTTAGCCCATTTTTTAAGATCTCAAAGTATTTATCGCGACAAGCAGCATGACTATCATAAGTTAAAATTCTAAGGTCTACATGCTTCCATTTATCTTTAAATTCAAAGAACTTTGGCGAACAAGTCCATGCAAAATCTATCACATCGTTTACCTGGAAGGTCCATTTGCAACGATCACCTTCCTCTTTTTTCTCCACCTCTTTACCTGAGGCCCCGACTATAAAATCCTTTGGCACATCCATGGTCACAGAATAATTTCCAAAATCAGAATAGTACTCGCCATTCGCGTGATACTGATGACAATTCCATCCTCCTTTTGCTCTTCCTCTCACTCCTTCCGATTCGTAAACACCAAGTTTAGGGTACCATTGTACAAAATGATAAAAGTCTTTGTTATAGCCGGTCCTCGGTCTGATATTAGGAATTTTCGATTTCCATTTCAAATTGAATGTAGAGGAAGCAAACGGCATAATAGGTTCTATCAATGGAATAGATAAAACAGTTTGGTCATTTGGATTGGCATCATCTGGACTGATGAACTTCATTTTGTCAGAGAGGTCTAGTCCATTGGGATCGTTTATTTCATTGACTTCAATCCAGCTCCAAGTACATTGTTCACTGTCTTCAAAATTTCCAAACTGAGAAATTCTATCCTGATCAGTGTAAAAAGTCGATAAGGTATTTTTAAAAGCATTATAGTATAAATGAAATTGCAATTCTCGAATAGTATCCGCTGATGGATTATTGAATGTGAGCTCTTGTGAAGCGGAAATCTGCTTGGTATCTACGTCCAATTTCGCTTGTATGATATAGTTCGCTGTTCGAGGAGACAATGGCTGTGCAAAGGCATTAGTTGCCAAGGCAAAAAGCAATAAACTGCCAGTAAGACCACGCAATAAAAAAGTCTTCATATCGCATTTGGATGTAAATAAAACCAAAAGTAACAATTGAACCAGAATATTAGGCAGACCTTTAGAAATTAGGCGCTTCGAATTAAAAATTAAAGTAATCTTAGCGAAGAAAATTGCGAGTCTGAGGATAGTTATATTCGTCAAACATTAAAAAAAGCATTCATAAATCAAAAGAGCCTTAGAATAATATTCCAAGGCTCTTTTGTGATGAAGAATATTCATTATTTGGGATCAACTAGTTTTTTCTCTTCAATCTTTATACTTTTTGGTCCAGAAATTATTTTGAATTCTGTCCGTCTATTCGACTGATGCGCCAGTTCTTGATTTTCTTTACCAGAAATCGCATTAATCGTTTCGTCATTTAAGATGGAACCAGATGATAAAAAAGGATACTTTCCTACCAATTTATCATCTACAATTTTGGGTTGGTCAAATCCATAGCCTTTTGCTACAATTCGATCTGTTTTTACCCCTTTATTAACAAGCCAGTTTCGCGCTGATTCAGCTCTTCTTTGAGACAATTTTTGATTGTAGGCAGCTGGCCCTCGAGAATCTGTATGAGACGACAATTCTATGACCATTAAAGGATGTTCATTCATTAATCTCAAAAGAAGATTCAGATCTTGCTCAGCTTGTGTAGTAATTTTATCATCGTTGTAATCGTAAAGAATATTTTCAAGCACAAATACTTTTTCAGTAGTGACTGTTGTATAAGTTGGAGTTGGAGGCGGTGGTGGTGGAGGAAGTATTGGATTAAGATTTAGCTTTCTCTCGAATGAAGTAGTTGCGACAATTTTATTCGTAGAAAGTTCCAACGTGTCTGATTCATATCCTTCGGCAGAGGCAATTATCCAGTAGTTGGTATTGAGTTCTAATGGAAAATTGAATTTGTTTCCTTTAGCATTATCCTTTGATTGAATCGCCACTTTTCCATCATCACTTTTAGGAACCAATTTAACCGTTGCTCCTGAGAGATCTACTCCTGTAGACTTATCAAATGTTTTCGCTAAAAGTTGAACCTTTACTTTATCAATTGCAACTTTATAAATATCATTACAACAAGTATTGCTTTTAAGAGATTGTGCTCCAGCGTTAGGACGATTAGAAACTAGATAACCTTCATAACCTGATTCATCCAGCATAAAGTATAAATCATCAACTGAAGAATTATAAGGCAAACCTAAGTTTTTAGGCGTAGACCATTTTTGAGCATTCCACTCACTACTAAATACATCATATCCACCCATTCCAGGATGTCCATTTGAACTAAAGTACAATCGACCATTTTTGTAAAAAGGGGTCTCTTCATCTCCAATTCCATTTATGACTGAACCTAAATTTCTAGCCTCGGCATATTTACCTTCGCCTATGTAATCAGCATAGTAAATATCATATCCTCCAAATCCTCCAGCTTTATTTGATGCGAAAAACAGAACAGCTTTTCCAAAAAGTTCTCCATAAGCTGGTGATTTCACTAGACTACCTTCATTGATGGTGGTTAATTCTTGTGCTGGCCCCCAACCATCGGCCCCCATAACAGATCGAAACAATTTACTTTCAGTAAGCACATTACCTCCGCTTAATAGCTGTCTTGCAAAAATCATTTGTGAACCATCTGGCGAAACAGTAACATTGCTTGTAAAATATCCTGGCCGATTAATATTATTCCCCAAAGTTCTAGGCCGATCAAATCCTGAATCAGATTTTGAACTTACCATGATTTTAGAACCAAAAGTTTCTCTGTTACTATCATCGATTTCAATTATTTCTGGATCTATAATTGAGCTGAAATAGAAATTTCCATCGTTAGCCAAAACCGGCGAATATTCAGAATTCTTTGTATTGATATTACTACCAACATTGCTAATAGTAACATTCTCGCTTACAGCAGCCTTTAAAGCTTCCAAAGCTCCAGTTTTTTCATTCTTTGCCAATTGAATTGCATCGGTTGAGGCCAAACCTTTCATAAAAAAATCAAATTGCTCTATCGCCTCTTGATACTTGCCCATCATTTTTAGAGCGCGACCATAATCCAATCGTTTTCCAGGTTCTTTGTTTTTATTTTCTCCTTGATAATATTTACTATATAAGGCTGATGCTTTAACATAATCTCTAAGATTAAAATTCATGTCCGCCATTTTAATCAACAAGTCAGTATCCTTTGAATCACTATACAATTTTTCATACTGCTGTAAGGCGGCATAGTAATTCATTTCACTGGATGCTGTTTCCGCGGCCGTTAAAATTTTATCTGGCGTATTTCTGTTCAAAGGTTGTGCAAACAGAACAGGGATTGTCAGAAGGAATATGAAAGATATATTGAGAATTGATTTCATACTATTAATAGATTAAAATTTTTAAATACAAAAAAGGACTACAAATGAGGGCAAAGAATAATTGGCTTTACCTCTACTTCTTTGTAAATTTTAAAAATATATCCCAGTGCTATTTCGAATGCTCCTCCAGTTTTTGCATTACTTAACTCTGAAACCGTAAGGTCATAACTTGCAGCCACTTTAATATCCTTGATATCCGCACCAAGAATCAATTCAAGGGCATCACCAAAACGATAACCTGTTCCAAAATTCAGCTGAAAATCTTCATTGAATTCATAGCCTCCTAAAGCTTGAAGTTGAAATTGATCTGCAGGTCCTAAAGTCGTATAATAGATAGATGGAGACAAACTAAATTTTTCATTAAGCATTCTTGTTAATCCGGCATGCGCCTGAATTCTCATATCTTGGTCAAATGCATTAGTTGACAAACTTACATCCGGCTGTAATAAATGTCCAAGACTAACTCCTAGGTGATAATCCATTTTTTCATTCACTACAGATTTGAATTTTAGACCAACTGCAAAGTCGGTATAATTCGAATTACCATCCAACATTCTATCAGCACTAGTAGCTCCTCCAAATGCACCATTCGTAGCTTCGTCGGCAAAATGTAAATCCGCATTACTTAAGTCTACTTGTCGATTCACTGGTCCTCCTTGGATTCCGAATGTCAATACATTTTTATAATTGTCATCGAAGCTATGATGCAAAGCTGCAGACAATTGAAATGATCCTGTTTGAAATGCTGCCAAACCAGCTTTGTCTTGAAACAACATTGCTCCTATTCCAATCCAATCTTTTTTCTTTTTTCCTATTGAGGCTATTGGTGCATCAATGTAGAACATCGGAGTTGAGAACTGATTTGAAGTTACAGATCGAAACTGATCTCTATAAATTCCACCAACTCTAAAAGACCCTTCAAAAGCACCTGTGTTAGCCGGATTTAATGAAAGTGGAGACATGTTAAACAATGAGAAATGTATATCCTGCGCTTGTACATTCACACAAATGACAGTCAAGAAAAAACTTAAATATAAAATACGTTTATTCATAATCGTTATATTCAATTATTACTTTATCAGTATCGGTTTATTAGCAATTATCTCAATAAGGTAATGTCTCCAGAATAAACTTCGACCTTACCATCAATGAATTTTATTTTTGCAATCCAAACAAAAACACCTGGATTCATTTTACTTCCTTTTAGTTTACCATCCCAACCTGGACCCACATCAGATGGAAGCTTTTCAAAAACTGAATAAACTTGCTCTCCCCATCGATCAAAGATTAAGAAGCTTTCTATTTCTAACACTATTCGATCTCCAGTATAAATATTCAATAAATCATTTACCCCATCGTCATTAGGAGAAAAAGCTGATGGTACATAAATAGCTGGCTCTCGATTTACGACAACTCTGGCTTCTTGCGTCACAATACATCCAGCAGTGTCAACAATTGTCAAATTATAAGTTGTCGTGTACTCAGGGCTGGCAACCGGATTGAAGCAATTTTCACAACTCAAAGTAGTATCATTTGTAATCCAGAAAATTGAATCTATTGCAGATCCTGCTAGATTGACAATTGCCTGAAATTGAACATTGTCTCCAAATTTTATTTCATAAAAGGTATCAAGCGTTATTCCCAACAAATCTGGTTGACCAACTTCTATACTATCCAGTTTTTCGCAACCATTTGCATCTTGAGTAATAATCGGATAAACGCCTTCCGACAATCCATTAAAGATTGCGGTGGACTGAAAATTTTCTCCGTCATCAATTGAATAAACAAATGGTGCTGTACCGAAATCAGTATTTACTACCACAAAACCATTCGATTCACCAAAGCATCTCACATCATCCACTAAAAAATCACTTAAAATTGCCGCAGGTTCTTCAATCGTATAAGTATCCATTACGGAACATCCTTCTGTATCCGTTATTTCAACTTGATACAGTCCTGCAGCCAAATTATTAATATTGGCCGAATCTGAAATAAAACCATTCGGACCTACCCAAGCATACGATAGACTGGAAGATGTTCCAGAGGTTTGCGTTATGATGGATCCATCATTTTCGTCAAAACAGGTGATATCATTTCCATTTAGCGCTAACAAGAATGGAGCATTTTCAGTTACGGTTCCTATGTAGGTAATTTCACACAAATTTGAATCAATTATCAACGCTTCGTAATCACCCGCAGACAAATTATTTATTGTTGAATCGGTCTGACCAGTTAACCAACTGATTTGATAAGGTCCGACTCCTCCATTTAGCGACAACTCAATGGCTCCGTTCATTTGTCCATTACAACCAGCAGGAATTATATTTTCGTTTACATTAAGTGCCGATGGTTCTTCAATTGTCGTACAATAAGTTTCTGGACAATTATTTCCATCTCTTACAGTCACACAATATTCTCCAGCAGATAAATTGTTTATTGTTTCAGTCATTTGGCCGGAATCCCAGTTGTAAGTAGGCATTCCTACAAGATTCGTAACATTTGCAGTAATAGATCCCGTACTTTCCGCATTACATAGCACATCAATTTGCGTAGATCCCACAATAAATTCATCTGGGTTGTTCAGTGTTATTGAATCCAACGTGGTACAATTCCTACTATCCGTGACAGTGACCATATACATTTGACCTGAGAGATTATTTACAGTGTCAGACATAGCGTTTGTTGGATCATTCCATTGGAAAGTGTAGCCGGCTGTCCCTCCAGAAGGAACTACTGTTGCTGTTCCATCAGATCCATCATTGCAGAGTGGATCATTACCACTTATAGAACTCACAATTTCCGAGGGTTCTAAAACTTCAATGGTCGTCACTATTGAACATAAACTATCATCTGTTATGGTTACGGAAAATGTTCCCGGACTTAAACTAGACGCCGTTTGGGACATTTGACTATTAGCATTAACATCCCATAAGTAGGTATAAGGCGATGATCCCCCGATAGGAATCGCAGTAGCCGTCCCATCGCTATCTCCATTACAAGTAACCTCAGTAGAATCTGGGGTCAAACTAAGTGCAAATGGTTCCGTAATTGTAATCGATTCAGACATTTGACAATTATTTCCATCTGTTACTATCACAGTGTGTATACCGACTGCTAATCCTGTAGCAATGGAATCCGTTTGCATTCCACCGTCCCAACTGAAACTATATGGAGCGTTTCCTCCATTTGCCAATACAGTTCCGACTCCATCACTCAATCCATTGCATGAAATTTGTTCAACAACTTGTGGACCAAGTAAGATCGGCGAAGGTTCGAAAACCTCTACCATTATTGATTGATCACAAATTAAGCCGTCTATCACAGTTACTTCATATGTTCCGGCTGCTAGTCCTGTAAAAACTCCAGAGTTATTACTTTGTGTTCCTAATTGATAAATATAAGCGGTAGCTCCTAATCCTCCAGTGGCAACAACTGAAATTGATCCATCACTAATTCCAAAACATGATGCTGAATCAACAGTGACTAGGGATAAGTCACAAACAGGAGTAGCACATGTTAAAGTAGCCGTTTGAGCTCCGCACGGAAACATTCCGCGCACATCGATTGTAATGGTATCTTCAAATCCTAATCCAGTTATTTCATGAGTCAATTGATCAATATTGGGACTCATCCATCCTGCTCCATCAATGTTTACTTCATATCCCAAAGAGCCATTAATATCTGCCCAATTGAATTCAATTGAAGTGCCCGTAATATTATCACAGTTAATCACTGGTTCGGGAAGAGAATCAACTGGGTTGACATTAGTCGAATCCAATATTTCACAGCCGTATGAATCTGTCACTGATAAAATGTAGGTAGTAGTATCCGGCGGATAAACAACCGTTGCCGGACAGTCAGTACAAAGGATATCTTGATTCGGCGACCAATTGTATTGTATATCGTAAATCTGTTCAAAAGTTATTGTCCAATCCAACAACGTTCCTTGAAAACCCATCGCATCATCACGAACCAATAATTGCCAAGTTCCATTTGTTGGCCCACCCCATAAATCAGACCATTTTCCTTCCGGCAACCAATCTCCCGTAAAAGGAGCTGCTGAAGCTGGAGCTACTGGACCGGGAGCACTAATTAAAGTAGTCGCATCCACAGTAAAACAAGTATTTACATAATCGTCTCCATTTGCTCCATTGTCTGTAGTTAATTCCAGAAAGGCTCCACTAGGTGTAACTAAAAATATGTCCATATCATCGATCCAAACATGCTCAAGGTTCAAACAAATTGAAGCAATCACTCCTGGTCCTAATATTCTAGGAAAAACATCAGTTACCTCAATTTCTGAAATAAAAGTCATCAAATCTGGGTTGATAAA
This sequence comes from uncultured Saprospiraceae bacterium, assembly GCA_937928045.1. GTDB lineage: Bacteria > Bacteroidota > Bacteroidia > Chitinophagales > Saprospiraceae > JABDJM01. The sequence goes on along the minus strand of CALFWO010000066.1, from coordinate 11,485 downwards.
TAAATCATTCGGATTTGTGAATGTCATAGCTGGAGGTATGACTGTTGAGGACAATCCATTGTAACTCACTGAATCACCTAGACAGATGGTGGTATCTCTTGCGAGACTTGGAGCCGTCAATTCATTATCTTTTATAAAAATTGAAAATGTATCTCTGAGGCAGGGATTGATTCTAACATCAAGGATAATGCTTTCGAGTGGTTCATCAATTCCATCCTCCAAAGGTGTAATCGTCAGCGAAACAGAAGAATCTCCTGCGGGTATCACGAGGTTATTTAAAATCTGTTCGTAATCAACGCCATTTGTTGCCGTCCCAATAATATTAATATCTAAAGGAAAGTCAGTGTCAGGTGGATTAGGAACTGAAAAAACTATTTCACCACTTGCACATCCTTCAGCAAGTGTTTCATCCAAACTAACTATTTGGGTAGAAACTTCAAGTGATCCTGTACCAAAACTTTTTGCTTCCAAAAAAACGCCAGAATCTAAGGCGTTATCTCCTGCATCAGCTATAACTAGTTTGATGGTGTATTCTTGACAAGGAGTTACAATAGCTTCAGCAGTAAGTACTGTTGTATAACCATCATAGACAGGTCCTGCTGTTGATCCGGCATTGTCTACGAAAAACTGAGAAAAATTCAAAGATCCGTTGGGCGGAGAGCAATTACTTGCTGGTCCACCAGTTGGAACACCTCCATTTAAAGAATTAATAGTTACAGGCAAAGTTGTACCTGGTATTAAAGCAATATTTTCACCACCATTTTCAAAAGGACCAGAAAATCCAGGCCCGCTAATAAAAAAGCCAAAAATATCATTGAAATTACTACAAGTAAAATTAGGATATTCTTCAGAGCCGAATACATATCTAAATCGTAAAGTATCAGAGACAGGGATAAAAGTAATTGTAAATTTTGCTATATCCTCGGGTGCGTTACTTCCTGCTATTTGACTAATATCGACATCACTTGCGGTACTCCCTATTCCAGTATTAGCGAAACTAGTTGCCGGAGCGTCTGCACCCCAAGGTGCTATCAAATTGCCATTGGGATCTTGGTTAGATGCTGCTCGTCCAGAACTCATCACGATTCCTCTCTCAATGCCTAATTCAGCTTCTGCGTTATTGAAAAATCCTACAGACGGATTTTGACCATCAAATTGTATATCCAGAACTTCTACTCCACTTCCAAGAAAAATATTTTCTATCAAGCTAATGGGTGTAAGCGGAGGAACAGTTGCAGCTTGAATTTCTAACTGCGCAGCACTTGAATAGCTTAGCAGTAATAAAACTCCGAGAATACAATTTTTAATGCTTATGATATTCATTGATAATATTAACGTAGCAACGAAATCTCACCGGTAGCATTTATTGCTCCAGGTGAACCTAAAATTTGATAGTCTATTTGATAAATATAAACGTCTGCTGGGGCAGGTTTTCCATCATGTGTTCCATCCCATCCTTCGCTGCCATTTTCATTGTCATAGACCAACTGTCCCCATCTATTGAAAACTTTAAAAGAATTAATGATAAGGTTATTAGCATTTCCAGTAATTAATTTAAAACGATCATTTAAGTTGTCTCCATCAGGAGAAAATATATTAGGAATTAAGGGATCAAAATCTCCTGTGAAATTCACTGAAATATTTGCTTCAGCAAAACAACCAAAAGCATCGGTAATCAAAACCGTATAAACGATTGTTCTGTCTCCCTCAAAATCTGGCACCGTAAATAATCCAGTATTAGCAGAAGTAGTTGTCAAGAAGGAAATACCATCTGCAAACCATTCATAGGTAGCACCTGATAGCGTTGGATCAGTATTAGCAGTAAGTCCGATCTGTTGACCTTTTACAACATTCGATGGATCTAAATTATTTCCAGAAGGGTCTTGCACTTCGATGTTATTTATTACGAAGGTTGCCTGAACTTCAACTGTAACAGTTTCGGTGTGTGTAAAGCATTTAGAATCATCCTGAGCAGTAACTTCATAAGTTGAAGATACTACTGGAGAAACCATTATTTCTTCGCCAGTGCCAATGACTCCACCAGTTGCATTTGCCCAAGAGTATTGAATATTATCCGAGGGAGATGATGCAGAAATTATGGCATCTGCACCAGGACAAATTGTTTGATTACCTTCCACCATCAGGTCAAAATCTGCTGCCAATAGTAGCTCTATATTATCTGAGTCCGCACATTCCCTATTTCCGTTTTCTCTCGTATACATGATAGGACCATCCACAACCACAATTAGGTTCGGATTTGTCGAAGGTGATATTTGCCCAACGGATGGTGTCCAGTTGTACATCATATTTGGAAAATCAACTGGATTATAACTAGGTGAAATAAGCGTAACAGTATCACCAACGCAATAACCATCTTTATTAGGAACTGCTATAATTGGCTGAGTTGGAAGAGAATCAACCACCACTACCACTTCGTCTGAATGTATACAAGAACCAATTTCTAATTGCGAAGTATAGGTAATTGTAAAAGGAGGATTAACCGTTACATTTTCATTGTCAATATTTGTCAAATAGGTATCGGGTAGCCAAGTTTGCCCAGTTCCATTACTTGTTGTTTCCGTATTTAGATCAATACTTTCTCCCAAGCATATAAAAACGGAATCCGGATTTAGTATTTCTACATTGATTGGTTCTACGTTTACAGTAACCTCAGCAGTTTGCGAACAATAGTCATTTGGGCTAGTTGCAGTAAACGTATAAGTGGTCGTAGAAGATGGACTGGCTATTGGACCTGAGATATTTCCATTGTTTAATGTTGAATCAGGAGTCCAAGAATAAATTGTTGGGCCATTTAATTGCTCTGCCAATTGAACTGAAGTATTTTGACATATTGTAACATCATTAGATGGTATATTAGGAAATTCAAAAGGATCCACATCTATAAATATTGAATCGGTGGCTGAACATCCATCCAATTCAACTGTAGCAAAATAAGTTGTAGGAATTCGGGGACTTGCGATTACGTTCTGTGCTTCATCGTCATTAATTCCTGTATTTGGAGACCAATCCAAGTTGGTATTTTGAACATTATTCGCAGCCGTAAGGTTTACCGAATTTCCTTCACAAAATACTGTATCTCCTAGCGCCACTATATCTAGTTCAGGATCTCTATATTCTAACCAAATAGAATCTTTATCAAAACAGATCCCTAAGGCGCCTTCCACTTCAACCCACATATTTCCGGTAGGGGTGGCTGTAGGATTCGAAACTTGGTTGTCATCAAAGATCATTGAAGGAATCCATATATATTGATTAGCTCCGGTAGCTTCCAATTGAATATCACCTCCAGCGCAAATAAACGCCGTATCTCTATCCAAATTAACTTCAACGCTAAGTTCATCCCTTAATTCAATAACCAAAGTAGAATAGGTAAATGAACCGCAACCAAAATCTCGGTTCAAACTTATTTCAATAGTTTCAACTCCCTCAGGAGTTCCATCTGCAATTGCTTGAATTGGAAATTTGAAAACTGTTTCTCCGGGAGCAAAAGTAATTACGTCAGGAATATCTAAAGTATAGTCAATGTCTATTTGAGCTGAACCACCAACAGTTACATTGTATGTAGTTGGTTCATTTTCAGGTAGTGGAATTGAAACAATTATTTCATCGGGCACTACGGTGCATTCTTCTACCAAATAGGAAATACCAGAAAAATAATTTGCCGCCAAGGTTGGGGTCCCTCCACTGATTTCTGTTATAAAAACGCCGGAGTCAAAAGCATTGTCTCCACGATCAGCAATTGCCAACTTTAAATGATAGGAATTACAAGGGGTTACTTTTTTTCTTGCAGTAAGACTTTTTTTAATTCCTAAAAAATCAGATGTCATCCCATCATATTGTATACTTTTACCTCCTGCAGATATAGGGTTACCTAACATGGTTTCATTACTTCTGTAGTATTCCCAGTTGGTCAAATGATTTACACTATTTATTTCAACAGGAGTTGTTGAACCAGGAAGAATCGCAATATTTTCTTGATTATTTATGGCAGGATCTCCTGTAATACCTGGACCTGAAACGAGAAAAGCAAAAATATCATTGAAATTAGTTCCAACATAATCTGCATATTCATCTGAACCGAAAATATATTCAAAGGTGAGTTCGTCTGTTGGAACAAACACATCCAATTCTACTATACATGCGTCCATTGAAGTAATTGTCGACAATGCATTCAAATCTGCGTCGCCTGCTGTTCCAACTCCTTGAGAAATACTTGCACTATTATTCGGACCAAAAGCATTTTCTACACTACCCGTCGTTAATAAAAGTCCTTCTCCAAGACCTAAGTCATTGTTATCTCCTTCAAAGACACCATATTGCGTTTCAGCACATATTATTGTATCAATTGTCACGGTCATTTGCGCATCTGCGATACTGTTTACAATAACATCATCATTGATAAATCCCGCTACTTCAATTGGCTCAAGATCTATACAAGGTTCGGGGGAACACTGCCACGTACCATGAAAACCAGAGGAATTAATTTCATTGTTTGAAGTAAATTGAATAGTCATACATCCACTTGTCGCCGTCAAATTTTGACATACACTTCCTCCACCCGTTACACCATTCAAATCAAAAGGGTTGGTTGCACCAAATACTTGTATGATCGGCGAATTAATGTCTGGTCCATCATGAAATATGAGTTGTTCTGTATCAACTTCCATATCAAAAAACTCTAGGGCAAAATTCAAACACGCATGATCTTCAGTTGGACAAATTGTAAAAACGTGATTTTCATTATCACCATAATTCATAAACTCTCCACCTGAATCATAAATCTCACCAGAACAAGCTGTAGAGCTTCCTTGATCGATTGTAACAATTGGCATTTCACTTTCTACACAAACCTTAAATCCACCAGAATTCGGAAGTCCTGTTGCGGACCAATCATTCACTCTTAAATAATATGTAATTCCTGGAGTCAACGCAGGAGGATTTAGTTCTACTTCATTCGAACCTGGTATATCAGCTGATGCACAATCTAAAAGCGCCAATTCATCAAACCCACAAAGATCTCCACGATAAATTGCAAATTCCGGGTTAATAATTGGTGTAGCCCCAGAATTTAAATCAGGACAACCAATAATCGAAATGGTATAGTTCAATATGGTATCAGAAGAAACGAAACTAAACCATACATCTCTTGAAGGGTCTCCAACAAAACAGAATGGTAAATTATCATTTCCAATATCACTCATTGTTGCACCAACATTATTATAAACAGTGGTGCTCTCACAAAAGGGAGCAACTCCGAGATCAATTATTCCAGAACAATCGTCATTCAGCGGTTGAGCAAAAATAGATGTCGAAAAGAGGATACAAATGAAAAGTAAAAATTTATTCATTTCAATGTAGTTTCTTGTAAAGGCTTAAAAATTAAATTTGAATTATTCTAAGAATTATTTTACAACATTTATTTTTCGTAGAACTGACTTGTCATTATTATGTATAATTAGTAAATAGCTTCCACTGAGTAAATCACCAAGTGATAAACTAAAATTATTAACATTGACATTTCGGGACTTAATAATTTTTCCAGATGGATCAATGACTGATAATTTCAAATCCCTCAATCTATCGAACTCTTGAAATTCAATATTTAATAAATCGGAAGTTGGATTAGGATATAATTTTAATTCCGAAAGAAAATCGTTTTGCACTAAACTTGTACTCAGCACGTTAATGAACATGGTATAATCAAGATCACTTGCTTCGAAACCATCATAAGCCTTAAACTTAAATTCATCATAAGGTGAACCAGTTCCGTCATCTAGCGGCACATAAAACATTAAGGATAAATCTTCAGCAGCAATAATATCACTAACATTAATTTGAGCGCCATTCAAATGCAAGATTCCTTTTGTAGGAAGTGTAGAAATTTGAATCCCACCAAAAACATCTTCTTGATCAGAATCAAAAAATGGAAAGTCATCTTCTTTGAATTTATAAGGGGTTTCTGCAGTTGTTGTTACAGAGCTGTCAGCTGACTCAGGTTTTGAATTCAAACTTAATTGATACAACGTTCTATCATTATAGCCTTGTTCGAAGGCCATATAAATATTGCTTCCAAATTGTCCTGCATAAAAAGAAAAATCTGGATGATCACTGGGCGTTGGGGCTTGAGACAAACCACCGCCTTTCAAATACCACAAGATGTTATTATAGTAATTCGTATCAAAATAAGATAATAGTTTTCCGCCTTTATATTGAGATAAAAAATCGCTTAAATTAAAATTTTGAGGAGGTGCAATTAATTCTGAAAAGGCAGATCCATCATAAACAGCGAGGGAGTTTAGAAAATTGTTCGGGTCATTATAGCTAAGATTCATTTCATCATCAAGAAGTCCATTTTCGAATATCTCTCGAAGCTCTAATCCTGGAGGATTGTCGATTAAAGTCCAAGAATCATCCGTCCCCCTTTTCGCCAATATATCATTATCAAAATTTGTATCGGCAACTCCAAAATAAATTTCTCCATTCCATACTTGAGGAGTCGCCGTAAAATTATCATACCCAACCGGTAATACTATTTCCTGAATGACATCATTTTTTAGTTCATAAGTTATATTATTAAAATTGAGGTCAAATGCAGTGAATATTAATCTCTCATCGCTATTGATTTGAGTAAATGGAAACTGTAATCCAGCAGGGGTCGTAATCATTTCAAAAAGGCCATTTTCAAATGAATACAATTGAGAATTGTTGCTACCATCTTCCAAAAACATGTAATGCTTGTTGCCAATTTTTCCTAGATATTCATCAAGCAAAAATCCACTAGGAAAGGAAAAGTCAACAAAAGAAGACCCGTTGAAAATTTTAACGACTACATCAAAACTTGTGATATCAAAAAAGCTAATGTAAATAGATCCGTTATCTTCAAAAAGATATTGGAATAAATCGAATCCGACTTCCGGATATACATCAACTTGTCCATTTGCATTAATAGTGGCTAATATTCCATTAAAATAATCATCATTTAGTTGAACAAACATTTGATCATTCATGATAGTTAATAAACCTCCAAAAGTATACTCAACGGGTAATTGAACTTCTTCTAATGCGCCGTCTGAATAAGCATAAAAGCCTTGGTTAAAGTAATCATCAAAGTAGGTCAGATATAGTTTATCTTGAAATTCGCCTACAGTTTGACTGAAGTTAAACCCTACAGGATTTTCTATTTTTGTGTAGTTGAAAATTTGTGCAGATAGGTTGGAGGTGAATAATATTGCTAGAACAATAAATACTCGAGAAAACAGCTTCATTTTGGTTGATTTTCTAATGATTGTATATCTGCCTCGAATTTAACCTTTTCCACAGTGCCTCGCGAATGTAATCCAAATTTTGATATTTAGCTGGCACAATTTTAAGAATGTCACTAAAAAAAAGTCCCAAAAATCACATTTTGCGATTTTTGGGAGTAGATGCATTTCTAGAAAAAACTGGCTATATCCTAGAAGCAGCGATGTCTTTATCATTAAGCTTTTGAAAATCATCTTCAATGAATTTCTTTCCATCCCACTTCCCTAACCATTCACAATTTTTTGGCTGAGTAATCAAGTAGGTATTGTAAGCTTGGATTGCCTTAATTTTATCCATTCTTTTGATGGTAATGGAGTTCTTGTAACCCTTGTTAATGTTGAAATAATATACTTCTTTGGCGTATTCAAACCTCTTGGTCTTTTTTCTAGACATGTATTATCAATTAAATGAAAAATTATTTTTTATTAATTCCGCTTTTATAAGCAAAGGCGTTTTTGATGTAACGCAATTATAAGCTAAATGGTTCTATATGAATCAGATATATCATAATTCTATAAACCAACAAAGCGTAAAAGCCTATCTAATTTAGTCTTTTACGCTCTGTCAATTTTATAGCCACTAACTACATCTTGTGAAAAGGATCATTCTTACCTCCTCCTTGAACAGTTTCAATTCGAGTCTTAAATTCTGTAGATTTTTCTAAATCATCCTTTTTAGCATAAATTTCTTTAAGAGCTGTGAGTGTTCCAATATCATTAGGATCGATGACTTCTGCCTTTTGGAAATAAGGTAAAGCTTGATCAAAGTTGGAAAATACTTCAACTTTCTTCTCATTGTATTTTGCTGTTCCCGCTTTTGAATAATCAGAAGATAATTCAACCATCTCCTTTGTAAGGATCGCTGCTTTGTTGTAATACAATGTCCCTGCGTTGTACAATGCAGTATGGTAATTAGGATCCATCTCTAGAGCTTTGTTATAGTATTGAAGCGCCAGATTGAAATATTCAGTTGACTTTGCAGCATTTCCAGCTTCAGATTCTCTTTGAGAAAGATTATCATATACATTACCCAGCGTAGAAACGTAGGTCGTGTTATTCGGATCTTTATCAATTGCAGATTTTAAACGTTCAACTAAGACGTCCAATTTTTGCTCTGCCAAGTAGTAATTAATTTCAGCAATTAAAAGACCTTCGTCTTCAGGATACATTTCTCTTCCTTTTGCCAGTACCTCTACCGCCTTGTCTTTGTCAGTTTCCTTCAATGCTCTGAAGTAACCATCATAGATCGCAGCGTTATCATATTTAGCATCGTATAACTTTCCAAAATATTTAGCCGCAGCTTCAGAATTTTGAGAAATAGAAGCAGAAAGCGCAGTCATAAAAATGTGATCATTTAACTCTTCATCTGAAGCTAAAAATCCATTTTCCCCATTTTCAGTCAATAGATTTCTTGCATCCAAGGCCTTTTCAAAAATGTTCAATGCACCTTTATAATTCTTTTCGGTGTACATCACTCTACCAGAATTGGTCATAGAACCAGCCGCAGATAAAATGTTGTTTAATGCATCTGATTTTTGCCATTTCTTCTCTGCCAATCCAAGTGCTTTCTGATAGGCTTCATATGCAGTGCTTGCTGCTTCAGGATACTTTGCTTTGTGCTCTGGGTTGATATAAGACATATTGCTATCAGTCTTAGCCATGTTGTTGTAGATTTCTCCTTTAAGCGTCCACAACTTGTATAAATCCTTAGCTTCGATTGACTGAATGCCTGCACTGGCAATATCAATGTTTTGCTTTGCTTGCTCTAAGTATTCAGCTTTTTTAGCCGCATCCTCTTCAAGAGCATATTTTGAGCTGATTTTTTTGGCTTCTTTGAATCCATCTGCTGGACTCTGTGCTTGTAGGGTGATTCCCATGAAAAGTAGGGCTATAATCCCCAAAAATGATTTTCTCATTTCTTAAAACTTTGATTTTGTTTATAAAACTTACCGTCCATATGACGATTACTTCTTTGACAATAACGTTTAATATTCGTTAATAGCTTTCCAGCTAATGTTAACATATGTTAAGAGTTATTCTTCCGTAGCATCTCCATCCGCTTCACTATCTGTCTGATTGTCAACATTTTCAGAAGAATCTCCAGCCTTTGTCTCATTATTTTCGGCAGTTTCATCTTCAGCAAGCTTCTCTTCCTCCTCACTGTAAGGAATCACAGCTACGTCAGCAATGGCATCAGTATCGCTCAATTTGATCAATCGAACTCCTTGTGTGGCTCTACCCATAACTCGAAGATCAGCAACAGACATTCTAATGATAATACCCGACTTATTGGTAATCATTAGCTCATCCGCCTCAGTAACGGTCTTGATGGCTACAAGTGGCCCCGTTTTGTCGGTCACACTCAATGTTTTCACCCCTTTACCTCCTCTATTGGTAATTCTGTAATCATTCAGATCGGAACGTTTACCATTTCCTTTTTCTGATACCACAAGAATAGTTGCTTCAATATCTGTCGGATCCACGCAAACCATACCAACAACTTGATCATCACCAGAATCATTTAAAGTGATACCTCGAACTCCGGCCGCAGATCGTCCCATTGCTCTTACTTTGGCTTCCGGGAATCTTATTGCCCGTCCAGATTTAATACCGATAAGAATCTCGTTATTTCCGTTAGTTAACCTTGCTTCGAGAAGCTGATCACCTTCATTGATAGTTATAGCATTGATACCATTAGTCCTTGGGCGAGAAAATGCTTCAACAATTGTCTTTTTGATCAATCCTTTGCGCGTACAGAAAACGATGTAGTTATTCTTTATATATTCTTCATCTTGAAGATCCTTTATGATAACGTAAGCTTTTACTTTATCATCTTTGGGGATATTAATCAAGTTCTGCATCACCCTACCTTGGCTATTCTTGCCAGCTTCCGGAATGTCGTAGACACGAATCCAATGACATCGACCTTGTTCAGTAAAGAGTAGTAGATAGTTATGCGTAGTTGCGATGAATAAGTGCTCTACGAAATCTTGATCTCTTGTCTTAGCACCTCTAGATCCACGACCACCTCTAGATTGCGTTCTATATTCTGTAGTCTTGGTACGTTTCACATAACCAAGGCTCGAGATTGTAATGGCCACCTCTTCATCAGCAATCATGTCTTCTATGCTGATATCTCCATCTGCATAGCTGATTTCTGTTCTTCTTTCGTCCCCGTATTTTTCTTTCAATTCTGCCAATTCCTCTTTGATGATATCACGTTGCATTTCAACGCTGGCAAGGATGGCTTTAAAGTGCGCAATTCTCTTTTGCAATTCATCATATTCTTCCCTGATTTTGTCTCTTTCAAGACCGGTCAACTTCTGAAGACGCATGTCTAGAATCGCACGAGCTTGAATCTCGGACAATTCAAATGTCGACATTAAGCCGTTTCTTGCTTCTTCAACAGTTTTAGATGCCCGAATCAGTTTGATTACTTCATCTAAATTATCCAATGCAATAAGCAATCCCTCAAGAATATGAGCACGCTCTTCTGCCTTTTTAAGATCAAATTTCGTTCTTCTAACGACAACTTCTAATCTAAACTTTATGAACTCTTCAATGATCTGCTTTAAGTTTAATAGCACGGGACGTCCATCAACTAAAGCGATATTATTGACTCCGTAAGAACTTTGAAGCGGTGTATACTTGAATAGCTTAGAAAGTACAACGTTAGCCATGGCATCACGCTTCACTTCTACTACAATCCGTAGTCCTTTTCTATCCGACTCATCTCTGATATCGGTAATACCTTCAACTTTTTTCTGATTAACCAAATCAGCGATCTTAACAATCAATTGTGCTTTGTTGACTTGGTATGGAATTTCAGAAACAATGATAGTTTCTTTCCCATTTGATGCTGTTTGAATCTCTGCCTTGGCTCTTACAACAACTCTGCCTCTTCCAGTTTCAAATGCTTCTTTTACTCCTGAATAACCGTAAATGATTCCGCCGGTCGGGAAATCTGGAGCTGTGATGTGTTTCATCAGCTCTTCAATCGTAATTTCAGGGTTTTCGATGGTTGCTACGATTCCGTTCAACACCTCGGTAAGGTTATGCGGCAACATATTTGTAGCCATACCAACTGCGATTCCTGAAGCACCATTTATGAGTAGATTGGGTATTTTGGTAGGTAAAACAGTCGGCTCTTCTAATGTATCATC
>CALFWO010000065.1 GCA_937928045.1 uncultured Saprospiraceae bacterium | reverse complement strand
ATTTTCTTCATTAGTGAACCCTTCATACGGCAAACTGCCCTCCATAGTTTTCAATTTCCAGTGCGTAAAGTCCTCATCAGCTTGAAAACCGTAAGAATAAATGACTTCCTGGCCTGGTTGGGTGATTTTTACCCATTTTTCGGAATACATGACATTTTTCGCATCATCCCAAATAAGTTCGTCCGATTCCAGCTTTTCATTGCCCGAACTTAGCCAAACCACGCTGTCTTGGAGTATCACTTGGTTTTTGTCAGAATAGCGCAGCCCATATTTGGAAGTCACTTGACCTTGTTTAACGCCATAGTCATTAAAAAACTCGACATAAAGCCCTTCGGGAAATTCTTCATAAGGTTTGTTGTCCTCCAAATGTCTCACCAAAACAGGAGCCTCTACAACAACACGAACAATTGCTGAATCGCTGTAAGTCATCTTAATATCGGAGGCAATTTCCACATTGGTTTCTCTTTCTTGGAAAACGCGATTGACATCTTGAATGTCGTTTTCACAAGCAAAAAAGAGCACAACAAAAACTAGATAAATTAATCGCATAGATTAGCGCAAGATAGTAATATCTCCTTCATAAAGGATTTCCTTATTGTCAATGAATCTTATGATCGCATAAAACACAAATACATCTGGATTAAGTGGTTCGCCGCGGAAAGTACCATCCCATCCTCTAGAATTTTCTCCCAAGGGCAAATTGGTTTCCTCATAGACCAATGCTCCCCATCGATTAAAAATTCTAAGCACTGAAATTTCAACTGCTGCATTATTTCCAAAAATATGAAACAGATCGTTGTTTCCGTCATTATTCGGAGAGATTGCATTAGGGATATAAATTGGACGATTATCTCTTACTATAATTCTAACGCGATCTTCCGCTATACAACCATCATCATTGATGGCATTTACTACATACTCTGTAGAACCCAAGGGAAAAGCCGTCGGATCAGAACAATCGTTACAACTCAATGTAGAGTCTCCATTCCAGTCAAACCCAGCAATCGTACCAGAAGGTCCAGCAATGGCGTTTAAATTGGCCATGTCACCAAGGTCCACTGTTATGTCCGGTCCGGCATCTACGACTACGGGAGGAGGGTCAAGTAGGTCTACTTGAATGGAAGTTTGGCATCCTTTGATGTCTTGAATTAAAATATCGTACGAACCAGCTTCGAGATTTGTAAAAACAGGAAAAGGCCTTGGCGTCCCATTATTTATTGAATATAAATATTCTGGATCACCTTCAAACCCAGCCACGACAATAGAACCTGATGCTTCTCCGGCACAAAGCGGATTAACAAAATCTACCAGTTCCAATCTCAACTCAGAAGGCAGCACACAACATTCTTCAACATTTACAGGAATTGTTTCCGTTACAAAACAACCACCATCACTTTCTACTGTTAGCGTTACAAATTTTTGCCCGAAGGATTCGTATTCCACAGTATGTGGGCCAGGTGTTGATGCAGATGCAGGTATTGCTCCAGCACCAAAAAACCAACTCCAGCCAACGATATTCCCTGCAGCAAAACTAGAAGCATCTATCACTACAATATTTTCGTCACACTCAATATTCACATCAGGGTTTAAATCAAACCCAACTTCTGGTCCAAGAAAGGTTCCTGTTCCGCCAAAGTCCAAAGAAAAACCTGCGCTACTGTTTGAAAAGTTATTTATTGCCAGAGCATACGATTGTCCAGCAACCATATCAATAGCAGATGCGAAATTATTATCTCCAGCTTGACAACCACATTCCTCTCCGGTATCAGGATCTCCAATTTGCAACCCAGTTGGACCATAACAGGCAATCCAATCTGCCAAAGGTTGTCCAGTATTTTCTCCCGAAACCATACACCTCAATTCACTTTTAGAATTACAATTATCAATACCATTTGGCAATTCGTAAACGATAAAGTCTAAATCATCATTAGGGTTATTGGGAGTTAAAACAAAACTAAGTGAACCTGACTGATCACAAGTCCATTTATACCAAGCAGAACTGGTTTCGGCAGCACCACCACAATTTACCAAACAGCTCGCACCATCTAATTCTTGAGTATCATTTCCTCCACCCAATACATATTCTACATTAAATGATGACTTATCACAGAGTATTACTCCTGTCACACAATCTCCTGAAGGTTCTGGCGGACTATTAAAGTTAGAAAGGCACAATTGAAAGGTTCCAGTTCCGGCAGCTCTTGCACTAACTTGGATATAATATGTTTGCCCTGGTGTTACTCCAGGTAAAAAGGTTTCTGAAAAGTTATTGCCAAAAGCATCAGAGAAGCATCCGAATTCTACAAGACCATTAACGCAGTCTCCTGTGTACACTGCGACCTGTGGAGCTAAAATGGTTCCTCCACTATTGTTGGCAACATTACCAAGAACACTCACATTAATGGTGTTTGCTATAGCTGTAAATGAAAACCAAACATCGAATACATCTATTCCATTTGGAAAGCATGCTGGGTTATTACCCGATACCGTAGCTCCAATAGTTGTAAATTCTCCGGGACTAGAACAATAGTCTGTTACTTCAGATAATTCAATAGCCCCAATACATTCGTCGTTGGCTGGTTGCGCCCAGACATAGAAAGAAGTAAGAAGGAATAAAGAAAGAAAAGAATACTTCAACTGCATAGTTCTATTTTGATACATCCAAAACGTATTTTCCGATGATAAAATTACGAAGTGTTTGGGCTTTGATGTTCATATTGTTGAGTTTATGACCAAAAAAGGTCCATATAAAGCAATTTTGAGTAAAAGAAAAACAGGAATTTTTAGAATAAGTTCTATTTACCATTAAACCATTTAACTTTCAACTAGTCCTAAGGGCATAATTACAGTGAATAAAACCTTACAACATACCGACGAAGAGATTTTGAGTCTTTTACGTGCTACTAGAACGGAAAACAAAGGTTTTCAGCTGCTCATGACGAATTATCAGGAACGGCTATATTGGCACATAAGAAGAATGGTTCTTGATCACGACGATACGAACGACGTTTTACAAAACACCTTTATAAAAGTGTTTAAAGGACATCACGGTTTCAAAGGGCAATCAAAGTTGTTTACATGGTTATACCGAATAGCCACAAATGAGACCATGACCTTTTTGAAGAAAAAGAAAAAACATCATTCTGAATCAAATCAAGAACAAATGGAACAGTTGAAAGCCGATCCGTTTTTTGAGGAGAATAAGATACAGGAAAAACTGTTAGAAGCAATTCTTTCTTTACCAGATAAACAAAAAGCAGTATTTCAATTAAGGTATTATAATGAAATGAGCTATCAAGACATGTCTGAAATTCTTGGAACATCACAAGGCGCCTTGAAAGCATCTTATCATCATGCAGTTAAAAAAATTGAATCTTTTTTCAATGAAAAATAAAAACAAAATACAGGAAGAGCTGAAAGAAATAGCACCGAATCTTTCAATGCTAGAAAGGAATAACCCTTTCAAAGTTCCCTCCAATTATTTCCAAAATATGCAAGCGGAAGTAATGGAAAGCATTCAAGAGCCTGTTAGACAAAAACAAACAAGCTGGTTTGATCAATTGATAAACAAAACAGCTGCACTACTTAGCCCAAAACCAATTTTAGCGATGGCAACTGTCGCAATTGGCTTATTTGTTTTTTTCAATTTAGAAACTACTAAACTCTCTGATTCGGACTTTGACTTTGGAGGACTGACTCCGGAAGATTTGACTGCATATGTCGAAGCCAATATAGATGACTTCGAGAGTTTAGATCTAATTACAACAAACATTTTTGAATCAATAGATATAACAAAAAACTCAACTTCTTCAGATGATTATATTGATGAATTAATCGATGGATTGCCAGAAGAAGATTTCATGGATTTATTTTAATTTTATTATGAAAAAATTACTTTTTTTATCAGCAATGATCATTTTTTTCAGCAGCACTTCAATGGTAGCTCAAGAAAACATGAAGCGTGAAAACGCGGAAAAAATTCAAGAAAAACGGAAACAATTCTACGAACGTGAATTACAATTCTCGGAAGCAGAATCTAAAGTTTTCTGGCCAATTTTCGAGAAACATCAGGAAAAAATGGAACAATTTAATAACAAAAGAAATCGACCTAAACTTGA
Source organism: uncultured Saprospiraceae bacterium (assembly GCA_937928045.1). Classification (GTDB taxonomy): domain Bacteria; phylum Bacteroidota; class Bacteroidia; order Chitinophagales; family Saprospiraceae; genus JABDJM01. The sequence goes on along the minus strand of CALFWO010000065.1, from coordinate 42,001 downwards.
GTTAATGTCCGACGCCCAGATAGAATCTCATTTAGATGACCATTGGGAAAGTGAAGAACAAAAGCTTGCTACTAGAAAGGAACTTGTTCAATCTTTAAGAGGAAAAATAGGAGTCCGAAAAATTGCCGCTTTACCTCAAACTGAACGGAAATTTAAAAAAGAATTACTTAGGCATGTTCGAGGAGAAAGATCGGGAGATGGACAAGGAAGAAGAGGTCCACGAAACGGCGAAAACAAAAGGTTTAGGTAGATCCTTTGGAATTCTTGAATAGGGAGTAATCATAGATTCTGATTATTCCCTATTTTTTATAATCCAAATAAGGCAGGGAAAAGAAAGACCATAGAGAGTAAGACCAACTGAATCAAAAGGAATGGAATAATTCCGCGATACAAATGACCTGTGGTGACTCCTTCTGGAGCAACCCCTTTGAGATAAAAAAGTGAAAATCCGAAGGGTGGTGAAAGAAATGAGGTTTGAAGATTTAGTGCTAATAATATTCCAACCCAAACGAGATCAACACCAAAGGCTTCGAGAATTGGGGCAATTACGGGAACAAAGATAAATATGATCTCAATGAAGTCGATGAAGAACCCCATAACGAATACGAAGATCATTACGATGACTAAAAAAACCATTGGCGTAAACTGAGCCGCTTCTACTAACTCGATTAGATATCTATCTCCACCCAGAGATCTAAAAACAAAGCTAAAGGTCGTTGCACCAAGAAGAATCAGGAAAACCATAGAGGTCAACTTCGTGGTTTCCTGTCCGACTTCTCTTACTGTTTTCCAACTAAATTTTCCTTGAACAATCATTAATAAACATGCGCCAAAAGCTCCTATTGCTGAAGCTTCTGTCGCGGAGGCTATTCCAGAAAAAATAGACCCTAAAACAGCGACGATCAACAGTAGTGGCAGAAAAAATGCTTGAAACATTTTCATTAAATATCCTTCTTTCTGAAACGCTTTGATTTCTTCTCGAGGAATTGCTGGAGCATATTCTGGTTTGATCCGAGCAACAATCAAAATATATACAATGTAAGCTCCAACTAACAAAATACCAGGAATCAATGCTGCTCTAAATAAATCCCCTACCGGAATTTGCAAAGTGTCTCCCAACAAAACCAAAACAATAGAAGGTGGAATTATTTGTCCTAAAGTTCCAGACGAAGCTATCGTACCGGTAGCCAATTCTGTTTGATATCCTCGCTTGAGCATTACCGGCAAACTAATCAAACCCATTGTAACAACAGTCGCTCCTACGATACCGGTACTTGCAGCGAGTAAGGCCCCAACAATTACTACAGAAATAGCCAAACCTCCTCGAATACGACCAAAAAGCATCGCCATGCTTTCCAACATACTTTCTGCAAGGCCAGATTTTTCAAGCATAATCCCCATGTAAATAAAAAGTGGAACAGCTATTAAAATATTATTGCTCATGACCCACATAAAGCGACTAGGTAAGGCGGCCAAACTACTTGGCTCCAAAAAACAAATGCCGTAAATCATTGCGATTCCTCCCATGGTAAATGCCACCGGAAATCCATAAAGGATCAACAAAAAAATACTTAAAAAAAGAATAAATGCTAGTACTGCCATTTGCTAAGTCATCTCACTTTTAGATTGTTCAGAAACAATTAATATTGATTTAATTAACTCTGAGAGCCCTTGAAGAAGTAATAAAAAAAGTGCAATCGGAATTGCAAATTTCATGAGATACAAAGCAGGGAGACCATTTGGGTTTGGAGATCCTTCGCCCACCAAAAAACTTTGCCATGCATAGTGAATTCCCCAATAAATCAAAATGCCACACCATGGAAGTAGCAAGAGAATGATTCCAGCAATATTAGTCCAAGCTTTATCTTTCTTGGATTGGTTTGCAAAAAAAACATCGACTCGAACATGTCTGTCATGAAGGAAGGTATAACCTGCACCGAATAAAAAGAGCAACGCAAAAAGATAGCATTCTAGCTCCGTTATCCATGCTTCAGTTTGTGAAAAGAGTTTTCTCCGTAAAACATCCAAACAGACAACTAAAATCAATAGTACTGTCAGCCAAGAAATCGTTCTTCCGACCCAGTTGTTTAGAGCGTCTATTTTCTTTGAAATTTGGCGAAGTATTTCCATCAGCAGTAAAATAGTAAAACTTACTTATCCATTTGTCTAGATCCAGCGATATAATGTAGACTGCATTTGAAATCTTCAACTCCGAGGTCAATCAAGCGATATCCAATTCTATGATGATCAACTTTAAACTCCCTACTAAAAGCGTCAATTTGAAAAAAACAAGAAGGCGTAATAAATAGCATCGCGTTTTCTTGAACAATTGTTTTTTCCACATGGTAGTGGCCTGTAAAGATTGGAATAACGCTTTTACTTCTTGATAAAATATTCATCACTTTTTCTCCTCCCGAAAATGAATGATCTAGGTCTTCGTCCATATATGGAACGTTCGCATTTAGGGGAGGATGGTGCATAAAAATAACAGTTGGCCCATCCTGTTGATAAACTTGACGATCTAGCCAATTCAATTGATTTTTAGAAATTTCTCCTTTTGAGGTGTCTAAAAAAAGGGCCAAATAATGCTTGAATTTTTTCGCAAAAAAAAGTTCACCATCAGATAACAATGCTTCGAATTTTCCAAATTTACTCATCATTACAGGATCATCGTGATTGCCAGCAATGATGTGATAAGGCATTCCAAAGCTATTCAGCTCTTCAAATATCCATTCATAAATTTCTTCTTCTGGACTCCTGTAACAAAGATCTCCACCAATTATCAATTGTTCTGCAGGACTCTTTGCTATCGCATTTAGTATTCTTTTAAAATTTTTTCTGGTATCAATTCCAAAAGGAAATTCATACGCCTTATCAATATGTAAATCTGTAATAAATGCAAGTTGCATAATGTTTTAATTAAAATTTCAAAACAAAAATAGTTTTTGAAATGAAATTATTATCAAAATAAAAGATATCAGATGACTTTTCTTATTAACCTATAATCCCTTGAACAAGATTTACATAAACTAAAACAGTATAAGGAAAGAAAATATACATTTTATTTCAACCAAACATCTGTATTTAAAATTGATTCAATCCATTGGTTTTGGCCCGTACATTGTATTTCCCAAACTACCTGCCCAAACTCTCTTTATTAAACACTTCCTCTCTTTCAAAATTTTCTCCCCAATTTTTTTTGGCAATAGCCATTAAAAAATAACCATGAGAAAAATTTTAGTTTTAAGCTTAGTATTGTTCGGTTTCGTATCGGGAAATTCACAATTTCTAAATTACGGTGACGACCTAACCGCAACCATTTCAGAAGAAGGAGAAAAGGATACTTATAAATTTAATGGAACCGCTGGTAACATTATCCAAATTCGAATGAGAGGACTTTCTCAAGGGGTAGATGGATGTTTCCAGCTAATTGACCCCGCAGGTAATATTGTAGCCCAAGATTGCGACGACGGTGGAATTGTGCAAGTTAGCGGAATCCAACTATCGATGAGCGGAACTTACAGTCTCGAAGCTAAAGATCACAATGACAACGATACGGGTGAATATGGACTATCGTTGGAATTACTCAACGGAATGGACGGTGTTCAAATGATTTCTTGTGGAACAGACCTAATAGATGAATTCACAAGTTGGACTGAGGTGAAACAATATGGATTGAGTGTCCTAGCGGGAGATCAGATCATGGTCCAAATGCGAGGAGTCGAAACCAATATAGAATGTAAATTACAAATGCTGGACCTTGAAGGAAATATAGTTGCTGAGCAAAACACGCTTAGCGGTCTGGCGATAATTTCAGACTATACAATTCCAAATTCTGGTATTTACAAAATTGCCGCCTTTGACGGCAATGGTAATGATTTAGGAAAATTTGGCCTTTCTGTTCAACTATTGAACCAATTCAATTGCGCAACAGATCTGCAAAACGGAACTAATATTAATTCTACTTTTAATCAAGTTGCACAAATTGATGCATACACAATCAATTGCGCTGCTGGAGATAATATTTCCGTAAAAATTACTGATGAATCAGGCCCTATAGAACTGAATTTAATTTTCTGCGATGGCTCAGGTCAGTTAATCTCGAATCAAATTGATGAAAACGAAATCACCGTAAACTACACTGTACCTTCAACGGGTGAGTACAACTTGATATTAAGTGACGATAAAGGAAATGACTTAGGTGATTACTCAATTATTTTGGAGGGCGCTACACTTTTTGCAGATGCCATTCAAATTGAATGCGGAAATTCAACGTTTAACAATAAATTAGAAACGGAAGAAGAAAGAGATGTTTATCAAATTAAAGCAGAAGCAAACGAGGTGGCTAATCTCCGCGTAAGAGGGTATGACAACGGAATAGATCCAGACTTAAAGATTTACAATTCGCAAGGAATTCTATTGGCAGAAAACAGTGCTTTTGGAAAATTGGTTTCAATTGAAAATTTTGTTTTTCCCACCAATGACTACTATTACATAACAGTTCAAGATTTAAATACTAATGATATTGGTTTGTATGGATTTTCATTTGAAAAAGTTAATCTTGATGTATGTGCTACAGAATTAGATTGTACGAAAGGAACATCAACGGCGACTTTTGAATTATATGCCGAAATGGACATTTTCGAATTCAAGGGTGAAGCTGAACAAATGGCAACAATCCTAATGGAAGAAGTCACAACAGCTCTTGATCCTTCAATGAAGCTATATAGTCCAAGTGGCGTCCTATTATTTGAAGATTCGAAATCTTTTCATGTTGATTTGACTAATTTTTCGCTTCCTGAGACAGGAACTTATGTTGTTGTTTGTTCAGACGAATTTGGAAACGAACTGGTGAATATGAAATCAGTCTTGAATTGACAAGTGCAAATGGGGAAGCAATTTGCTCAACTTGCAACGACGGAATTCAGAATGGCTCTGAAACAGGAGTTGATTGTGGAGGTCCGGATTGCGCTCCTTGTTGCCCAGTGGCTGGGCTAGCTTGTGATGATGGAGACCCAACAACTTCAAACGATCTTACTGGCGGTAATTGTGGCTGCACAGGTGAAATTTGCCCTACTACAGATTTAAGCTGTGAAGTTTGTCCAGATGATATTGAATTAACATGTTCTAGCTTACAAACCTTTAGTTCTTTGCCAGTTCCCGTTTCTTTAACAGGAGCAGGAACATATGATATGACTATTAAATTTAGCGAACAAGTTTTAGAAAATTACGTTTGCAAGATTAACACCGCTACTTTTGACAACGGCTGTATAGGTATTAAGACTGCTTGTTACAACAATACACTAAAACTTACTCCCGACTATTTCTCTTGCCTAGGACCACTGCCGCAACTTCCTTTTACGATTACATTTAATGGAAAGTTAGAAGTTTATTTTGACACAAATGGAATTGCAAGTGTAATTTCAACTGGTGCCCAATTGACAGAACACCCTATTGTTTCTAGTTGGCTAAATGATGATGTTGATTTAGGTGCTTGTGGTATAGATGATTTTACCCACAATTTTGATCCCGATCTCTTTGCTTCGATATGCGATGGCGAAAATGCAGGAATAAAATTATCTCAAACTGTAACTTTCAAATGGCAAGATTACTGTGGGAATGTAATGAGTTGTGAAAAAGATATTACCATTGTCAATGATTCAGAACCTGTTGTTTCGAATGCAGGATTAAATTTATATCCGAACCCTGCAGTAAATGAAATTAATGCCGATTTAACAAATTTCTCAAATAGCAATGTTACCGTTAGGATAACTGATCAAACAGGAAATATTGTTTATCAAGACGTTTTCACAAATTTCTTTGGCAATGAACTTTCCTTCAACACAAACAATTTAGGATTGACAGAAGGAATTTACAACATGCTAATAACAGGAAATTCTGACTATTACGAATCATCAACTTTCCTTATCGTAGATACTCAATACTAACCATAATAAAAAAGGAGCTGTGAAAATTCACAGCTCCTTTTTTATTTATAAAGACAATAAACTTATATCTCTTCGTCAACTTGCATCATCCATTCAACAATTTCTGCTGCCAAAGGAGAGTTACTTACACTTCCATTAGCAGTTTCTTTCTTTAGGTTGATGTAATCTACAGACAACATTTCAAATGAAGTAGTTCCATCTCCATCGCAATTGTGATTGTTAATGTAAGCTGTTAAGGCTGCATTTTTCTTCAATCCGAAGAATGCTAAATTGCTTGGCTCATCAGAATTCAAAGCTGTTATACCAGCTTGCTTAATTTCTTTTAATGCCTTGTGATGATCTGCCAACTCTTTTAAATCGACCTGTCCGATAATACCATCCGTGTAGTTCAATAAAGATTCCATGACAAATGTTCCTGGGCAATCCATGTTTTCCTGGTTTTGGGAAAGTCTTCCGTTTTCAGAAAATTCGTGAATATTTCCTTCAAAATCGATAATCCAACCAGAAACCCACTCTTCGTTGTCATCCATTTGGATAATCTGAAAAATAATTGGTTGGTCCAAACGCTGCAGATATTCTACAGGAGTTAGTGGTGTCTTTTCTGCAACCTCAAGCTCCTCTGTACAGGAAGAAAAGCCAATCAGGCAGCACATCAAAATCATAGGTAAATAGGTCTTCATTTTATATTTTTTCTTGTAAAATATAAAATTATTTGAATAAATGACTAATAATCAACGTAGTCTAAGGACAAATACAACAAATTTTAACTTATTTCGCTGCATGAAGCAAGAAAAATTGGCGCAGATAAACGATAAAATACGACCCGGAATTCAGGCGATTGGGGCATTTATTGTCGAACAACTTGATCAAATTTTAGAAGATATAATTGAGACTAAAAGTCTAAACAGTTTGGTTAGCTATGTGGATAAGGAAGCAGAAAAAAAATTGGTTCAACTGTTATCAACGGCCTTACCAGAAGCGGGGTTTCTTACGGAAGAAAATACCATTGCAATTTCGGAAAAAGAAACCCGTTGGATTATCGATCCTTTGGATGGTACCACCAATTTTTTACACCGGCTCCCCTTCTTTTCTATTTCGGTAGCTCTAGAACACAAAAATGAAATCATCCTAGGCGTTGTATATGAATGCAATCGAAAAGAATATTTCTCGGCATGGAAAAATGGAGGCGCCCACTTAAATGATAAAACCATACAAGTAAGTCAGCATACAAGGTTGGCAGACTGCCTATTGGCAACGGGCTTTCCATATTTCAATTTCAGCGCATTGGATCACTACCTGAAGATTCTTGCAATATTCATCAAATCTACAAGAGGAATTAGACGACTTGGTTCAGCAGCCTTGGATTTAGCTTATGTTGCCTGCGGTCGATTTGATGGTTTTTTTGAAAACAACTTGAATCCTTGGGATGTAGCCGCGGGCGTAATATTGGTAAAAGAAGCTGGCGGTAAAATTACGGACTATAGTAATCAAGATAAGGCAAAAAATGGCGTAGAAATTTTAGCGGGGAACAACGTGATCCACTCTTTAATGCTCAACATATTGAACGGATAATTACTTTTTTCGCAGCGTCCCTTTCATAATTATAAACAGAAATCCGCATATTATTATTCCAAAAACAACACCCATTTTAATCCAAAGGTTTTGAGCTGCTTGGATAGAACTTTGGAGAAATTGAGGGTTCATTGCCTCTGGTGATCCTTGGCCCAGTTCAATCTTCCAATTCTCAGGGTCACCATTATCCAGATGCGGTAAAAGTAGTCCTATTGTAAAAATAGTATCCATAGGATCGACTGCGTATTTTACCGAATCCACACTAGCTCCCAGATCGTCATATAGTGCTAATTGTTCCCCCTTTTTATTCAATCCAAATCCGAAGCTTCCGGTATAACTTTTAACCCCTGGATACATCTTTCCAAAATTACTTTGGTTTTGACAGAGTACTAAGTGTTCTTTAGGCAAGATCTTAACATCAGGAATTCTATAAGTATTTTTAGAGTCAGAAAAAATCCAATTTTTTAACGAAACTTCCTCTTCCGATTTATTAAATAATTCCACCCAGTCTCCAGCATCTTTATCTCTCGGTGATATTTCATTAATGATTATTTCGCCAGCCAAAGGATGCGTGAACGGTTCAAAAACCGCTTTAACAAACATTTTATTTTTGTCCGCAGAGAATTTTATTTCTAGCGTCTTGTTTCCCTTCTCCTTTTCCCTTGATAATCCCTCCCAATGGGAGAAGCGATAACCGTAATCAGGAATTACTTTTAAATCGATCGGAATACCTTGGAAGTATTCACCATAAAAACGCTCTTCTCCAATTTTAATAAAACCATTGAGAACGATTTGTCCTCCTTCTGTGGAAGAAATGACAACTTCAGAATCTTCTCCCAAGTCAAAATAATCCCTTAGAAACCCTCTCATGTAATGAGGGCGATTCTTTGCAAATAGTTTCATTCGATCTATTTGCTCATCACGTTCATAGGACTTTAGGTTCCATCTTTCTAGTTGACGATCAACTTCAGGTTCATAAGTTTTCACAAATTCCTCTAATCTATTTAGTGCAAATTCACTTGATAAAGATGTATTCATACGGTCACAGAACCTATTGATAAATTTCAACTTGAAAGACTCATTTGCCAATAATTTTCTTAGAATAAAAGTACTCCACGGTGGGTTAGGCCAATCTGGTCCGTCTGGCTTAGTGTGAAAATCAAGACTGTTGAATTTATAGGCTGATTTAAAGTGCAGACCAAAGCCCCAATCAGTATCATATAAAACCCATCGCCATTTTCCGTTTGCTTGTTGAGGGCGCCAATATTTAATATTACCACCTGCATCTCTGTTGTCAATAAAAATCTGGGCAATTTGATAATCAATGAAATTATCCACCTCCATTTGAGTTTGAATATATTCATAGTTCTTTTTCTCCTTCATGGAGTTCTTCCCGAGGTATCTCAACATTTTTAAATAGTGCTGACGACCTCCTCTTTTCAAGCTGTACTTGTGTTCCAAAAGATCTATGCTGTCTTTATCTACATCGTGATGATCTTCTAAGAAGTGTCTATTGATTTTTTCACGAATATTGTAAATTCCCCAATATTGACCATTTAAATAAACTTGCGCCGGACGGTAGTCTTGAATATCCAAATCCCAATCCTCAACAAGACTGGTAATGTAAGCGTCTCTAAATCCTGTTTTTCCCCAATCAGAACCAGAATTTCTGAGCACTAAAAATTTATGCTTTTTGAATCCATCTTTTCCAAAAATCTTGTGCTTAAAGTTTTTCTTCCCATATCGATCCCTTGCAACAAGTGTCATAGATTTTTGAGGAAAAAGTCGACTTACACCACCGAATAGGCGAAAACCGGTTCCAGTGCTTATTTCACAACTTCCGTTTGCTTCAAAAAACTCTACATGCGCTCGGAGCTCCTTTCTACTCCAAAAATTTGCACCGTCTTTTTGCCAAAGTGAATCTATTGCTTTAGGGCCCTGTACATAGAGGCCCGTGTTTGGATCAAAAAGCAATTCAGGACTGATTGCTACTGACACTGTCGGAAAAGTAGTAGAAGGTTCATTGATTAAATAGGTTCTAGCATGCAACTTACTCTTTCGTCTTCCGCTGTAAGCTGCCGCACGAACAACCGCAGATTTAGTAATAGAAATGGGACCGCTGTATTTCGGAGATTTTCTGGTAGGCGTACTTCCATCTAAAGTATAATGAATTCTTCCACCAGGTGTATTCAACTCTAGTTCTATGGCTCCTTTGTAATAACCAGAATGATGAGAAAATTCGACTGCAACTTTCTTCTTTTTCTCAACTGAAAGACTAGGACCCGCAGGAGGAATTTGAGCAATCAAACTTTGCATGCTACAGGCAATAAATACCAATAGAAGAATTGTAGGCAGTTTAAAAAATGTTTTTTTCAAAATATATCCGTGAGCTTCGTACAAAGTTAATATTAGCTAAGGGATTTCCTTCTTTTTTCCTATTTCATTAAGGGAATTAGTACCTTTCAGTCCAAATTTCATACGTATGGTTAGATGGTTATGTTTGCTTTATGCTAGGTTAACTGGATGGAAGGTTGACGTCAAAAGTTACACATACATTCCAAAGGCTTTGGTTGTCCAAGCACCGCATACTTCCTCATGGGATTTTCCGATTGGCATCTTTATCAGAAAGGAACTCGGCCAAAATATTCGGTTTTTAGGGAAAAGTTCACTTTTCAAATGGCCTTTTGGAGGACTATTCAGGTCTATGGGAGGATATCCAGTCGACCGTTCTGGAAATAAAAATTTTGTAGAATCGGCTATAGAAATTATCAAAAAACACGATAATTTTTTGCTACACATCTCACCTGAAGGAACTCGCAACAAGGTCGAGAAGGTGAAATCTGGTTGGTATTATATCGCTAAAGGTGCTGATGTTCCTATAATTATGAGCAAATTTGATTGGGAAAACAAGACTGTGAGCTTCAGTAAGCCTTTCAAGATTTCAGCGGACTATGAAGAAGAACTTGAAAAACTTGTAGCCTTTTTCAAGGGTACAAAAGGTAAAATTCCTGAAAATAGTTGGCCTGGGTAATTCGTCTGCTTGCTGGCATAATGGAAATTCCTTATTGCCACCTCATACTTTTTCGCAAAAGAATGTTCATTTTGCACATCTACATATTAAAATCTATCACTATGAAATTAAAATTCACCTACTTTTTCTTTACACTTAGTATTTGCGCTACAGTTTTCCTGAGTTTAGCCAATTCTAATGGAAGGGCTGCCGCTCAAAATGCAGGAAATACAGGCGCGCCTGGAGATGCATCTGTTACTTGTGGAGGATGTCATGCGACGAGTAGTCAAGTGCAAGTTTCCATAGACATGAGCTTAACGGATGAAAACGGAGTTGCTGTTGATACGGAATACCTACCTGGTTCAACCTATGACTTAAAAGTAATGATCAATAGTGAAATGGGCTCTCCTTCGGCTTTTGGATTTCAGCTTTTGGCACTAAAAGCACCATTGAATGAAAACGGAGATGAAACTTCGGATTACACAGAAATTAGTGCGAATGCGCAGAAGTCCTTTGCTTCAACCCCAGGAAGAAGCTATCTAGAACATAAAGGAGCAAGTTCGACGAATGAATTTTCCGCGAAATGGACCGCTCCTGAGGTTGGATCTGGTCCAGTAAGTTTTTACTTCTGTGGAAACGGAGCAAACGGAAATGGAAATACCCAAGGAGACAATATAGCTTGTTCCAGAGTTGAATTAGGTGAAAAGAAAGTATCCAGTGTAAATACCATTGCTGGTGTTTCAGAGATTCGTACTTTTCCAAATCCAACAAAAAATAATATTTCTCTAGAGCTTGTTAGTCAAACAAAAGTGACTAGTCAATTAAGATTGATGAATCTTTCTGGACAACAAATCGAAAATCATCAGGTTGCATTAAACACCGGTGAGAATAAGATCAATATAAACTTGGATAACTACCAAAGTGGAATTTACTTTTTACAACTGGCCACCAATGAAGGAATGATTACAAGGAAAATTGTGAAACACTAAAAAATCTTTGTTAAGGATAGTGCAAGCGTAGTATTCATCGAATACTGCGCTTTTTTATTTGCGGATTGCTTTTTTAGCAGTCTTCATTGGAATAGCCACACATTTTTTCTCCATATAATCCATCATGCGATGTACCAGTGCTAAGCTATTTTCATCCAAATTTTCAAGGTCCTTTTTAAAAACCTCTTCCATGGCTTTTTCCTTCACAGCCTTTACTTGAGCAGGTATAGTCTTCAGTGCCTTTTCGATCTGCCTCTGTTCCAATGTATCTTTAAATGTATCGAACTGAGTCTTAAGAATTGCTTTTGCGGCAGTTACCTCTTTCTCTCGAAACGCCATATTTGCTCTAGCAATTTTTCTAAGATCTTCTACTTGGATATAATCCATATTAAAGCCTTGACTAACTTCCGGCTTGAAATTCGTGGGAACGGCCAAATCAACAACTGTTTTTCTGTCTGTATCTCCTTTTAATATTTTAGAATACAATTCACCGTTGATCCAAGAACTGCTATGTCCAGTACATGCAAAGACTACATCGAACCCTTCTTTATAATTTTCAAGATCTTCTAGATTCATTGCAGAACCAGAAAACCCATTCATTAATTTTCTCGCCTTGTCTAAAGTCCTATTTGCAATAGAAACATTTTTCAAGTTATGCTTTCGCAAAAATTTACACACCAAATTCATCGTCTGTCCGGCACCAATCAACAAAATCTTATCCGTTGCTTTTGGATTGCGCTCTAAAAGAGCTTTGATTGACAAGGAAACGATAGAAATTGGTTTTTCACCGATTCTTGTATTGTTATAAATATTCTTTGCAGACCTTACTGCTTGTTGCATCGCCAAGCGGATATAATCCCCTGTTGTACCTTGAAGCGCGCACTCTTCATAAGCCGTTCGCAATTGACGCAAGATCTCTCTTTCACCAACAACCATCGAATCGACCGAAGCTGCTATTTCAAACAAGTGATGTATTGCTTGCTCTCCTTCAAGCAACTTTACCTTATCTGCCAAGAAATTGAATTGATCCTCAGTTAACGCTGGGTTGATTTGCCTAAAAAATCGAAGTTGAAAGTTGATGTCAGGCTCTTGGTTACCGTAGAAAAAAAATAGAACTCTGTTACAAGTATGTAAATAGAAGATTTCATCCAAGCCGAGGTGCTTTTTCATCAACTCCAACCTGCCAAATAGTTCTCCTTCTAAATCGTTGGATAATACCAGTTCTTCCAATCGGTGAGTTGGCACCTCACGAAAAGTGAGGGTCAAAATCTTGTAGCCTTGTAATATATCTAGTCTATTATCCACAGAGAAGCAAAGTTAAGGAAGGGGTTGAGCTCCTTTGTCATTTAGGAGTAAAAGGGACAGCCTATTTGTCATTTTTGCGGTGATTAAGAGATAATTTTAAAAGACCGTCCTTTCTTTTAAGGAATCTTTATGTATCAATTCTCTATCTCTTGCTACACTGCTTTCTTTGGGTATCATTTTTTATCTTTCCCTTACAATTGATAAAAATGAAGAGGTGGATAGTCGTAATGGGTGTATTTTTGTTCATTGCAGTAATGCTCACCTTTTGCAATGAAAAGTTAGCGCCCTTGCCTTCTCCATATTTGAACTTGGCGGATTCCGTTGAATATGTGGGTATGCAAACTTGTCGATCATGCCATCCTGATGTCTACTATAGTTTTACTGAAACCGGAATGGGTCTCTCTTTCGACACCGCCACCGTATCAAAAACATCTGCGGATTTCTCTAAACACCACATTGTTTTTGACACCATTAACTCTTTTTACTATCGTCCTTTTTTCAAAGACAGTGTCTTTTTCATCGAAGAGTTCAGATTGAATGGCAAAGACACCACGCACAAAAGGACAGAAAAGGTGGACTACATTGTCGGTTCCGGTCAACACACCAATTCGCATATTTTAAGTTTTGGAGGTTACATTTATCAAGCTCCGATTACTTATTATACGCAAGAAAAACGTTGGGACATGGCTCCAGGTTTTCGGACAAATAATCAGCGATTTAGCAGACTGTTAAATACTGAATGTATTACTTGCCACAATCACTTTCCAAAACACGCTAAAGGCTCTCAAAACAAGTTTACAGAAATGCCGAAAGGAATTGAGTGTGAAAGGTGTCATGGGCCGGGTGAGCTTCATCGACGAGAAAAGTTGGCAGGAAATTTCATTGATACTTCTAAATACATTGACTACAGCATTGTGAACCCTGCAAATCTTTCCAGAGACTTACAGATGGACTTGTGCCAGCGATGCCACCTGCAAGGCGTTGCTGTCTTGAATGAAGGAAAAACATTTTTTGACTTTAAGCCTGGGATGAAATTGGCTGATGTAATGAATGTCTTCTTACCAAGATACACGAATTCGCATGAAAAATTTATTATGGCTTCTCAAGCTGACCGGTTGCGCATGAGCGAATGCTATCAAAACTCTGAGACTTTAAGTTGTTTGACTTGTCACAATCCGCATCACTCTGTAAAGTCTACAAACACCTCAAAGTTCAATGCAGCTTGTATTAATTGCCATCAAGAAAACAAAGAACAATGTGCAGTAGATCAAAATTTATTTAATGAGGTTTCAGGCAATTGTGTCTCTTGTCATATGCCGCGATCTGGAAGTATTGATATCCCGCATGTGAACATCACCGATCACAATATAAATCGTCAAACTGCTCTAAGAAAATACCAACCAAAGCAAGACAAAAAAAATGCGGTAGCAGAATTTCTGGGGATTTCATCTTTGGCAAAAGAAAATCCTTCCGACTTAGAAATGGCGAATGGCTATCTTGCTTTGTATGACAAATTTGTAGAATCACAAGTGGTATTAGACTCTGTTCAAATGTATCTGAGTCGTTCCAAAGCTTCCAAAATTGAAAAGCTAAAAACCACTTTGTTTTTTCATTTTACAAAAGGAGATTACCAATCTTTGATCAACAAATTTGAAGGAATAAACAGTGATCCGAAATCTCTTCAAGATCAAATCCACGATTGGACCGCCTATCGAATAGGGCAATCTTACTTGAACCTCGGAGCACCAAACAAGGCCATTGAATATCTAAATATTGCAGTGGAAGATGCGCCTTTGAATCTGGAGTTTTTAGAGAAAAAAGCAGTTGCACTAATAAGCCTTAACAAATCAGCAGAGGCCAAATCAATCTTTGAATTCGTGCTTTCGGAAAACCCAAAACGGAAGTTATCGCTGTCCAACCTCGGTTTTTTAATTGCACAATCAGGTGACTTAGTAAAAGCTGAAGATTTTTATGATCGAGCGATTCAGTTAGATCCAGACTATGTACAAGCCTTGCTCAATAAGGCTGCTGTCCGGTATTACAAAAAAGACAATCTGAGTACCATAAGCTTGCTAAAAAGAATTCTAAAACTTGAACCGGCACATCCTCAAGCAACCATGCTACTTAAGCAATTGGAGACCGAAGTATCGTCACCAGAAATCTAGCCGCAATTATAATTTCTCCACAGTAACCAAAATCTTTTTTGATGTTGGGGTTAGACTTTCTCTAGCGACAGAGCCTATCGGTACTAACGGGTTTCCTTCCGGAAAATAGCACGCCAAATTGCCACTTGGAATATCATAAGGAACTATTTTAAAGTTGAACACTGACCTCTTTTCTCCCTTAAAATAAGAATGAATATTCACAAGATCTTGTGCTTTCAAACCTACTTCATTCATGTCATTT
Source organism: uncultured Saprospiraceae bacterium (assembly GCA_937928045.1). Taxonomy (GTDB): domain Bacteria; phylum Bacteroidota; class Bacteroidia; order Chitinophagales; family Saprospiraceae; genus JABDJM01. The sequence continues at coordinate 26,771 of CALFWO010000065.1, read as the reverse complement.
TTATTCATAAATATAATTTCCCTACCGTTTTTAATTCCACGATAACGATCGTCCAATCCATAAATGGTGGTGTTGTATTGATCATGAGACCGAACTGTAGTTAAATAATAATGACCTTCAGGGATTGTCAAATCAGGCAGTGGATTTACTGAAAACTGTGCTTTATTGTTGGAGGTTTTAAAGTTTCTCACCCTAGCGCCATTAGGCAAATGAAATCCGCCTTTTTCTCTAACTCGCTCATTGTATTTTTCAAAACCAGAAACAACTTCTTCGATCTTAGATCTGATGCGATCATAATCCGCGATGTAGTAGTCCCAATCAATGTTAACCTTTTCATTTCCTTTCAAAACAGCTTTTGCAAGGCCGGCCACAATTGCCGGTTCGCTTTTCAATGTTGATGCCAAAGGACTTAATACACCTTTTGAAGAATGCACAACTCCCATGCTGTTTTCTACAGTTACGAATTGGTACCCACTCTCTTGCATATCCATTTCAGAACGACCAATGCAAGGCAAAATGATGGCTTCTTTTCCATGCACCAAATGAGAACGGTTAGGCTTTGTAGAAACATGAATTGTCAAATTACAGTTCCTTAGTCCCTTCGCTGTGTAATCTGTATCGGGAGCTGCGGAAAGAAAATTTCCACCCATGGCAAAAAACACTTTTGCCTTTTTTTCATGCATCGCTTCTATCGCGTGTACTGTTCCGTAGCCATGCTCGCGAGGGGACACTATCCCAAAAGCAGTATCTAGTTTTTCATGAAAACTTTCTGGCATCCGTTCAAAAATTCCCATTGTACGATCACCTTGAACATTACTATGTCCACGGACTGGACATGTACCGGCTCCCTTTTTCCCAACAGAACCTCTTAACAGTAATAGATTGACAATCTCCTTAATAGTATCCACTCCGTTGGTGTGTTGAGTAATTCCCATTGCCCAACAAATGATCATGTTTTTATTCTCAGCGATCATATCCGCAGCTTTGCGAATGTCTGCTTCTACCAAGCCCGAATCACTTACGCAAGTATTAAAATCTGCTTTTTCAATGTCAGCAATTAGTTCTTGGTATCCAGAAGTGTATTGATCAATAAATGCCTTGTCAAAAATGCCACCACTCGTTTTCTCCTTTTCTAAAAGTAGAATCATCAGCGCTTTCAAAAAAGCTAAATCCCCATTTATTTTAATAGGTAAATATAAGTCCGTGAGGTCAACTCCTCCCATCAACATTCGACTAACCTTCTGGGGATTTGTATAGTGTACCAATCCTGCTTCTTTCAGCGGATTCACTGCAATTATTTTTCCTCCATTCAATTTGTTTTTTTCCAATGCACTTAACATTCGAGGGTGATTAGTTCCTGGGTTTTGCCCCATAACCATGATTAAATCTGCTTGATGAATATCTTCTAGCGTTACTGACCCTTTGCCAATTCCCAAAGTCTGAGACAAAGCTGTTCCACTTGACTCATGGCACATATTAGAGCAATCAGGAAGGTTATTTGTCCCGTAAGCACGGACAAAAAGTTGGTACAAAAAAGCAGCCTCATTGCTCGTTCTTCCGGAAGTATAAAAGATCGCCTCATTTGGATCTATTTGATTCAATTGTTTTGCAATGATACCAAAAGCTTTTTCCCATTCAATGGCCCGATAATGATCGTCACCCTCAGCCAAATACATGGGTTGGGTCAACCTTCCGGATTTCCCTAGTTCGAAATCACTCATCGCCGAAAGTTCAGCAATAGTATGTTTTAAGAAAAAATCAGGATTGGCTCTAAATTTTGTCGCCTCTTCTGCCAATGCCTTAATCCCATTCTCGCAGTATTCTCCAATTGGACTTCGTTCGTCATCTGGGTCTGGCCAAGCACACCCAGGACAATCAAACCCTCCTTTTTGATTCATCTTCAAAGACGCCTGCAAAGCTTTGGGCATATCCATGTATTTCCGCATATGCTTCATACTTTCCACAACTGCCGGCATGCCCACGGACTTGGTTGGTGCATTTTTGATGGTTAAGCTTTTAGTGGAGTTTGGCGGACGATGTTGAATCTCTTTCTCTTTCATGAAATTATCTAGTTTCTATTTGAACGGCAGATCAACAAATATAACTAAGAGAAACCAATGTTGGAGAATGAAAAGAAGCGTTGGAGATAAGAAGTTAAATAATGCGGTTTTCGCCGCAGTAAACATTAAAACTGGAAGATTTCAAAAATCCGACTAGTGTCATTCCTAAAGTTTCAGCCGTTTCAATAGCTAAGGAAGATGGTGCTCCGATTGCAACCATCATTGGAATTCCCGCCATGCCTGCCTTTTGTACCAATTCAAAACTTGCACGACCACTAACTAGCACAAGGTGATTAGAGATAGGCAAGCCAACATCACTAAGCGCCTTACCTATAAGCTTGTCCATTGCATTATGTCTCCCTACATCCTCTTGAACCATTTCCAATGTTCCTGATTCAGAAATCAGCGCGACAGCATGAACTCCTCCTGTTTGATCAAACAATGATTGACTTTGGCTCAGTTTCGACTTTAAGGCAGTGATGCTGGAGGATTTTATTTTAAAATCAGAAGACCAAGGTAAAAACGGACTTTCGGTGTTAAGATTATCCTTTGATGCCTTACCGCAAACACCACAACTAGAACTCACGAAAAAGTTCCTATCCATATCCTCTAAATTTAAAACGATTTTTGCAGAGATCTCTGCTTCGTAAACATCTTCTCCTAAGGATTTAATATTAAGCAATTCCTCTTTATCCTGAATAATACCCTCGGTAAAAAGAAAACCTCTTATTAGGTCAAAGTCGTTTCCCGGTGTTCGCATGGTTACTGCCAATCGTTTTTGAAGTGGGCCATGAGACTTTACTTGTTTAATTCTAATCTCAAGAGGCGATTCAATAGCAATACTGTCTAGGGTTTCTTCCTTTGAATCATTATGTACTTTGATGATATTCTTTTTTAATATATTCATAGGACTAAAAGTAAAAAGCCAAAACGCAATAAAACCAATATTCTTTTCCTATACTTGGAGCTCAGACAACAGTAAAGGTAATGGAATTCCATTTTTATTCTGATAGGCCTTTTTGAACCAGCTATTGATTAAACTGTTTCTATTTTATGTCGCAAATAACAACCATCACTTTTTTCAACATTGAAGGTGCTTCTAATAAATTTTGGGGCTTTGCTCAAATGGGGTTGGGTGTTAAAAAAATTAAAAAAACGCCAGGTTTAATTCTAAGCAAGATGATGGGATCAGGCGATGGTGCTGGGTTTTCTTTGCGGCCAGATTTTTCAACTTATGCTTTAGTAGCAATTTGGGAGTCAGAGGAAAAAGCTTCTTTGTTTTTTTCTCATCATAGATTCATTTCAGATTACATGGAGCACTCAAAAAAAATATTCTCATTTTTTTTGAAAGCGCACAAAGCTCATGGACTTTGGGAAGGTATTCAGCCATTTGAACTCAATGGAACTTTTAAAGACGATGACCCTATTGTTGTTTTAACCAGAGCCAAAATTCAAAAAAGAAAATTAATTCAATTTTGGAAATCAGTTCCGAGTGTTAGTAAGTCTATAGAAGGAGCAGCAGGCTTAAAATTTTCAAAAGGAATCGGCGAGTTGCCACTGATTTTTCAAGCTACGGTAAGCGAGTGGAACTCTCGATCTCAAATGGTAGATTTTGCATACAAAAACCCCAAACATGCGGAAGTCATTAAGAAAACAAGACGGCTTAAATGGTATTCCGAAGAGTTATTTGCAGAATTTGAACTGATAAAAAAGGAAGTGCATTATGTATCAAGCACTACATCATAATTACAAGATTTATTTTGAGGAATAACTAATGCTCTAGATTTCATAGTTAAATTAGAGCATCAGAAAAGTATTTTCTTCCGAAAAATCACTTTCATAGGGTTACTTCCTGTAATTACATTCATTAAGTACTGAACCGCCTTGTAATTCCCTTGTAACAAAAGGGGACTGCCCAGTAATACATAACGCAAGACATGCGTTGGATTACAATGCCCAATTTCAAATTAGAAATTGGGCTTGTTTGTTTTATACATAGATTATATCTGCTATCTTTCATAAGCCCTAATACCCAAATGATGAAAGTAATATTTCCAATTCTTGTCCAAGATCAACAAACCGTTCATGCCGAAAACCTTTCTTCTCCTATTGAAGGTCAAACTGTAATAAGAGAGTATTTTGGTGCTGGTCCTGTCTGCGATGAAGTGGAAATACGCGACTATGAAGACATAGATAATTCCAACAAGCTTAGTCCTGACACTCCGATCAAAAAATTTAACAACGGTGACTCTGCGCGGTATACCAATCAAGAGGGTGTTCCTTTGCGGAATTATTACAAATTGGGGTTATCATTAAGCGATCCTGATTTCATGAAAGTATCTACGTTAGGATTGGTCTTAAATACAATGGACATGATGATTTCCGAAAAAGTATTGGGCAGAAAAATCAACTGGGCTTTTGGTAAGAAAAAATTACAAATTCATACTCGAGGAATTTTTGAAAAAAATGCTTTTTACAATAGAAAGTTAGGCGCTATTCACCTGGGTTTTTTTCCAAAAGACGGAGACATTATTTACGCATGTCTATCTCGAGATATCATAACTCATGAAGTCGGTCATGCAATGATTGATGCGCTATGCCCTCAACTCAATGCTGCTCATCCTGAAGGATTGGCTATTCACGAAGCACTCTCTGATATGATCGCTGTTCTGTCGGCACTGAATAACTCTGCGTTACAAAAATTAGCCTTAGATGACCAAGGAGACATACATCCAGATTTGGGACATTTTTCAAAAATAGCGGAGGAGTTTTCTGAAAAAAGAAACGGCTTTAGAAACTTACAAGAACCTTGGCACCTCAACGACAACGATCAATCTTTCTTTGCCGGAAATTTTACCAATCCACATGATCTCAGCTTAGTGCTGAGCGGGGCCTTGATGACCGTTTTGGAAACAAAACAACACATCAATAAAGAATTCATTTATAAGAAATACGAAAACATTGCAAATTACAGACAGGCAGGTAGAAGATCTATTGGTGAAATTGTTTACCGATTCACAAGGCTGATATCAAGATCTTTGGATTGGTCACCCCCTGGAGAAATCAACTTTGAAAGTTACTATCATTCTTTAATCGCGGTTATTCGCCGCGACATGAAAGAACCTCAACATCTTCTTGATTTAATCAATGAAGAATTTTTAGACCGAGGAATGATTACCACTTCTAATTATCCAACTTTAGATTTAAAGATTTCTAAAAAAGAGGTTGGCCAGCTTTTCAAAAGCTCGAGATTTACCAAGACAAAAATCAAAATATTAAACAAAATTTTATCTCGCAATCAACTGGAAGAGATTGTTCTTGATCTTGATATTCTCAGTGATATGCAAATCACAACCAGTAAACCCTTTAACAACAAACGCTATCATAATGAAGGATTTATAAAAGCGGGATGGGTTGAAAAAATTAAGATCCAATCTAGAAGAAAATCAGTTCCAGACTACATTTTCGTTGACATTGGATATTCATTTGTTTTTGATTTGAAAAAGAAAAAACTTTTCTCACTACTAACGAATTCTAACGCGGCAAGATCAAAACGAGATATAAAAATTCGGTCCACTTATATTAATGAATTGATCAAAAATAAAAGACTTCTAATTGGAACAGAAAGCAACGACACCATTTCTGCTAAAGTAGAAGACAATGCGTTAAGGTTAGAAAACAGCTGTAGTTTGCTACATGTTTGTTAAATGTAGTTATCGTTAACAATACAAATCAAAAGGGGCCGTGATAAGATTATTTCACGGCCCCTTTTTACATAATAGATGTCGTATTCTATTCTATCCTTCGCTCCATGGATGATACCGCCGCAACATTGAAAAACCCAACAGGGACATCGGCAGGTTCCGTTCCATCAAGTGAAATAATATTCGTAGGAACATTAGCGGGAGGTTCAGCAAAGATGCCTGCGTCTCCCAATGTTAATTGAGTCTGTGCTTGCTCAATAAATTCAAAGGCTGCAAAATTTAACGAATGAATTTCGACACGTATTGAGTCTCCTTCCTCGTAGGGCGGTATTTCATTGGTATCTGTTGCGTCGTCTCCAGAATCAGGAATTCTATTAATAAAACTTCGGATTGGTGTAATAAACGTAACCCCATCGACCATCGCTCCTGGGGTAAAGGATGCATCAAAAGCAATATTTATCTCGCTTGGTTTGTTTAAAAATTCTCCGTTTTTGAACGTCTTAATCCAGTAGGTATCTCCAGGACCGACAGGATCTCTAGCAAAAAATTCACAGTAATACCCTGCTGGTTGGCCAAGTTCTTCTTCTCTCAGTTCCACAGCGATAGAATCTATCGGTGTAGTTCTATTCTTCAAGGCAAAGGATTGATAGGTCTTACCATTAGACAATTCGATATCCAATTGAAAGCTATTCCCCACTGTTCCAAAATTATTTCCTCCGCTTGGTGTCCAAGTGTAATCGCCAGTATTTCCTTCGTCAACAAAGTTGTACACCGTTCCGTCAGATTCGGTAATAATAACGGTAGCGCCTGTTTCAGTAGGTGAAAAACTAGCATCAAAATAAGGGCTCGTTCTTCTTAATTTGATGATTTGTGGTTCACTCAAATCTGTTATCCAAGCATCCACCACCAGCTGGTTATCTCCTTCCGCTAATTCTACATCAATTACATCTTCACATGCCGAAGCAAGAAATAAAATAGCTAGAAACGAAACCCAATTAAATTTAAATGATAATATATTTCGCATGATCTTAAAATTTAAAGTTGTAAGCAACCGATGGAATAAAATTCCCAATTACTGATAGTCGAACTGCTTCTGTTGTAATTGGTGTTCCGATTGGTGTTCTTAATTCATTTTGTCTAAAATAAATAGAGAAAGGATTTCGCTTGTTATAAACATTATAAACTGAGAATACCCATTCTCCTGACCATTTCTCTCGTTCCTTTCCCTGTAAGGTTGCTGCAATATCAAGTCGGTGATAAGTAGGAATTCGCACATTATTCCTTGCGCCGGAAGCAATATTAGGAATTACAAATCCTTGTTGTTCGATCCTATCTGTTGGGAATGTTGCTGGAGTACCAGTGTTGATTACAAAGTTTGCGGAAAAGGTCCAGCGTTTATTTAATTCATAAAAAGCAGTAGTACTCATATTGTGGGTTTGATCAAATCGAGAAGCAAACCATTCATTATTGTTGATACCATCCACCAATCTTTCAGACCTTGCTAAAGTATAACTAAGCCATCCAGTAAGTTTTCCCTTTTTCTTTTCTAGTTGTACTTCTAAACCGTAAGACCTTCCTTTTCCTTCTAGTAATTCCGCTTCCAATAGTTCATTAACAAAAAGGTCTGCGCCGTCAATATAATCTACCAATTGGGCATAATTCTTATAATAGGTTTCAACTGATGTTACGTACTCGTTATCTTTTAAATTTTTGAAATATCCGATCGCAAATTGATCCGCTATTTGAGGTTTAATGTTGTTAGTACTTGGCGTCCAAACATCCAAAGGTGAAGCCGCAGTTGAATTTGAAATTAAATGAATATACTGTGCCATCCGGTTATAACTCAATTTCAAAGAAGAGGTAGGATTCACCTGGTATTTAAGAGAAGCTCTAGGTTCTAGATTTGAATAGGTTTGGATACTTTCCCATTGGTCAAAAGTTTGAGGTTCACCAATCGGAATCTTTTTTTCACCAACCTCTACCGTTTCTAGATCGAAAGATCTTCCTTTTCCCATGTAGTTAAAATGAGACCATCGCAACCCATAGCGCAATGAAAGTTTGTCATTGATGGTTTGGTCGTTTTCTAAAAACAGGCCAGCCTCTAAAGCATATTTTTTAGGCACCGAAAAGTTTGTAGTTTCCCCTTGAGATACACCGATTGCATTTCCTGGTGAAAATTCATAAATGATGCCTTGCCCTCCGAAAGTCAACAAGTTCTTAGGATTGAGATAATAGGAGATGTCTGACTTCAAAGAATAGTTGACAATTCTTGCGTCCCAATCGAAACTATTTTCAGCGGTATTCCCAAAACTAATTTTATAATCATAATTAGAGTAGTAGGTCGTAAAGTTGGAAAACAATCGGTCACTGAATAAGTGATTCCAACGCAGTGTTGCTGTCTTATTTCCCCAGTCAAATCCTGCAGCGTCACCGAATGCAAAGTTATCACGACCAAGATATCCGGATAAATAAATTCGATCTCGATTAGAAATTTTATAGTTCGTTTTCAATGTCAAATCATAAAAATTCAAACCTGATTCTGACAAATCATCCGACAAAAACGGCTTAGCCAAAATGTCAATATAAGATCGTCGTCCAGCGATTATAAAAGAAGCTTTGTCTTTAACAATCGGCGCCTCAACAGAAAGTCGAGAAAAGATTAGTCCAACGCCTCCCGACACAGCTAGTTTTTTATTATTCCCTTCCTTCATCCGCACATCAAGTATCGAAGACAACCGTCCTCCATATTGTGCAGGTATTCCTCCTTTGTACAATTTAACATCTTTAACAGCGTCCGGATTAAAAACCGAGAAAAATCCAAAAAGGTGAGAGGAATTATAAACAGGCGCTTCATCTAAAAGAACCAAATTTTGATCCACACCTCCACCACGGACATTAAATCCAGTGGCTCCTTCACCAACAGTACTAACACCAGGCAATAATTGTATGCTTCGAATTACATCCACCTCTCCCAAAAGAGCCGGTAATTTGCTAATGGTTTTTAAATTGAGCGTATTTACAGACATTTCTGTATTTCGAACATTGTTGTCTTCAGACTCAGAGGTTACCACCACTTCTTCTAATATGGCCGCAGCTTCGCCCATTTCAATATCTAAAATTTTATCGGCGTTCAGATTTAGTTGCATTCTCTGGGTCTCAAAACCCAAGTAAGAATATTCCACTTCGTAATCTCCGGGCGGAACCGACAAAGAATAAAATCCATAAATATTAGAAGTTGTTCCAGCGCCGATACTAGGAATAAATGCAGAGGCGCCAATAAGCGTTTCTCCACTAGCACCATCTTTGATGTATCCACTAAGCGTGATTTTCTCATCTTGGGCTTTCATTCCTAAAGAAAAAGCCAACAGGAACAGTAGGGTTAAAAGTTTGTGTCTCATTAATTCTGCTTTAATGCTGCAATAATATGACGATCTAACGATTACTGCCTAGTATTGTTGACAGTATTAAGGAAAAATCGGATTAAATCAACATTCTTTGGGATGAATCGATTCTGATGCGAAAGTCACAACTTTCTTTCCCTTGGTCGATTATTCTGAGCCTCAATCATTATTTTTGTTTTGGACGAAAAAAATCCCTTAGATTACCAAGTCTTAAGACAATACAGAATTCCAACGTTAGCGAATATGACATACGATAATTTTACTGTTAAGGCACAAGAAGCCATTCTAAAGTCTCAGAAAATTGCCTCAGAACTGGAGCAGCAAACTGTAGACACACCTCATTTGATAAAGGGAATCATCATTAACGATGAGCAAATGGCAGAGTTCCTTTTCAAAAAAATGGGTATTTCCATGGAAGCGCTGAATCAGAAACTCAATGCTTCTATAAAGTCATACCCAAGGGTTCAAGGAACAGAAAAGCAGTTTTTAACCGATCAATCCAATAAATCTTTGTCTGCCGCAAAAAAGATGATGAAGGACTTTGGCGATGAATACATCTCAGTTGAATTGATCCTTATGGGAATTCTTGCGGGAAAAAGTAAAGGTTGTGATATTCTCAAAGATTTAGGAGCCACAAGCAAAGGATTAAAAGCTGCTATAGCCGATCTTCGAAAAGGAACTAAGATCAAAGATCAGAACGCAGACAATCAATACAACTCTTTAGCGAAGTTCGCTGTAAACCTAAATGAACGTGCTGAATCTGGAAAGTTAGACCCAATCATTGGTCGTGATGAGGAAATTCGTAGAGTCCTTCATATTTTATCTAGAAGAAAAAAGAACAACCCAATACTTGTTGGAGAACCTGGCGTTGGTAAAACGGCCATAGTTGAGGGAATTGCTTGGAGAATCGTCAATCAGGATGTTCCTGAAAACCTTAGAACCAAAAAGATTTTTGTTTTAGACATTTCTTCGTTAATCGCTGGAGCAAAATTCAAGGGTGAGTTTGAAGAACGACTAAAAGGGGTGATCAAAGAGGTTACCAATGCCAATGGCGAAGTAATTCTTTTTATTGATGAGATCCATACCTTAATTGGTGCTGGCGGAGGATCAGGAGGAGTAGATGCCGCGAACATTTTAAAACCAGCCCTTGCCAGAGGAGAACTTAGAACCATTGGAGCAACAACCTTGGATGAATACCAAAAGTATTTTGAAAAAGACAAAGCATTGGTTCGTCGATTCCAAACCGTGGTCATAGATGAGCCAAGCACTCACGATTCCGTATCCATCTTAAGAGGACTTCAAGAACGCTATGAAGTTTACCACAAGATTGATATTCTAGACGAGGCCTTAATCGCTGCAGTGGAATTATCACACCGTTATATAGCTGATCGAGCCTTACCAGACAAAGCCATTGATTTAATTGATGAGGCTGCCGCAAAATTGCGATTAGAATTGGATTCTGTTCCTGATGAAATCGACGAGCGCGAACGAAAAGTTCGTCAGCTGGAAATTGAACGAGAAGCCATTAAGAGAGAAGGCGATGAGAAGAAATTGAAAAAAATTGGAGAACAAATTGCGAACGCAAAGCAAGATTTGGAATCCATGACCGCCACGTGGAAAAATGAAAAAGAAGTAGTCGATGCCGTTTCTAACATTAAGAAAAAAATGGAGGAACTGGAGCAAGAGGCCGACAAGGCAGAGCGAGAATCAGACTTCGAAGAGGTTGCCAAAATTAGATATGGCGCCATGAAGGAGCAAGAAGCTTTGTTGAAAAAAGCTGAAGAAAAACTGGGCGATCTTTCGGAAGAAAATAGATTTACTAATGAGCAAGTTACTGCCAACGATATTGCCGAAGTAGTTGCGCGTTGGACTGGAATTCCTTTGCAGAAAATGATGCAAAGCGAAAAGGATAAATTATTAAAACTAGAAGAAAGAATTGGCCAACGACTGATCGGTCAACACGAAGCAGTAAGAGCTGTATCAGATGCTGTAAGAAGATCTAGAGCCGGACTTCAAGACTCTAAACGCCCAATTGGTTCCTTCATTTTTGTTGGACCCACAGGAGTTGGTAAAACAGAGTTGGCAAAAGCTTTGGCCGAAGTATTGTTCGATGATGAAAAAGCGATCATTAGAATTGACATGAGTGAATACCAAGAGAAGCATGCAGCTTCTAGATTGGTTGGAGCTCCTCCTGGATATGTTGGTTATGACGAAGGAGGCCAGTTGACAGAAGCTGTTCGTCGAAAGCCATATTCTATCGTACTGTTGGATGAAATAGAAAAAGCGCATCCAGATACTTTCAACATTCTCTTACAAGTATTAGATGATGGTCGATTAACGGACAATAAAGGTCGTACTGTTAATTTTAAAAACACCATGGTTATCATGACTTCCAATATGGGAGCGGAAAAAATCTTAGAAAATTTTGAAGACCTAGATGCCGTTGGAGAAGAGCACCGTCAGGATATTTTAGATACCACTAAAGAAGAAGTCTTCGAAACTTTAAAAGAAAATTTACGTCCAGAATTTCTAAATAGGATCGATGAGCAAATTATGTTTTTGCCATTGACCTTGGATGAAATCAAGCAGATATTGGTTTTACTTTTGAAGAAAACAAAGAAAATGCTTGGTGCTCAAGGAATGAACATCGAAATAACGGACGATGCGAAAACCCACTTGGCAGAATTAGGATATGATCCACAGTTCGGAGCAAGACCATTAAAGCGAGTGATTCAAAAACACTTGATTAATGAATTGTCTAAGGAGGTGCTTTCAGGCAGCTTTGCAAAAGGAGATACCATTTATGTTGGAACCAACAAAGACGGAATAACTTTCAGCAAGAAAAAGCCAAAGGTCGGAGCAAAACCAAAAGCAACTGGTAAGCCCAATGGCAAAAGTAAACCAACGAAAAAAGAGAAGGAACGAGAAAAAGATTTAAAGGAGTTGAAAAAAGCGACCAAAGACTTGAAAGATATCACGGATGAACTAAAAGATTAGATCCGTTTTTTCCTGATAGTTTAGACACTTTCTTTTTACGAAGGGAACTAGGGCCGTATTGATGGCGTGCTTCACTTTTATGCTTTCAATCTTCGATATCCTAAAAAGCCTCCGACCAAAATCATTCCTAGTCCAATTAATAAGCTTGGTGTCCCACTAGTTTCTTCCAAGGAAGCCAGAGCTTCCGCTGGGGCTATCGCATTGACTGAAGGATCATCTGCAAGATATTTTACATTAACCGCAGAACTAGCAGGCAATTGAGCCGTGTAAGTTTTTTTCCCTTGGTATTCCTTAGTTCCTACATTAAATGAATAATCAAACTCATGCATCTTAATAGGAACCTTCGCAATCTTTATTTTCTTCGTTTTGTATTCACTGCTTAAAGTAGCTGTGGTGCTTTCTCCATTTGCAATCAATTGCTCCAGCTTATTTCTCTGGTCTTTTGTGGTATCACCAAAGTAATCTCTCGAAAACTGAATTCCCATTACAATTAGAACAACAGGAAATATCAAAGTCAATAACTTACCCATTTTAATTCTTTTCAAAATTTAAATTAAAAATACGATCCAAGGCTTCATACAAGTCTGGCGCCTCAGATTTCATACGCTCCGCTTTTGTAAAATAAAAACATATCGCCACTCCTGTAATATCAATATTAGGCAGTCCAATTACTTCTTTACTTAATTGCTCTTCGCTCCATCCCCCTATTTTTTCTATAATCTCCCAACTTACCAAATCGATTGGATAGCCTTCATTGGGAAAAGAAAACATAAAGGCTTTTCCCATCTCATAATGCAACAAAGAAAATCTTTGCTCTTGATTTTGACTCCATGCAAGTAATTCAGAAAGCGCTGCGATGATCACGCCATCCACTGTTTCCATTTCAGAAGCATGAATATGTTTTGGATGATTCGGCGAAGGGAATTTATTCGGATAAATCACCAATCGTTCAAATTTCTTTAGCCGCCAGTTATCCGTTCGATTAAAAGTCATCTCCACCGCAGGAACTGCAAAAAAACTTTTCAAATCATCGGGCATGGCTCCGAAATCATCCGGACTTCGAAGCAGATATTCATTGGCCAAAAGGTAAAGCATGATCCGATTTTCAAATTTTTTCTTGTCCACCTCATCAAGGCTTCTGTAAAATGGGCTAATCGTTCTTATCCAAACTTTCAGCTTTTCATCCATTTCTGGCTTGCGCTTGTTCGCCCACCACCAGTCAATCGCTGGATGAAGTGCATACAATCCCCCTAAGCCTGCTACAAATGGAACAATCCAAAGGGAATACTTAGAATCAATAAGAAAGGTAATCATGATGGCAATGAGCAATCCGAGCCCCATTCCAACTGCGATATAACGAGATAACATAACCGCAAATTAGGAAGAAAAATAGGTAATAAGAATTATTTGATAAGTCAGAAAAGGGGAGAAGTTTTCTTGTAGATTTAGTCTTGAGATTTATGTTTTGTCTAATCTAAGCATTCCTTTTGGGATGGAAGTATGAAAGGGAAAAAACCACTACCTTTGCGCCGCAATACTTTCGCCTTTTGGCATCCAAATTTAAAACCACAGTATGAAAAAGGATTTCCTAAAGAAATTAGGGCTCAAAGAAAAAAACAACGGAACAAGCACTGGACTAAAATCTTCTAATAGTTCGAAGAAGTATATCCTAAGTTATTCGCCAGTTGATGGAAAACTCATTGGCGCCGTTTCGGTGACTTCTAAAAAGGAGTACAATAAGGTCATGACCACTGCTAAGAAAGCTTTCAAAACTTGGAGGTCAATGCCAGCCCCACACCGTGGAGAAATTGTACGCCAATACGGAGAGGCTTTACGCGAAAACAAAGAAGCGCTCGGTAAGTTGGTTTCTTACGAAATGGGTAAGAGTTTGCAAGAGGGGTATGGTGAAGTTCAGGAGATGATTGATATTTGCGATTTCGCTGTCGGTCTTTCTCGACAGTTGTATGGATTAACCATGCACTCAGAACGTCCAAGCCATAGAATGTATGAGCAATGGCATCCGCTAGGAGTTGTTGGAATCATTTCAGCATTCAACTTTCCAGTAGCTGTTTGGTCTTGGAATTCAATGATCGCTTTGGTTTGTGGAGATGTAAGTGTTTGGAAAGCTTCTGAGAAGACACCGCTTTGTGCTGTTGCTTGTCAGAACATTTTGCACAAAGTATTAAAAGCAAACAAAGTTCCTGAAGGAGTTAGTTGTATCATCAATGGTGACTACACAGTAGGAGAATACATGACTGAAGACAAAGACATTCCGCTGGTATCTGCGACAGGATCTACTCGTATGGGTAAGATTGTAGCAGCGACGGTAGGAGCAAGACTTGGAAGAAGTTTATTAGAGTTGGGTGGAAACAATGCGATCATTGTTACGGAAAGTTCTGATCCTAAGCTTGTATTAACTGGAGCTGTATTCGGCGCAGTTGGAACTTGTGGTCAAAGATGTACATCAACAAGAAGATTGATTGTTCATGAAAGTAAATATGATGCAGTAAAAAAAGCATTAGTAAAAGCTTACAAACAATTAAAGATCGGCGATCCTTTAAATTCTAAGAACCACGTCGGGCCACTAATTGATCAAGATGCTGTTGACAATTACTTGGCTTCTATCAAAGCCATTGGAGAACAAGGTGGAAAGATGATCGTAAAAGGTGGCGTTCTTAAAGGCCGTGGTTACGGATCTGGTTGTTATGTAAAACCTTGTATCGCGGAAGCGACTAACGACATGGCCATCGTCCAGCACGAAACATTCGCTCCAATCCTTTACTTAATGAAGTACAAGACATTGGATGAAGCCATTGCTATGCAAAATGACGTTCCTCAAGGATTGTCTTCTGCAATCATGACGACCAATATGAGAGAAGCAGAATTGTTCCTTTCTACCAACGGTTCTGATTGCGGAATTGCTAATGTAAATATCGGTACTTCTGGAGCTGAAATTGGAGGAGCATTTGGAGGAGAAAAAGATACCGGAGGAGGACGTGAGTCAGGATCCGATTCTTGGAAAGCTTACATGCGTCGCCAGACCAACACGATCAATTACTCAACAGACTTGCCATTAGCACAGGGAATCAAATTTGATTTATAAGCACTAATCGCAATAAATAAATATTAAGGAGTATCGCATTGCGGTGCTCCTTTTTTTATTGTCGCCAAAGATCATTCAATACCCGATCAGCCTTTCCCGAAAATTTGACCATTTCCCGATTTCAACACTCTCCAGATTCTACCTACCTTTAGCCCAGATGTTATTCAATTCCATCCCATTCTTAGTCTTTCTCCCTTTGGTATTCTGCCTCTATTGGTTTGTCTTCCAAAGAAACCTTCGCGTACAAAATAGCTTTCTAATTCTAGCTAGTTATCTTTTCTACGGCTGGTGGGATTGGCGATTTTTAAGCTTGATCATTTTAAGCTCGGCGGTTGATTATTGGTGTGGTAAAAACATTGAAGGTGATCAGATCGCAGGCAACAAAAAGCGATGGTTGTGGCTTAGTCTAGGTGTTAATTTGGGAGTACTTGGCTTTTTTAAATATTACAACTTCTTTGTTGATTCTTTTGCCAATTTAATCGGATTAGATCCCGCTTCGTTTACCTTGAATATTATTCTTCCTGTTGGAATTAGCTTTTATACTTTTCAGACAATGAGCTACACCATCGACATCTATCGTGGAAAAATAAAAGCCAGTAAAGATCCTTTCGCATTTTTTGCATTTGTTTCATTCTTTCCTCAGCTGGTAGCTGGACCAATTGAGCGCGCAAAAGATTTGCTTCCGCAATTTGAAATCAAAAGAAAATTCGAATATAACCAAGCAGCGGACGGCCTTAGACAAATGCTTTGGGGGTTTTTCAAAAAGCTGGTAGTAGCAGATAACTGCGCCCCAATCGTCAATGAAATATTTGCAAACTATGGAGAGTCTTCAACTCCAACCTTGTGGCTCGGCGCAATACTTTTCGCCTTTCAGATATATTGTGATTTTTCTGGCTACTCTGACATTGCGATTGGAACTGCAAGATTATTTGGAATTCAACTAAAACAGAACTTCGCTTTTCCATATTTTTCAAGAGACCTGGCAGAGTTTTGGCGACGTTGGCACATTTCTTTATCCACATGGTTTAGAGACTACCTGTACATTCCTTTAGGAGGAAGTAGAGGAAAAACAAGTAAAGTTATTCGCAATGTATTTATCATTTTTCTCGTAAGTGGAATTTGGCATGGAGCGAATTGGACTTTCGTCGCTTGGGGTGGATTCCACGCCTTATTATTTATACCACTTATCTTGTCAAAGGCCAATCGAAAAAACTTAGACTCAATAACTCCATCCCGTAAAAACATCGTTGGAAATACACTCCGAATCTTGGCCACTTTCGTTTTGGTAACTATAGCCTGGGTTTTCTTTCGAGCACCGAGCATCGCTATTGCGCTGGAATACCTAAAAGGCATGTTTATCCCTCAGCCTTTCTCCGGGGTTCCTTTTCAAATAAATATTGTATTGATTAGTTGCTTGATACTTCTGGCTACAGAGTGGATTCATAGAAAAGCTTTGCACGGGTTGGCTATTGAAAAATATCCTCGCTTTTTGCGTTGGTCTATATATTTAGGAATAACAATTATTATTTTTCAACTTGGAGCGATGAATAATACCTCCTTTATCTATTTCGCCTTTTGAAAAAATTCATTCAAAATATGGGGCTTTTTCTAATCCTTGCCATATCGGTTATAACAGGAGTGACCATCCTAAGTTCTGTCTATGTTCAATCCAAAGACTTCAACCCAGGAAATACTGAAAGTAATTTATTAACACTCAATAATAAAAAAGATTTTGATTATCTATTCTTAGGAAATTCTCATGCCCGGAATTTTTCTAGAAACAATCAACATAAGAATTTAGAAAAAGAATTAGGCGGTACGGTTTTAAATTTTGGTCAAGGTCGTGGAATTTGCGGCATCAATGATCAATATTTCTATCTTAAATATTTACTAAATCAAGGATACTCTTTCAAGTATGTTGTTCATGCCGTTTCTCCTCCGTATTTATTTGACGACCTTCGTAATCAGTCAACAACGACTTTTTTTGAAGAACCTTTTTCGCTTTCCTTTTTAACTCAATACTTAAAACATCCGGCTCCAAATAAATTCGCAAGATTGGTTCATTATTCTAAAACCAAATGGAAACTCAACTGGCTTAAGTTAACTCCATTGAAAAAAACGGAAAATGTAAATGCTTTAGAAAAAATAGATTTGAAAGCTGTTCAAAAAGGATTTAAAATCGCACACCCAAATGGACTGAGCGATGAGGCTTTTGAAAGCAACAAAAACATCTTGAATAAAAGTATTGAATTAGCGAAATCGCATGGTATACAAACCATTTTGTTGCAAACACCCATTTTGTTTGATGCCTGGCCTGGCCAAGAAAAATTTAATCACTACTGCAAAAGCCTAGAAGACAAGAATCTTGCCTCGTATATTGATTTATCCAAAGCCATTGATGAACATCATTTTTTTTACGATCATCATCATTTAAACACTCCAGGAATAAAAAAGATATTACCTCAGCTTAAGTTGTCTTTGGATTTGCGTTTACCAAAGCATTAATCGCTGCTTCAACTGCCAATAAATCTTCGGCCTTAATTGGTCCGTCCATTCCATTGTTTAACGGTGCTTCGCTAACCTCATAACCCCCAAGAGAAAGATCACTCGCTCTGGGCACATATCCAATATTCTGATCGGTACAACCAATGGGAAAAGTACTCATTGGTAAATCTATTTCATAGGCATTGAACATTTCGGCATTGGCGGTGACAAACTGTAAAGATTCCCCGAGGCTAATTTTTCTTAGTAATAACGCTTGCGAAGATTTTCCGGAAATAGAATTTAGCCGCTGCGTTTTTTGTTGAATATTAACCGGTTCCAAATCAACTGAGTCAAAACTTATTTTTGAGCAGGATGCCATGATCGTGTCAACGAAATTTTCAATATGCTCAGGAATGTACTCGGCAAAATCTGGCCCGTAGAACATTGCTCTTAGTTTGTGTTTTAGCGATGGTCGACCTTGGTAATTTGGCCGAACATCTCCATTGAATCCTTGAAAAACAAAGACCTCATCAGCCCAACCTTTTTCGACTATTTTCTTAGCCAATAAACCAGGATAATCGGAAGACAACTTTAGATTTCGATTAAAAACCGGATGCGAAGCATAGGTTACAAACCAACTTTTTTTCCCATCCTCTTCTTCAAAAGACAAGACCCTTATTTTTGGATTCACTGGGCCATCTTCATAGGGCAACATAAAGGCCACTTGCTTAAATCCTCTTCGCCAATGAGCGATTGGTTTCCTTCTGTTGATGTTAATCTTTTGCACCTCCGTGGATCCAATTCGCAGCTTACAGTTTTTCTGCTGATTTGAAAGTGAGACAAACGTTTTTTTCAACAACTCAAAAACCTCAGACAAGTAATCAGGTTGCTCTTCTTCCCAAGGCAAAAATCCCAATGCCGGACCGGAATGCGTATGTGTTCCGGCATAGATGACTTCCTCTGTTGAAATTCCAAATTCCTTTTCTAAAAACGCTGAACACTGAGCCGCGAGCTGATTTGGGAAAAACAGATAATCTGCTAATAGAAAAACGAGGTTGGTACCATTCGAAAATGCCAACCAAGCAATCCGAATTTTACACTCAGAAATACCGCAAAAAGCCCCTTGGGGAGCACGATTAATCAACCCAGAAAGTGGAATTTCCGAGTTAGGAGTTACTTCAATGGAGGTGCTTGCAAATTTTAAATTCAAAGATTGTGTAGATTTGGATCAAATATAGAGATTTCCACAAGGGTCTAATATGCAGAATCGAGATCGCTTTTCAAGAAACTTTACGTCCAGAACGTTCCATGAATAGAATTAAGATAATTTTAAGTATTCATCTGCACCAACTTCACAAGCACAAACGTCTTATTAGTGAGCGCAAAGGGCAACTCAAGTGGAATTTTTAAGTTTTACCCTACAGATCTGCCAAATAGCGCAACTTGGATAAAATTTTGTTGTTTAAATAATTGTATGAAAAAGCTTTTGCATCTCTTTTTACTTTGTCTTGGATTCACTTCTGTTTTTGCTCAACCAGAGCGAAAGGAAAAAATCACCTTGGATGGTGAGATTGTTACCGCTTTGATTACCGAGAACAATGACACGATTATCATTGCTGACTTAGACGATGTTTATGTCTCCTCCATGCGGGCTTTTTCAAACAGAAATGAGTATCGTCGCTACCTAAAATATCGCCGCTACGCTGCAATCGTTTACCCATATGCGGTTGAAGCCATTCGAATATTTAAAGAAGTAGACTACGTCACTAAGAATATGAAGCCGAATAAGCGTAAAACACACATTAGGCGACTGAATCGGGAATACAAGAAAGAATTTAAAGACCAATTAAAGAAACTGACCAAAACCCAGGGACTGATCCTGATAAAAATGGTGGAAAAAGAACTGAATATTCCGATGTATGATCTTATCAAAGATTTGAGAGGTGGAGTTTCGGCTTCTTATTGGCATGAACTGGCAAAATTCAATGGATACAACCTCAAGGCCGGTTATGGCAAGGGAGAAGATATCATCATGGATGCTGTGCTGCAGGATTTCGACGTAAGCTACGACATCGACTTGGAAGAGCTAGAACGAAAGAATTAAGGCAACTTCAAAGCTTCAGACGCGTTAAATAATCCTTGGTCCTTTTGCCGAGAAATGAGCTTTTCAGCTATAAAAGTCTGACTTTGTCCACCTAATGCCTACTCCAAACAACAAGGCTTTAAAATTTATACTGCGCGCTGTCAAATTAATTTTGCTTGGGTTAATTCTATTGGCATTGATCGCTTTTATTTTTTGGTTCGTTATCAGAAAAGACAATCCTGCTGTTCTGAATAAAATCAAGCGACATGCCACCGAAAACTGGAATGCCAATTTAACACTCAAAGGTTATGAATTAAAACTCAAATCGCCATTCCCAAACCTCGAACTACATTTGAACAACGTGTCTTACGGAATGCTTGATACGACAAAACATCAAGTACTAAAAGCCAATAAAGCAATTGTTCAATTTGATCCCTGGGATTTGTATCGCAATCAAAAGAAAGAGAATCACCTTGAATTGGACAGTGCTTGGATAATGATTCATCACGACTCTTTGGATAATAATAATCTTCAGTTTTCAGATGGAAAAAAAGAAACATCAACAACGCCCGCCAACTTTGACTTTGCGAATGTCATCAACCTCAAGGCAAACTATATTGATTTTAAAAACATTGATGAATTCCGAGATGTTTGGCAAGGCTTTCAGCTGACCAATGCAACAATACTTCCGGGTTATAATTCAAGAAAGGAGTTAACGATTCAACTAAATAGTAAAGCTCATTTTGACGGTTTGGTATTCAAATCAAAAGATGGTCCTTTTCTTAAAAACACGAATGGGGACCTACAACTAAATTTGGGTTGGGATAAAAAAAAGGGGCTGATTCGAATGGATGACGCTCACCTGATTACTTCGCAAGATGATTTCAAATTTTCAGGATTGATAACCCAAGGAGAAACAGACAAAATTCGTTTGGACATCATTGATGATGATATCATTCTCGCAGAGTTACTTCCAAAACTTTCCGATAAGGCAAGAGCGGATTTAGGAAAAATAAAAATTGACCGCCCCATCAAAGGTCATTTCTCTCTGGACAATCTTTTAGTCCCCAATCGAAACGGAGCCGTTAATATAGACTTTGAAACTTTAGGCGCGAACATTAAATATGGTGAGGCAAGTATTTCGAATGCTAAATTAAAAGGTAGCTATTCAAATGATTGCGATGGAGATGGTTTAGGAGATCCGATCACCAGTTGTATTGTAATAGAGCAGCTTGATGGTGATATTTTTGGAAGACTTCCTACCAAGTTAAATGGTTCTATCAGCAATCTTCGCGAACCAATGGTAGACATGAATGGAAAAATGGATGTGGATCTTCCCAGGTTAAATCCATTGCTCACCACAAAACAGAAAATGAATTTCAATAATGGAAATGCATTTGTCAATTTTAATTACACTGGAGATCTTAAAAAAATAATTACAGATCCTTTTAATGATGAATTCACTGAAATGAAAGGTGATGTTGCGTTCAACGATATTGTGATCAAAACGGGAGATGATGGTCTTCTTCTGCCGGCTTTGACTGGCCACATGACATTTAGTGAATCCAAAAGTACATTACAAGACCTTTCTTTAAATTGGATGGGGTCTAACATTTTATTAAAAGGGAAAATTGGAAACCTGCCTAAGTTTTTATTCTATCGCGAAGAGGCCTTGCAAAGTGATTTAGACATTCACTTTGATGAATTAGATTTGAATAAATTTCAGACAGCTAACAATAAAGAATTTAAGCTTTCCGAAGCGTTACTAAATCAGCAAATTCGTGCACTTGCCTTCAACATCAATGGTGACATTGATTTAAAAATTGACAAATTAATTTACGATACGCTTTTCGCAACTGACCTAACTACGCACTTTGAATTGTTTACTCCAAAGGCGAATGGCCAACTAGATTCTACTTTGATTCGAATGGACAAGCTTACCGGAAAGCTATTCGACGAGGATGTCTTTGAATTAGATTTAAAAATTCTTCACGAACCAGAAACATTTGTTGATCTAGACATTTCCATGCCTAATGTTACTAAAACCACAAATAGGTTTTTATCCAACATGGAAATTGAAAACGGGAATACTGAACTTTCCTTAAATCTAAAAACACCTCTGCTTGCAGCCTTCGACAAAGCCCTGCTCTTGCATTCTGCAAAATACCAAGGCTTTGTTAAGTTAGACAACATTAACCTTAAACCAAAAGCAACTTCTTTCCCGCTGAAGGACATCTCCGGTGTTGTAAACATCAACACTGAAGCGTTTTTAATTGAAAACATAAGTTTTCTTTACAAAGATTCTCCGTTCACCGTAAATGGAGTTGTTGAAGACTTCCCGATTTACAATGCCGACAAAGTCTCCAGAGGAAAAAGCAATTTGTCCATTAAAGGAAATTTTTTCAACGCACGACATGAACCGCCAACCGATTCAAAAATAAACCAAACTTTTTCTCCATCAGAAATTTTCAAATCCCTTGACACCATCTTTCAACTAACTTCAGGTTCAGTTGAAATTGAACTTGATTCAATATTAACCAATGGACATACCATTGAGCCTTTTTACATGCAAGCTCAACTTCTGGCCAACCAACACCATCAAGAAGAACATTTGCTATTGGTAGACAGTGTTCGGCTAGGATTTAGAGATCAAAATTATGTACAAGGAAATCTGCAGATTTCCGACACCGCCGACCCGAAGGTTAAGGCTAAGTTTGAGGCCAACATGGCTTTAAGGCGTCTTGGAGATTTGTTACCCTCTGAATATATTGATTTAAAAGATGGCAACTTTGAAATGCAAGTTGATTATCAATCTGTATTACATGACACCTTAAGTGCTAAGCATTATTTATTGGCTGCTGAAATAAACGGCCAAGCCAAAATGTCAAACGGAAATATTTATTACAACTACCGGGACTTTACTTTTGATGCCATTGATGGTCTGTTTGTTTTTGATGAAAACACCTTGCAGATTCCTAGCATAAGCATGAACGTAAACAATAATGACCTTCAGGCTTCTGGAGAGTCCGTAGACTTCTTCCCATTTTTTATTTTACCAAATCAAAAAGCATCGATAGATTTGTCTATAGCTTCAAATCAGTTTGACATTGGAAAATTTTCAACCCCTCAAAAAATAAAAACACATGCCACCGGAGAAAAGGGGCTAAAAGTCAAAACTAAAAAGAATCCAACATCCGTCGCCATAAAACAAACCCTTGGTTATATTGATCTTTTACTCGCTCAGGGAACCATTAAAATGGACACCAAAATTAAAGATGTAATTTATCGAAAGTTTGATGCCGCAGACTTCACTGGACTAGTTGTTGTCAAACCCGATACAGTCTTACTCTCTGACGTAAAAATGGATGTAGCAAAAGGCACTTTTGGAATCGATGGCATGATTTCCGGAATCGCTAACCACCAACCCTCCGTGTCCGTTGATATAAAAATGAGAGACAACGATCTTCAACAACTATTGACACAGTTTGAAAATTTTGATCAAAACCAATTTACAAATGAAAACATTAAAGGGAACATCACTGCTGATGTTAATTTCACTTCGGACATCACCGAAGACTACGCTTTTAAGTCTGAATCCATGGGTGGGGATATGTACTTTCAGTTGGCCGGAGGCAACATCAAAGATATCGAAGCACTAGCAAACCAGAAAGGATTTTTAGCTAAGGGAAGAAAATTGGAAGACATCAAACTAGATACGCTTGACTTCCGAGCCAGCTTAAAAGGCAATGAACTTTGGGTCGAACAAACTCGGGTGAATTCAAGTCCCGGAAATTTCCATGTAGAAGGAGTTTATGACTTAGAAGAAAAACAAAATTCAAGAATGCTTTTGACCGTACCGCTTCGGAATTTATTCAAGAGATACAATAGCTTAGAGGAAATGGAAAAGAATCAATATAAGGGAAAGGGAATTCCAATATTGATTGAATCACGCTATAAAAAAGGAAAACTAAAGTTCAAATGGAAGTTGTTTGTGAATAAGAAAAAGAGGGGGTATTCAAACGACTATTAAAATTGAATTGCTAAATGCACAAAAGATGATGCAAAAATTCATAAATTGAAACTAATAAAATTTCTAGTTTACAAATATTTTATCCGTCCAAACTCCGCCCTCCTTTGTTGTACCCTTAATTATATACATTCCTGTTAGCAGCTGATTAACAAAAATTTCTTCTCCTGAAACTGGACCATCCAAATAAAACACCAAATGACCACTTAGATTGTAGATGAATACCTCCATTAAAGAAATGTCTTTTGAGTAATTAATAACAAAATAATCTGAAGTCGGATTAGGACATAGGGAAATGTCATACGCCATAGGCTGATACAATCTACTCGTTAAATCTTGTAAGTAGCCACATTCATCCAGAAGGCATCCTTCAGCATCAGTTCGAACTATCCAGATATCGTCATTGCTTTTTGCGTCATTATTTTCATCGTAATACCATATTTCTTGGTTCCCTCCAAAAATAAATGAACCATCGTCTAATTCTACTAATTCTGAAAAACCACCTGAATTATATCCAAGATAATTGTTCATTCCAATAAATTCGTTATTTCTGTTTTCTGCGACTACGCGCTCCCATAACATAATCCCGTTTGGGCTCATTCTAAAAAAATAGCCATAGATACCTGCATCAGGAAGCGGAGGTCCGTTGATTGTTCCACACCCAACAATGTCTCCATTTGCAGCCTCAATCATATGATTTACTTGATATCTTGCAGAATTTACATCCCAAGGAAAGTTATATTTCCAAACAATTTCTTGATCTTCAAGTGCCCAAATTTCTCTTCGAAACGAACTATTGTCATCCGAAGGGAACACTATCTTACCATTTGACATGACTAAAAAACGACTAGGAACCTGACCTTGATATCTTTGATCAATTGAGGCACGCCACTCCCAAACCAACTTTAAATTTTCATCAAACTTTAAAAAATGTTTTCGTCTTGCAAAAAATGAATTAGGTTCTGGCGTGTTTTCAAAAGATTCATTTAGTACAGTCAAATAACCCTCCTTGTCTTCTTGAACTCTAAAAATAATATTAGAATTATTTCCAGATGCTATTTGAATAATTGTATCTAATTCTCCTGAATTATTTATGCTACAAATAAATGCTGGATCTACAGTTCCGTTTTGTTTGTTAATTCTTCCATGATATATCGTTTTATCTCTATACTGAAAAAGTCCAGTCATGGCAATATTATTTAGACTATCAGGAAAAGAATAGATATTGGTAGATATGCTATCCTTACCAATTGACTTATGCAGATATATTCTATCTCTAATGGGTGGATTATAACCACCCAAAAAAATTGTGTCACCTTTAGACGCTATACCGTTCCCACTAGCATCCATCCAAGGCATCATTCGACTCCAAAGAGTATCTCCTGTTTCAACATTTATTTCCGAAACTGCCGAGCACTCAAAAGAATCGCAAATAACTCCCACTGAGGCAAAAAGCCGTTCTTCTTTTAATTCCCATTCCCAAATTATCTCTTGATTTCTATTATAAATGTCACTTACCGTAGAATATTGCGCCAATGAGCACAGAGGCAGACAAATAATCAAACACTTAAGAATTAAAAATATTTTCATAGTTTATAATTGAGAGGCTAAACTTAATTAGCCCCTCAATAAAGATTTATTGAATTATTAATTTATCTCTATGCATAGTTTTTCCCCTTCCATATATTTCAATAAAATAGGTTCCGGATTTCAATTCTGAAATATCAATTTGCTCCTCTGAAATTACTCCATGACTAATAATTATCCCTTGGATATTATAGATGCTCATTGTTATTTCTTCATCATTTTCAAATCCGGTCAACCATAACTTTCCTATTCCATTCGGATTTGGATACAAAGAAATTACTTCAAGTTTCTCTTCCTTTACTTCCAATTTTCTTCTATTTTCAGCTTCTATTATTCTAGGCAATTCGATGCTTTCTCCAGTAATAATATAATAGATAGATCGGCTATATCCATTCAGAGGACCTTATTGATTTGATGTATTCATTAAGTGCCTCGACTAGTTTTTATATCGGCAACCTCAATGACTCAACATTACTTTCTCCGCCCAGGATTTTCCACTCCTATCCACAACCTTCAAATATAAAATTCCCTCAGGGTAATGGCTTAGGTTGAGGGTATGAAATGGGGCATCTTTTATTGCTCCTAGGTATTGACCCAACTGATTGTAAACTTCTATATATTGAACATCTAAGTCTGCAGGAACTTCCATGTTTACCATTCCCTGGGCGGGATTCGGAAAAAGTTTGAACGGGGAAGGTGGTTTTATCGTGGAGGTATTCGACAATAAATCTTGAATATAACCACAGTTGTCTAGCACACAGCCTTCAGAATCCGTCCGCAATAACCAAGCATCATTTTGACCACGGGGTTCGTTGTTCTCATCGTAATACCACACATCTTGGTTACCTCCATAAAGCAAATCGCCATTGTCCAACTCCACCAAATCTCTCAATGTGATATCATTCGGCCTTCCAAATTCTTCATTTTTATTTTCTACTATAATCCGCTCCCAAAGTAATTCTCCATCTTCATCCATTTTAAAGATATGTGCCAAACGCCCATACGGTAAATCTTCTCCATCTAGCGAACCGCAAGCCAATACCCCTCCATCGCTCGCCTCTTTCAATTTCGTAATACGATAGCGATTGTAAACAACATCCGACATAGGTACAAACTCTAATGACCCATCTGGGCGTAATATCCAAACCCCATCAAAAGCATCTGGGCGAGGATCAGCCGTCATGTATATGTTACCATTGCTATGTACTAAAAAGCGGGGCGGCATATCGCCTGCCAATCGCATGTCGGCGGGGCTTTCCCATTGCCAGATTAATTCGCGATTGGTGTTGAATTTTAAAATTTGATAGCGAATGCTGTTGTTGGGA
>CALFWO010000064.1 GCA_937928045.1 uncultured Saprospiraceae bacterium | reverse complement strand
TATATGTTACCATTGCTATGTACTAAAAAGCGGGGCGGCATATCGCCTGCCAATCGCATGTCGGCGGGGCTTTCCCATTGCCAGATTAATTCGCGATTGGTGTTGAATTTTAAAATTTGATAGCGAATGCTGTTGTTGGGACTCAAATGATTAAATCGTATAATCACGTTTAATTCATTATTGTGATCAACGTGTCCTTGAGCAAATAACTGGCTGAAATTTCCAGGAGAAAACTGCATCACGGTATCAGTTTGGCCTTGACTATTCAACCAGTATAAAAATGTGGGAGGATAATTTCCCGAAGCATTCACTCCGCCCATAGCTACAATGTTGTCATTAAACTTAATCTGACTTCCAGACAACAAAGTACCAATTGAGTCATCAAATGGTAAGTTCCAAACGTTTAAACTATCTCCGTTTATGTCAGAAACATATATTGTATTGTTCGACCTATCCGTTTTGTGACCAAAGAAGAATAAACTATCATTTTTTTGCACGATTTCTCGGCTGTTAAAATCCATCCAAGGGTGGATTTTGTACCAATCTATAGACGCTAGTGAAGGATCAAACTTTGCAGAATAAAAACAGGAAGTTGAATCACAACTGTTGCCAACGGCTAGATATATTTCATCGCCTACTTTCTTCAAAGACCAAACAATCTCAGACTGTTTATTCCCGAAATCAAAAGTCTTTGAATAAGAATCTTGACCTAGCAGCAAAGTGCAAAAGAAAAAAAATATTAATATTAAAGAGATTCCCTTCATTTAGATAATGCTTGGTAAAGTCCTGTAAATCTACTCTTCATAATATTAGTGTATTATTAATTTTTGCAATTGTTCCTCTTCTCCAATCTCAACTAATTTAATAAAATAAACTCCTGTATGCAAGTTTATATTTAGCGTGTAAGTGGTTATTTGCTGATTAACAACAAGTCGATCAAATTGATCGTAAATTTCGACAAAGGGTTCTTTTTGCAAATCTACTCCATCTAGAAATAAAATTGCATCTGAATTTGGATTTGGATAAATGGAGAATTGTGAAACCAATTTTGGATCGGCAGTATTCTGTTCTCTTTATTCCGCTGCTTCAAATGATGGAAGTAAAACGTTTTTACCCGTTATTACTTTCAAAATAGACCGACTATAACCATTAAGTGGACCGTATTGATTTGATGTATTCATTAAGTGGGTCAATTGAGTCTCTGACAATTCAAAATCTTCTTGGGTTAAAAATTCCAAATAAATGTTTTGAGAAATTACAGAATTGATCTCCTCTGCATTGACGGTTGTTAATTGATTTAGGTAAAAGTGTTTCATTTCCGTACCTTCACCACACTAAATCACATTCACAAATGATCGACTACACCAACCCAAACCTTATCATAGAAACGGCCAAAATCGAACCCGGAAAAATCGCTTGGAGATCACCATCCAACATCGCTTTGATAAAATATTGGGGAAAGCACGGCCGTCAATTACCATCAAATCCTTCTATTAGTTTTACACTCGACCATGCATTCACAGAAACAACCTTAGAGTATGCTCCAAAGACTGGTGTCGATCAAGGAATAGATTTGCAATTCTTTTTTCACAAAGAAGAACAGCCTGCTTTCAAAGCAAAAATTCAGAAGTTCCTAGAGAGCATTCATGATATTTTTCCATTTCTAAGACAACTGCATTTAACGATCCGGTCGGGGAATTCTTTTCCGCATTCCGCCGGAATTGCTTCTTCCGCTTCGAGCATGAGTGCCTTGGCGCTGTGTCTTTGTTCATTGGAACATGAGTTATTCGGCACTTTAGAATCTGATCAAGACTTTCACAACAAGGCAAGTTACATTGCGCGCCTTGGTTCAGGCTCGGCTTGCAGATCTATATACAGTCATCTTGCCGTTTGGGGAAAGACTTCTATCGCTCCAAATAGTTCAGACGAATACGCCGTAGAGTATAGCGACGTGAATGATATTTACAAATCATTTCAAGACAGTATATTAATCGTTTCTGCAAAAGAAAAATCAGTCAGCAGTCGTGCGGGACATGCTTTGATGGAAAACAATGTTTTTGCTAAGCCTCGATTCGAACAAGCGCGGATGCGGCTAAATCGACTTTCGGAATCATTAAAAAGTGGAGACCTAGAAGCCTTCGGAACAATCGTTGAAGACGAGGCGTTAACATTACATGCATTGATGATGGCCTCGACGCCTTCCTATCTTTTGATGGAGCCAAACAGCCTTAATATTATCAATGAGGTTCGTGCTTTCCGAAAGGAAACAAACTTACCGCTTTATTTCACTTTGGATGCCGGACCCAATATTCACCTATTATATCCAGGATACATTCGTGATAAGGTTTTAAAATTTCAAGAGGAAGTTTTATTGCCGTATTGCGAAGACAATATGTGGATTGATGATCATGTCGGAATTGGACCGATCGAATTAGATTCTGACTCAGAAGTAGCACAATGAAAAAAAGAATATTAAGTTATTTATTGTTTTCAGCCTTTATTCTTTCCTCCTGCGCGCAAAATGTTCCTGCAACATTGCCAGCTATTGAAGCAGAGGCTTTTTCAAAGAAATTAGAAAAACTACTCAGCTTTACGGTGCCAGTAATTGGAGTTCAAGAACTGGCGAAAACCAAGTCAAATTATCTAGTTCTTGACGCGAGGGAAAAGGAAGAGTTTAAGGTGAGCCACATACCCGGAGCTACCTTTTCTGGTTATAAAAATTTCGACTGGTCTGTACTTGATGGCGTCTCCAAGGATCAACCAATCGTCTTGTATTGTTCAGTTGGCTATCGAAGTGAGAAGATGGCGGAAGACCTGATGAGCAAAGGATATTCTAATGTTAGTAATTTGTATGGAAGCCTGTTCGAATGGGCGAATGAAGATCTTCCTTTGGTTGATGAAAACGGCAATCCTACCAAGCTAATTCACACCTATAATGCCAAGTGGTCCAAGTGGGTCGAGGAAGGAGAATTAATTAAGGTTTGGTAAAAACATTGAAGGTGATCAAGCTTAATTTTCTAGTCCTTAGTAAATGATACCTCCATGTACGTTTGGATTTTTGCAACGACAATTGACAACTCTTTGTCTTCAAAAATCGTTTGCTCGCAAAACAAAAAATCAATCAAATTTTTCTCTGGATCAACATCTTTAAACAAGTCATAGATAAACAACAAAGGGTCATTGAACTTTGCAACTTGAGAAAACCGATAGACTTTTTTCATGTAGTCAAACTCCAAGACCAGCCATTTATTGGCATTCTCCGGATACTCCGCAATTTTCAAAAAAACCGGTGCACGGAAATAATCCATGTCATCGAATCCAAACAGTTTTTTATCATACAATTGATAAATATAACGGCGGTTATTTATTTCTAAACCATCCAAAGCCTTTTCTACGCCTTCAAGTTTTTCGAACAAAGTTTCAGCTGGAAGTCTGTTGTATTCGATATCCGCTGTTTGTTCCCAAGACTTTGAAGTCAGACTATAGAATTCAGTGGCTCCTATTCTTTTTTTATAATCAAACCTATCATAACCAGGAACAATATATCCAGGATAGTAAAACTGCATTTTATGGGCTTTCCCGAACTGAATTTCCAACAGCATCGTATAAATCCCTAGACTATGTTTTTCGTAAGCCGGATCATAGAGCCCCATGATGCTAGCTAAACTGTCCGAACCTAGATCAAAGAAACTCGCGGCGATTAATTTTTCGCCATCATAAATACACGTTTCCCAAGTATCATATAAGTCTCTTTTATCACCAGAACCAAATAATGAATCTTTCAATGTTGGAGCAATGTATCCTTCAAAGCGAGCCTTGTGTAACTGATACAGATCGTCTTTTTCTTGATCAAATCTGGCTTTTCGAACAAAGACGTTAAATTTCTTTTTGTTCCTGCTAATAATTTTTCGAAGGCTTTTTCTAAAAGTATAACCTTCCAGTGGCAGACGAATCCATACAGCAGAATACAAGTCGTTTTCAAAACAGAGAAAGTGACAAGTGAATATCATAGAACCCATTCTGAACCAACCTCTGGCCAAATATTCATCCAGTTTTTCTGGAGCTAGCGTTTTAGGATAATGTATTTCTGTAATCATTTATGGAAAAGACGTGTTCTTCTGGAGGCGCTACATTCCGCCGGGATGAATTTCTTGTTTGGATTTAATATTAAATATAAGGATTAATAGGAAGCAAACAAAAAGGTCTTGGCGCTTGCCAAGACCTTTTCTTAAAGATTATAATTTGTGCGGGGGTCTAGATTCCTAATTTTGCTTTTACTTGATCACTTACATTAGCTGCATCTTCAGCAAATAAAAGTACACCAGCTTCAAAAATCATGGTATAGCCATTTTCTTTTGCAACAGCTTGAATAGCATTATTCATCTGTTCAAGGATTGGCTGAGTCAATTCTTGCTCCTTGTTATAGATCGTTTGTTGCATCTCTCTTTCGAAAGTCATAATTGATTGCTGCTCTGTTTGCAATTCTTTCAACAAATTTTCTTCTTGAACAGGAGAAAGGTCTCCTCTTTCTTTTTGAGCAATCGCTGATTCTTCTTTCTGCTTATATGCAGTAACCATTTGCTCTCCTTTCTTTTGTAATTGTGTTCCCAAAGCCTTAAGGTTTGCCTCCATTTGCTTTACTGCTGGCAACTCACTAAGGATTGCTTTTGAATTTACGTATCCAAATTTTTGAGCAACTGCGTCCGTCATTTGAAGACTGACTATGGCTACAACAAGTACAAAGATTCTAACTAATTTTTTCATTTCTTTTAAATTTTTCCTTTTCTGAACTGAATCGGCTGCGAAAATAAGGATTTTCTTCGCCTATATTATCTCAATTTTGCAATAATATCGTCTGTCTTATCATATTGGTCGTTTGCAAAGATAATTCCTGCAGCTCCTGCTCTATCGAAGATAAAGTCAAAACCTTTCTCGTTTGCATACTCCTCTATGGTGTTATAGACTCTCTCTTGAATCGGCTGAACCAAGCTTTGGCGCTTTTTAAAAAGATCCCCGTCCTGTCCAAACTTCTTTCGCTGCATTTCTCTCAATTTTTTCTCCGCCTCTACAATCTCGTCTTCTTTTTGCTTACGAGTATCTTCACTCATCAATACTTGTTCGGCTTGATAGCGCGAATAAAGTCCTTTAATCTTGTCTTGTTCTACTTCAACCTCTCTTCTCCATCTTGCTGCCAGTTCGTCCAACTGCTTTTGTGCATCCAGATAATCACTTTGAGAGTCTAAAATTTTATTGACATCTACAGAAGCTACTCTTTGTGCTTCCATTGAAATGCTTCCCATCATCAAAATGGCGATCGCAAAAATCATTCTTTTCAACATACTTGTTTCTTTTTAATTGGCTTAAAAGGTTGATAACCCCTGTAAAGACTGCCAAAATTAACATTTTATTGTCAGCCTTTGATATTATGACGACCTGGTTTTCTACAGGTTACCTTCTAATATCTTGTGAATTACTATTTCACGACTGATATCCCTTGCAAACAACGGAAACATTGGGTTTTAAGCAATATTCTGCTATTTTTTTAACGTAGGATTAACCCTCTTTTATATTCCTTAACTCCTTTTACAAATAGCCTATCTTCGTAAGGAGTTCAAAAGGAAAAAGATGGTTGTACTAAATTATATTTTTCTTCAGAAATACAACTTTAGGTTCTCGATATCGTTTATCCAATCATAATATTGGGTTGTCACTTATTAAAAATTCTTCGTCATAAGTACAACAATAAAAATATCACCTTACAAATAAATTCACACTGATGCACTCTAAATTCGCAATCATACTAACTTTCACACTTGCAATTATTGTTTCTTCTTCTTGTGATTTCACAAAAAATGCAGTCGGAAGTATCAACCTCTTTCCGATAGAAGATGATGTCAAACTTGGGAAGCAAGTGGCCGATGAAATTGCCAGCAAACCTGCTGAATACCCAATACTTAAAGAAAGAGGCAACGAGGAAGTTTATAGATTTATAAGGGGTATTACCAAAAGAATTTTAAACTCAGGACAAGTTAAATACAAAGATGAGTTTGCTTGGGAAGTTAAAATCATCAATGATGACAAGACGCTCAATGCTTTCGCCACACCAGGTGGATATATATATGTGTACACCGGTTTGATAAAATTTTTAGATTCAGAAGATCAGTTAGCGGGTGTTATGGGTCACGAAATTGCTCATGCAGATAGAAGGCACTCTACTAAACAAATGACGCAAACTCTTGGAATTCAAATGCTCTTATCTGCAGCTTTGGGTGATCGTGAGGCTGTTCAGCAAGTGGCAACCGGTATTATTGGTCTAAAATTTAGCCGCAATCATGAATCAGATGCCGATGAATTTTCTGTGAGATATTTATGTCCTACATCTTATAACGCGGCTGGAGCTGCTGGCTTTTTCAAAAAACTGGGGTCTGCGGGAGGTGTTCCTGAATTCTTGAGTACACACCCAAGTCCAGGAAATCGGGTAGAAGATATCGAAGCACAAAAAAATACAATGGGCTGCAAAGGAACATCTACCAATAAAAGCAACTATGCCAAAATAAAGGCGTTGCTTTAGGGCTCTTTAACTTCCAACAAATCTTCACGACTTAATCTTTCCTTGAGGGTCAGGCGTTTTTCGTCTAATTCTCCTTTGATGTATTGTTCGATCATCAAAGAGGCCATAGGTGCTCCAAATGTACTTCCCCAACCTCCATTTTCGACATATACCGCAATAGCAATGGAAGGATTTTCTCTTGGAGCGAAAGCAAAAAAGACCGAGTGATCTTTTCCTCGGTTTTGTGAGGTTCCAGTCTTTCCACATATTTCTATGTCTTTTAGATAGGCTGTATTACCTGTTCCAAATTTAACCGCTCGACTCATTCCCTCAACAATGGGTTCAAAATGTTCTCGATCAATATTTACAGAACGTTTGATTCTAAACTTATCTGGAATTACAGAGCCATCCACAAATGCTTTTACTAAATGTGGAGTATAATAATGCCCTCTGTTTGCCATAATTGCTGCAAGGTTTGCCATTTGCAAGGTCGTCATCTCTATTTCTCCTTGACCTATTCCGATCGACATGATCGTTGGAGATTTCCAGGAGCCTTCATCTTTGGGATATAGCTGGTCATAATATTCAGGAGTAGGAATATTTCCACTGCCTTCATTACTTATGTCTGCTCCTAAAGGTTTACCCAATCCAAAATCAGCAACCCTTTTATTAAAGGCTGTCAAACCACGATGAGGTTCATAAAAACCAAACTGATCAACGATGTTTCGAAGTGTTGTAAAATAATACGTATTACAAGAATGCTCCAAAGCGATTTCCAAATTATATGGCGTTGCATGTTGATGACAGCCCCAAGAACTGCCGTTATAATAATAGGCTCCTTTGCATGACATTCCTGTGTTTGCCTTCATAACTCCATCTTGCAATGCAATTAGAGAGACCACTGTTTTAAATATTGAACCCGGAGGATATTTTGCCTGCACCCCCCTATTCAAAAAGGGTTTTTTCAAAGTGTCACCAAGAAGTTGAGCATATGCAGCTCCTCTGTTTCTGTTAATGGTTAACAAATTCGGATCGTATGTTGGAGAACTAACATAAGATAAAATCTCCCCAGTTGCTGGCTCAATGGCAATAATAGAACCTGATTTATTCGCTAATAAATCTTCTGCTAGTTGTTGTAATTCTACATCTAAAGTGCTGACGATATCTTTTCCCGAAACAGCAACAGTGTCTTTTGAACCATTCTTATATGATCCTACAGCACGACCTAAGTTGTCCTTTAATAAATATCGGACTCCTTTGCTTCCCCTTAAGTCTTTTTCATAAGTCCGTTCTAACCCAGTAGATCCAATAAAATCTCCTGTTTTATAAACGGTTGGGTTAGACTCTATTTGTTTTTTATTCACTTCCGATAGATATCCCAAAACGTGTGGTGAGTTTCTATAAGGATACCCTCGAACATTCTTAATCTGAATAGAAAAACCAGGGAACTCATACATTGATTCTTGAAACCTCGCAAAAGTTCGATCTGATATTTTAGATAAAAATGTAAACGGTACAGAGCGAGAATACCTCGCACTCCTAAAATTTTTATTGATCAGTTTATTGAACGTTGCCTTATCAATATTTAATAATTTACAAAAGTGCGTAGTGTCCATTTTGGGGTCCACTAAATTATAAGTGCAGTTCAAATCATAAATCGCATTGTTGTTTACCAATAGCCTCCCTTTTCTGTCGTAAATCATTCCACGAGAAGGATAATCAATAACTTTTTCTATAGCAGTTGTTCTTGCTCGATCTTGGTAAGTAGAATCTACCAGTTGGATTTGAATGGCCTTAAAAAGTAGAATAGCAAAAGAAGCGATAAAAATAACGCGGATGACGTAGTGCCTGTTTTTATGAAAATCTTGTATTGCCAAGGTAAAAGCCTTTTATACTTAACGCGTTTTTTTAACTATTCTTTTGGATCAAAGATAAATTGATAAATAATGATAAATACTAAAGATGGTAAAAAACTCACGATTGTTCTTAATAAACATTCTCCCAAATAAACTAAGGAGAAAGCTTCCATAATAAAATATACCAGCAAGTGAAAAACCAAAAGTGTGGCTGCGTAAAAAGAAAAATTGTTAATCCCCATTTCCTTTTTAGACGGACTCAAATTAAGGTTATAACCTCCCCTTGGTTCAAACATACTCAACACAAGTGGTCGAATAAACGCAGTAAAAACTGCAGCGCTAGCATGAATTCCAGGACTATCATAGAAGACGTCAATCGTTATCCCTAAAACAAAACCCAAGAAAACCAATACTGCGTGAGGCGTTTTGTGTGGAAGAAGAAAAATGAATATTGGATAAATAAGCACTGTCATATAGTTAGCTCCCCCTATAGAGAAAGACAAGCGCTTAAAGATCAATACTTGAAGAAGCACTATAAAAACAAACCTGAGAAAGTGTGAGAAAAATTTATTATTCATCATTGGTCTCCTCCACAGACTTTTGATCCATACGCATCAAGTTGTTAATTACATAAACATACCTCGCGTTACCCAAGTCGTTAAATAGAGCCACGTCAATGTTGTGAAAATTACTTCCGTCCGGAACTTCTGCTTTGACAACTTTGCCAACTGGAATTCCTCCAGGAAAAACTGTTGAATATCCACTTGTTTGAATAGTATCTCCGACAGCGACTGGTGCGTGCTTTGGAACATCAGCCAATTGAACAACTTTTGGATCATTGCTTTGCCAAACCAATGATCCAAAGAAATTATTCTTCTTTATGCTTGCACCAATCCTACTCTCTTTGTTGAGTATTGACATTACTGAAGAATAGTACTCACCAACATTGGTTACAATTCCAACAATTCCTTTGTCATCAATAACTCCTTGTCGCGGTTTTATTCCGTGCCTTGAACCTCGATTGATCGTCGTATAATTATTAAATCTTGAGATAGAGTTATTTACAATCTCCGCTGCATTAAATGAATAGTGTTGCTGCCATTTTTCATCAGTTACTGTCCCTCCCAGCACTTCTTCTTGAAATCTTGCATCTCTTAGCTCTGCTCTCAATCTAGCATTTTCACTTGCCAAAGAATCTGCAACAATTGACAAGTTCCAATAACGAGTTACGGCGTCAAAATTATCGTAGAGTTTTCCACTAAAGTAATTAGAAGAGTGAATCCATATTTTTTGCTGATCTTCGTTGAATCTAACGATCAATAGAAAGCAAAGGAGTTCTAGTCCCAGAAAACTTAGGAAACCGCCATACTTAACTATAAGCAAAAATAAATTTCGCATGAATTGCTCCCTCGTTTAATTTCAGTGAGGTTAAACTGATTTTCTGTCAATCAAGAAAGAAAAACGATCCGAATTTTTTAAAGCTATTCCTGTTCCTCTTACAACCGCTCTTAATGGATCATCAGCAACATGAACGGGAAGTTTTGTTTTTGCTGAAATTCGCTTGTCAAGTCCACGAAGTAGAGCTCCTCCTCCTGTTAAATAAAGACCAGTTGTATAAATATCAGAAGCCAATTCTGGCGGAGTTGTTTCTAAAGCTTTAAGGATTGCATCTTCAACTTTTGAGATTGACTTATCTAATGAATGTGCTATTTCTTGATAAGTGATCGTCGTTTGCTTTGGAATTCCAGTCATCAAATCTCGTCCGTTTACTGGATAAGGATCTGGTGGATTTTCCAGTTCTGTTAATGCTGATCCAACATGAATTTTTATTTGCTCTGCTGTTCTTTCTCCGATCAAAATATTATGTTGACGTTTCATGTAGCTCATGATGTCAGCCGTAAATTCATCTCCAGCAGTTCGAATCGATTGATCACAGACAATTCCTGAGAGTGCAATTACAGCAATTTCAGTTGTTCCTCCTCCTATATCAATAACCATGTTACCAACTGGCTCTTCCACATCTAAACCAATTCCTAGAGCAGCAGCCATTGGTTCGTGAATTAAATATGTTTCTTTAGAATCAACATGATCGGCAGAATCGAAAACAGCTCTTTTTTCTACTTCTGTAATCCCTGAAGGAATACAAATAACCATTTTCATATGAGAGAAAAAACGTTTTCTGATTCCAGTCATTCGGATGAGACCTTCGATCATAGATTCTGCAGCCTGGAAATCTGCAATTACCCCATCTTTTAATGGGCGAACAGTACGAATATCCTCATGGGTCTTTTCATGCATTTGCATAGCCTTCGTTCCCACAGCAATTGTTTCACCCGTTCTGCGGTTCTTGGCCACTATAGATGGCTCATCTACAACCACTTTACCATCTACGATGATCAATGTGTTTGCCGTGCCTAAATCAATTGCTAGCTCTTGGGTAAAGAAGCTGAAAAATTTCATTTATGTAGTAAATCAGTCCCTAAGGATATTATTCAAAAAAAACTAAAGTGTTAAACACTGCTATTGAGTGTAAAAGAACAAAAATTTGCTGAGATTCTTACAATATTAAGGCAGTTACTGAGTGAAACTCAGTCTCCTTTTTATCCACCTACCGCCACTACAGAAAGTGCTTCTTTTGGCAAATACTTGTAAGCCATCTGCTGAATGGTCTCTGGGGTTGATTCCTGTACTGCTTTTACAAGATTATTAAAGTAGTTTGGGCCTAAATTTTCCACTTCTGCTGTGCGTACTATTTCGGCCACATTAAAAGGACCGTCGATCATGCTTAAGAATGATCCTAGCAAGTAACTTCTTACCATTTCCAATTCCTTTGGCTGCACCAATTCTGTTCTTAAACGCTCAATTTCTACAAAGATTTCCTTTAGTGCTTTATCCTTGTTTTCGTGGCTCAATTCTGCACCAATCAAGAATGCACCTTCTTTGCTCATGGCATCCAGAGAGCTGTAAATATTATAAGTGTACCCTTTCTTTTCTCTCAAATTTGTCATCAAACGGGATCCAAAATATCCCCCAAGAATCGTATTCAGCATAAAGAAAGCACAATAGTCTGGATGAGTTCTAGGAAACAAAACACGTCCCACCCTCAAAGCGGTTTGCGGTGATCCCGGATTAGAAATCATCTCGATTGAAGGCTTCTCTTTAAACACAGGGAAGTGTGCCGTCTTAGACTCTCCTCTCGGAATTGCTGAACCCAAATATTTATTTATTAAGGTTATACAATCCGGTCCTGGCTGCCCACTTAGAAAAATCATACAATTCTCGGCAATATAATTTTGCGAGAAGTGCTTTTTGAGAACCGAACTACTCAAGTTCTGATAGTCTACAGGAAAGCTATTGTAGCCATAAGGATGTTCTTTTCCAAAAAGGTTTTCAGTAATCTTTCTATAGGCTAAAACATCGTTTTTGCTCAAATCTATTTTGAGTCGTTCTACATTGTTTTTTACAATCTTAGAGAGTTCTCTTTCGGGAAAAACAGGTGTTGTCAGTATTTCAGTCCAAAGAGGAAGTAGTTTTTCTAAGTGTTTTGTCAAACTGTAAAAAACGACGGCGGAAGTATCGAGGTTTATGGGCAGAGAGATTGTTGATCCATAAAAGTCCGTTCTATCAGCAATTTTAGCAGAAGAAAAAGATTTGGTTCCTTCTTTCAGCATCCTTGCGGTAGCTCTTGCAACCAAATGACCATCTTCGAAGGGTCTTCCGGCTTTAAACACCACCTCCATTTTTAACACAGGTTGGGATCCTCCTTCAATTAAAAAAAGACGAATTCCGTTATCAAGAGTAATCTGCTTGTATTCTGGAAAGTTTACAGCAGAAATGGGATTAATAGTTGGCGGTATAGCGCGATTGATCATCCAAATAGATTTGTTTTGCAAAGGTAACTGCATTTGTATAAAATCTTTCGCCGAATTGACTCCTCATTCAAAAATAGGTACAACAAGTCTAGCTGTTTTGGATAGGTTTTAGCTCGGAAAAAACTATTTTTGCCTCAAACCTATCATACTTACCTCCATATGAAATTTAGCGTATCCTCTTCAGATCTATTAAAGCAACTTCAAATTGCAGGTGGAGCAATTGCTTCAAATCCTGTTTTGCCAATTCTAGAAGACTTTCTATTCAATATTAAAGGAAACAAATTGAGCATCACTGCTACAGATTTGGAAACCACTATTGTTACAGAAATTGAAGTGAATGCTGATGGTGGAGGAATTATTGCGGTTCCGGCAAAAATTTTAATGGATACTTTAAAGGAGCTACCTCAACAGCCAGTTACTTTCAATATTAATGAAGAAAATTTCGGGATTGAAATAACTTCTGCTTACGGTAAATATCGTTTGGCTGGTGAAAATGGACAAGAATATCCTCAGATTCCAGAAGCGGAAGGTGTGGATGCTATAGAATTGACGACTGCCTCCATGAGCCAAGCTATTTCTAAGACACTCTTTGCTACAAGTAATGATGAATTAAGACCCGCAATGACTGGCGTTTATGTTGAAGTTGATTTCAATCACATCACCTATGTTGCGACGGATGCGCATAAATTGGTTAAGTACACATTTAAAGGCACCTCTAGTGAAGTTTCAACTAATTTCATTATTCCAAGAAAAGCTTTAAACCTTTTAAAAAATGCATTAAATAATGCTGGAGACCTGAAACTCTCGTTCAATAAATCCAACGCTTTCTTTGAAATGGGCCATATAAAAATGGTCTGTAGATTAATAGACGCAAGATATCCTGATTATAATGCTGTTATTCCAACTGATTCGCCTAATCAGTTAACTATAAGCAGGGCTGATTTCCAAAACTCCCTGAAGAGAATCGCGATTTATGCAAACAAGACAACCAACCAGGTAATTTTGAACATTAACGATGGAAGCCTTACCGTTTCCGCTCAAGATCTTGATTTCAGTAATGAAGCCACAGAGCAATTGGCATGCACCTACGATGGGGAACCTATGACAATCGGATTCAATGCTCGTTTTCTAATCGAAATGCTAAATGTTCTTGAATCTGATGAAATCAAAATCGAACTATCATCACCTAATCGAGCTGGCATTTTAAAACCAGTAGACGAAATTGAAGATGAAGATATTTTGATGCTGGTAATGCCTGTGATGTTGAGTAATTAAGCGACTCCATGAAAATCGGTTTATTCTTTGGTTCATTTAATCCTATTCACGTAGGTCACTTGATCATTGGCAACTACATGGCCAACCAAACAGATTTGGAACAAGTATGGTATGTTGTTTCGCCACAAAATCCGTTTAAGGATAAAAAATCTCTGGCGAGGGACCATGATAGATTACATTTAGTTGAATTAGCAGTAGAAGAAAACGACAAGCTAAGAGCATCTAACATCGAGTTTAACCTTCCTAAACCTTCCTATACCATTGATACATTGGTTCATATACAAGAAAAATACCCCCAACATGAATTTGTACTCATAATGGGTGGCGACAACTTAATGACTTTTAATAAGTGGAAAAATTATGATATCATATTACGCGACTATAATCTTTATGTATATAGCCGACCAGGGTATGACTTAGGAGACTTAGCAACCCATGAAAAGGTACGGCTCTTTGATGCTCCACAAATGAAGATTTCAGCAAGTTTTATTAGAAAATGTATTAAGGAAAATCATTCCATTCAATATTTGGTCTCAGAACCGGTCTATGACTACCTTTTAAGTTCTTCGTTATACCGCTAAGGGGTCTCCTTTCTGTCATTTAGCACTCGACATTGACTGTCAAGCAATAAAAAGTAATTCTTTGGGTTTATTTTTGTGAAGAATATGAAGACATCACAACTAATTAGAACTTTGGGTATTGCCCTGATTTTACTGTTATCAAATCCTTTTCTTGGTGCTCAGGATAGCACTTTGTTTGATTTGCAAATAGGTACATGGAAAAATTACCTTCCTTTTAAAGTAGGCACCCACATTACCCAGTCAGAAGAAAAAATATTTTATACAACTAGAGTTGCAGTACTAGTCTTGGATAAAGATGACCCTGAGAACAATATGACAACTTTGTCTAAATTAAATGGTCTTTCAAACTCTACTCCTGATTTCATCAAATACATTCCAGAAAACGAAAGTTTAATTGTCACTTATGATGATTCAAGTTTCGATCAAGTTTTCCAAAACAACACTTTAACTTTTGAAAACTTAAAACAGGACGGTAATTTCTTCAATCGAGAAATCCTAAATATTCAATTACTCAATAACAACAAACTATACTTTTCAATGGCTTTTGGAATTGTTGAGTTTGATCCTGTTGTTAGTGAATTTGGCTACACATTAGATTTAGGAATTCCAGTAACTAGTCTTGCACTAGTTGACGGATATTTTTTCGCGGCAACAGAAGAAGGTGTTTACAAAGCGCTTAATGATCCCTCGATCAATTTGAAAGATCTAAACAATTGGGTTCTCCAAGGATCCGCTGAAGGCTTTCCAGAAATTTACTCTTCACAACAAGTCGTTAATTACAATAACCAACTTTATGTAACTGTAAATGACTCTCTTTTCAAATATAACGGAGTTGATCAGCTAGTTTTTCTTTTTGAAAGAGAAGACAGTGAGCCAATCTTTTTAACCACTGAAGGAGAGTATCTTGTTGCAGGGTTTTTCTGCAACAGAACAGATACAGGAGGAAACCTTGTTAGTTGCGACGGAACTGAAGTGTTGTTCAACACAGATGGCTTTGTTAAGGAGTTAAGAGATAATTGTATTGAAAGACCTAATTATGCCATCGAAGATGATCGGTCTAGAATTTGGTCTGCAGATAAATTTGGAGACTTTAGATATACCAAAGTTGATGATAACTCCTGCACAAGAATAGTAACGAACGCGCCAAATTCTCAACAGGTTAATGAAATCGCATTAAGGGGTGATGAAATTTGGCTATCGACTAACGGAATTTCCCCAAGAACACTAGAACCAGAGGCAAACAACGAGGGCATATATTTTTATGTAGACGAAAAATGGGGCTTTTACAAAAAAGATAATATTCCTGAATTGGTTGAGCAAGGAGGTCGTGGTTTCCACCGTATCATTAAAAGTCCGGATGAAGAAAAATTTTACGTTGGAACTATGGTAAATGGTTTAGTAGAAGTTGGTCCGGGTCCAACCTTTGATTTTTATTCTAAGGGAAATTCCGATCTGTTAGAGGGTGTCATTTCAGGAACTGTTCGTGTAGCGGGATTGGCTTTCGATAATGAAGGAAATCTTTGGATGACGAACAACAATGCAAACAAACCGCTTGCTGTTTTAAAACCTGATGGAACTTTAATCAACGATTTTAGTAGTGGGTTGTCCCAATTCAATGATCTTAGAGACATGGCTATAGACTTTCAAGGCAATAAATGGTTTACGGTCGATCAAAAAGGAATTCTTGTCTATGATGATAATGGAACTATTGATGTAAAAGGTGATGATCGTTTTGTTCAGCTAACTTCTAACAACTCCAACTTGCCAGATGGGAACCGGGCAAGAAGTATCGAAGTAGATCTCGATGGTGAAGTTTGGATTGGTACTAGCAAAGGTGTTGTCTCTTTTGATTGCGGTTCTTCCTTGTACGACTTACAATGCTTGGGTGTTCGTCAGATTGTGGAGGTAAATGGTATTAGAGCTAATCTATTGGAAACTGAAGATGTCTGGTCTATTGCTGTTGATGGTGCCAATAGAAAATGGTTTGGAACAACAAATGGCGTCTTCTTAATGTCTCCAAATGGGAAAGAACAGTTGGCCTTTTTCGATATCAACAATTCTCCTCTTCCAGATAATTTTGTAACCGACATTAAAGTCCACCCGACCTCTGGAGAAGTTTTCTTTGCAACTGGAAAAGGCTTGGTAAGTTTTAGAGAAGGCGCAACAGAAGGTGCTCCTTTTCATAAGGAATCAGAAGTCTTTGCTTTTCCAAATCCGGTTAGGCCTGATTATACTGGTACAATTGCCATTAAAGGATTGACTAGAGATGCGGATGTTAAAATAACTGACGTAAATGGTCAGCTAATTTATGAAACAAAGGCACTTGGAGGACAAGCCGTATGGGACGGAAGAGATTACAACGGAAGAAAAGCAGCGACCGGTGTATATTTGGTTTTTTCTACTGCAGCAACCAGCAACCAAGGTAAACCCAACACATTAGTCACAAAAATTTTGTTTATTAATTAGTGGCTTCGCTTTTTATATTCTTATAAACCGACTCTCTGATCACCTTGTGATAATAGTTTTCATATTTAGGAAGGATTTTATCAATATGAAAAGTTTGTGCTTGTTTCAAAGCATTTTTTCTAAACGTTTCCAATTTGTCTTCGTTGGTTAAAAGATCAATAGCATTTTTAGCCATGTCCTCTACGTCACCAAGTTCGCTGTGAAAACCTGTTACACCATGAATATTTACTTCAGGGATACCACCAACATTAGATGAAATTACAGGAACTTCACAAGCCATTGCCTCCAAGGCTGCCAAGCCAAAACTTTCACTTTCAGATGGCAAAATAAAAAGATCAGCAACAGCTAAGAGTTCTTCTACCGCATCTTGTTTACCTAGAAACCTTACTTCATCACACAAGCCAATTTCTCGACAAAGCTCCTCTGCGTGTTTACGTTCAGGGCCATCCCCAATTAACAGTAACTTACTAGGGGTTTTTTCAAATACTTTTTCAAACACACGAATAACATCCCCAACTCTTTTAACTTTTCTAAAGTTTGAAACATGAGCTAATATTTTTTCTCCTTCTGGAGCGATAGCCTTTTTGAAGTGATCCTTATTTTTTTTCGTGAACCGTTCAAAATCAATAAAATTTGGAATTGCTTCAATCTCGTTATCAATATTAAATTGTTTAAACGTTGCTTGCTTTAAATACTCGGACACAGCTGTTACCCCGTCCGATTTATTAATTGAAAAGGCTACTACCGGAGCAAATGCTTTATTCGCTCCGACCAGCGTAATGTCAGTCCCATGAAGTGTAGTGACTACCGGAATATATTTCCCTTCCGCTAACAATATTTTTTTCACCATATA
The DNA here is from genome assembly GCA_937928045.1 of uncultured Saprospiraceae bacterium. GTDB lineage: Bacteria > Bacteroidota > Bacteroidia > Chitinophagales > Saprospiraceae > JABDJM01. Next base: position 19,428 of record CALFWO010000064.1, on the reverse strand, counting down.
GGCCACAGCCGCATGGGGTATGGCATAATGAACATGTAATAAATCTAAGTTTTCGTACTTAACGACATCAACGAGTTTACTAGCCAAAGCAGTGTCGTAAGGAGAGTATTCGAAAAGTGGATAATCTTCTCCACTTACTTCGTGATAATAGATATTCTCTTGGAAAGTATTTAGCCTAGCAGGTTGTCTATAAGTGATGAAGTGAATCTGATGTCCTTTTTTCGCTAACCCTAATCCCAATTCTGTTGCGACCACTCCACTACCACCAAAAGTAGGGTAACAGACTATTCCTATTTTCAATTTGTTATCCATATTTCATTTAACGCTTTTCCTCGCTGTAAGTTAAGTTGAATCATGCGGTATATGAGACAAACAGTTATTTCTTTCATCTGTTGCGAACTTGTCGTTAATTTATTGAAAATACTTCCGGTTTTAATTGACACGTTTCTTTGCTTTTTGTAGTTTTGTTGAACCTTTCCTATAGCTTTCATAAACAAAACACTAACTAAGCTGTTCTCAATGACAGTTTGTAGGTACCCTGCAAACCAAGCTTAAAAATTTTCAGCGTGGCGGTTTATTCCATAAGTGACTTAGAAAAATTATGTGGCATTAAGGCACATACAATAAGGATATGGGAGCAACGCTACGATATTTTAGCTCCTAAGCGAACAAAAACCAACATTCGCTACTACGAAGATGATGATCTTAGAAAAATCTTGAATATTGCTCTACTTAACAAAAACGGCTATAAAATTTCTAAAATAGCCACCATGTCTGATCAAGAGATTATGGAACAGGTAGGGGCCCTTTCAGAAATAAATTTTGAACATCATACTCAGCTTGATGCCATGACTATTTCTATGATTGAAATGGATGAGGTGAAATTTGATAGAATCGTTAGAACAAATATTAAGCAACTAGGCTTTGAAGAAACCATGCTTTCTGTTGTTTACCCTTTTCTTGACAAACTAAGCGTTCTTTGGCTTACCGGCTCAATTCATCCAGTCCAAGAAAGTTTTATGAGCTTTCTTATAAGACAAAAGCTGCTTGCGGCGATAGACAAACTTGGACTCAAAACAACTGAGAACGCCAAAACTTTCATGATTTATCTTCCCACAGGTGAATCACAAGAATTAAGTCTACTTTTCTTAAGCTATTTGCTTCAATCCAGAGGGCATAAAGTCATTTATTTAGGACAAAATATCACCATAAATGACCTTAAAGACGCCTTTGCAATAAGAAAACCAGACTACCTTTTCACTATGATTACGGAAAGTTATACCAACCAATCAGTCGATGTGTATATCAGTGAATTGAGCAAAAGTTTTCCGGAATGTGAAATTCTAATATCAGGTTATCAAGTTATTGCTCAATCGATTGCCCGCCGTGGTCAAATCCGTCCTTTGGCCAGTTTAGAAGAGACTCTGGATTTTCTTACGCACCTTTCTGCTGAGAACTAGAAATTCTTTCTTTCCTTTGTAGAACTTATTTATCACACAAACACAATATCAAATGAATATTATTTCAAAATTATCCATTATAGTACTGGCTTTGGGCCTTGTATTAACTGGTTGTAAGAAAACTGCTGGTGACAAAGCGGCAACCGGCGCAGCCAAGGAAGTGGCAGCTAAATCAGCAGCTGCAATCACTTATAATGTAACCAAGGGAGCAAGTAAGGTTTATTGGACGGGTTCGAAGCCTACAGGTAGCCACATGGGAACAATTGATGTATCTGGTGGTGCACTTCAGATTTCTAATGGCACTTTATCTGGTGGATCTTTTACGTTAGACATGAATTCGATTACATGCACAGATCTTGAAGGTGAGCAAAAAGCAGGTCTTGAAGGGCATTTGAAAGGATTGGATGCTAAAGGAGCAGATGATTTTTTTAATGTCAATAAGTATCCTTCCGCAAGTTTTACAATAACGAGTGTTGTTCCTAGCACAACTGTTCCTGATGCGAATGTTAGCATCACAGGTAACCTTAAAATGAAAGACACCGAAAAGTCAATCACTTTCCCTGCAAGTGTTGTAGTTCTTGGAGACAAGGTTTCTGCAGTTACGCCTCCTTTCAAAATTAATAGAACTGAATGGGGAATTAACTATGGTTCAAAAACTGTTTTTAATGATCTGAAGGATAAGTTTATCAACGATGATATTTCTTTGAACATTAGCCTTGAAACACAAAAATAAAAGCCAAGCTTTTTTAGGAAATAAAAAGAGGTTGTTCCAAAAGGATCAGCCTCTTTTCTTTTTATACCATTATTGTTCTACTTTAGACAAATCAGTTTCATCCTTGCTACTTTACTGAATGATTCCAACCAGACTTTTTGATTTGATCTATTATCAAGCTGCAAATTATCCACAGAAATCTGCCGTCAAAGCTTGGGAAGATCAGCAATGGAGAGCCTATTCTACAGCAGAAAGTATTGACATCATAGAATCACTGGCTTGTGGAATGATTCAAAAAGGGGTTAAGTCAGGAACCAACGTGGGAATCATTACGCACCTTGGAAGTCCGACATGGAACTTCATAGATTTTGCGCTTCAAATGATCGGAGCGATTCCTGTTCCTTTACATGCTTCTGCTAGTACCAAGCAAATTGAATATATTCTAAAAGATGCTTCCATTACGATTTGCTTTGCAGCGGATGAACCTCTTGCTAAACTTTTAATTGAATCTTCAAAAACAACAGGTCTTAACTTAGAAATTTTTCTACTTACAAATTCCCAAAACTACCCATCATGGGAAAATTTTCTAGGTAACAAAAACGACCAAATTGAACTTTCATTTCGAAAAAACCAAGTTAAACCGGAAGACCTAGCAACCATTATTTACACTTCAGGAACCACAGGTGACCCAAAAGGGGTCATGCTTAGCCATTACAATATTTTATGTAATATCAATTCAACTGCAGTATTACTCCCCATTTATGCTGGCCTAAGAACATTGAGTTATTTACCAATGAGTCATATTTTTGAACGCATGGTTATATTTACCTATTGGATGGTTGGAGCTAATATTCATTATGCAAAATCAGTTACGACCATATTAGAAGATTTGCAAAAAGTAAGGCCGCATTATTTCACGACAGTTCCAAGACTTTTGGAACGCGTTTACGAGAAACTAATGCTTGAAACAAAAAAGGGCGGTGTCGTTAAAAAATTGCTGTTGAAATGGGCTATTAATTTAGGCGAGCGATTTAATCCTCATCGAAAAATTGCTCCTTGGTTCTGGATCAAAAGAAAGATTGTTGATCTTTTGGTCTATCGAAAGTGGAGGAATTTAATTGGGGGAAAAGTAAAAGGTATTGTCGTTGGAGCTGCAGCTTTACAACCTCGTTTGGGAAAATTATTTTCAGCAGCTGGAATAAAAATAAGAGAAGGTTATGGCCTAACAGAAACATCACCAGTTGTGTCTTTTAACAGATTTGAACCGGGAGGTCATCACTTTGGAACAGTTGGTTTTGCAATTCCGGGAGTTGACATAAGGGTCGTTAACAAAGATGAAAATGATGAAGGAGATGTTCAAGTCAAAGGTCCAAACATTATGATGGGCTATTTCAATAAGCCAGAAGAAACAGCGAAGGTAATCGACAAAGATGGTTGGTTTTCAACTGGGGATAGAGGTAAGTTTGTTTTTAAACATTTTCTCCAAATCACTGGTCGAAAAAAAGACATTTTCAAAACAACCACGGGTAAATATGTTGCACCTTATCATGTAGAACAAGTTCTAAAATCAAGCGATTTAATTAGCCAATGTATGGTTTTGGGGGCAAGTAGACCTTATCCTGGTGTTTTAATAATTCCGAACTTTAACCACTTAGAAGTTTGGTGTAAAGCGAATAATGTCCACTGGACTGGACCTCAATTTATGGTGCTAAATCCGAAAGTTATGGCCCGAATTGCACTGGAGATTAAGGAAAAAAACGAACACCTTAGTAAACCAGAAAAAGTTCGACAATTCTATTTATTGCATAAAGAGTGGTCCGCAAAAACAGGCGAGTACGGACCTACATTAAAATTGATAAGAGCTGCAATTCGGACAAAATACTCTAAAGAAATAGAAAAGCTTTACGCTTCAAAAGACAATTTAGTCCCTAAATAAGAAAAAGCCAAAGAGTAATTCTTACCTTAAGGACAGCAAATTAAAAAAGATGGAACCAACAAGATTATTTGATTTTATACATTACCAAAAAGCAAACTATCCGCAAGAAAAAGCTATTGGTCAAAAAGAGAATGGAAAGTGGAAATACTACTCCACGGATGAAGTCATTGCAAAAGCCAACAAGGTAAGTCGTGGTTTGATAAAACTAGGATTAAAGCCCGGAGATAAGGTTGCTGTAGCTGTTTACAAAAATAGGGCAGAATGGGTGATTATGGATATTGGGATTTGCCAAGCAGGATTGATTAATGTTCCTGTTTATCCGACAATTTCTCCAAGTGACTATGAGTACATATTTAACGATGCTTCTGTAAAGTATGCTTTCGTTGGCGAAAATGATCTTTATGAAAAGGTGAATGCGGCAAAGAAAAATTTACCAATGCTTCAAGATATTTATACGCTTGATAAGCAAGATGGTCGACCATACTGGGAGGACATTTTCTCTGATGAAGGACAAGAAGAAGTAGAAAAAAGAATGGCTGATTCTAAAGAAGAAGAACTGGCTACTTTGATTTATACTTCAGGGACAACAGGAAACCCTAAAGGTGTAATGCTGGCTCATAAGAATATTGCGAGCAATGTAAAATCTGTTAGAGAAATCATGCCAATAGGAAAGGGGCAAACAGCAATGAGTTTTTTACCGCTATGCCATATTTTTGAGCGATCAGCTTCCTATGCTTATATCTACCTTGGTATCAATATCGTTTTTACTGGCACCGACAACCTTGGAGGTGATTCAGGAGATTTGCGTGCAGTGAAACCTCATTTTTTCACTACCGTCCCTAGGCTTCTGGAAAAGGTCTATGAGAAAATTTACAACAAGGGGTTAACATTAACTGGAGCAAAAAAATCACTATTCTTTTGGGCACTTGATTTAACAAAGGACTACACGTACGATAAAAAATATTCAGGATTTTCTAAGATTAAGCAAAGCATTGCAAACAAGTTAATCTTTTCAAAATGGCGAGAAGCCTTGGGTGGGAATATTGTCGGAATCTTGACTGGAGCCGCTCCCTGTCCGGCAAAAATGGCACAGGTTTTTTCCGCTGCAGGAATACCAATACGAGAAGGTTATGGCCTTACGGAGACAAGCCCTGGTTTAGCGATAAACACCTATAAAAACGGAGGGGCAAAACTGGGAACTGTCGGCCCGTGTTTGTCAGGCGTACAGTTAATAATTGACAGTTCTGATGGTAATTATAATCCGGGAGAAGGTGAAATTTTGGCTAAGGGAGATAATATCATGATGGGGTATTACAATCAGCCAGAAAAAACGGCCGAGGTGTTTAAAGAAATAGATGGCCAAAGATGGTTCTGTACAGGAGACATAGGAAAATTCTTATCAGGTCCAGGAGGAAAACAATTTTTAAAAATCACGGATCGTAAAAAAGAGTTGTTGAAAACCTCTGGAGGAAAATATGTTGCTCCAGCACCTATAGAAAGTACTTTAAAAGAGAACTTTTTGATTGAACAAGTAATGGTAATTGGAGACAAACAAAAGTATGTTTCTGCGCTCATTATTCCTGCAGAAGAGGCTCTCCTGAGCTGGTGTAAAGACAATAATGTTGATGCCAATTCAGTGGAAGAAGCAATTTCTGATCAGAACGTTGTTAATAGATTCCAAGAAATTATTAATGAGTGTAATCCTAGTTTTTCTCACATTGAACAGATTAAAAAGTTCAAATTGCTTCATGCAAACTGGGAGCCTGTAAAAGCTGATGGTTCAGATGGTGAATTGACTCCAACACTTAAATTGAAGCGTCGAGTAATTAGAGAAAAACATGCAAAAGATATAAACGGCATCTATACCGCTTAGTTTATCTAGTATTGCTATCTTTGAGCAGCTTACTAGCTAGGCAAAACAAAAAACATTACGACTAAAAGGCTTCCAACTAACATTGGGAGCCTTTTTTAGAATTGTCAAAACATGTGCTTTTTTTGCAATATATATATAGCTTGATTTAGGTAAACATGACTATGAACTTGGGTAATTTATTAACTAGTACTCTCTTGGTAATCTTGCTTCTGGGAGTAGTCTTAAGTGGTTGTAGAAGACCATCGATACCCCCCCCATATGTTTTGGAAGAGATTACCAACGACCAAAGAGAATTACTAGGTAGGCGAATTTCTTTAGCCATTCTTACTCAGCCAGATGCTTATCAGATAAGATCCTCCGCGGGTCAAAATAACGAAATCATTTATGAATATCTCCAAGCTTACTATGATCAAGCAAGTTATTTTTATCGCATAACGGAAGACATTGGAAATGGCACTTGGGATAAGAATCGTCAATGGAGAGTTTATGTTTTAAAATCATCATTGCAAAATGCTTTTGTAATACCTGGTGGAGATTTTTTCATCACCGAAGGAATGCTGGCTCAATTATCCAATGAGTCGGAATTATTTGCTTTGATGTCATTTGAAGCAAGCCTAATGCAATCTAGAATCATGCTTTCCGAACTTGCAGATCAATTTGTTGCAGAGGACTTTATTGACTTGTTGGAAATTGGTACTTCAAAGAACGGATTAAATCGTCAAGACTTGTTAATTCGTTTTCTAGAAATCGTATATGAAGAAAGTCAATTGATTAATATTGATGAAATAACGGCAATGCATATTTGCAACGCTTCGGCTTTTCGAAAACAAAGCCTTTCTCAGTTGATAAAATCATTTCCCAATAATTCAGATTCTCCTTGGTTGGTTCAAAAATCTTACGGTGGAAGAATTGAAAAAATAGAATCTTTTGATTCGGCTCCCAATTGCGGAAATCGAACAACTGACGGTTCTTATCAAGAAAATATTTTAGATTTTCTTTAGCGGCCCATATAAACCAAAAGTACAGATATATCTGCTGGAGAAACACCAGAAATTCTACTCGCTTGACCAATAGACCTGGGCTTAATCTCTGTCAACTTTTCTCGAGCTTCTGCTGACAAGCCTTTAAGTTCATGATAATCAAAATCAGTTTTCAGTGCCACAGATTCCAGACGATTCATTTTGTCTACCATCTCTTGTTCTTTACGAATGTAGCCCTCATATTTTAAATCTATTTCCGCAAGACCAACAGTTTCTTTTTCGAAAGCAGAAGTATATTCTTTAATCTTAGGCAATACATCTTCTAATGCTTCTAACGTTACATGTGGTCTTCCGAGCACTGATTTCAACTTTACTTTTTGATTCAGCGGAGAAGACTTAATGCTTTCGAAAAATCCATTAATTTCTCTTGGTTCAACAGAATAATTTTCAAAATATTTTTTAATCGCCTTTGCGTCGTTTTCTTTTTTCGCAATTTTTTCCAGCCGCTCTTCCAATCCATTCATGCCAATTGCATGGGCTCTTTTCGTCAATCTAATATCCGCATTGTCTTGTCTTAAAAGAATGCGATACTCCGCTCGACTGGTGAACATTCTATAAGGTTCTTTTGTCCCCTTATTTACCAAGTCATCTATTAAAACCCCGATATAAGCTTCTGATCTTTTAAGAACAAATGGATCTTCTTCCCTTGTAAACAAGTGCGCGTTAATCCCAGCCATCAAACCTTGGCAAGCAGCCTCTTCATAGCCAGTCGTTCCGTTAATTTGTCCTGCAAAAAATAATCCTGACACCAATTTTGTTTCAAGGTTAGTGGAGAGTTGTGTGGGTTGAAAAAAATCATATTCTATTGCATACCCAGGTCTGAACATTTTGACATTCTCAAAGCCAGGTATCAATTTCATAGCCTTGAATTGAACATCTTCCGGAAGAGAAGATGAAAAACCGTTTACATATATTTCGCAAGTGTCCCAGCCTTCCGGTTCTACAAAAAGTTGATGTCGATCTCGATCAGCAAATCGATCAATTTTATCTTCAATACTTGGACAATATCTTGGACCCAATCCTCTGATTCGACCATTGAACATCGGACTCTTTTCAAATCCTTCTTTTAAGGTATCGTGTACCTTTTGGTTGGTGTAAGTGATATGACAATTTAGTTGACGGTCAGGTAGTTTTGTATCAGTGTAAGAAAATTTTCCAGGGTTTTCGTCTCCAAGCTGAACTTCCATTTTGCTCCAATCTAAAGATCGACCATCAACCCTTGGCGGAGTTCCCGTTTTCATTCGTCCCGATTCAAACCCAAGTTCTATCAACTGCTCAGTAATTCCCGTGGAAGCTCTTTCGCCAGCTCTACCTCCTCCAAATTGCTTTTCTCCAATGTGAATTAAACCATTGAGAAATGTTCCATTTGTAAGCACTACAGAATTTGACAATATTTCAATTCCTATTCCGGTTCTAACGCCACATGCTCTTCCGTCCTTAACGACAATCCCAGTTACCATTTCTTGCCAGAAATCAATCCGCGGGTTTGCCTCCAACATGGATCTCCACTTTCCAGCAAAAAGCATTCTGTCATTCTGTGTTCTAGGACTCCACATCGCAGGACCTTTCGATCTATTCAATAGACGAAATTGCACCATCGATTCATCCGAGACTATTCCTGAATAACCTCCCAAGGCATCCACCTCTCGAACAATCTGTCCTTTGGCGACACCTCCCATGGCAGGATTGCAAGACATTTGAGCTATCGTCTGCATGTTCATGGTGACTAGCAAAACGCTTGATCCCATATTTGCAGCACCCACAGCGGCTTCACAACCTGCGTGCCCCGCACCTACTACTATCACATCGTATTTTGGAAACATTCCTATTATTTCAATTGAACTGCAAAACTAAGACAATTCCGAATCAAATGAATGGTCTTTATTAGGAATGCTATGTTTTGACATTGGAAGATACTGGTTGCCGATTTGAAGACTTCAATATCTCATTTATAAAATGGCGATGGTTGGCTAGTCTTGGCACTTTATTTTGGTTGCCATATTTTCCACGAAGCCTCATCCATCGATCAAATGTCCCTGTAGGGACAACATTTATTTTAAGATTATTCAAAGCCATGTTTCGATATCGTTTAGCCTCATAATCAGTATTCACTTCCTGCAGATTTAAGTCAAGAGCTTTTTCAAAAGCAGCAATATTTATTGGGGCCTGTTCAAATTCCATGACCCATTCATGACCCCCTTTTTTTCCCTTATTCATAAATACAGGACCCACGGTATATTCTCTTACCCCTGCTCGAAATTCTCTACAAGTTTTTGCAATAGCACAATCCGTATTGTCAACCATTATTTCTTCACCAAAAACATTAAGTTGTTGCTTGGTTCGACCCATTATTTTAAACTTATATGGATGCTTTTTTGTGAACTGAATTGTATCGCCAATTTGGTATCTCCAAAGTCCGGAATTCGTGCTAATGACCAATGCATATGTTTCGCCGATTTCGGTTTCGTTCAGCTGCACCGTTCTTGGTTTTTCTGCATTCCATTCTGATCTGGGTAAAAATTCATAATACACCCCATTATCTAAAAGCAATAACATATCATCATCTCCATCGTGAACTTGTGTTCCAAAATATCCTTCACTTGCGTTGTACACCTGTCTATAGCTTACTTTTTCACTAGGCAAATAGCGTTTCAATTCTTCCTTATAAGGCAGCAAACTCACTCCACCGTGGATGTAGGCCTCAAAAGCTGGCCACACCTCTAGCATGTTGTCCTTTCCTGTTTTTTCCAAAATGTGTCTAAAGAATACAAGAATCCAAGTAGGTACTCCCCCAATCATTGTGACCTTAGGTGCAATGTCTGCTCTTGTTGCAACATCAGCCATTTTCATAATTTTTTCTTCCCATTCAGGAAGTAAACAAATGTCAATTGATGGTTCAAAAAAAGGTCTTGCTACGTATGGCATATTTTTAATCATCAGCGCGGAAACATCACCGAAAATTGTTGATTTATGCGGACTAAATTCGTTTACGGAGCCAGACATTAAGAAATTTTTGCCAGCGAAAATTTGACTCTTGGGATGTTCAACATAGAATAAATTCATTGTGTCCCAAGTACCCCGAATATGACACTTGCGTAAATTTTCAGGAGAGACAGGAATGAATTTACTTTTATCGTTTGTGGTTCCGGATGACTTTGAAAAAAATGAAATCTTTCCCGGCCATAGAACATTAGCCTCTCCACGCATCATTCTATCTATAAAAGGAAAAAGCGTTTCATATTCTTGCAATGGGACTTGCGCTTGAAAGTCCTTAGGGTTTCTAATATTTCTAAAATCGTGAATATTACCCCATTCCGTATTTCTTGCAGCATAAATAAGTCTTTCAAAAAGTTGCGCTTGAACTTTTTCTGGCTTTTGCATTATTCGATTAAGCCTAAGATTTCTTAGGCCATAATATCGAGAGAATAATTTATTTACGGCAGATTTCATTTGGTTCAATATGAATCTCGAGCCTCAAAATAATAAACCTTAACCAGAGAAAGTGTCATTTCAAATAAAAATGCGGAAATCTCTCAACACTCTACAAACTTTTTGTTTATATTTGGGCTGCTATATTAAAACATTTTTTTGAAATGCTTATCAAAACATACGCCAGCGCCGTTCACGGAGTGGACGCAATCACCATTACCTGCGAGGTAAGTGCTGGGGGTCAATTGAAAGAAGGCGATCGTTTCTATACGCTAGTTGGGCTTCCGGACAACGCTGTTCGAGAAGGGTTTTCTAGAATAGAAGCTGCGCTTAAAAATTCTGGATTTAGATTTCCGCGTCAGAAACTCATTGTTAATTTGGCTCCAGCCGATATCAAAAAAGAAGGTTCTGCCTATGATCTTCCTTTGTCTATGGGTCTTTTGGCCGCCTCAGAACAAATTCCTTCCGCTTCTTTGGGAAATTATATCATGATGGGAGAACTTTCCTTAGATGGTGGTTTAAGACCAATCAAAGGCGCCCTCCCAATTGCCATTCAAGCAAGAAAAGAAGGATACAAAGGTTTAATTCTCCCGAAGCAAAATGCCAAAGAAGCCGCAATTGTAGACAATTTGGACGTATTGGGAATTACCAATATTAGGGAAGTTGTTGATTTCTTTAGAGGAGGCCAACTCCAACCAACGGCAGTTGATACTCGAGACCATTTTTCCAACACTGTCAATTCGTATGAAGTAGATTTCTCAGATGTTAAAGGACAAGAAAACATTAAACGTTCATTAGAATTGGCTGCAGCTGGGGGTCACAATGTTGTTCTAATTGGTCCTCCTGGTTCAGGTAAAACCATGTTGGCTAGACGCTTACCGACTATTTTACCGCCATTGAGCTTACATGAAGCTTTGGATACTACAAAGATTCATTCAGTTTCAGGAAGAATGCCCGAAAATTCAAGTCTCATTGCTGTAAGGCCATTTAGATCACCACACCACACGATTAGCGATGTTGCACTAGTCGGAGGTGGTTCTCATCCTCAACCGGGTGAAATTTCCTTGGCGCACAATGGTGTTTTGTTTCTTGATGAACTCCCAGAATTCAAAAGAACGGTGTTAGAAGTTCTTCGTCAACCTATGGAGGAAAGAAAAGTCACGATATCGAGAGCTAGAATTTCTGTGGATTATCCAGCTAGCTTTATTCTTATTGCTTCGATGAATCCTTGTCCTTGCGGCTATTATAATCATCCTGAGAAGGATTGTGTATGTCCTCCAGGAACAGTGAAAAGGTATTTAAACAAAATCTCTGGTCCTTTGCTAGATCGAATTGATTTGCATGTTGAAGTAACTCCAGTGAGTTATAATGAAATAACAAATACAAAACGATCTTCTGAAACAAGCGAAGACATAGGTAAGCGAGTTGTCAATGCAAGAACTATTCAAACTGAGCGGTTCAAAAATCACCCTGGAATCTTTTATAATGCCCAAATGCCTAGCAGAATGGTGCAAGATGTCTGTAAATTAAACAAAGCGGGGTTGTTGCTCTTAAAAAGGGCAATGGAAAAACTACAACTTTCTGCGAGGGCTTATGACAGAATCTTAAAAGTCGCTAGGACCAGTGCCGATCTTTCGGGTTTTGATGAAATTAAAATAGAAAACCTAGCAGAAGCCATTCAATATCGAAGTTTAGATAGAGAAGGCTGGGCGGGGTTTTAGATTTTTGGCAAATTCATTTCCCAAATGAAAAAAATATGTCAGGTTTCTAACTTTCCACAATTTTAGTGTTTTTGCCAATTAGTTTGCATTTTAGTGCTGACAATCAACTTCGGTTTTCGTTAATAAGGTATGTCTAAGACTCCAAGCAATAAACTTTTCAACCTGGTTCATTCCTTAAATGGATCAGAGAAAAGATATTTTAAACTCTTTTCTAAATACTTTTCTCAAGGAAGGGAGAGTAAGTATATGCATCTTTTTGAAGCTATTGACGAGCAAGAAGTATTTGATGATGAAGCGTTGCGAGAAAAGTTATATCATTCTAAAGTTTTGGAAAGTAGAAAGTTTTCCGAACTTAAAAGTTATCTTTTTGATCTAATTCTTAGAGCTTTACAGAACTACGAAGAAAGTAAATTCTATGATTTAAAAATTGCGCGGTTAATGAATAGCATGCGATTGCTATTCTCTAGGTCTTTGTATGTTGAAGCCAATGAATATTTAAAAAAGGCAAAAAAATTTGCTCTTTCCAATGAAGACTTCTCAACACAAATCGAAATAATTGAATGGCAAAAGAAAATTCCATTTGTATTAAATCAAGTTGATTTTCTAGATAAGAATTTACACAAGCTAGAAAGTGAATCCATAGATGTTCGCGAAAAATTATCAACATTAATTGATTTCAGAAACCTCTATTTTCGAATTATGCAACTTATCCGAAAAGATCCTCTGAGCAGAAGTTCTGAGGAAAATTTGGAATTGGAAAATATTATTTCGGATGGAATTATTTTATTAAAAGATGAGATACTTTCTCATAGAGCCAAATGTCTTAAGCACAGAATTCTTGGATTGTATTTTTACACTAAAATCGATTATAAAAATTTCTATTTCCATAGCAAACATTTGATTCAAATTATGGAATCTAATGCTGTAATTCTCAAAGAAGAAAGCGGAGAATATGTTAGTGCCTTGAGTAACTACGCGCTGAGTTGCGGCCTATTAGAAAACAACATTGAGGTCGAAGAAATCCTACCAAAGTTCCTAAAAATAAAGGCTCGAACCGAGGATGACAAAATTAAAATCCATTGGAAATATTATGCACTTGCGTTTTCTTTAAACACTTATACAGGAAATTTTGAAAAAAGCAAAGTGTTGATGTTAGAGCATTTTGAAAAGATAAAGTCGTTTCCTAATAATCAATTTCAAAGTAGCAGTTTATACCATAGCTATTTTTATATTTATTTCGGTGTAGGTGAATATGAAAAAGCTTTGGAATATTTAAATCTATGGCTAAATCTTCCTCGGTCTTCTCAGCGTCAAGACCTTCAAGGCATTGTTCAAATTTTGAATTTAATTATTCATTATGAGATGGGAAATACAAGTCTTTTAGACTATCTCTTTCGCTCAGCTTATAGAATATTAAAAAAACGAAATCGCTTGTTTCAATTCGAAAGGCTCGTGCTTAAATTTATTCGAGATACAGGAAAAGTCGTAAACAGGAGAGATCTCAAGGAAAAGTTCGTTGCATTAAAAGCTGCGTTCGAAGAGTTGGAAAAAATTCCTTCTGAAAAAGTAATCTTCCAGTACTTTGACTTTATCGCATGGTTGGATAGTAAAATAAAAGGAATGCCGTTCTCCCAAGCGGTGAGAGAACGGCATTCTAGCTAATTGTCTGTTATTTTTATAACTCGGGTCTGTCAATCAAAAACGTTTCTACACTGGTTTTGATCTCAGTCCACCTTTCTTTTCCACCACTTATACCAGAAATATTTCCTGGAGTATAGTAGTAGCCACCTTTTGCCTGATCTTTTTCGTTTGCACTAAGCGTTGTCGTAATACTTTTAACTTTTAGCTCTTTGAGTGTAATTTTCTTTTTCATAAGCATACTCTTTTAATATTTACTTCTTTAAGATAAGGACAAAGCTTCATTCTTTGCGCCACATTTTTGCTAATAGTCAGGTTTCTGATGTTGAGTTTTGACTTAATTTAGCTTCTCTGTAGTCTAAAATCTAATACGAGTTTGTCAAATCTCAATAAATAAACGATGGTGACTCAGTTATTGATGCTATCAAGATGCTTTAACGGATTTTTCTTCGTTGGTCCCATGTGTTTTTATAAATGTCTTAGAGAATTATCAATTTGTTCTTTATCCTATTCCCTGAAATAGTGCATCTTATCGAAAAAATCATTTTCTTTGCGCCATCAAATAAATTAAAAATGGCAGATCAAATAGAAAACGCGGGAGGTAAAGGGTATTGCATGATGTATTTCTTTGTTGGACTACTTCTTTTTATTGCAATGGTAACTTACATCTACTTCGTCAACTTTAAAGACGTTCCTTTGTAGAAAGTATTATGCTTTCTAGAACTAGTGAAAGGCGCCCTGATTTAATCGGAGCGCCTTTCATTCTTTTTGGTGAATTCTTTTGCGTTGTTATAGGGTATTACCCATTTGATAAAGACTAGAAGGAGAAACCATTATTGCTAAATCTGCCCTGCGATTTGTTGATCTTGCCATGTCTAGATCCGTTCCCTCATCATAACTAATGAGTGGCTTATCTTCTCCATGACCAATTGATGTAAGCTGAGCTCTGTTTACTCCCATTTTTACCAGTGCTCTTATTACGGCATTTGCTCTCGCCAAACTAAGATCTTTGTTCGAAGCATAGGGGGCTGTTATCTTCATTGGTACATTGTCTGTATGACCTTCCACTAATAAAAATGCATCGGCATTAGCCATCAACATCTCAGCTATAGGTTTTAACATTTTCTTGCTTTCTGACTTAATTCTAGCCGAACCGCTCCTAAACTTGATTTGATTCTCCCCTTTTACATATAATTTTTGCCCTTGTTGGTTTAAAGAATATCCACTAGGGGTAAATTTTGTGAACTCAGATTTAATTTTCTCAGCAACAGCTGAATATTTTGCATTTGCCTCTTCAATAGTTGCCATCATTTCTTTCTTTTCCATTTTCATAGCTCCTAAGTCTGATTCAAACTTGTCCAGCTTGTTTGTAAGAGAAGCTTTATCTGTTTTATAATCTAAAGCCAATTGTTCCTTTTCTGCAGTTAATGCATCGAAGTCTTTTTCAAGACTCGCCACTTGTTCTTGCGTTTCTGCCAAAGTGGAAAGCGTCTGATCTTTTTCAGACATTAATTCAGTCCATTTCTTTTTGCTTACACATGAAGATATAACAAGTGAAAAGCTAATAAGTAATACGCATAGGTTCAATCCCTTTTTCATGGTTCTCTGATTTAAAATTTGTGTGTTTGAAATTCTCGGTTTTGGAATGGCCCTTTTCTTAAAGCGACCGAAAAGTAGTGCTTTGCAAAATATATCAAAGGGTTTTTTATAAACTTTTAATGTGTGCTTTGTTTGTTATTTTAACCCATAAAGTAATACTTAAAGTCATTTCTAATTAAGAAAAACCCACGCAAAGATTTGTTTACCAGACAAATAAGTATTCAACAAAAAAGCCAAGCATTATTTAACTTAAGTTTTACTTTAACCAATTCAGAATGGTTTAATTCTATTTATTTTCTTCTCGGAATAGATGGTATTTCTTTTTGCTAGGTTGCTTATTTTTGGGCTTCAATTAACTGGAAAATGAGTCGAAGAAATAAACTGCTTAAATTTTCTGAACTACTATCGTTCAAAAATGTCTACGAAAATTTCTCCTACGAAAATCCGACCCTTGTTGGTCAGAATGGAATCGAGGAAGAATTAAAGGGTAAATGGAACAAACTTCATTTCAAGAATAACAATCCAATAACTTTGGAACTGGCCTGTGGAAGAGGTGAGTACGCCTTGCAACTAGCGGCGAATTATCCAAATAGAAATTTTATAGGAATTGATATTAAGGGTGCAAGAATATGGAAAGGAGCTAGCAATGCGATTGAACAAAAATTAGACAACGTTGCGTTTCTTAGAACAAGAATAGAATTAATTGAAAAATTCTTTGGTCAGAATGAAGTTGACGAGATATGGATTACATTCCCCGATCCTTTTCTTAAGAAAGGAAAAGACAATAGAAGATTAACTGCTTTTCCTTTTTTACATCGGTACAAAAATATACTCGCCAAAAGTGGGGTCATTCACCTAAAAACGGATTCTCCAGAACTCTATGAATTCTCCATGGAGAAACTTTCAACAGCTGAGTTTGTAAATATTCAGGTAACGAATGAAGACATATATGCAGGTGAGTTACCAATTCCAGAATTGGATTATAAAACTTACTACGAAAACAAGCACTTGGCAATAGGTCGAAAAATCAGATACATTCGATTTAATTTTACATAAAACTAAGCCAGATTTGTGTTGATTTCTTTGCTTACCTTAAGCCTAAATTTTTAATTAACATGAGAAATGAGTTTGTTGGTTTTACGATTATCTCCTTATTAACTGTTGGTTTGTTGCATTATTTTGTTTGGCCAAATGCCATATGGAGTCTTATAATTTTAATTCCGCTACTGTTGCTTGGATGGTATGATATGCTCCAATCTAAACATGCCATCATGCGTAACTTTCCCATCTTAGGCAGAGGACGTTATATGATGGAAGAACTTCGTCCCGCGATCTATCAATATTTTATCGAATCAGAAACAAATGGCGCTCCGATCAACAGAATTCACAGATCAATTGTGTATCAACGCGCAAAGAAAGAAAGATCAACAACTCCTTTTGGCACTCAACTTGGAGTTTACGATGAGGGATACGAATGGATGAACCATTCCATCGGTGCTTTGGACGCGCATGATATGAGCCAACACCCAAGAGTAACCATAGGAAATTCCGCGTGCACCCAACCTTATTCTTGTAGCATATACAATGTGTCTGCAATGTCTTTCGGGTCTCTAAGTTCTGCCGCCATTGAAGCCCTTAATGGAGGAGCGAAGATCGGAGCGTTCGCACATAACACAGGAGAAGGTGGAATAAGTCCTTATCATGATAAGTTTGGTGGAGATCTAATCTATCAAATAGGAACAGGATATTTCGGATGCCGAACACCCGATGGAAATTTTGATGCCGATCTTTTTATTCAGCGAACGAAAGCTGATAATGTAAAAATGATTGAATTAAAGTTATCGCAAGGAGCAAAGCCCGGACATGGAGGAATACTGCCTGCCAAGAAGAACACTCCAGAAATAGCGAAAATAAGAAATGTAGAACCTGGCGTTTCTGTTCTTTCTCCTCCTTTTCATAAAGCTTTTTCAACACCTATTGGTCTTTTGGAATTATTGGCCAAAATGCGTAAACTTTCTGGAGGAAAGCCAGTTGGCTTCAAGTTTTGTGTAGGAAAAAAATCAGAATTTATTGCCATCTGTAAAGCAATGATTAAAACCGGAATCAGCCCTGATTTCATAGCAGTCGATGGAGGAGAAGGAGGAACTGGGGCAGCTCCATTAGAATTTTCTAATTCGGTTGGAATGCCTTATAAAGAAGGTCTCGCTTTTGTTCATGATTGCTTAGTTGGATTTGATTTAAGAGATGAAATAAAAATAATAGCTGCGGGAAAAATTATAACCGGTTTCCACATATTTCAGGCAATGGCTCTTGGTGCTGATGCTTGTTACAGTGCAAGAGCGATGATGTTGGCCTTAGGATGTATTCAGGCACTCGAATGTAATAAAAACAATTGTCCAACTGGTGTAGCTACGCAAGACAAAGAGCTTGTTGCTGGGTTAGATGTTGGAGATAAGAAAAAAAGGGTTGCATCATTTCATGAAGAAACGGTCAAGTCCTTCGTAGAACTAATGGCCGCTTCTGGAATTTCCAAGTTGAGTCAGATTGACCGAAGACAAATAAGTCGAAGAATTACAATGAAAGAAGTGCGACGTTATGATGAAATTTATCAGCCAATGAAAAAAGGATGTTTACTAAATGAAGCTTCTGTTCCTGAAAGCTGGAAATTGTTTTACAACGAAGCTTCCGCAGAACAATTTGCTCCTCTTGTATTAGATAATATTTGACTATTCTCTTTTTCTTCGCATCACGAATTGTAAATATATAAATGCGCCAAAACAAATAAATGCTCCTGTTGAATAAGTGGTTATGAAGTTTTCTGGCATGTTATTGTACAACCATGCAGACACGATGGCTCCTGCGCCTATTCCTATTTCTAAAAAAATATAAGCCGTCGCCAATGCTTTTCCTTTTTCATTATTCACCGCTCTATCAACTGTCCATGCAAAAGCAGCAGGAGCTACAATTCCAGATGAAAAACCCAAACAGGCAGCGGCCATCATTACCATAATTCCATTCTGCGCAAATCCAAAAAACACTAGAGAACAAGCAATCAAAAATGAACCAACTTTAATGACAGGAATCCGTCCCAATCTATCAGAAATTTTTCCAGCAAAAATTCTGGAGGACATTGATGCCAACGTTATGCTTGTAAAAAAAAGTCCTTTGTTTTCCATCCCCACGTATTCTGCTTGATCTGGTGTAATTGTTAATATCATACCATAGCTAAAGTAACAGAGCATGATCACAATCGCTGGAGGAATTGCTTGCCATTCAATCCATTCATCTTTTTTTAACTTTAATATCTTCGGAGAGAACGGTTGTGGGTTCGGCAAAGTCTCTTTTAGATTCAAAAGAATTACAATTGACAATACTGCGAAAAGACTGGACACATAAAACATCGCGTCTATCGAATAGGCCGAGGTAATCCAACTCCCAATTGGAGGTGTAATAGATGCGCCAAGGTTCATACTGATTCCCAACAATCCCAGCGCTTCTCCTCTTCTATGAAGTGGTGCAATGTCAGCAACAAAAGCCGTTGTAGCTGTTGGTTTAAACCCTGTAGAAAAACCATGGAAAAACCTCAACAATAAAAAGCCACCAATACCAGCAACAAAAGGGTAGATCAAACTACAAACGACGCAAACTAATGTTCCAAAGATCATTACCGGAACTCTTCCAACTACGTCCGTTAATTTTCCACTAAATGGACGAGATAGCCCTGCCATCAAGGTAAACAAAGAAATAATCAATCCTTTGTAATCTTCTCCTCCAAGGCTGGTTAAATAATTTGGTAGTTCGGGGATCATCATATTAAATGAGCCAGAGAACAGGGCGGTACTTATACACAACAACCAGAACTGAAAAGTATAAAGCGGTTGTTGGTTGTCTTGCATTCCGCAAATGTACAGTTCTGATTCATTTAGTAATCCATTATCTCGAACTAATTCAATGTTAATTTTTTAGCTCAATTAAAATATTTAAATACCTTTACTTGTAACCAAAAATTTAATCAATGAG
>CALFWO010000063.1 GCA_937928045.1 uncultured Saprospiraceae bacterium | reverse complement strand
ACCGAATCTGACCTCTTAGAAATAAAAGGGGATGGAGAAATAAAAGCAAAAAATCTTACGGGGATGAATCGCAGAGCACTGTATGCTGAAGCAGATGGGACAATTACCGCAGCACCTGAAGAACTCTATTACAGTGGAGGCCAAACAGGTTTTTTGGAAGATTTCAAAGAATTTATTCACTTGCCAAAAGGTGCCAAATTAATTTCGATTGAGTTTCGGTATCGTGATGCTTCTGATGAAGGGGAGTTAAAATTTAGAGTTATCAAAACTAATTTTGAAGCTACCATTTCGGAAACATTAATCTCGTTTGATACGGGAATTCCGATCAGTAATCCATCATACCAAACTATTTTTATTAATTTTTCAAATAGCATTTCACCTATTGACAATGAAGATTTTGTCTATGATATAAGGGTACTTAGAGACGAGGGATCATTTCCGCTTGGCATCTCTTTTCTCAATTACCGAATAAATTACATCTTAGAATAATCAAGAAATTCAAATTCTTTATTTCCATTTCAACCTGGCAACCACCGGATAATGATCCGAGAAATCAACCTTAACCACTTCGCTTTTCAGAATTGAAAATTCTTCCGGATACAATACATAATCGATTTTTAGCCCTGGAATTTTCCCAGCATAAGTGCTACCTAAGCCCCAGCCGGCAGATTCGAAAGCATCTGTAAACCCTTCACTTAATAAGCGATAAATATAAGACTGGGGAGTATCGTTAAAATCTCCACATAGGATGACTGGATGCGGACTTGTATTTACAAACTTTTGAACTTCCTTAGCTTGGTTTACGCGTTCATTCGTATGATGCTTGACCGTAGATAAAATGTCCCTCACATTTTTCCAGTTAAACTCTTTTTGAAATCGGTCTGAAAGTACTCTATCAGTCTGCGGGCTAACATGATTAGACTGTAAGTGCAAATTCACCATTCGAAATATTCCATTGGGAGAATTAATATCTGCCCAGATATAAGAATTTCCTGACTTCGGAAATTTCTTTCCTCCTTTGTCTACAATTGGATATTTACTAAATATAAAGTTGTTGTTATTTGAGATATGAGAGACATACGGAAATGCCAATTTGGATTTTATCTTTTCAACGTTGCTATTGGAAAGTTCTTGCAAAGCAACTGCGTCCAAATTTTGTTCATCTAAGAATTCCCTTGTTTTTTGATAAGCAAATTCTCTTTGTGGAATTTCTGTTGAAGTTTTAAAATCTTTGAATTGATGAATATTAAAACTCATCACTGACAAAGTTCCTTCTTTGATTGTCGACTCCGAAAAAGGATGAATTCCAATAAAATTCTTGAAAGAATTAAATCCGAATAGTATACAACAAAATGAAAGGAGAAATATTCGTTTTCTGGCGAAAGCCCAGATGATTAAAAAGATTACGTTACCAAGCAGAAGTGTAGGATAAGCAAGACCGAAAAAACTGAATTGCCAAATGCTCTGAGGATTTACATAGGGTGCGAGATAACTCAACAAAGTGAGGATTACCCAAAAAATATTGAGACACAAGAGTATTTTTGAAAATCGGCTCAAGGCTGTGCTTTAAGAACGAATTGGAATTATAAAAGGTATTGTACTTGTACTATTATTTATTGCTTGCGTCAAATAAAAATTCTTTTTCATCTTTCGTCAAGCTGTCATAACCATTCACTTTAATTTTATCTAGGATGGTATCTAACTTTTCTTGATGTGAAACATCTGGTGCAGCTTGTTCTCCCGTCGATTCACCCGATCCACGAATAATTGTAAATTTTGGTTTTTTCTTCGACGATTTTGCGCGCGACGAACTTCCACCCGAGTTTACCTTGCCGCGAAAAAGATTTCCAAGCTTGGTAAAAAAGGAATTGAACTTAATAGAATAGTCTACTCCATTTCTCAATTGATAGACAAAAAACCAACCGAATGCCGCTCCGCCTAAGTGTGCAAAATGTCCTCCTGTATTTTGATTATTCCCAATGGCTATCAAATCTACCAAGAGCAAAAATGCTGCAATATATTTTATCCGAACATCTCCTAATAAAATCAACCTAACGACATATTCCGGAGCTACGACTCCAGCGGTCAATACGATTGCCATGACTGCCCCACTGGCACCCAAGGCATACACTGGTTGCCCTCCTCCATAACCCAGAAGATTAGCGGAGATGAAATACATCAATCCCGCTACCAAACCACCAAGAATATAAATGGGCAAAACTTTTTGATCTCCAATCAGATCTCCTACAATTCTTCCGAAAAAATAAAGTAAGATCATATTCCAAAGAATATGCATCAGACCTTCATGTAAAAACATACAAGTAATCCAAGTCCAAGGACGCATCAAAGCTTCTTTCCAATCGGAAGACAAACTTAACCATTCAACAACATTGTCGTAGATCGTTGATTGACTTCCAGCAATGGGAAAACCTAGGACCAATTTGGCCACTACGATCGTTATAAACACAAAAAGGTTAGCCAGAATAATCCTGGTAACCATGTTGCCTTGGCTAAACTCCCGTTTTAAATCTTCCCAAATACTTGTAAACATAATTAGTCTTCCTAAGTATAAACTTGTTTTTGACTTTCCAAGTTGCAATTATCGGTTGAAAAGATTGCCATTTTTCCGCCAATACTGAATTAGTAAAAACCCGAAAATGGCACCTCCCAAGTGCGCGAAATGAGCTACTCCTGTATTAAAACTTCCTAAACCTAAAAATAATTCTATTGCTCCATACATTAAAACAAACCACTTCGCTTTAATTGGGATAGGAGGAAAAAGCAACATTAGCTTAGTTTCTGGAAACAATGTTCCAAAACCCGCTAATAAACCAAAAACTGCTCCCGATGCTCCTAGCATAGGAACGTTAGCCGTATAAGGTGATGCACCAAAATAGGTCATTGACAAATAGGTAACGAAAAGTTGTAAGATCAACGCACCAAAACCTGTCAGCAAATAGTACGCTAAGAATTTCTTTGGTCCAAAATAATTTTCGAGAGGAGGTCCAAACATATATAATGCAAACATGTTAAAAAACAGGTGCATAGTCGAACCGTGCATAAACATATGGGTTACGACTTGATATGGTTGAAAATAAACTGAATTAGGAAAAAACAATGCTAAAATATTCCTACCCCATTGGTTAAAGGATTCGGGGTTAGGATTGTTTATCAATTCCAATGCCTGATAAGGCTCTCCAAGGATAAATAATGTACCAAAGTACATTATCACATTGATAATCAACAAATTCTTCACCACATCAGTAAGTCGCATCATAGATACTTTATTAAGCCAGTAAGGTAACCAATTTAGGCCCCTTAAGGTTTGATTTTTTCGACGAGATTGAGTTCAAATCCTCCAAAAAGCGCTATGCTTTGAATCTTTTTTCCAAATCCTCCAACTCATAAGTCACGAAACACTTTCTGCCCGTTGGACTCTTATATGGCAAATTACAAGCAAAGAGTTGGTCTATTAATTCTTCCATTTCTTCCCCGGTTAACTTCTGGCCGCGTTTGATTGCCGTAGATCGCGCCATTGATCTTGCCAGGTTTTCCTGAACCCCCAGTTGGATTTCCAAATTAGATTTGAACTGCTCTAGCAATTGTTCAATGACCTTTTGCTCATCCAATTTCTGATCAAAATCTGCCGGTGTACCTTGCAGTACAAAGGTATCTTGTCCAAACTCCTGTAAGTCAAAACCAAGTTGATTGATCATCGGAAGTATTTCTCTCAACGTATTGGCATCAGCAGGATTTACCTGAATGGTCTTCGCGAAAAGTGCTACTTGGGTACCAGGTCTCTGATTATCCATTTGGCGCAAATAGCGTTCATACAAAATCCGCTCATGAGCCGCTTGCTGATCGATCAACAAAAATCCAGATTTGATCTGACTCACGATATAAGTCACATGAATCTGATAAGGCCTTCTAATTTCCTTTTCTTCGGATGATAATAATTCTGAACTCGATCCAGTAATTGAACTGGCAATGGTCAATGATTGTCCGCTTTCATTTCCAGCTGGAGGATTGAATTCCTTTAAACCTTCATAAAGTTTTTCCCAATCCTTATTTCCTTTCGGCTGATTCGGAATACTGTTGCCAAAATTATTTCCGTAGCTGCTACCTTTGCTGGCACCATAATCTCGCTGAATATTCGATTGTTCAGCTCCGGCATTAGGTCCATACTGATTGAAAGAGTTATCCTGCTCGAAATCTAACGTTGGTGTAATATTGTGTTTGCCCAAAGCATGTCTTACCGCCACTTTCAAGTAGTTGTAGATCAGCCTTTCATCTTCGAATTTAATTTCTTGCTTCGTTGGATGTACATTGATATCTATTTGGGCTGGATCTAACTCTAAGAAGATCACATACATTGGAAAACTTTCCTTTGCTAGGATATCTTCGTAGGCCCCCATAATGGCATGGTGCAAATAGCCGCTTTTGATAAATCGGCGATTGACAAAGAAGTATTGATCGCCTCTCGTTTTCTTTGCAAATTCTGGTTTACCTATGAATCCTTCCAATCGGACGATATCCGTTTCTTCGAGCACCGGGACCAATTTCTGGTTAGATTGTGCGCCAAGAACTGCGACGACTCGTTGCCGCTGATTTGATATTGGAAGGTGGAAAAGCTCGTTTCCATTGTGATGTAAACTCATGAAGACATCTGGATGAGCGATGGCCAAGCGAATAAACTCTTCTTGGGCATGCTTGAGCTCAACTGCGTTTGCCTTTAAGAAATTCCGTCGGGCGGGTACATTGAAAAATAGATTTTTAACAGCGGTATTGGTACCAACCGGGCTTTGACAAGACTCTTGAGACTTGACTGTAGATCCTTCTATTTGGATCATGGTTCCGAGCTCATCTATGGTTCTTCTTGTGCGCATTTCCACTTGAGCAATCGCAGCGATAGAAGCCATCGCCTCGCCACGAAATCCCATGGTTTTGATTTCAAAAAGATCCTTTGCTTGTCGAATTTTAGAGGTCGCATGTCTTTCAAAGGAAAGCCTAGCATCGGTTTCTGACATACCACAGCCATCGTCCACAACTTGTATCAATTGTTTTCCGGCCTCTTTAAGCACTAGTTGTATTTGGGTTGCTCCCGCATCCAAAGCATTTTCCATCAACTCTTTTACTACAGAAGCTGGTCGTTGTATGACCTCTCCTGCTGCAATTTGGTTGGCAACAGCATCTGGGAGCAGCTGAATGACATCAGCCATGTATTTTCTAATTTTTATGGTTGTAAAACGAGGCTTTTAGAATGTCGATTAAAGTGCATTCAAAAGCTTGGGCAAATATATCTTAATTGCGATGTAGGAAAGTATAATTAGGATACCAATAATTCCCAAAAGACGAATATTCGATCTTCTGACTAATTCGGAGCGGTATTCTGAATCCGCTCGACCTCCTCGACGCATTCCTTTTGCAATCCTATTTTTCATGGCTTCCGGACTGTGGTCCTTCTCTTGCAACTGATTCAACTCCTTTTTTCTCTCTTCCCACTCCTCCTTCTTAGGATCCCAATACCTCGGTTTATATTCGAACTTCTGGTTCTTTGGTGTATTAAATGCTCTTAAAAATCCCATAAGCTTTAAATTTATTCTGGACTGTTGAAGGTATAGCTTTCTAGACAAATGTTTGTTAAAATGGTTTACACTTCTTCCATCAAAACACTTTATAAAAATACTAATTTAATAACTACCTCATTCATTTAGTATCTGTTTGGACATTTGTGCGTATACCATAAAGAAACATGAAAATGGTGCAAAATTTACTTGCAATTGCGTAGGATGTAGCGGTATATTTGCACCTCTTATACCATCTAATGAGCGATCAAATCAAGCATGAGTGTGGCGTAGCACTAGTACGACTACTCAAACCATTGGACCACTACCATAAAAAACATGGTACAGCCCTTTACGGCATCAACAAACTTCGTCTGTTATTACAGAAGATGCGAAATAGGGGGCAAGATGGTGCAGGACTTGCAACAATAAAATTAGACCCACCTCCGGGATCTAGATATATCTCCAGAAAAAGATCAATTGCGAATAACTATTTGGATGACTTGTTCCAAGGGGTCTATGATCATTTCAGAAATATTCCTGAAGATAAAATGGCTGATCCCGCTTGGCTAAAAAACAATTTACCGTTCACAGGAGAATTGCTTCTAGGTCATTTGCGATATGGAACACATGGTGTCAATACCATGGAAACCTGCCATCCTTTTCTCCGTCAAAATAATTGGATCAGTAGAAATCTCGTAGTTGCTGGGAATTTCAATTTGACAAATGTCGATGAGTTGTTCCAAGAATTAGTAGAACTGGGCCAGTATCCAAAAGAAAAATCAGACACAGTTACAGTACTTGAAAAAATAGGACACTTTTTGGACGATGAAGTTCAAAGGTTGTTTTCTTGGTTCAAGCCCGACGGTCATTCGATTGATGAAATCAACCAAATGATTTTCGAAAATCTGGATGTACAAAGATTATTAAAAAGAGCAGCTAAGAAATTTGATGGCGGATATGTTATGGCTGGAATGATTGGCCATGGAGATGCATTTGTCATGCGTGATCCAAATGGTATTCGTCCTGGATTCTATTACGTAGATGAAGAAGTTGCTGTTGTGGCATCTGAAAGGCCAGCAATACAGACTGCTTTTAATGTTCACCATTCTAAGATTAAGGAAATAAAGCCTGGCCATGCGATCATCATTAAGCGCAATGGAAAAGTAGAAGAACTTCCATTTACAGAAAAGCAACCAAGATTATCCTGTTCGTTTGAGCGAATTTATTTCTCAAGAGGAACAGATAGAGATATATATTTAGAAAGAAAAAAATTGGGTGAGATGTTGGCGAAGCCAGTATTGAAATTGCTCAATAATAATTTCAAAGACAGTGTTTTCTCGTTTGTACCCAACACTGCGGAATCCGCTTTTTTCGGATTGGTAGAGGGTTTGGAGAAAAATTTGAATGTGATCAAAGCCAAGAAGATTCAAGAGCTTGGGCCGGAGATCAAACCAAAGAAACTGAATAAGATTCTTTCTGCGAAAGCCCGGGTTGAGAAAATCGTGGTGAAAGATGCAAAGTTGAGAACTTTCATTGCTGATGGTGCGAGCCGAGGAGAATTGATTTCTCATGTTTATGATGTGACTTATGGTATAGTTGCCAACGAAAAAGATACTTTGGTTTTATTGGATGACTCCATCGTTCGTGGTGCCACCTTGCGAGATAGTATTTTAAAAATTACCTCCACACTTCGCCCTAAGAAAATTGTGGTGGTATCCTCTGCTCCTCAGATCAGATTCCCGGATTGCTATGGAATCGATATGTCTAAGTTTAGTGAATTCGTCGCTTTTCAAGCCATGGTCGCTTTGCTAAAGAAAAGAAAGAAGTCTCATTTATTGCAAGAAACTTACGAGCGCTGTTTAGCCTCTGGGAAAAAACCAATTCATAAGATCAAGAACGAAGTACTTCCCTTGTACGAACTATTTACACAGCAAGAAATCTCTGCGCAGATTGCGAAGATTATTACGCCTAAAGGCATCAAGCCGAAGGTAGCTGTGATTTATCAATCTATTGAGGACTTGCATGCAGCTTGTCCGAATCACACTGGAGATTGGTATTTCTCAGGGAATTATCCTACGCCGGGAGGTACTAGAGTAATCAATCGTGCTTTTATCAATTATATGGAAGGGAGGGACGAGAGAGCTTATTAGGTTTGAGATTTGTTTTCTCTTTAGCTTTTTTTTGTTGTTGAATTTCGCCTTGCCTGCCGGCAGGCAGGTTGAAAAGCCGTCCGCTCGGTGCGGGACGTGCTGTTGAAGTTTGTTGAAACTTGTGTTCTTTTTTCAGTCAGATTTCATCTGGATTTGGCTCTTTTTCCTTGATTAGATTTTTGAGCCGTTAGACCTGCCCTTACTTCGCAAACATCTTTACCCATCCAATTCGAATCGCGATTAGAATTACGATAAACATAATTATTAGCGAGCTGAATGGCATGATGGTAATTGCAAAGATGTGAACCTTATCCATGAACCAGATGATGCCCATTGCGGCTGATAAAGAAATGACTAATCCTGAGATTTTATCGAAGCCTGGAATATACTTGATCTCTGCGTTTCGGCTGATAATCAGTAGTGTTGCAATCATGGAAATAACGGGGAGAATTTGGCTATAGACATCCATGTTAAGAATTGGCCTCTTCTCTATAATCAAAGTATAGATCGTCAAAGCAACGGCAAATACACCAGGAATGGCTACCAAATAAATCAAGGCAGAATAAAGGTATTGCCAAGGTTTTTCTTGTCCTTCATCTTTCCCCAACCAACCAGCCAATAAGGCAGTGAAAGGGATCAAAATGAAATAAGCTAAAAGGTAAGTTGGATTAGCAGCGCAATGCTCGAAAAAGTCTTTGAGTGTCATATCAGTATGTTATTGATTTACATCCACTTCTATTCTTTTATCTCTATTAGTTAATTCCCAAGCGGTGTAAAATACCAGTTTACCAATCTTTGCCATTTTATCAAATTGGATCTTATCAACTGTATCTGTAGTACGGTGATAATCTTTATGTGTTCCATTGAAATAAAAAATCGCTGGAATACCATTTTGAGCAAAATTGTAATGATCAGATCGATAGTAATATCTGTTGGGATCGCTCTCTGCGTTGTAAGTATAGTCCAGCGTTAGTTCTGTAAATCGATCGTTAACACCTTCGTTAATTGCATGCAATTCTGTACTCAATCGATCAGAGCCAATCACATAAATGTACTCAGGGTTTTCTTCGTATTTTTTATCCACGCGGCCTACCATATCTACATTGATATCTACCACTGTTTTTGCCAAAGGGAATATGGGAAGCTTGGTGTAATACTCCGAACCCAGCAAACCTTTTTCCTCACCGGTCAACCAGATACAAAGTACTGATCTCCTCGGCCCTACTCCAGCCGCTTTAGCTTGAGCAAAGGATTGAGCAACTTCCAAAACTGTCGAGGTTCCAGAGCCGTTGTCATCAGCACCATTGTAAATGTCTTTACCTCTCATGCCCAAATGATCATAATGCGCAGAA
This sequence comes from uncultured Saprospiraceae bacterium, assembly GCA_937928045.1. Classification (GTDB taxonomy): domain Bacteria; phylum Bacteroidota; class Bacteroidia; order Chitinophagales; family Saprospiraceae; genus JABDJM01. The sequence goes on along the minus strand of CALFWO010000063.1, from coordinate 31,066 downwards.
ACTACCACAATTTCATCTTTCAATTCAGGGTCTGTTCCTTCGATGAATCCAAGAACATTATTTCCTTTTAAAGTAGAGGCTTTCTTATCTAATATGATAGAAAAATTAGTTGGAATGGTAAGCGGAATTGATTTTCCTTTTCGTTGAATTTTCTTCCGAGCACGAATTACCTTTTTGTAGTATTTACCAAAAATATCTTTAGCAAATCCACTAGAAATATAGACATTACTACACAGCTTATTGAAGTCCGATTGTTTCCCTAAAGTTACTTGTCGACCGAACCATTGATTACGCGTAGAACCCGCTCGCTTTTGCAATTCATTGTCAATAATCAATATCGCCTTTACTCCTTTTGCTTTTGCTGTTTCTACCTTTTTTTTCCAATCAGTGGACCATTCAGACAATGTACCATCTGAAGTTAGCTTAGATTTTCCATCGACGGTTACAGGCTCGTCTTTCAGTACCGCAATAACTTTTCCCAAAACATCCACATCGTTGTAATCGGAATAAGTTTCTGTATCTATTCCATAGCCAAGAAAAAGGATTTCATTAACATAAGGAATTTCTAAATTTTCATTTCTTCCAGGGTAAGCGATGAAGTCCCAACCATGACGATAACTTTGTTCGTTAAAAGTCATCTCTGTTTTATTCCAAGCTGTCCAATTGAATTGTATTGGTTGCAAATAGTTATCTGTTCCTTTAGCAGCTGGAATTCCAAAGCTTTCTAATTTTTCTCTAATGTAATCAGCGGCCTTGTCATTACCTGGTGTTCCCGTTTCTCGCCCTTGAAATTCATCAGAAGCGAGGATTGATAAATATTCTTTTAGATCTGCTGCCGTAATCTCATTAGCAAAGGACTCTGGGTTTAGTTTGTCATAGTCTGCTTGTAGGTAGGTAGAAAAGTCTAATCCTGGTGGAATATTCATCTGGGCGTTTATTCCATTTACCACAAAAGTCAATACCACTACTAGACTGTAAATCCTATTTAATTTCATCTTTATATTTATTGCGAGGGGAAGTATTAACAATAAGCAATTTTATCAACTCTTCGTTGATGTCTGCCACCTTCAAAATTTGTTTCCAAAAACGTATTGATAATATCCATTGCCAATTCTTTGGCAACGAAGCGACAAGGTATCGCGAGCATGTTGGCGTTATTATGCTGTCGCGCAAGTGCTGCTAAATCTTTTTGCCAAGCGATTGCCGCTCGAATATCTTGGTGCTTGTTGGCAGACATTGCCACGCCATTTGCTGAACCGCAAAACAAAAGACCTAAATCTGCTTTTTTAGAACTGACTGCTTCCGCAGCTGGGTGAACAAAATCTGGGTAGTCTACTGAATCCCCAGAATTTGTTCCACAATCTATTATCTCATATCCTGCATTAGTCAAGCTTTCTTTAACAGCGTCCTTGTAATAGACTCCGGCGTGATCAGCGCCTAATGCGATAGTACCTTTAGACATATTTTTTCAATTATGTCCTAAAGATAAGGCTTTAACTTAGTTTCTAAAGACTCCTTTAATACTGTATCTCCATTTTGCCCAACAAAACCGATCAATTGAGCGGCGGTTTGCTTAGCTCCATTAGGTGCTCTTCCAAAATCTCCTAGATCATCTTGATCCAATGAAGCATAGAATTTGAGTTCTTCCATGAGGGCTTGACCCAAGGTTTCAATATGAGGCTTGGCTGCTTCGTAATTTCCACATTGTCCATATAAGCTAAAGAATCCTAATGTTGTTCCATCAAAAGGGAAGTTCATATGCGGATAAGCATTGAAATAGGTATCCAACATTTCTTTGGCCTTGTCATTCTTTCCTTCAGCAATCAAGGCTGAAGTAGCACGAAGAATCATTACTCGTGTTGTCTGTATAGAAGGACCATAAGAACGATCAACAAATAATTTTTCTTTGTCAAAATTACCCCAAGCAAATTTCTGCGTTACATTTTCATAAATCTTTTCAGTAGCAACTCTACCATTTCCTAGCATTGAATAAGTCGATCTTTGGCCAGCACTTTTCTTAGGAATTACGCGTAAAGCTAATCCTTCTAGCTGGGTATAATTCTGAATACCCATCATAGAAGATTGCTGACAAGTTACTGCGAAATATACTGGGCGTTCCCAGATGTTTGAATTGATAATATCCAAGACTGCAACATCTCCTTTGTATAACCATCCGCTACCAGAAAGATTCCATTCCATTTTATTGGTGACCGTAGTATCGTTAGGACTAATCATTCCCATAGAAATGGCCTTTTGTCTGTTCACCGGAATGAACAATTTCTTCGTTGGCCAGTAACCTTCTAAAGATCCTCCATTTCGCAAAGGAATTTTGTTGTCTGTTGCAGCAATTTTTAAAGCTTGCGTCAAAGACATGGCCTGATTACGGTATTGACCATTTGGATCAATTGGAAGTTGATTCCTTTTGAATCCTCGGATTTTATCCTGAGGCATGGACATTTTAATAGCGGGGGAGTCATTGACTTTTCTTCTCAATTGTTCAATATACCAATCCACAGCAATCAAACTTAAGTTAACCACTCGAACATCCGTTCTGATATTCTCTACTTCTTGAGCATACCAAAGTGGATAAGTATCATTGTCTCCGTAGGTGAATATGATAGCATTCTCGTCTACAGAGTTTAAGAAATTTGCTGCGTAATCTCTCGAGGCCGTATGGTGGCTTCTTGAGTGATCATCAAAATTTTGGAAGCCCATTAACAATGGTGCTACTAAAATAATTGCCGTTGATGCAATAGCTGCCATGTTCTTTCCCAAATTCATTCTACCGATCATTAATCGATACATAGCAAGCACACCCATTCCAATCCAAATGGCATAAGTAAAAAATGATCCTGCAAAGACGTAATCCCTTTCACGCGGCTCATTTGGCGGTGAATTCGCGTATATAATCAAACCAACTCCTGTGATGATAAACAATCCGAGTAGTGGTACAAATTCTTCTTTGCGTTTTAAGGCATGGAACAGTAATCCCAACAATCCAAACAAGAAAGGCAACATGTAATACTTGTTACGGCCTTCGTTCTCTCTCATGGTAGTCGTAATCTCTGCTTGGTTACCAATATGCCAATTGTCTATAAGTGGAATACCTGAAATCCAGTTTCCAGAGTCAGCACCCCAAGGGAAAGTTCCTTGCTCTCCATTTTGTCTACCAGAGAAATTCCACATGAAATACCTCCAGTACATCCAACGCAATTGATAGTCAAAAAAGAAACCGATGTTGTCACTAAAGCTTGGTCTACCAGGAGGAAGATTTGTGTTTAAATCTGTACTTAATCCCATCCAAGCTCTATAAAGCTGCTGACGGGTATTGTCTTGATGCCCCATTCTAGGGAACAGCATTTTCTTATTGTCAGGATAAAGTGGTGTCACCTTTTTATCCAACATCTCATATTTGTCTCCAACTCTTTTATAACGATCAGTTACTTCTGTATCGTTGTGAGAGGTTGCGAAAGACGGTCCATAAATTAGAGGACGTTCTCCATATTGCTCACGATTCAAATAAGTAATTAATTGAAAAGGGTTGTCTGGATTATTCATGTTGATCGGTGTATTCGCATTTGCACGAATGACCACCATTCCTAAAGTTGAAAATCCAATAACGACAAGTGCAGCAGAAAAAATCAATTTTTGACCTAACGAACTTCCCTTTCCTTCAACCCATCTAAAGGCAGCCCAAAAGCCACCCACTAAAAGAATAATTAAAGGAATCACTCCAGAGTTCACTGGCATTCCAAAACTATTTACCATGATGATATCCAGCTTAGACCAAATAGTCGGAATTCCAACCAAGACTATTTTCTGTATAAAAACCATAAACACCAGTCCCATACCTACGGCTGCGGCCATTCCTACAAGGTTATGATTTCTGTATTTTTTAAAATAATAAAGCAACGCGAGTGCAGGGAAAGTAAGAATACTCAACAAGTGAACTCCAATGGATAATCCTGCTGAGTACAATGCGAAAACTGCCCAACGATCTGTGTCCGGCTCATCCGGCAAGTAATACCATTTCACCATTGCCCATAATGTCAAACAGGTAAAAAAGGTAGAAAGGGCATAAACCTCTCCTTCGACGGCAGAAAACCAAATAGACGAAGCGAAAGCTGTTGTTAATCCTGCTACAAGTCCGGCACCAGCCAAAGCAACGGTATCCCATTGGTCTGGATCTTCTTCTCTTCCTTTTAAAGCCAGTTTCCCAAGCATAATAGTTACCCAACAGATCAGCATTGCTGCCAATGCAGTGGCCAATCCACTAAGCATATTTACAGAAAATGCAATGGAAGTAGGGTCATCCGAAAAGAGTTCAGCCACTACCGTGAACATCCTTCCTATCAATAAAAACAAAGGTGCTCCCGGAGGGTGTACAACTTCTAATTTAGCTGCTCCAGCGATAAATTCACCACAATCCCAGAGACTACCTGTCCTTTCAACTGAGAAGAAAAAAACAGTAGCAGTGATCAGAAAAACTGCTATTCCAGTCCAATTAAAGATTTTCTTAGAGGAAGATGTATCCATTTAGTAGGTCGATTTGCATGTAATATGGTGGGAAAAGGTCCCAAAATTAGATTGAAAGCCTTGTTTTTACGGGAAAAACCCTGATTTCAAACAAAGTGCAAAACTAATAAATAATTGGCAAGCGAAGTATTAAAGTCTCGAATCCGTAAATCGGCCAAAAGGCTTAGATGCTCTGCCAATATTAAGTACGCCGGAGAATTCCAATTGTTCCTTCTTGGTTAGGTGGTATTAACAATCAATAGTGAAGTAAACTCACCTATTAGCCTAAAAAAGGCTTAGACTCTTCGATTGAAAAATCTAAGCAAAACAGACATTTTGGGGCTACGTCAAGTCATTGCTTAACAAGGATTGTTTTCTTAAAGACCGCTGAACTAAATAACTATTGTTTGATGGATAACTGTCCAGCAAATAGTGTCGCAGAGGTATCAGCAAAAAGGCATTCTACTCCACCCATGTCAATAATCATAATGTTTTCGGTATCCAATTCTTGTCGCGAGAAGACATAAGTCGTGTCATTGACGACAGTTCCATTCAAATACCTTTTGTCGTTTACAGAAAATTCACCTGCTGTGTTCACATCTGAAATAATAAATTCTGTATCACCTGCTGGAGTTATAAAAGGAGCCTGTCCAATAAATTTTCTTTCACGATTTAGAAAGCTGTGCCAAGTACCGGCCATTTCACCAGGATTTCCAGTTTTTCTATAAAAACAAGCAAAGCTGAGAAAAGTCTGAGGCCCATAATCAAATACGTAACCTGGAGAACCAATTAGATTGTGGTATTCTAAATTTGCATTACTTAAGGTAGAAGGATTCGTATCATTAAGATCTGTGTAGTAGTTACCTAAGCAATTGGTTATTTCATTATTGTAAGTGACATTAAATAAAAATCCGTTACCTCCTCCAAAGTGATATCGGACGTTTGTTAAATCTGCGCCAATCTTAAATACATACTCTGTACTAGGAACGGTATTGTAAGCAAAATAATCTCCTTGAGTCCACTGTGTACCAACAATTGTTCTAGGCAACACTTCAAATTCACTGGAAATTCCCAAGGCTGCTGTGAGTTGTTCGGTGGCATCATTAGCCCCAACGACTGCCAAGTTCGTACCATTTGCCAAATTCAAATCTGCAACAATTCTTTGTAGTTCAAGATAGAAGTGATCAATATCCATTGCAAAGTTTTCACCAACCAGTCCTGTTTGAACTGCTGTACTAAGCTGAGATCCATTCGAAGGATCTTGATCTTGGTCTAATGAAAAAAGCAAGGTTGTGATATTTCTCATGACTTGATTGCTTACAGATGTGGTGTTTACAAAATCAAGTGGTGACAAGTTTGGCATTGCAGTCGTTGTCCCCAATTGTAAACCTCCTAGGGTGAAAGTAATATCATTTCCAGCTTCGTAGGTAAACGAACCCGCTGCGTCGGTTATCCCTGATTGTACGCCTGCCGTATACGATAGTCCGCTTATAGGAAAATCTACAAACGTTCCAGTGAGTACTGTTCCCGTAGGAGGCACAGGAATATTGTCATCAGAATTACAAGCATTAATAAATACAATCATTACCGAGAGAAGGACCAATGACAAATAGTTAATCTTCATAATAGTATTTTTTTGGAGTTCAAAATCGGAGATCAATACTGCGATTTTTTTGCAAAGATGTAATCGATAACAAATAGTTGAAAACGCTATTGGATAATCGGTAATACCTGATGTACGAACGGTTCGTTATTAAGGCATTTGGCAATGCTCGAAAATGCCTAACTTTGCCTTATGATTTTTAAAATTATAGTTGTTGGTGCAGGAATATATTGGCTTTATCGCTGGTATGGTCAACCGAGTATCGATCCTCCGGCTCAAGAGGAAGAGCAAGATGCGGAATACGAAGAGTTGGATTAAAAAATAGAAAAATTTAATTTAAACTATTATTGAATTTCGAGTTAACATTTTAAACTCCTATCTATTTTTCTTCATGAATTCTGGGAGATTTTTTAGCGCGATGATTTCGCGATTGCGCTGTCTACTTTCGCGCACTGGGAGTCCACTGTATGTTTTTCCCGCAACGAGATTTTTATTGACTAAAGTTTTTGCCAAAACTGTAACATTATCTTCGATATTGATGGCTTGCACCACACCAACTGCTCCATAAAGAACCACATCATTTCCAATAGTAGCTTTTCCTGCAACTAAGACCCCTGCTGCCAGCAAGCATCTTTTTCCGATGACGGCTCCGTGTCCAATATGCACTTGACAATCAAGCTTAGTTCCTTCACCGATTATCGTATCTCCCGAGACTCCTTTGTTGATTGTATTTAGCGCACCGATTTCGACATGATCTTCGATGATCACTCTTCCGCCAGATCGCCACTTGGTATGGCCATCGTTCCCTCGTTTGTAATAAAATGCATCTGATCCAATGACAGAACCAGGCTGAATGGTCACATGATCTCCAATGATGGTATGCTCCATGATAACCGTGTTAGCTTGAATGTGTGAATATTTTCCAATTCGAACATTTGGTCCAATAACAACACCTGGTTCTACTATTGCTGAAGCATGAACGTTAGCTGTAATTGCAACATTGGCAGATAACGGCCGCAACGGACGGTACTTTGTAACGATGGAATTATATACTTTGAAAGGTTCTTCCGTGACAAGAATGACTTTGCCTGGAGGGCAATCTGCAGCTTCATTTAAAATGATAATAGTAGCTGCAGATTCTAATGATTTTTTAAAATATTTTTTTACATCGGAAAAGGTGATGTCACCAGCTTCGACTTTATGAATTTCGTTGATACCTGTAGCAACGAGAGAATCATCACCTATGATTTTCAAGCCGTATTTTTCAGCTAAAACTTTTACAGGAATTGGATCAGGAAATTTCATAAGTTTATATTAATCTATTAATGTGCCTCTAGCCAGTTTTTCCCAGTGTCCATTCCAACTAGAATTGGAACCTTCAAGTTTGGTAATGCATTCTTCATGTTTTCTTCAATGATTGGTTTAACTTTTTCCAATTCATCAACATGAACATCAAACACCAATTCATCATGCACTTGCATAATCATCTTGGTTTTAAAATTCCCGTCTGAAAGTATTTTATGAATTTTAATCATAGCCACTTTGATCATATCAGCGGCAGTTCCTTGTATAGGAGTATTGATAGCAATTCTTTCAGCATTGGATCTTTCCAGGCCGGAACGCGAATTAATATCTCTAAGATATCGTCTTCTCCCCATTAGGGTAGTTACATATCCATGCTCTCTTGCAAATTCTATGGTTTCATCCATGTAATTTTTCAAACCTTGATATTGTGCAAAATAACTTTTGATCAGATCACCAGCCTCCTTTCTTTTGATTCCTAACTGACGAGACAGGTTTGTTGCTCCTGCTCCGTAAATTATACTAAAGTTTACCGTTTTAGCATTTCTTCTTTCATCTGGAGTCACCTCCTCCAACTTCTTTCCATAAACTCCTGCAGCAGTTGCTTGGTGAATATCATGTCCCTTTTGGAAAGCTTCTAACATGGCCTTATCGCCAGAAATTTCAGCAATTAATCTCAACTCTATTTGAGAATAATCCGCCGCTAGTAGAATGTAATCTTTTGATCTTGGTTCAAAAGCTTTTCTAATCTCTCTTCCTGCCTCATTCTTAATGGGAATATTTTGCAAGTTGGGATTCTCTGAGCTTAAGCGACCTGTAGCCGCTCTGGCTTGATTAAAATTACTGTGTACTCGACCAGTTTTTTCGTTCACCATTCTTGGCAAAGCATCCACATAAGTAGATTTCAATTTGGTCAATTTTCTATACTCCAAAATTTCTTTTACGATCGGATTGTTTACCGATAGTTCAGTTAGTTTGGTAACATCAGTTGAATATTGACCGGTGGCTGTTTTTCTCCAACGATATGGAATTTTCATTCGATCAAAAAGGATTTCACCAACTTGCTTGGGAGAAGAAATATTGAATGGCGAACCTGCCATTTCGTAAACATTCTTCTCTTGAGCCAAGATTAATTTTTCTAAATCTTTTGAATATTTATTTAAAAAATCTGCATTAATTCTGACGCCTTCAAATTCAATATCTGTTAGCACTTTAATTAAAGGAGCTTCGAGTTCTTCATACAACTTAATGGTTTCTATTTCTTTTAATTTCGGAAGCAAATGATCTTTGACTTGCAAAGTAATGTCCGCATCTTCGCCTGCATATTCCACAACTTTTTCTTGAGGGACATCTCTCATAGTCAATTGATTCTTCCCCTTTTTCCCTATCAAATCTTCAATCGGGACCATCTTATATTTAAGATATGCCTCTGACAAATAGTCAAGTTTGTGTCTTTGATCGGGCTCTATTAAATAATGGGCAATCATGGTATCGAAAAACGGTCCGCAAATTTCGATGCCGTACCATTTCATCATGAGCATATCATACTTGATATTCTGTCCAATTTTTTCAATAGTTGGATGCTCTAGAATTTCTTTAAATTCTTGCGCAACGCTTTTGGCTTCATCGTAGTCTTCAGGGATTGGAATATAAAATGCTTCATGCTTTTTGTAAGAAAAAACAAGTCCCACTAGTTCTGCTTTATTTGCATCGATCCCAGTGGTCTCCGTATCGAAGGCATATGACTTTTGCTTTAATAATTTGTCAATTAATTTTTTCCTTCCAGCAGCAGTATCGACTAACTGATAACTATGTTTTGTATTTTCAATATGAAACTCAGCAGAAGAATGCGCGGGTATTCTTGGCTCTGAGGAAGACGGAGTTGGTGCGGAAGGAGCTCCGGCGAAGAGACTCCCTTGTGAGCTCGTTGCACGCTTTCCGGGTGCTTTTACTCCCGTTTTGGCAGGCGCATTAGCATCTGGAAGTACTGAAGATCCAAGGATATTCCTAGCAAGTGATTTGAATTCCATTTCTTTAAAAATCTCTTCCAACGCAGCCTTGTCTGGCTCTTCCAAAACATAAACATCTGCATCAAATTTGATTGGAACATTCACATCGATAGTAGCGAGTTCTTTGGACAACCGTCCTTGATCAGCAAATGCAATTACCTTTTCTTTTTGTTTTCCTTTTAATTGATCTGTGTTCTCCAAAATTCCTTCCATGGAATCATACAGCGCCAAAAGCTTAACAGCTGTTTTTGCTCCTATACCAGGAATTCCAGGGATATTATCCGAGGCATCTCCTTGAAGGCCTAATACATCAATGACTTGGTCCACTCTACTGATGCCCCATTTTTCACAAACTTCTTTTTCTCCCAACACCTCTACTTCTCCCCCACCACGAGCGGGCTTGTACATGAAAATATTCTTACTGACCAACTGCGCATAATCCTTATCAGGTGTCATCATATATACTTCGAAACCTTCTTTTTCCGCTTGCTTGGCTAAAGTTCCAATGACGTCATCAGCTTCGTAACCTTCACAAGTCACCACTGGAATTTTGAAACCTTCTATTACTTTTTTGATCCAAGGTAATGCAAGGGTGATGTCTTCTGGCTGAGCATCACGATTGGCTTTGTATGGCTCGTACATTTTATGCCGAAAGGTTGGTCCGGGCAAATCGAAGGAAACCGCGATGTGGGTTGGTTCTTGATTTTTAAGCACATCCCAAAGCGAACGAGTAAAACCGTTTACTGCTGAAACGTTTTGGCCTTTGGAATTTATAAGTGGTCTTGATATAAAAGCGTAATGGGCACGATATACTAAAGCGTGTCCATCTAATAGGAAAAGTTTCTTGTCTGCCATATGGTGAATTTCGGCAGGAAAGATAGGGAATATGACTGGGATGCTGGCAGTGAAAAAAGAAAACCAGACTTGAAAATTCAAGTCTGGTTTTAAATATTTGAATTTCAGGAAGCTCCTGAAAATATTTTTTTGTTCTTACAGGTTGTAAGTAAATCCTAACAACCAGTATGTTTGCAATGGATTGTTGTTGTCATCCAAATCTCCAATTGAGAAGTCAGGATTAGCTGCTCTTGCCGCAACTCCGTCAGGTGAAGCTAAGAAAGTGTTGAATCCTTCTTGTCTGTTTCCTCTCAAACCTAATTCGAATCCAACTCCTAAACCTTTAAGGATAGTCAAGTTCAAGCCATTGATCCAAGTCCAGTTAGACAAGTTAGGAACGTCTCCGTAAGAGATAAAAGCAGAAAGCTTAGATTTCCAAGCAATACCTTTTGGTAATGCCTTTGTGTAGTCAGCTACCAATTTAGCTCCTAAAGATGAATCATATTCAAATGCGTCATCAGCCATAACAATGTTGTAATTCAATGGGTGGATTACAACAACTAAGTCTGTGATTGGAGTCCAAGTTACCCCAACTCCGATATCTAAATATCCAGGATTGTTGAAGTTAGAAATAACAGTTGAACGGTACTCACCTAATGCAGAAGCAGCCAACTTGTCATTCAATTTGTATCCAAACAAAGAAGAGATGTTAATTGCATCTGCTGTCTTGTTGTATCCATCCAAACTATCTGGTAAAGCAACGTTTGTATCCAGGTTTAATTTTGTATAACCTACAACTAGGTTACCATCATTTCTCCAGAAGTATTTCTCTTGATTTAAATTTACAAATCCGTTTCCTGAGAATCCGATAGTAGATGAAAAGGTATTAGGATTAGCGGCACCTAGCCAATCACTGAAGTTACTGAAGTTAAGGCCTAATACACCAGCAGCTCCTTTGGTCCATCCGTAAACTGGAGGAAGAGAGGCAGTTAATGCAGCAATTTCTCCTTCTAGTGCTTTCATCTGATCAGTCTTAGCCGCGATATCAGCTTTGATGGCATCAGCATCCTGAGCAAACAAATTCGAAGAAAACCCTAGAAGTAAAATAAGGGATAGAGGTAAAAGTGTTTTAAACATTTTGAGTAGTTTTTTTTTAAAATTTAATTCGTGTCTATTAAACAGTTAATCAATGATTTCCACCTTTTCAGTAGTTAGCTTTGAAAGCGGAATTATTATTTTTTGATTGTCAACGCCAAGAATAGTCATTGTGGAATTATCCATTTCAACTATTTCTCCGCTTACGTTTTCAATTTTAATTTTGTTGCCTAATTTAAATTTATCCTTACTATAGAAGGAAGCTAAAAAATTAGCCATTGTGTCTTTTGAGGCCAATCCATAGCCTAAGCCAAAGGCAAAAACTGCACCGCCCAATAATACTGTCAAATTATTACTGATAAAGTCTGTATCTATTCCAATTTGTGTCAGGGCTGTAACAACAGTCATTAACAGGATAAAATAAAATACAAACGAACCGATTAAACTTGCAGAAGGAATACCCAAAGACTTGGTAGTTGTATTTACCAGCGTCTTCAATAAGTCGGCAATAACCAAACCGATGGCCAAAACAATACATGCAGCGATTACCTTAGGAATGAAGTCGAAAATATCGTTGAATAAATCAGAAACTGCTTTAAATTCTAACACTTCTGCGGCTACCATCGCAAACATTAGGAACAAAACGTAATAAAATATTTTGCTAATTATTTGGGAGAGTACAAAATTGAAATTAGATTTTTGAACGACATCAATATCATTAATCTTATCACCTAAGCTGTCAATCTTAAGGGATCGTAACATTCTACCAATCCCTTTAGAAATAAATTTGGCTACTAAATTTCCAACAATAATTATGACTATTGCCGCAATTAAATTGGGAATTACATCTAGGAATTGATATCCCAGCTGGGTAAAAGATGATATAATTCGGTCTAGCATTGTTTCTTGGTTTTGGTATCTACAAAAAGTATTATCTCACCTCACCCGAATCTTGAGCGTCTTCTGAAGTAAGTTCTGTTGGTTCTTTTGGATCAGCTCCAAATAACATTAAAAACAATTTGATGAATTTTGTAAAATACAACTCAATTACATTTCCGGCGAATTGACCAGTGTTCACAAGTCCCATTACTTGACGCTCAATTTTTCGCGGTGCATGCGGAGTCATTTCTTGATCCTCTTTTTCTAGTTGCTTAAAGTTGTTATTAGCTGCCATAATTCATCAATTATTTGAGTACATTTTTCTATAGGCCAGTTTAGCTTTTGTCTTTGCTCGCTTGAGTTGCATTTTCACAGCAGACTCATTTTTATTTAATGCCGCTGAAATTTCTTTAATAGAAAGTTCATCTTGATATTTCATTAAAAGAATTACTTTGTCTCCTGGCGGAATTTCTTCCAAGACTTTTCGTAATCTTCCGACTTCCATTGCTAACAGTTCCTCATCATCCTCCTCGTCGTCAATAACCTCGGGCAAATCTTCTGCTCCATCAGTAAATAGCTGCAAGTCTCTTTTTTGTTTTCTAATAAAATCTATACAATAGTTATAAGTCACTGAATACAACCAAGTAGAGAATTTTGCCTTTTCACCAAAGCTTCCCAGCTTTAGGAAAACCTTTGTGAAAACTTCTTGAGTAGCATCTGCAGCCAGCGTTTCATCCTTTAACATAGATATACACTTTGCATACACTTTTCCAGAATACCTTTTATATAGCTCGTTAAAAGCAGAAGTATCCCTGTTCTCAAGATATTGCTTGATCAAAAGCAAATCCGATTGTTTTTCGGTATGTAAGGAGTCGATCAAAGATTTTAACTTAACTCAGTTTTTTGTCACAATGATAAGCAGACATAACAAAAAATTTCAGTCATTTGTCAAGTTTAGTCAAATGAGTTATGACCTCTTCTAGGCCACGATGATTTTTAGACGCTAAAAATGAAAAAAGACACTCTTTCAGAAAGATTTTAACAAAAAAAGAGATGGCGCATATACGCCATCTCTGCCCTAACCAAATAAAACCAAATATTCTTTAAGTCAAATGACTTAAAATTTCTTTTGAAACACTAATAAAACCGGACTTAGTGTTCTTTGTACAAAAATACATGAAATTTAGGTTTTCACCTAATCGAGAACCAGAAATTCCTTAAAGATGTTTGTAAATTCGACCGTATACCAAGCCCATCGAATATATACTTATAGTAATATGTCCATTTTCAAAATTTTCTGCGGAAGAAAATCCTATTCCAAAATTATATTCTAAAAGAAAAATTTGAATATTTTTCCTACCATTGGGAAAAATCAAGCATGACTCTGTATACCAAATTTCTTCTCTTAGGACTGATCTTTTTCCTTGGCAACTTACTATTGCCATGTACCAGTATTGGGCAATCAACTAGTAAGCTATCAGATGAAGACGCATTTTTCATCAAAAAAATCTACAATACTGCACTTAAGGATCCTATTGGACATCAATGGCTCGATCACATTTGCACAGAAATTGGAGGGAGATTAGCTGGTTCTTCTAATGCAGCGGCTGCGGTGACTTATACTGCTCAAATGCTGGATACATTGGGATTGGATGTAAGCCTTCAGCCTTGTGAAGTGCCGCATTGGGAAAGAGGAGCAACTGAAATCGTTAAAATAATCAACTCCCCAACTCAAGGCGACATTCCGCTGAGGGCATTGGCATTGGGAAACAGTATTGGAACTGGTAATAAGGGTTTAACGGCCCAAGTTGTTGAAGTACAATCATTAGACGATTTAGAAGCACTAGGAACAAAGGGCTTAGCGGGTAAAATAGTTTTTTTCAATAGGCCAATGGACCCAACTCAAATTCGAACATTCAATGCTTATGGTGGAGCAGTGGATCAGAGGGTTTACGGAGCAAGCAGAGCTTCGAAATATGGCGCTATTGCTTGTCTGGTCAGATCTATGACAACAAGAAAGGATAATTATCCGCATACAGGCGTACAAGTCTATGAAGAGGGCGTAAAAAAGATTCCCAGTCTGGCAATTTCAACAATGGCCGCTGATAAATTGTCGGAGATGATTTCCCAAGAAGCAACAACTGTATATGTTAAAAATAATTCTCGAATGTTGGCTCCAAAGACTTCGCACAATGTGATTGGAGAATGGAAAGGAAGCAACCATGGCGATGAAATCATTTTAGTTGGTGGGCATTTAGATTCATGGGACGTAGGTGAAGGAGCCCATGATGATGGTGCGGGGTGTGTTCAAGCAATGGATGCTTTACGGATATTAAAAGCTTGTGAATATATTCCTCAGCGTACATTACGAACAGTCCTTTTCATGAATGAGGAAAATGGATTAGGAGGCGGATTGGCCTATGCTAAAACTTCTAATGAAAAGAATGAATTTCATCTTGCTGCCATAGAATCAGATGCTGGTGGATTTAGCCCAAGAGGTTTTGCTTGTTCAGCCGAAGAAACTGTTTTCACTTCAAGATTTAAAAAGTTACTAGAAAGTTTTTCTCTGCTGGAATCCTATGGATTATATTTGGAAAATGGTGGTGGCGGAGCCGATATCAATCCGTTAAAAAGTCAAAAGGGATTGCTAATTGGATTGAGACCTGATTCGCAAAGATATTTTGATTATCATCACACGGAAATAGACACCTTTGACAAAGTAAACCAAAGAGAACTTCAATTAGGTGCAGCAGCAATGGCCAGTTTAATTTACCTAATTGACAAGTACGGATTATAACTATGAGCAATTTTCAATCCCCAAGAGGTCTTCCGATTAAACATATTAAAATTGGAGATCTTAGATTCAGACTATTTATTCCTGAATCTATAATTGAAGAAAGAATTCAGGAATTAGCAAAAAGTATTAAATCTGATTATAGAGGAAAAAACCCGATCATAATATGTGTCTTAAAGGGCGCTATTCTGTTCACCTCAGATTTGGTCAAAGCCGGGGAGATCGATGGTCAAATTGACTTTGTTCGTCTATCATCCTATGATGGAACGACCTCAACAGAAAAAGTGAAAGAATTAATGTCCATCGCTTCTGACATCAAAGGGCGGCACGTTTTGGTCATTGAAGATATTGTAGACACTGGTAGAACTTTAGATTATTATCTAAAACACTTGAAAAAACAAGAACCATTGTCGGTTGAATTAGCGGCGTTATTATTAAAACCTGATGCCCTAAAGTTTCCAGTTGATATAAAATATCTAGGTTTTAAAATTCCGGATCTATTTGTTGTAGGTTATGGTCTTGACTACAATGAATCTGGAAGAGGATTGAGAGATATTTACCAATTGGACTTACCAGATGTTGGTTTGTATTAAATTTTGATTTTTAAAACATCCATGATTCTAAATAAAAAGCATTGTGTCCAGAAGAATTGTTAGCTTTAAGAAATAAGTATTAATTAATCATGTTGATAAAAGTGCTAATCATTATTGGGATATCCTATGTAGTGCTTAGCTTGTTCTTTTATTTTGCCCAAGACTATTTCTTTTTTCATCCGGAAAAATTACCAAGAAATTTTAGATATCACTATCCCTTTCCTTTCGAAGAAATCAACTTTGAAATGGAAGATGGTGGCTTGGTGAATGGTTTGCATTTTAAAGTACCAAACACCAAAGGGGTTGTTTTTTATTTCAAAGGAAATTCTCGAAGTATCAAAGGTTGGGGAAAGTTTGCTAGAGACTTTTTGGGAAAGGGATATGACTTTTTTGTAGTAGACTATCGAGGGTTCGGAAAAAGTCGTGGAAAACGCACGGAGGCCATTCTTTACAATGACAGTCAACATGTTTACAAATGGCTAACAAAATCCTATCCTGAAAATCGAATAATCATATATGGAAGATCAATGGGAAGTGGTATCGCGGCTCGAATTGCGAGTTGGAATGATCCCAAAATGTTGATATTAGATTCTCCTTACTATAGTTTTTTCCATCAAATAAAGAGATTTGCTTTCCTATTGCCTATCAAATGGATCTTAAGGTATCAGATCAGAACGGATCGTTTTCTAAAAAAGGTCAGCTGTCCAATATTTTTGATCCATGGAACTCGGGATCGCTTAATACCCTTTTCCTTTAGCCAACAATTGAGCAAAATTGCGATGGATAGAACCAAGCTTTATGCGATTTCAGGAGGAGGTCATAATAATCTGCCAGAATACCCGGAATATCATGAAATCCTATACGACATTCTAAATGAGATTCACGAATAGTATAATTCTGTATAATAAGTTGGAGAACAAAGCCTTACCCTAGTTATTAAGTCCTAAAGTCAAAAAAAATTAAAAAAAACGATCTAGGTCTTTACAGAGACTGTAAAATGTAGTAAATTTGCGTTCGCATTTGAAAAAATGTTTGGATTGACCCATGGTGTAATGGTAACACTACGGTTTTTGGTACCGTCATTCAAGGTTCGAGTCCTTGTGGGTCAACAAATAAAAGCTTCGCTTCTGCGAGGCTTTTTTCGTTATTGGCTTTTACACTCTAAATAAATGTCTTGTTTCAAAGGAAATCTCCTCCAGCTTTCGCAAGAAATAATTCCTAACTCAACGGACTTCTATACATATTTGGCCGCAAACTCCTTCAACCTTGATTGAATATGATCATTTATATATTGAGGTAGCTTAGCGATTCCGCCACCTACTGCATAAGGTGAGTCTAAGTTTTTAACAGTTTTTTGATTCTGCCAACCCAAAATATCCCATCCGCAATTTAGGTAATTTTCGATGCGATCTAAATCTTGCTGAATAATTCCAAACAGTACATCAGCATTCCAATTCGGAACGGGATTCGTGTAGGCATTCATGGTCGTTATGGGCGCTATTCGAAAATAATTTTGAAACTCTGACTCAACTCCACCCAACATTCTTTCGATTTCAAAAACCACTTGGGCTTGATTTGATCCCATAATCTTTGCACAATATTGGTTTTGCAAGTAAGCTTTCTGCAAATCGCGTGTTTGACCATAATTAGCAGAATAGGTAATCAGCGCACCAATGCTTTCCTTATCCTTTAAATCTTGGACCTTTTGAAATATATTCTCTGCTTGGCTTTTCGCTGAAATTTTAACCCCATCGATCTCATAAGGGATATTAATATTAATAAATTTTCCAATTTTATTTTCCATGGGTTGTCCATTAAGAATGAATTATTTCAACTCTCCGAACAATGTATAAACAAAATAGGACGTGACTACAATATTCTCTATCTAAATAAATTTTGCCGTATTTCTACTTTTTCAAAACAGGTAAAAATACTCTAAGCATTATGAATACTTGCTGTTGTCAATGGTCACAATATTATTGATGACTGCATATAAAACCAATCCCGCAGTATTCTTAGATTGTGTTTTAAGTAACATACGATTTCTATGACCTTCTATAGTTCGTGTTGACAAGAAAAGTTTTTGAGCGATTTCTTTATTCGTATGTTCTTGGCAAATTAACTTCAAGATTTCAATTTCTCGAGGAGAAAGATGCTCACTTAGCTTGTTCTTTTTGGCCAGTAATCTTCGATTACGAATCAGTTGCAAAATATGATCATTAATGTGAAAACCTTTTTCTCCAACCTTAAGAATAGTATTGATTACTTCTTGGGGATCTTCATTCTTTGCTAAGAAGCCCGCGACACCTTCATCCAATAGTTTTACGATCATAGCATCATTATAGTGAGAAGTCAAAATAATAACCTGAACAGAAACATTCATTGTATTTAACTTCAGTAAGGTATCTATCCCATCCATCTCCGGCATGGACAAATCTAACAGTACAATATCTGCTTCAAATTCACCCGAATTCAATTGACCCAACAGCTCTAAACCTGACTTAGCTGTATTGGTAACTTCAAGCATTTCGTTTTGCTCAAGAATCAATTTCATCCCTTGGATAAAAAGCAATTCATCATCTACTATTGCAATTTTCAATTTAGTCATGGTATGGGAATTTAAATTGAATGTGTAATCCTGATTTTTCGTTGTTTTTTTCAAATTTCATATCACCAGCTAGCAATCTCATTCGTGTATTGATGCTACTAAATCCTAAACCTTTTTTCAAGTCATTATCTTTTACGCCAATTCCGTCATCCACATATTTAATGAGCACATCGCTACCATTGATTTCGAAGTCAATTCTAACATTTTTAGCCTTTGAGTACTTGATCGCATTATTAACCAGTTCTTGAATAATTCTAAAAATGTGAAGACTTTTAAAATCATCTTGTATTATAACTTCTTCGTGTCCTAAGAATTTCAATTCGAATATAGCTGTATTATTAACCTCGGTTAGTAATTCATTCAATGCATGAGTAAGGCCAAATTTTTTTAGAACAACTGGCATCAATTCGTGAGAAATTTTTCTAGATCGTTCTATGCTCTTTGAAAGCGATGATTCTATTTGATTGACAATAACATTGGTCTCTTTGTCTTCAAAAACCTTTTGCTTCAGCAGATGCATGTTGAGATGTATGATATTCAATTTGGACGTTACACCATCATGAAGTTCCCTAGCAATTCTTCCTCGTTCATCTTCTTGTGTCCGAACGGTATTGTTCAACAATTCTTTTTGATACTCTAATTCTTTTTCTTGTTCCTGGAGTTTTGCAACGGTGATTTTTCTTTGGGTTTGATTTAAAAACCAAATGACTGCCATTGCAAACAGCAGCATAATAACAATGAAGGCAAAAATTAATAACAACAATTTTTCTCCAGCCATTAGCTTTTGGTAAGTTTAAAATGTTTTTTATAAATCAGGTTAAGTAGTGCTAATAACGAAACCAACTTAGTCAACACTACGACAACTGCTCTAAAAGCCCAAACAACTATGTCATTTAACGATTCAAGGTTGTGTAACAAATTGCTGAATAATAGAACAACAACCGTCACGGCATGATAAACAAATATTCCAATCAAAAACCATTTTATGGTGACCATTTCTGGTGAAGGAAAAGGATTACTTAGTGATAGATTGAAATATAAAATACTAGCGACAATGACCGTACAACTAATTGCAGTACTCGCAATAGAATTAAATTGATCCAAGCCTTGGATAAATAGGCTATTACAAATAATGGTAAAAAGAAGCATCCAAAAGATTAAATTGAACCTTCGCTTTGAGAATTCATTTTGAAAAAGCAAGCCAAATGCCCTTCCTAAAACTATAAATTCCGCAATTGAATAAAAGTGGTACAAAAAAATATTATTGCCAAGTTGCGCGGCAAATATTTCTCCCAATAAGCTGGCAGCTGCTGCAACCACAAAGTAAATTATCAACAACTTAAGCGCCGAAGATTCAATTTTCCAATAATAAATCAGTCCTAATATTGCTATTAGGACTGATCCTATCTGATCCATGGTAGACAACCAAAAAATCAACATAATTCTATGGCTGTAATATTATTTACCAGGCGAAAGCGAAGTCATCTGTGGACAATATTTTGGACAGGGTTTTGTCAAGTCATAAGCATACTGATTTTTACTATAATCTAACATGTTTTGACCATTCTTATCGACTCCTACCACCATTAAGTGTGGTTCATGAGGCGTAACTGTCATGTCTAAACCAATATAGAATCGAACCTTCTCAGGCTTCTCCCCGAGGACTTCTGTCAAGTCTATCTTATTCATCGTAAAATATTCTAATAAGGTAGTTGCACTAAATGCAATTCCATTATCATTCCAGGCTTTCACGTAACTGTCAAACTTTGTTTTGGAAATGGTGTCTTGAGTAGATGGTGCTGCGATAAGGTCTTTCACACCATCCGGGATTGTAGGGGTTGGTACTTCTTGGTTACAGGATACTAAAGCTAGACCTAAAAGTCCCAGAACTAAAGTCAAAAGGATAGAAATTCTCATTGTTTTGAGTGTTTGGTTATGTAGAGTTGTTTGTTCACGTAAAAATTAAGCTTAAAATGGAATGTCAATACTAGAATATTCCATTTAGCGCTTGTTTTTTTACTCAATCAAAATTACGTAGCAATTTGATTATTTGTAAGGTATAAATACCTAATCGAAATATGAGGTTTTATACCTTACAATTATTAAAAACAGAAGAATACCTTTACACCTGTAGAACACTAATATTTCTAAGCCTGGAAAGCTAATATTAGAACTACAACAGTACTTAAAGGGGGATTTAGGATTGAATAATTTGTAATCTGCCTTTAATAACCCCAAGAAAGTATTTCTATTATTGAGCACAGTACAATGAAGATGGTTAATCTCATTTTTCACAGTACTGTGCTTTTTTATGACAATCAATTTTCCATAGGCTTCCATTACTTGAAGCATTTACTTTTATTCGAAGCTATCGTTCTCAGACATGGAGTGAAATTCCTCTATAGACTTAAAGATTTAAATAGAATCTGATTATTTGATGAAATCTAGCTAAAATCTAATGCTCGGTGCTAAGGCCATAATATTATATATTACAAAAATTCATTATTTTCGAATTTCTTTACAATTAATCAAACAAATTACTATGAGCAAGCTTATCGAATTGTGCGACAAGTACGAAGCTACCGGCAAAAAATTGGGCTGGAAAATCGATCGAAAATTATTGGAAAAAGTAGCAAAAGGATGCGGACCTTCTATCTACAGAAAAGATGCATCATTGGTAGCTGCCTCTGATAAAAAAGAATTAGCGCGCGTAAAAACGAATTTCCTTATTAAGAAGTTAGGAATGAAAGATACGCCTAAACTAGACGAAGCGCTAGCAACAGTTTGCGCAGACTTCAAAGGAGTACGTCAAAAGCCAAGAGCGCTTTTTTACTATCGTTTAGTAGTGAACTTAAGAAAGAAGGCCGTTTACAATTAATCGACGCTCAAAAAATAAGAAAGCCAATATTGATCATTCAGTATTGGCTTTTTTTATGCCAACAGATTAAGGATTAGGAGGAAAAAACATTGATGGTAACCTTGCCAAATCGAATTGACCACGTTGCTATTTAATCAAACGAAGTGCTTCTCTTTTACTTAGATTGCTTAGCTCGTGATTGTCGACGAATTCCATGACCCAATTTGGGTTGGTTCTAGAATACTCTCTTAATACCCATCCTATAGCCTTATTGATAAAAAACTCTTTAGACCCTAACAAAGATTCAATTCCAAAAGTTAATAATCCAGTATCTAAGTTCTCTTTATACTTCAATTGAAAAAGCAAAGCTGATCGCTGTAGCCACATGTTATCAGTTGCCAACCACTTTTTCGCATATTTTTCTTGATGCTGCGGATAAAGCTTAAAATAATTTCCCATTAATTTATAAGCTATCGCATCGACAGTATCCCACCAAGATTTATGTTCCACCATATATTCTAGTAGCCTGATATCTTTCTCTCTAAATCGCTTCATATACTTGGTACAAAAATCCAAAGCAAACAATTGAAAATCTCGCTCTTTTTTTGCCCAAAGTGCTTTCACATATTTATCTAATTCTTCAATTGGTGGCAGATAGGATTTTATAAGGAATGGTTTTTCCAGCTGGCGTCTATCCGGAGCTTTGATACCAAAGAAATAGAATTGATGCCGCATGTAAGCAGATTGGGAAGCTGCGATCTTTGGATCTGCGATGGATTGGTATTCCGCTGCGAGTGCGTCTAGGTAGGAATGCATTGAATTCTATAATTGATAACTCAATATACAAGGAATAATAATTCTTCGGTAAGGTCCATTTGATTTATAAATCTTGAAGGTATCAAGAAATAGAATCGAAAGAGATCAATTAGGGGTGATGGTTTTATTCTACTTTTCCATTAAATGTGCAGGAAATAAGTTCGCCAGAATTCGAAGCTGATTGTTCAACAATAGTCAAATTTTTACAGATGAAAGTACCGGATAGGTTTACCAAAGCTCCTGTGGTACTAAGATTATGCGAAAGTTCAATTCGATTTCCATTCAGTTTTAATTTCCAAATGGTATCCAAAGTGCTGGTAATTAAATTTGAGTTTTGCAGATCTAAGGTGACTGAATCATTATTTTCAATTGTTACCATGACCATACTTTCAAATTCACCATCCCTAATTGCTGGACAAGATGTTGTACCGGCATAATTTCCACTCAATGGATTCATGATGCTTTCACATTCATCTTCGCCGCAAGCTGCTATAATGCATAACTTCATCATCAATATCACAGGAATCAATTTCCTAAATGCGAACATAGATTTTTATTTTTTTGGTGCATCTGCTTGTTCCACTCTTGATGTAATTGGAACATTGTAAGAAATTCCGAAGTACCATGATTTTCTGGTTATCGTGATCTCTGGAAAACTTGTATTGGAACTGGCAATTAAATCTCCGACTTGATAAGCGGGGTGTAGTTTTTTCACTTTCCCAAATGACCAACCTGCATCAAGTGAAACGCGATGCCTACCGTCGTTCAGCATGATAGAACCACCAAAAAGATATCGTGTATTTTGCTCAGGAAAGATATCAACAGATATTCCGATTTGTGGCCCAAAATTTACAAAGCCTAAGCGATAGTAAAAATGAGTAAGCGTCGTTATGCCTATTGAAAACTGGCTAGAATCTCGATTTGCATTTGGCAATATCTGTTTCTTACTTACATTTTCAATCTTCAAAATACTATCTTGACCAAAAGTCAGCGAATCTTGAGATTGCAAAACAATTCCTCGATCTGTTCCAAAAGTGGTGTCTTTCACCATGACCTCTTTGAAATAGTGCTGATCATCATATAGTCCATTTACTCCAATCCCGAATGATTGATCAACCTTCAGTCCACCGATTATTTTATAGGTATAGTTTCTTTCAAATACCTTACTGCCGTTACTTTTTTTACTGATTTTTACCGTAATGGTTAACTGATCATAAGACTTTATTTGAATTGGAAGCAGTGAACTTGTAAAGCGGTATGAAAGCGAATTAAACTCAACATAAATAGCTGGAAACTTTTTAGCTTTTTCGTAAATGGATGCTAAGTCCAACTTAGTAATAGAATCAATCTTTTCCCATAATTTTTCAAAATTTGGATTCAAATCCATACTGGCCAAATTTAAATCTTCTTCTAACTGCTTCTTATCCGATATCAATTTTTGCTCATTGGGATTTAAATTCGCTTTTGTCTTTTGAATAAAGAAATTTAGTTGGTCAACGGCATTGGCATAATTTATTATTTGAGCCTTTTCATTTACAGCTACATTTATTGCGTTTTCGCTAACGGGATTTTGATCCGTTGATCCATTACCAGATTTATTATAAGCTGCATAGTCAAATTCAGACTTTCCATATTCAAAATCCTGCTGAACATCATTGACCTCTACATTATACTGATAAGGATTTAAGTTGAACAAATAGATCTTCAAATAATCTCCGCTATGCAGGAATTTAGCATTTTTTTTGACGCTACTATTATTCGCGGTTTTATTTCTTTTTTTTACAGCGCGGTTCAAATAAGAATAACTACTTGAATAAGGCGAGCAATCAATATGTAAATAAGCGTTTTTGTCATATTTATGCGTTTGCGCTTGAACATCGCCAAAAATTGCCAGAAGAAAAACTGAAAGCAATACGGAAAACTTCATCATTGTAAATTTTATTCTGCTGTAATCTATTACAGAAATATTTATAATGAAGCCGTCTGACAAATCTACTGTAGAAGTGATAGTGAAAAGCATATAAGTGTATGGCGAATATTTTAAGGATGGCGATAAATCGAGCGTATGACAAGTTCCAAACAATGCATTGCAATCTCTGAAAAGAATAAATATTGACTAATTGTCCGCGGAGCATGGACAAAGGCTAATACACTTATATCCTATACAGTTAGCATAATTTTTTAATCTATTGGCCTCGGAGTCACTCTTGGTTTACTTGGCAACATAATTTTATCAAAAATCAAAATTTCAAAAATCCAATAAAAAAACTCCCACCACAAACGCAGTAGGAGTTTATATATCTTAATTGAAATTAAATTCCCTAAATTTTCTCTACAGCTATTCCCAAGTTGACTTCCCCCGGCAAATCCACTGCTACACCATTTACCCCTTTCATGGCAAGTACTGTATCGGCCAATACTTCTGCCATAATCATTTCACCAAATCCTTCAACAGCAGATTCTATAGCTTCATGCTTTTCGATGCTGACCTTAATTCGATCTGTGACCTCTAAGCCAGAATCTTTCCGGATATTCTGAATACGATTGATCAATTCTCTCGCCATTCCTTCAGCCAATAAATCATCCGTCAATGTCGTATCTAAAGCTACCGTCAATGGCCCATCATTGGCTACTGTCCAACCTGGAATATCCAAACTAGAGATTACAAAATCCTCCGCTAATAATTCTATTTTTTCACCTTCAATATCTAAAGTAAATCCACCGGTAGATTCGATCGCACTGATCTCTTGTTCTCCAAAAGCAGAAATGATTCCATTCGCTGCTTTCATATGCTTTCCTAATTTCCTTCCCAGGGTTTTGAAGTTTGGTTTGATCGATTTCTTTACCAATCCTTCAGTATCCGTTACGTATTGAATCTCCTTAATATTGGTCTCGGCCAAGATCAAATCTTTGATCGCTTCTACTTGACCTTCGAAAGTTGGATTCAACACAGGAAGTAATATCTTCTCTAATGGCTGACGCACACGATGATTCTCCTTTTTTCTCAAACTCAACACTAACGAAGAAATACGCTGTGCATAATCCATGCGCTCTTCCAAATCTTTGTCGATCAAAGCAGCATCCGCTTTTGGAAAATCGACCAAGTGAACTGAAATTTGTGACTCTTTATTCGTAGCATTATTCAAATTTCTGTACAACCAATCTGCAAAGAATGGAGCCACTGGCGCCATTAATTTTGAAATTGTTACCATGCAATCATATAAAGTCTGGTAAGCATTAATCTTATCAGTGCTGTACTCCCCTTTCCAAAAACGACGACGACAAAGTCGTACATACCAGTTACTTAATTGCTCTTGCACAAAATCATTAATGGCCCGAGTAGCAGTCGTTGCATCATAATCGGCATATGCCGCATCCACTTCTTGTATTAATGAATTCAAACGAGACATAATCCATTGATCAATTTCTGCACGTTCGGACATTGGCGAAGCCGCTTCCGCATATTTAAATTGATCAATATTAGCATACAGCCCAAAAAAGGAATAGGTATTATATAGTGTACCAAAAAATTTATTTCGTACTTCTTTCACACCGCCGTCCAAATCGTACTTGAGATTGTCCCAAGGATTGGAATTAAAAATCATGTACCAACGATTGGCATCGGCGCCGTATTTATCCAATGCCATAAACGGATCCACCGCATTGCCTTTAGACTTGGACATTTTCTGTCCTTTTTTATCCAAAACCAAACCATTAGAGACTACAGCCTTGTAAGCCACTTGGTCAAAAACCAATGTTGAAATTGCATGCAAAGTGTAAAACCATCCTCTCGTTTGATCAACGCCTTCCGCGATAAAATCCGCTGGATATTGAGACTTGAATTTTTCCACATTCTCAAAGGGATAATGCCATTGTGCATAAGGCATCGAACCGGAATCAAACCAAACATCGATCAGATCCAACTCTCTAGTCATCTTATTGCCTTTGCTATCCGCTAGGATTACATCATCAATATATGGACGGTGCAAATCCTTTGGTGGTGACTGATTTAATCCTAACGCAGCATTTGCTTCCACAATTTTTTTCTCTAACTCCTCTACCGAATTCAAGCAAACTTCTTCGATCGTTTCTCCTTCTGTATCCTTAGATCTCCATATCGGCAAAGGTATTCCCCAAAATCGCGAACGAGACAAGTTCCAATCTTGCAAGTTTTCCAACCATTTTCCAAAACGGCCTTCTCCGGTCGAAGCAGGTTTCCAGTTGATGGTCTTATTCAATTCAAACATACGCTCCTTTGCAGCAGAAGTTTTTACAAACCAAGAATCCAAAGGATAATATAAAATTGGCTTATCAGTTCTCCAACAGTGCGGGTAATTGTGTTCGTATTTCGCAACGTTGAATGCCTTGTTGTCCAATTTCAAACGTACAGCAATATCAATATCCACATTTACATAATCTGGATCGTCTTTATAATTCTTAACATAGCGCCCTGAAAACTCTCCGGCAGTCTCAATAAATTTACCTTGGCGATCTACAAGCGTCAAAGCCCCGATGCCGTTGTCAATTCCTACCCTTCTATCATCCGCACCAAAAGAAGGCGCCGTGTGAACGATCCCGGTACCATCTTCAGTAGTAACGAAATTTCCGCCGATAATTTTGAAGGCGTCTGTACCACCATGTACCGGCTCAATTTCATTTCCAAAATCTAACAATTGTTCATAACGAGATCCGATCAAAGCCGCTCCTTTGAATGGTTCCGACTTTTCGATAATAGTCGGTTGATTTTTTCCACCAAACCATTTACCTACCAGCGCTTCAGCCAACACCACAGATACTGCCTTGTCAGTATATACATTTACTGTTTTAATTTTGACGTAATCAATCTTCGGACCGACGGTCAAAGCGGTGTTCGAAGGCAAGGTCCAAGGCGTCGTCGTCCAAGCAATAACACGCACATCTTCCTCATCGGATTCATATAAGAATTGATTACTATCTGCTTTAGTCAATTTAAACATCGCAACGGCAGAAGTATCTTTGACATTTTTATAACAACCAGGAAGATTCAATTCGTGTGTAGAAAGTCCAGTTCCTGCTGCTGGAGAAAATGGTTGAATCGTCAATCCTTTATAGAGGTAATCCTTTTTGTACAATTGACCGAGTAGCCACCAAACCGATTCGATGTATTCCTTTTCAAAGGTTACATATGGTTTTTCTAAATCTACCCAGTACCCCATCTTACGCGTAATCTCATCCCACTCGTCCTTGTAGCGCATCACAGTTTCCT
The DNA here is from genome assembly GCA_937928045.1 of uncultured Saprospiraceae bacterium. GTDB lineage: Bacteria > Bacteroidota > Bacteroidia > Chitinophagales > Saprospiraceae > JABDJM01. The sequence continues at coordinate 3,916 of CALFWO010000063.1, read as the reverse complement.
TACACTTGTTATTGTAAGTATCCACATCGATTTTCACCCCGATATCTTCCTTAGTGATTCCCAATTCTTTTTCCACAGCCAATTCGATCGGAAGTCCGTGGGTATCCCATCCTCCTTTTCGCTCTACACGCTTTCCTTTCATGGCTTGGAATCGACAGAATAGATCCTTGATTGTTCGTCCCATGACATGGTGAATACCTGGTTTTCCATTTGCAGAAGGAGGTCCTTCATAGAATACAAAAGTATCGGTCGTAGGACGCTGATTTACAGATTGTTCGAAGATGCCCTCTTTCGTCCAGAAGTCGAGTATTTCTTTGTCTATAGCAGGAAGGTCGAGGCCTTTAAATTCTTTGTACATCATGTGGATTGCTTGTCGTCTGGCGATTAAACCAAACATAGTCCAAAATAAGTGTGCAAAGATAAGGAATTTTGGGAGTGAGGGAGTCGTCGAATATCAAATGATAAACGACTAAAACACTGGAGCAATGATTCTTTTTTCTTCAGCTAGAAATTGGCTTTGTCAACACACAAAATTCTTCAATATTTCATTCTGATTGATAAAATTTTGGGCGTCACCCTCTATCTGGTCGGGTCGGGCTATCCACGATATCTCTCCTTTACCATCGAGATCCTGCTGCTATCCCTGACGCGACGACGTTGGCATTTGAGAAGACTGTTACAATAAGAGGATTTAATAGCCCAGACTACTTTGAATAAATGAAGGCATGATCCTAAATATTTAATCAATCTTAAAAAGTCATCTGTTTATCATTTCATATTCACCCTAAAGTATGAATGAGAAATGATGAAATCCCTTGAATTTTGCAATCAGATTATTAGACTCCAAAATTCTAAACCAAATGAAACTCAATTTTTCATGCCTATTTTTTTTAATTGCTTTCCAAGCATTTGGTCAATCAAGCAATTTATGCACCAACGCTCCAATACAATTTATAGACGCAAATACTTCTACCTATGAAATACTCATTAATGGAAGATGGAGTATCATGACAGAAAGTGGACTCAATAATACCTGTCGAGAACTACAGCAAAACCCCAACGCTATTTATGAAGGAAAAGATACATGGATCCAATTTGACTCTGAAGATTATCAATATCTGGCAGCAGCTGGAGGCAATGGGAAACAAGTATTTAATCTGTACACTAGTTGTTCGATAAACAATAAAATTCCTGTAACAAACTTAAGGGGAATTCCGGTCTACGAACTTACGGCCAACACCAACTATTGGCTACAGGTTTTAAAAATTTCAGAAAAAGTAGGATCTCAAAATGTTCCAATTTCTGAATCGGTTGAATTGGTATTTCAGAAAGCTGTACCTCAATCCGATTGCAATACGCCATTTGTAATCACAGCAACTCCAACTTCAATCGGAAATAGTATTAATTATCCAGCGATGCCTGATCAGTCTATTTTTGCTCTGCCTGTGTATTTGACTTTTACTTTGAGCCAATCAGGAACGATAAAATTAAATCCAAATGACAAACTCTTATTTGGAAGTTGTGGTTCATTCGTAAATATGACCAATCAAGGGGAAAGACACTACAATGTAGAAGCTGGTCAAACTTACTTTATTGAACATAACCCCAACACAAATAATCCTGGGAATTTCACATTTTTCTCCGAGGTTCCAAATGAGACTTGTGACAATGCTGCGGCAATTGTTCTCGATGCAAATTATAGCATTAATAATTTTTTATTTCGCACTGAAGATCCTGACTTTCCTCGAAGTGGTTATTTTTTGCTCAACACCTCAGGTGCAAACGCAGTATCACTGACGGGTGGTCGTTTATTCTCAAAGTCTTGCTCGGTCCCAGTTGAATACTTAGCCAATGCAGAAGGAAAAGTATACGGTCTTGACCCAAGTACAAATCATATTGTTATAACCTCTGGTAGTGAATCATCCAATAATATTCTGGTTCAGCAAATCCCTTCGCCAACAATCAACAACACAAAACTAAATAGTATTCCTATCACGGATAATGCTACAAGCCATTCAGCGAATTTAACTTTTACTTCAAATTCTGGAGAAGGTGCCGATCCTACAAATTCTAATATTGGAGATGTTTGGTACGAGCTCAACAACACCTCTGAAAGATTAACGCTTAAAAATCTAACTTTAGATCAAAGCTATAATATTTATATTTATTTAGCCAACACTTCTTCTGATTTAGATTTAATATATCAAGCGGAAATCAAAGCACAAGGTAATTTCGATCTCCCTCTCATGCCAGTGGGTCAAGACTACTTTCTACAGATTACATCAGTTTTAAAATCGGAATTAATTTCCGTTAACAATAATAAAGTTGTTAGAATTCTTCCTGACCAAGTGATAAGTTTTTCGCTTTCGCCCAGCACAATATCAGGAAACATTCCAGTGAATGATTTGTGTACTGGAGCAATCCCTTTTGCAGATAGAAATATGATTCCAAGTCTGGATATTCCAAACGCAACCGCACATTCAAACGCAATTCCTGTATGTAATAATCCTGCAGATTATTTTCAACCCACCTATTGGTTTAAGGAAGTTTTAAACAACCCAAATATCACTGTTTCAAATAATGTAACGGTTTATTCTGGGGGATGTAATAATCTACAAATTGTGGATTGCCCTATCGGGAATTTAGAAAGCACCCGTTCTATAGAATTGAACACATCTGAGATTTATTTATTTTCTACTAATTCCATTAGTGGTACTTCAATTTATGCATCCAGACTCCCAATTGATTTAACTTGTGATGATGTCGAATCACTCCCAATATCAACAGCTCCTTCTGCGCTACCTGAAGCTTTTGGAAATTCGAATTACAATCCATATGATCCAATTCAATGTAATGATGGAACGATTCCAAGAAAAGATGGTTGGTTACATTTTACAGTTCCAAACATTCTTGATCAACTGAAGATTAGTTCGCGAACTCAAAAATATTCTGTCGCTTTATATGAAGGAACTTGCAGTAGTTTAACAGAAACTTATTGTGAAATATTGGAACCCGGTCAAGAACTAGAATGGAATGTAAATTCTGGTTCAAGTTACATTCTTAGAATTGCAGGAGACTATACACCAGGTGATATAGAATATTCTTTCGCTTCATTTCCAGAAGAGGATGATGATTGCTCTACAGCTTCAACTATTACCATAACCGAAGATCCTTTAATCATAGATCGATCGCAATCTTATGCTCCTTCTAGCCCAGACTTCAGTTGCAGCCCAGAAAGTATACCTGATTTTTGGAAGTTATTTACCGCACCAGCAAGTGGTATTGTAGTAGTGGAAACTACACAGCAAATCGATGAAGAGAATCCCTACTTCGTAGAACTTTACACCAACTGCAATTCCCCCCTTAGTGGTTCTTGTTCAGCGGCAGTCAAAACAATATACGATGCGCTGACTCCAGGACAAACTTATCTCTTAAGGCTTAATGCAGCGAAGGGAAATGAAAGAAATACCTTCATTTATACCACCGGTTTGCCAAGTGCTAACAATGATTGTAGCAATGCCCAATTAAGAAAACCGCAGGGATGTTCCCGTCCAAATACTGGGCAAACTTATGGTATGTCGAATGGTGCATGGTTTTCGGCCGATATCCCTGCGCAAGGAGGACTTGCCGTAACTACACAAGGAAATTTCACTGCTTATGTTTACTATAAAGATTGTAGCAATCTTATACTCTATGACAGCTTGACCACATCAGGGGAAATAGTCGTTCAAGGCTTGCCTGAAGGAGAGTTAATTTATATTAACATAAAAGAAAATAGTAATTATCATTTTTGCTTGACCTTAGTAGAGGATATTATACATGACAATACCCTATGCGAATTTAGTCAGCAATTATACAACATCGACGTATCGGAATGCACCAATCCAAATTCAATTTCACTCTCCAAACCCTATAT
>CALFWO010000062.1 GCA_937928045.1 uncultured Saprospiraceae bacterium | reverse complement strand
ATACTTTGCTTTCAAATAGCGATCTCGAAGTTGTTGATGCAATCAATTTGATTTTATCAGTGCAGTTCGTTGAAAATGGTTGTTCGTCAAATGCTGAGATAAATATTGAAGTTGGAAATTTAGGTCCCCAGGATGTAAGTTTGGAAATCATTCAGCCAAATTGTCCAGGTGAACTAGGAGCTGTAATTCTTGGTGAGGTGGCAGGCGGAATCACCCCTTACATGTATGCTTTCAATGGTGCACCTTATCAAGATTTGCAAGATCTACCATTGCTTGAACCGGGTACCTATCCTATCATTGTGCAAGACGTTGAAGGATGTGAGTTGGAAAAGCTGATTGTAATCGACCCGGCTGCGCCGGTGTATGTAGATCTAGGGGATAACCAAACCATAGAGCTAGGAGATAGTATTCTGCTCGTACCATTGAGTCCAAATAATATTGATATCTACAATTGGGAGAACCCTATCAATTGCTCTAATTGCGATAGAACCTTTGTAGCTCCTGTGATTACTACAGAATACCTTCTCAATGTCATTGACGAACGTGGTTGCTTGGCCGAAGATCGAGTAACAATTTTTGTAAAAGAAAGTCCAGCTGGATATTTTCCAACTGCCTTTTCTCCAAACAATGATGGCAACAATGATTTTTATAAAGCCTTTTTTACGCCAGCAGTCGCCAGCGTAAATTATTTTAATATCTTTTCAAGATGGGGGGAGGTCGTGTTTCAAATGGATGAATTTGATCCCTCTACTACCAATGTTAATTGGAATGGCAATTTCAAGGGGCAATCTCTTAATCCTGGAGTTTTCATCTATACTTCTGAAGTCATTCTTAAAAATGGTAAAACCATTCAATTCAGTGGTGATATCACATTATTGAAGTAACAATTTTCATTTTTCAGTATTTACACATTAGTTTTTATCTTAATAATAGGGTGATTTAGTTCAGACCTTAGCCTACAGTTTTCAATTTATTTTTACTTGCTAGTTCGAATATATAAGACATTATCGGTCATTGATTTGTCGGTTGAAACCTTATTGATTTATAGAAAAGTGGCAAAGGATTTGCTTCTTCTAGAAGAGGAGTTTAAGCTCCTGAGAAAACAAACACAACTTCTTGTCAGATTAACCTTTTTTATAAAGTCTAAGAATCTGACAGCAAAGGATTAGCCACTTGTTCCCCTCAAAAGGTGCATGTCGCTGGATCGCAAAGCAATGATTTACTATGCGGAATATCTTTACTTCATTTGAGCCTAAGGTGCGTATGTACGTACTATTTTCATTTTTATTTTTGACTAATTTGGCCTCAGCTCAACCACCAAATGACTCTCCTTGTGCGGCGGATGTATTACCATTGAACATAACTTGTTCTAGTGGAACTGGTACTACCACTGGAGATAATGTAATGGCAACTGCTTCTGGAGTTCCAGATCCTTCTTGCGGAACTTTGGCAGGAGGAGCCGATGTATGGTATACCTTTACGATGCCTTCAAATGGATACCATGTCAGCTTAAATGCTTTTGCAGGTACAATCTCTGAAACGGGAATGGCTGCTTATGTTGGATCGGATTGCTCATCATTGACTGAATTGTCTTGTTCGGCCACTGCGGGAATAATGGAAACGCTAATTGTTGAGGATGGCTGCAACTTTGAATATGCTGGAGAACAAATTTGGATTCGATTATGGGAATTGGGAAATGATGCTCAAGGAACTTTTGAAATTTGTGCTGTTGCACATGCGCCAATTCAAGATCCTAGTTTAGGAACTTGCGGTGGAAATATTCCTGCGGCAGATGATTGCTGTGATGGTGTTTTGTTCTCTGATGATCTGGACGGATTTTGTGGTAATTCCTCAAACTTTACTCCTTATCCGGTAGCTATTCCCATGTCTGTATTTCCGGCAGTAAGGGAAAACGATGCGTTCATTGGATTTGTCGCTTCTGAAACTACTGTAAGTATTGAAATTACGGCAAGTAGTTGTATGAATTTTGGAGTGTTACCTAACAGTGGGATGCAAGCTGGAATTTATTCATCGAATGATTGCAACTCTTTTACTTTAGTTTCAAACTTCTGGAATCCCAATGTTCAAACTACTGGAAATATAACAGCCACTGGATTGGTCCCAGGAGAAGTCTATTACATTATGATAGATGGATGGGGAGGAGATGTTTGTGATTATACTATTTCTGTCAACTCCGGTGTTCAAACTACAACAATAACGCAAAATGATTATAATATCTGTACAGGAAGTTCTATACAATTGGGTGTTGAAGTATTTGGAGTAGGACCATATATTTATGATTGGACACCTGCTAGTTCACTAGATGATCCAACAATTCAAAATCCGATTGCTTCGCCAACTACAACAACAAATTATTCCGTTCATGTCACTGGAATTATTGACACTGTTTTAATGGTTACTGTAGATGTAGAATCTGGAGTTCCTACTGGACTAAATGTTTCAGGTTCTAACCTTAATTGTATCAATTCTACAGGAGAAGTATATCATGCCATAGCATCAGATTATGACTCCGTAGCTTGGTCTGTTTCATCTGCTGGAACAATTGTGGGACCAGCTGATCGTGATTCGGTAATCATTGATTGGGGAGCTACAGCGGGACCTAATTCACTGACCCTTGAGGCATTTAATATTTGTGGAGATAACTCCTTCAACTATGTGGTTAATGTTGTTCCAGCACCAAATATTACTGCTAATGATCCAACACCCATTTGTTCGCCAAATACATTTAATCTTGGAAATCTTTCTATTACCAATAATGGAGGAGTCGGTGGAGCAACAACATATTATTCCAATATGACAGATGCCGATGCTGGTTCCAATGCGATTACAAATTTTGTTATCAGCAGCGGAGGAACATATTGGGTAAGAAGTGAGTCTGCACCTGGATGTTATGATATCAGTTCAGCTAATATCGTTATAGAAGATCCACAAATTACGATTATTACACCTGGAGCGACTTGTGCCCCGGCTACAATCGATTTGCAGACCTTAAATATTACTGAAACTAATAATGCTAGTGCTTTAGATGTTTTGACTTTTCATAATAGTTCAGCAGATGCTATTGCAAATATCGGTGCGCTAACAAATACCGTTATTGGTGCTTCAGGTACCTTCTATGCAAGGTATCAAACCATTAATGGTTGTTTTGCTGTCGAGCCAGTAACGTTAACAATTCATCCTTCGCCAGATATCACATTTACAAGTTCGCTTGAACTCTGTGCTGGTGATTGTGTAGACTTAGCAACATTGGCTTATACCGATGCAAATTCAACTTCCATTGTCGGAGATCAATTTTTCGGAGATTTGGTTTCTGCGCAAATTGGAATTCCAATATTGGAAATGGCATCAACAGTTGTTTGTGATGCTGGACCTTATTTTATGAGAACCAGCACAACAGAAGGATGTTTTCAAATAACAGAAATTAATCTAACCGTAAATCCAAACCCGACTGGAAGCATTAGTGCAAGCTCAACTGTTTGTTACGGATCAAGTGTAAATTTGACTTTTGATCTTAATGGAACAGGACCATTTGATGTTCAATATAGTAATGGTACAGATGTTTATACTTTGACTGGAATTTCAGATGGTCATATAGAACCTATAGTCTTAACTTCAAACGCCTCTATTAACTTAGATACTGTTAGAGAGGTGGGTTCTCAATGTTATGGATTGGGAGGACTTGCTCTGGCAATTGCAGTTAATCCTGAAGTTACTGCGACATTAAGTGGAGATAATAATATTTGTGAAGGGCAATCTACGGACTTGACATTTGCACTTACTGGAACGGGGCCTTTTACAATTACATATTCAGATGGCAGTTCGAATTATGTATTGAATAATATTAACGGACCTTCACATACCGAATCAGTAACTCCGACGACAAACACGACTTATAGTTTGGTTTCAATTACAGCTGCCTTAAATTGTTCTGGAACTACATCTGGTACAGCCACGATTGATGTTGGAAGTCTGATTAGTGTAAATGGATTTACGGAAAGTTGTAATGCTTTACTAACAGGTTATACGATTTCGTTTGATATCGCAGGAGGAGATCCTTCCAACTATTCAGTAACAGGAATCAGTGGAACGTTGACGGGAAATACTTTCACTTCGGACGAAATTGTTGCTGGTGGAGCATATTCCTTTTCTGTTGAAGATGGTTCAGCTTGTGCGGCAGTAAATTTTATGGGTTCTTATGATTGTAATTGTGCTTCAGATCCAGGACTTATGGACCAAACATTAGTTGAGGTTTGTAGAGGAGAAGATTTAACTGTTAATGCAGCATCAGGAACCATTTTAGAAACAGGTTTTAATCAAGAATATGTCTTGCATGACAATGCCGGAAATTCCCTTGGTAATGTATTTGGTCGAGGCACTTTGCCTTCATTCAGTTTAGTTACGGGAATGACTACAGGAACCACTTATTACATATCGAGTGTAGTTGGTCCTGATAATGGAATTGGCGGTTTAGATGATACCCATCCTTGTTATCAAGTAAGTATTGGAACGCCAATAGTTGTTTACGATTTGGCGCAAGCGCTGATAAGTGGAGATGCGATAAGTTGTTCTGGAGTAGCTAATACAATTACAATTGATATTACTGGGGGGCAAGGACCATTTGACGTTATTTACACAGATGGTATTAATCAAGTTGCGCTTGATGATATCAATACAGGACATACGTTTTCTGTGAGTCCGACGGCTACAACTACTTATACTTTAGTGTCAATATTCGACAACACAAATATTACTTGTCAAGGATCAGTTGATGGATCTGCTGCCATAACAATTGCAGAAATTCCTGTGGCTTCTAATTTACAGTTTGAGTGCAATGACACAAATACTGAATATAGATTAACTTTTGATGTGTCCGGTGGAGTAATGTCTTCTTATGCTTTCTCAGGAGACCCTGGTACTTTTGACAATCTGACTGGAGTTTTTACTTCTGACTGGTATTCGAGTGGATCTACTTATACTATTAATATTGAAGATGCAAATGCGTGTGGAACAGAAAATGTAACTGGAATTCATGTTTGTAACTGTACTTCAGATGCGGGTTCAATGGAAACTCAATTAATGGAAGTTTGTGAAAGTGGAACAGCGTTTTTTACGACATTGGCTGCTCCTACATTGGATGCTGATGATGTGGTTGCTTACATACTGCACAATGGTGTCGCTAATATTCCGTTCACAATTTTCCAAATGAATTCAATTCCTGAATTTACCTATGATCCAGCTCTGGTTTTTGGTGATACCTATTATGTGTCAAGAATTGTAGCTAGTGACGATGGCTCAGGTGCTCCACAAACAGATCAGAATATTGATCCATGTAGGTCTATTTCTAACGGTCAACCAGTTGTGTTTTACCCAGAGGCGACTGTTGGAATAATGGGGAATTTAGAAATATGTGAAGGAGATGATGCCTTGTTGCAAATAAATATAAATCAGCCAGGAGAGTATAACCTTGTTTACAATAATGGAACCGGTGACTTTCCTTTTGATAATGTAAGTAATGGCCAAATAATTTCGCTACCGATGCCAATGACAGGAACAATAACACTTGTTTCAATTGCGGGAACAGTTGGTCCAAATTGTGTCGGTATTATTGATCCAGTAAATAATTCGGTTAACGTAACTGTTCATGAATTACCTACAGCTTCTATGCCTGTTTTAACCTGTGATGCAGCAGGAGAAAATTACACAGTCAGTTTTGATATCACTGGAGGTAACCCTTCTGCGTACAGCGTAACAGGGGGCGGGACACTTGTTGGAAATGTTTTTACTTCTGATCCTATACAGTCTGGAATCAGTTTTAACTTTGAAATCACCGATGGAACAAATTGTGCTCCGACAGTAGTTTCAGGTTTAAATACTTGTTTGTGTACATTCGACATTGCGGTTGACGTAAACGTTGATCAAGGCGTTAGTTGTTTTGGTGAATCTGATGCGATATTAAATGCCGTACCAGTAAACGGAGTTGCTCCTTATAATTATGAATGGAGTACAGGGTCTATGGATCAAACTATTTCTGATGTTGCTCCAGGAAATTATACAGTTACAATGACTGATGGTAATGGCTGTATTAGAGAAAATAGTTTTGAGGTGATTGAACCAACGGAAATTTCCGCCAATTTTAATTCTTTAGCAACTATATGTTTTGGTTCCCCGGATGGAATAATCGAGGTATCTAATATAGAAGGCGGCGTAGGCGATTTTGAAATAGAAGTTGGGGGCCTTTCAGATGTTGGAACAAATGCGATGTTCAACTTGCCAGCAGGAAATTATGAGGTTACTATCTATGATGGGAACAATTGTGAAATGATTGAAAATGTAGAGGTGGAATCTGCCCCAATTTTTGAAGTAGACTTAGGACCAGATATTGAATTAAGTCTTGGAGATAGTACAAATCTATTTGCAAGTACCACTAGTTTCTTAGATTCTATTTCTTGGGTTGGTGTTCCTAATGTTACTTGTTCATTTTGTGAAACTCAAAATGTCAAACCTCCTTTGACTCAAGTTTATAGTGTTGAAGTTTATAATGCTGCCGGTTGTCGGGCCAGCGATGAGATTACAGTATTTGTCGATCAAGAGAGACCAATTTATATACCATCAGCATTTTCGCCAAATAGTGATGGAAACAATGATCGCTTTTCAATCTTTGGAGGAGCATCTATAGAAAAAATAGTTTCAGTAAAAATCTTCGATAGATGGGGAGCTCAAGTTTATTCAAACAGCGAGCAAACACTTAATGATCCACTGGAAGGTTGGAATGGAAGATTTAGAGGCAAAGTAATGGATCCGGGTGTTTATATTTACATGGTAGAGGCCCTGTTCATAGATGGAAAAACAGAAATGTTTGGAGGCGATTTGACACTGCTAAAGTAGCTTGAATAGAAATTGAAAAAAACCTCGTCACTGCATGATAGTGACGAGGTTTTTTATTTAGAATTAAGTGCAAAAACTGATTTTGGCTTTGAAATCGTCTAGTAAAAAGGCAATTCTGAAAAAAAAACGCTGAATTTTAATTTATTTTTTTATCGAATTCTCTGAGCAAAATTTTAATTGTAAGTACTGTACTTCTCAATAAAACCTAGAGAATTATTAAGCTTGTTTTCTTCGCAATACCCTAAAAAGGTATTTAATTAATGAGGTCAATAATTAATGTGTTCTCTTCCAAAGGTTTACCTATACCTTATTTTTTGCATTTACGTTCGATTTAAACTATTTTTGGTGTAAGAAGGAAACACATTCCTTAAATCCCCAACGGATTATTATCCCAGAATAAAATTTTACTCGAAAGAAGTTTACTTCCCAGGTTGCTTTTTTAGGAGTTAACTAAAACTTACACTAAATGAACAGGATTTTACACCTGATACTGCTATGCGCGGTATTCTCAAACTATTCCTATTCCCAATGTATTCCGATTAATCCTCAACCAGGTTTGGATTGTTCATCAGCTCCATTTTTATGTTGTGGAGAAGTAGATGGATTAGCAGGAACATTGCCAGACTTTGCGAATGCCACTGGACCAACTCCACTTTGTCCTGGAAATCCTGGTAGTGCTCCGAATAATACTGAATGGGTATCTTTTGCTGCTGGATCAACCTCTATTACGTTAGAGTTAACGTTATCGAATTGTACGGTGACTGGTCAAGGAGCTGGAGCCCAAGTTGGAATATATTCAGATTGCGGATTTACAAGCACACCATTTTGTCAAGGTAATCAGCTACAGAACGGGACACATGTAATCAATCTAAATAACCTTGTAATTGGAGAAGTTTATCACTTATTTATAGATGGCTGGAGTGGTTCAGTTTGTGATTATTCATTCGATGTCACTGCTGGAAGCACAGTATCTCCAGAACCTCAAAACCCTGCAGGTGTAACAGGGCCAACTTCCGTTTGTGAAGGTGCAACTGGAGTCAGTTTTTCTGCCCCTTTAGGTCAGTTTTCTAATTTAAACAATTGGACGATTGATGACGGTTCTGTTCAGTTTAATGACAACGGAAGTTCTATTACAATTACTGATTGGGGAACATCTGTTGGTGGAACGGTTACAATTTGTGCCGAAGGATTAAATGATTGTTTTCTAAATCCTGATGGAATCACAGGAGCTTGTATTACTGTACAGGTTAATGCTGATCAAATGCAAACTGAAATGGGAACATACTGCTCTGAAACTGGAGGTTTCTTTTTCCCTCCTACAGGTCAAAGTTATCCTGAAGGAAATTATACTTTAACCGTTCCAGATCCAAATGCTGGAATTGGATGTGATATAACTTATGACTTGACTGTGCAAGAATTCATTCCTGTAGATTTAGACTCATTCTTTTATTTATGTCCAGGAGAACCATATTTAGTAAATGGAACTCCATATTGGCCGCCTTTGTCAGGATTGTCAATTCCTTTTGGTGTGGACAATAATTTTTGTCAAAGGAATTTAAATCTTACGCTTGAAGCAATTGATACAGCTAATTCTATTCAAGCAAACCCTAGTACTGCAATAAGTTGTGATAACCCGAACATATTATTAACTGCGGTTGTAGATAACTTTAATCCTTCGCTTACTTACACTTACACATGGGATACGCAAGATGGAAATTTTGTTAGTGCATCTGATCAAACAGCAATTGTAAATCAGCCCGGAACTTATACCATGAATATTGAAATTGAAGCTTTCGATGATCGAGGTTTAGTTATTTGTAATGCTATAGAGTCATCTATTGTCATTACCTTGGATACTGGAGGACCAGATTTAAGCAGTTCATCACAAACTCCCTCATCCTGTGGAACGGTTGCAAATGGTTCAGCTACAGTTAATCCATCCGGGGCAACTCCTCCTTACTCTTATCTTTGGAATGATCCGTTAATGCAAACTGGACCTACCGCCATTGGCCTTAGTGCTGGAGTTTATCAAGTTGAAGTTACTGATGCAACAGGATGTGCAAGTGTTACAACTGTCGAGGTTTTTTCAACTCCAGTAGTTGATTTTGATGCTAGCCCAATGGTTACAAATATCAATTGTTTTAATACTGCAACTGGAGAAGCTACAGTTAATGCAACTGGAGGAACAGGTACAATAGATTACAACTGGAATGTTGGTGCAATCACTGGTCCTACTGCGACAGGTCTTAGTGCAGGCACTTATGAAGTTTACGCTACAGATCAAGCAGGTTGTGCAGATACATTACAAGTTACAATAACACAGCCTACAGATTCAGTCTCAGCAATTGTTGTGGCAGAAACGGAATCTGCATGTGGACAATCAACCGGATCTATCGATATAACGGCTAGTGGTGGTTCAGCTCCATATTCATATAATTGGTCAAACATGACTATGAATGAAGATTTGTTAAATGCAAGTGCAGGAGTTTATGTTGTTACGGTAACAGATGATCTCGGTTGTGAAGTTGCTATTCAAGGAAATATAAATAATTCATCTGGCCCAACCGATGTAACTATAGCGGTTACCGATGTAAGTTGTCTGGGACTTTCAGATGGAGGAATTGATCTTGGTTTTACAGGAGGACTTGCACCTTTTAATATTGATTGGGATCAAGCACCTGATGTAGAGGACCCTAGTGGTTTAACCGCAGGTGATTATAACGTAACAGTCACAGATGATAATGGATGTAGCGTTACAGGTGCGACAACCATAAATGAGCCCGCGCTTTTAGAAGTGGGAGTTAATGCTACTTTGACGGAGTGTAATGGTTCAACTGGTCAACTTTTTACAACAGTAACAGGTGGCTCTACAGTAGACACTTATATGTGGGATGGTGGTGCTTCCGCTGTGGCAGATCCGCAAGGATTATCAGTGGGTACCTATAATGTGACTGTTACAGATATTAATGGATGTATTGCACTAGGACAAGGTATGATTGCAGAGCCTGCAGCCCCTCAAGGAACATCTGCAGTAAACGATGTTTCATGTTTTGATGCCAACGATGGATCAATTACCATTTCCATGACATCTGCTGGCACATTTACTTACGCCTGGAGTGATCCTGCGTTGGACAGTAATTCATCCAACTCAAATTTAGCACCCAATACATATTCGGTAACAGTAACTGATCAAAATAATTGTACAGAAGAATTCTCAGAAACAATAATTCAACCAACGGCAATTACTGGAGCAGTGATAACAACTGCTACAGAATGTTTTGGTCAAAATAATGGTCAAGCAGAAATAACTCCAACTGGTGGTTCTGGCACAGGCTATATGTACCAATGGTGTAGTGGTGAAGATCAATCTACTGCTAACATGTTATTGGCCGGAGCTTGTAGCGTAACAGTTTCAGACGATACTGGATGTGAAGTAGTATTCCCATTTAATATAGATGATGCGCCAGTACTCGATGCAAATGTGGCTGCTGTAGTAGATTTGGCTTGTAATAATGATGGTCTTGGTGCTATTGATTTAAATGTCCAAGGAGGAACAGGAAATCTTGAATATAATTGGACAGGAGGAACAATTGGGACTTCTATTCAAGATCCAACGAATCTTGAAGCTGGAATTTACACAGTAGAAATCGAAGATGATAATGGTTGTACAGTCCAAGTAACTAATATACAAGTGAATGAACCAGCAGCATTACAGATAACTTCATCAACAGACGATGCATCTTGTAATTTGTCAAATGGAACTATAGAAGTAAATGTCAGTGGTGGTACTGGAACTATTGATTATAATTGGACGCCTACATTACCAAATTCTGGTTCACATCTTGGAACAGTTGCTTCCGGAACTTATTTCTTGGAAATCGAAGATGACAATGGATGTTTATTATTGGATACTGTAGAAGTCTTAGAACCTAATGCTTTGGCAGTTGCATCTGAAGTAGGTTCTATGCTTTCTTGTTTTGGAGATAGTGATGGAACTGCTTCAGTAGTTATTAATGGAGGATCTGCTCCTTATACATACGATTGGGGAGCTGCATCGCCAGATGATAGCCCATCGATTTCTGGTTTATCAGAGGGAACTTATAATGTAGAAGTAACAGATTTCGATGGTTGTATTATTAATGCATCTGCTACAGTAGCACAACCAAGTGCTGTTGCCATTACATTGGTTGCTTCAGTTGATCCAGCTTGTGATGCAGCAACTGGTAGTATTGACATCACAGCCTCGGGAGGTACCGTTGCGGGAGATTATTCCTACGAATGGAATGGAGGAACTTTTTCAACTGAAGATATTAGCTCACTTCTAACAGGTAACTATATAATTGAAGTAACAGATGACAATGGATGTACTGCTCAGGAATCCTTCGGAATTCAAGCACCAAATTCTTTTTCTCCAGAACCAACTGGAGTTGATGTAACTTGTAATGGTCAGGGCAATGGAAGTATCTCAATTGCAATTCCTGATGGGTCTGGTGATTTTACTTACGCATGGAGTAGCCCGGCAATCGGGAATACCCCAAACGCGACAAATCTTACTCCAAATTTGTATACCGTTACCATTACTGATAATGTAACTGGCTGCATCAATTCTGAAAGTGTTGATATTGTCGAGCCTTTGGCAATTGCTTTATCTGGACAAGAAGTTGATCCAAGTTGTTTGAATAATAACGGTAGTATTTCAGCCAGTATTTCGGGTGGAACAGGGATGCTTGGATTGAATTGGACCGGACCGAATTCGTTCTCTGCTTCAACAGCATCTATTTCAAATTTGGAGGCGGGTGATTATGTTTTGGAAGTTTTAGACTCGAATAATTGTCCGGCTAATCTGCTGGTTACTTTAGAATTACCTGAATTGCCAATGCTATCAGTAATACCTTCTAATGTAGTTTGTTTTGGAGAAAACACTGGAAGCATTCAAGCTTTAGGAACTACTGTTAACGGAAGTTTAATTTACAATTGGTCTGACCCTGCAATTACAGGAAATCCTCAAATCGCAACAGGATTATCAACGGGAGTTTACAATGTGACAATAACAGATGATGAAAGTTGTACAGCTGAAGTACTAAATATTTCTATTACTGAACCTCCTTTAGTGACACTGTCTTCAATAGAAACGCTTTCCGATTGTGATGTTGACAATGGGTCTATTAATTTGACACCTGGTGGCGGAGTAGGCATGTATACTTATGCATGGTCTGATCCAACTTTCCCAGCAACTCAAAGTCAAATGAATGTTGGGCCTGGTAACTACACAGCGACTGTATTCGATGGAAATGGATGTGAAGCGCAAGTATTGAGTACAGTAAGTACTCCAAATGCAGCTTCTTTGATGCCAACGATTACTGACGCCACTTGTTTTAATGAAAATTCAGGAAGTATTTCACTGATGGTAAATGGAACCAATGGTCCATATAATTTCCTCTGGGATAACACCAATCAAATGGTCGCAAATCCTACCAACTTAGGAGCTGGAACTTATTCAGTTACAGTATCAGATAATGATGGTTGTGAGACTTTCGGAACTTATGATATTCTTGAAGGAACAGAAATTATTGTTTCAGCTGTTCCAAGCCCTGCGCTTTGTTCTGATCCAAATGGTTCAATTGCGTTAACAATAGATTCTGGAACAGGGCCATTCACTTTTGATTGGGCTGATCCTGCAGTTGCTGACATTGCAAACCCAACAGGTTTGACAAATGGCCAATATGAAGTTACAGTATATGATGCTAACAATTGTTCATTTACAGATACCTACATTCTATCAGATCCTGCTGCAACGCAGACCATAACTAATCAAGATAATAACGATTGCTTTCAAGATACAGATGGTCAAGCGTCGATCGAAATTCTTGCTGGATCGGCACCTTATGATATTACTTGGACAGATGATACAGGTACAGTTATTTCAACTACTACTTTGAACGCAAATGGTCCGGATCAAATTACAGGCCTAGCTGCAGGTACATATACTGTTGAAATTTTAGATGCCAATGGGTGTCCGGACATTAGACAATTTATAATAGAAGAACCAACTGAGTTGGTTGCTGTAGCCGTTGCGTCTCAAGCTTCAGTTTCTTGTTTTGGAGATATGGATGGATCGGCTATTGCTCAACCTTCTGGGGGAACGGCTCCTTATAGTTTTCTTTGGAATGACGGTAATAATTCAAATACTGCAGAAGTATTTGGGTTAGGAGGTGATCAAACTTATAATGTTATAATTACTGATGATAATGGTTGTACGGAAGAGGCAGATATCTCAATTGATGAACCAGAATTGTTTGTGGCTACGGAATCTTTCACAGGTTTAGATTGTAAAAATGATGTTAATGCAACTATATCAATTACAACAGCAGGAGGAAACTCTGGAACAATTTCTTACGATTGGAATCAAAACCAATATGATAACCTTTCAGATCTTACTGGTCTTGGAGCAGGAACATATATTGTAACTGTGACTGACAGTGAAGGATGTTCAGATGAAAAAACAATAGATATCATCGAGCCTGCTGGAATTGAACTTGATGTTGTTGGTGTTTCTCAATATGAAGCATTTAATGTAAGCTGTTTCGGTTTTGAAGATGGATCTATTGATATCTCTGCTACTGGTGGAACCAATAATCTAGAATATTTATGGAATGATGCAAATGCATCTACAACGCAAGATTTAAATGGTATTGGAGCAGGGGAATATACTTTGCTTGTAACCGATGAAAATGGATGTACAGAAGAAATAATGGTGCCACTAGATGGGCCATCAGAAATAGAAATTGAATTTGAAGCAATTGATGTTAGATGTGCAGGCGATGCCAACGGAGCTGTTATTGTTACCAATACTTCAGGCGGAGCTGGTCCATATATGTTCGGTATCGATGAAGGTCCATTAGGGACTGGAGTTTTCAACGGTTTACCTGCTGGAGAATATGTTCTACAAGGTGAGGATGCGAATGGATGTCCTACGGAATCTACTTTAACAATTGAAGAACCTGATCCTTTAGAAGTTGATCTTGGAGATGAAATCGAATTAGAATTTGGAGATTCAATCACACTTATTCCGGATATCGCTTTAGGTGGAGCAAGTTTATCAAGTTTAGAATGGGGCAACCAAGATGTTCTATGTCCTGATGGAAATTGTCTAACGCTAAATGTAAAACCTGAAAACACTACAACTTATAGAGTTACAGTAATTGACGAAAATGGTTGTTTGGCGGAAGATAACATCGTTGTAAGAGTTAGAAAGGATAGAAATGTATACATTCCAAATGTCTTCAATCCGAATTCTGATGTTGGGAACAATGTATTCCAATTATATACAGGTAGAGGGGTGACCATGGTAGAAGAATTTATAGTTGTTGATCGTTGGGGAGAAATAGTTTTCAGGATTCCTGAAGCATTTGATCCGTCATTAGGAGCTACGAATTGGGGATGGGATGGTACTCTAAATAAAAAGAATATGAATCCAGGAGTTTATGTATACTACGCTAAGGTAAGGTTTTTAGATAACGAGGTAATTGAGTATGCAGGTGATGTTACTTTACTGAAATGATAATTTGGTAAATAGTTTTAGTTAACCATAGGTATGGGGTTCGTTTTTCATTAAACGAACCCCTTTTTTAATATGTAAAACCATCTAATTCAGAATATTTGCAAAACCATATTGTAAATTTCTAAAGTCTTTCGTTATATTTGGCATATAATATTACGCGCCTTTTATATCACCATCTGCAAGTTATTTTCCCGAATTAAATTTTGAGTGTCATATGCCTTCTCACTAAAGGGTTATGATGCCATAAACCGTTTTAGATAATGTACAAGATCGTTACCCTCTTGCTATTACAAATAGCCCTATTCCAAACGGCCTATTCACAAGGTTGTGTTCCAGACCCTAACCCTCAACCAGGACCAAGTTGCCAAGATGCTCCCTTTTTATGCTGTGGTGAAGTGGATGGACTTTCAGGAACTTTACCAGTAGGTCCAAATGTAAATGGTCCCACTCCATTATGTCCAGGGACAAGTACCGTTGCTAATAATATTGAATGGGTTTCATTTGCTGCAGGATCAACTTCAGTTACCCTAGAATTATTAATTGACAACTGTGTTGCTGGTTCCGGTGGTAATGGAGTACAAGTAGGTATTTACTCAGATTGCGACTTTGCGAATAGTATCTTTTGTAATGGGGGACAAAATATAGGTGTAACTCCAGTTAATTTAAATAATTTGGTAATTGGTGAAGTGTATCACATGTTTATTGATGGTTTTTCTGGATCTGTTTGTGATTATGCCTTTACCGTAACTTCGGGAAGTACTTTTGCTCCTGAGCCTTCAAATCCTGTCTCAATAACAGGAGGTGCGCTTTCAGTTTGTGAAGGGGCTCCGCCTCAAACTTATTCAGCTCCTTTAGGTGCTAATTCAAGTTTAAACTACTGGGAAATTACTCCAGGAGATGTGACTTTCAATGACAATGGAGGTTCTATTACTGTTACAGATTGGGGTTCTGCAGTTGGTGGATCGGCAACTATTTGTGTGCAAGGTCTAAACGACTGTTATCTTAATCCAACAGGAATAAACCCTACCTGTATTACTGTCCAAGTTAATCCTGATCAAATGCAATTGGCCAACGGTGACTATTGCCAAGAAGAAGGAGGTTATATTTTCCCTCCAAATGGCCAAAGTTACTCAGCTGGTGTCTGGCCAGTAACAGTTCCGGATCCTGCAGCTGGCTTAGGTTGTGATATAATATACGAGCTTACTGTGAATGAATTTATTCCTGTAGACCTAGATTCTTCATTATTTCTTTGCCCAGGTGAAGCTTATGTTGTAAATGGAACACCATATTTTCCTCCAATTGCTGGTTTAGCAGTGCCTTTCGGAGTTGATGATAATTTCTGTCAAAGAACACTTAATTTAACCCTTTCAGTTATAGATACGGTTAATACAATCGTTGCTAGTCCAGGTACTGTACTTGATTGTGATAATCCTAACATTTTGTTGACTGCAGTGATTAATAACTTTAATCCTGAGGTAACTTATTATTATGAATGGAATACCGACGATGGATTTTTTGTAAGTACATCAAATGAAATTGCTGTTGTTAATCAGCCCGGAATATATACGGTAGACATAACAATGGAAGCTTTTGATGATCGAGGGCTAGTTGTCTGTGAAGCCACTCAATCATTTATCGAAATTACAGCCAATACAAGTGGACCTGATGTCTCCGATACCGATCAAACACCGGCCTCATGTGGTACAGGTAATAATGGAACAGCAACAGTAAATCCGGTTGGTGGAGCAAGTCCATATACAATATTGTGGGATGCCGCAGCCAATAATCAAGCTACAAATACTGCCACTGGATTGGCTCCAGGGGTATATTCTGTAACTGTAACGGATGCAAATCTTTGTGATAATATTACCACGGTAGAAGTTTTTGCAACTCCTGTTGTATCACTGGATCAAAATCCAACTATTGTAAATGTTAATTGTATTAATGAATTAACTGGATCAGCAACTGTAGTTGCTTCCGGAGGAACAGGTACCATAGATTATACATGGGATATCAATGCAGGTGCTCAGTCAGGACCTGTAGCCACAGGATTGGCGGCTGGTACTTATTCAGTTACGGCTAGTGATCCACTCGGCTGTCAAGACGTGCTGACTGTAACAATTACGCAACCTGCTACAGCTATTGCTGGAGTAGTAGATGCGGTATCAGCTTCGGCTTGTGGTCAAGCTACAGGTAGTATTGACATTACGCCTTCAGGTGGAACTGCTCCCTATAATTATTTATGGAGTGATACTTCTATTGATCAAGATTTAACAAATGCGGCTGCTGCAGCATATGAAGTAACCGTGACAGATGACCTTGGTTGTTCGATAGTACTGAATTCAAGCATTCCGAATGCGGATGGACCATCTATAGACTCTATCAATGTTACGGATGTTGATTGTTTCGGAAATTCAACTGGTGAACTAGAGCTAGTAATCAGTGGAGGTGCAATGCCATACATTATTGATTGGGACGCTGCAGATGATGTAGAAAATCCCGGAAGTCTTGCGGCCGGTGTTTACAACGTCTTGGTTACAGATCAAAATAACTGTAATGTTACTGGAACAGCAACGATTAATCAACCCGATGTTTTAGCAGCAACTGTGAATGCAACTCAATCGAATTGTGATCAAGCAACAGGTTCATTACAATTAACTGTTACAGGAGGAGTTGCAATTAGTACTTACGATTGGGATTTGGCGCCAGATGTTGAAGATCCTACTGGACTGGAAGCTAACACCTATACAGTTCTTGTAACTGATGTAAATGGATGCCAAGTATCTGCAATGGGAACGATTACTGAACCCGATGCACCCTTGGGAACATCCACACATGCCGATGTCAGTTGCTTTGGAGATGATAATGGATCAGTAAGTATCAATATTACATCTGGAAGTGGAGGATATCAATATGATTGGGGTGATCCGCTTTTGAATGATAATGCTAGTAACGGAAACCTTGCTCCGGGAACATATAACGTAGTGGTTACTGATGCTGCCAACTGTTCAGTTAGCTTTACTGAAGAAGTAGTTCAACCTACTGAAATAACGGCTACTATTGATCCATCTTCAACGCTATGCTACGGTGATCCAACAGGTTCAGCCTTGGTAACTCCAAGTGGTGGAGTTGGAACTGATTATGACTACAATTGGTGTAATAGTGAAAGTACTGCTCAAGCCATTGCATTGTCTTCCGGACCATGTACCGTTGTTGTTACTGATGAGACTGGATGTTCGGAGTCTTTTGATACCAATATTCCCGAGGCACCACTTTTTGAATCAACGCTCATTAGTGTAACAGATTTGCCATGCTTTGAAAATGGACAGGGAGCAATAGATATTCAAATAAATGGTGGTACTGGAACTTTGGAATTCGATTGGACTGGAGCTACAATTCCAAACACGACCGAAGATCCTAGTGGACTCGATGCTGGTATTTACGAGGTAGTAGTAACCGATCAAAATAATTGTTCAACTGAAATTTTAAACATCGTTGTAGATCAAGCAGCACCGTTATTAATATCAGGTACAACTGATGATGCCACTTGTGGTTTTTCTAACGGTTCAATTGATACTGAATTGACTGGTGGAACTGGAAATATTGATTATGTGTGGACGCCAACTTTACCAAATGCACCAGATCATAATCAGACACTTGCTACAGGTTCATACGATTTAGTAATTACTGATGAAAACGGGTGTCAAGAAACTGCAAGTTATTTTGTAGATACTCCACCAGCGTTGGAGGTAGTTGATTCTGAAGGTTCAGCGCTTTTATGTTTTGGAGATAATAATGGAACGGTCTCTGTTGAAATCAATGGAGGTTCTGGAATAGGAACTTATGAATTTGATTGGGGTGGTACTTATCCCGATGTAGACAATCTGGACAATCTTGTGGCCGGAACTTATGATGTCGTTGTCACGGATGATGATGGATGTACAATCGACGCCACAGCTGAAGTAACACAACCACAAATATTAAATATAGATTTAGTAGTGGCTAATAATCCTTCTTGTGAAAATCCTGACGGTTCTATTGAAATAAATGTTTCGGGAGGAACAATTTCAAGTGATTATAACTTTGATTGGAATACTGGAGCATATAGTACTCAGAATATTTCCCCACTACCGGAAGGAGTTTATGACCTTGTTGTTACTGATGAAAATAACTGTTCGACAGAAGCTAGTTATACTTTAGCTGCACCTGAAACATTTGAACCAGCAGAAACGAATGTTGATGTTACTTGTAATACATTTGACGATGGTATTATTGACGTTACCAACACAAATGGAAGTGGAGATTTTAGTTACGCTTGGTCTGATCCCGTTATTGGAGATACACCAAACGCTTCCGGATTAGCTCCTGGATTTTATGATGTAACGATAACTGACAATGTAAGTGGTTGTATTGAAGAAATACAGCTAATTGAAATTACCCAGCCAGCGGCAATTAATGCCACTGTTGATGCCACTGTTGATGCTACCTGTTTGAATAATGATGGATCAATTGATGCCACTGTAACAGGTGGATTTGGAGGATTTCAATATAGCTGGAATGGACCGGGAGTTATAAATGATCCTTCACAAGACTTATCAAATCTTGAAAGTGGAGATTATGTTCTGGATATTTTAGATCAAAATAATTGCCCTTCAACATTAATGGTAACTATTGGGATTCCGACTCCACCAACCATTTCTGGAGTACCTACAGCAGTGCTTTGTAATGGAGGAACAGATGGAACTATTCAAGCGACTACAGATAATCCAAACGGAGCAGTAAGTTATGCGTGGTCAGATCCACTTCAAGGTGATACTGATCTTGCTACTGGTTTAGCACCAGGTGTTTATACTGCTACAGTAACTGATGCTTTGAATTGTACCGCAGAATTAGTAAACATTGTAATCGATGAACCAACAGCGATTGATGTTCAAAGCATTGGTCTTGAAACTGATTGTGATGTTGACAATGGCTCAATTGATTTGACAGTAACAGGGGGAGTAGGAAATTATACCTACGATTGGTTAGATATTGCCGATGTAGAAGATCCATCAGGTTTAGGGCAAGGTACCTACTACGTGACCGTATTCGATGATAACGATTGCCCTGCAGAAACTTCTGTAGTTATAGATCAACCATTGCCGGCAGTTGTAACATCTGCGACAGTTCCGGCTAATTGTTTTAATGATTTAAATGGAAGTATTGATTTAGATGTCGTTGGAACAAATGCTCCATATTATTTTAATTGGACTGGAACTCCTCAAATAGTTGAAGACCCTGTAGGCCTAGGTGCCGGAATATATTCAGTAATTGTATCAGATGATGATGGTTGTACTACTGCAGTAACAAATATTGAAATTACTCAACCTGATCTGCTGGCATTTACATTCACCACCGATGACGCTTCTTGTAATTTACCAAATGGAACAATCGATGTCGAAGTGACTGGAGGCACTGGGAATATTGACTATAACTGGACGCCGTCGTTACCAAACCAACCTGATCATATTCAAGCATTGAATTCAGGTACTTATGAACTAGAAATTATTGATGAGAATGGATGTGAATCAACTCAAACGATTGAAGTATATGAACCCAACCCTTTAGAAGTTGTTGCTGAAACTGGATCAATGCTTAGTTGTAATGGCGATAACAATGGAACAGCCTCTGTTCAAATTATGGGAGGAACTGGAGTTGGTACTTACACCTATAATTGGGGAAGCGGATATCCAGATTTGCCAATGATTGATGGTTTACCAATTGGAACCTACCCAGTTGAGGTAACAGATGAAGATGGATGTATCATTAATGCCGTTGCTGTTGTAGATCAACCTTCACCAGTGGTAATAACTCTATCTGGATCAACTGATCCATCTTGTGCAGTTCCTGATGGAACAATTGATATTTCTGTTTCTGGAGGTACATCTGCATCTGGAGATTACACCTACGACTGGAATCTCGGTACTTATTTTACTCAAGATATTTCTAATCTTGGATCTGGTACTTATGCAGTGACAGTAATGGATGATAATAATTGTCCAGCCGAAGCTTCATTTTCAATTCAAGCTCCGGGATCTTTCACGGCAGCGCAAACCACGACTGATATTACTTGTAATAGTTTAGCAAATGGTTCAATTGATGTTTCAACAACAGCTGGAAGTGGCGACTTTACTTTTAATTGGTCTGATCCAACTATTGGTGACACACCAATAGCAAATAATTTGACTCCAGGGTTTTATGAGGTAACAATTGTAGATAATCAAACAGGATGCGAGAATACTATTTTCTCAGTCGAAGTAGAAGAGCCAGATGCAATTGCAATTACTGGTGTCCCTACTGATCCTACTTGTTTGAATAATAATGGTGCCATCAACGCAACAGTTTTGGGTGGGACAGGAAATATAAATTATACTTGGACTGGACCCAATACAAGTGAGATCACTGAGGATTTAACAAACCTTGAAGAAGGTCAGTATATATTAAATGTTACTGATGGTAATGGATGTCCACAATCAGAGACATTCAATATTAATATGCCAGCTGATCCAACTTTAAATGCGACACCGACAGATGCATTGTGTTTTAATGATGCTAGTGGAATTATTACTGCAACTGGATCTTCACCAAATGGGATGCTAAGTTACACTTGGTCAGATCCGAATATTGGAAATACCAATTTGGCCGAAAACCTTCCAATGGGTATTTATAATGTAACTGTGACTGATCCGCTGGATTGTACTGCAGAAGTATTAAACATAAATATTGACCAACCCACACCTGTCGATGTTCAATTTGTAACAACCGATTCGGACTGTGATGTTGACAATGGTACCATTGATTTATTGCCAACAGGAGGAGTAGGAAATTATACTTTTGATTGGGAAGACCTTCCAGATACACAAGATCAATTGGCAGTAGGAGCAGGTTTATATACCGTTACTGTTTATGATGGAAATGATTGTCCTGCAATTGTTACGGTGCCCGTAGATGTTCCTCAAGCGGCAGATGTCACTTTTGCTACAACCAATGTTCCTTGTTACAATGGAACTACGGGTAGTATTGATTTGACGGTAGTTGGAACAAACGGACCATATCAATTTACTTGGACAGGAACCAATCAGAATGTTGAAGATCCAACAAATTTACCGGCGGGAACTTACTCCGTTGTCGTCTCGGATTTGGATGGTTGTGATACACCAATTGCAGGAATAGAAATCGTAGAAGGTACAGAAATAACATCGACTTCAGATATCACACCGGCTCTTTGTGGAGCGGATGATGGTTCGATTTCCTTAACAGTTAATGGTGGAAGTATGCCTTACTCTTATGATTGGGGAGATCCAAATATTGGAGATACACCTGATCCAGATCAGCTTTCTAATGGAACTTATATTGTAACAATTACAGATAATGTGGGATGTACATTTACAGATACGTATTCTGTAATTGATCCTTCTGGTGTTCAATTGCAACCAAGTCAAGTTGATATTCTTTGTAATGGAGGAAACAATGGTTCAGCGATAGTTGATATTCAATCTGGAATTGCGCCGATTACAGTTAGCTGGTCAAGTCCAGTCATGCCAAATATTCCTGATGGAACGATTGCAGAAAATTTAGTGGCCGGTGCTTATGCCGCTGTTGTAACTGATGGAAATGGATGTACAACAACTTTAAATTTCAATATTGATGAGCCGGCTGTTCTTACTTCATTGTCTCAATCATCTCTGAACATTAGTTGCTTTGGCTTTAGCGATGGTGCGGCAGTAGCACAACCGGTTGGAGGTACAGCGCCATATACTTATAACTGGAACAACAATGCAGGAAATCAACAAGAAATATTCAACCTAAGTGCAGATATAGAATATGTTGCCACGATTACCGATGACAATGGATGTACTTATGAATCTCCGGCTTTGGTACTTGGACAACCTGATGAGTTGATTCTGGATGGTGATCCGTCTGAGCTTCTTTGTAATGGTGGATCTGATGCTGCTATCCAACTGAGTATAACTGGTGGTAATGTTGGTTCAGCCATAAATTATGATTGGAGTGACAATCAATTCGATGGTTTGGATATGGCTTCGGGTTTATCAGCGGGAACCTATTCTGTAACTGCTTCAGACATTGAAAATTGTACAGATGAAATAACCGTAGTTATTGATGATCCAGTCGGCATGGAAGTTACAACGGCAGATGTTTCTAATTTTGATGGATTCAACGTTACTTGCTACAATTCTGAAGATGGATACATTTCTCTAAATACGACTGGAGGAACAGGAAATATAACGTATTTATGGGATGATCCGGCAGGAACGACCTCATCAACAGTTTCTGAAATTGGTCAAGGAACATTTAATGTCACTGTGACTGATGCCAATGGCTGTACAACAGAATTTTTTGAGACCCTTAATGCTCCGGAAGAAATTCAGGTTGACCTCGAGGCTGTTGACGTTAGATGTAATGGTGATGCCAATGGAGTTCTTGTGGTCACTGAAACTCAAGGTGGCGCTTCACCATTTATGTATGGTATTGACAACGGACCATTGTCAAGTGGAGGAGTATTCAACAATTTAGCACCAGGTTCTTACAGCTTAATGGCAGAAGATGTCAATGGATGTCAGAAAGAAGAAATATTTGATATTGAAGAACCAGATTCATTGACTGTCAGTTTGGGAGACGATATCGAAATACCTTACGGAGATTCAGTTACGCTTACACCAAGTGTGGATTTAGGTGGTGCTGTTCTAGCTTCTTTGACTTGGGGAAATGAATCGATACTATGTCCAGATGGCAATTGTATAAACTTGAATGTCCAACCAGAAGTTACGACGAATTATAGAGTCATTGTTGTTGATGAAAATGGATGTGAACATGAAGACATGATTCAAGTTCGAGTTCGAAAAGATAGAAATGTTTATATACCAAATGCATTTAATCCAAATAGTGCAGATTTTGATAACAGTACTTTCCAAATATTCACTGGTCCAGGAGTAACTATGATTGAAGATTTCATGGTTGTTGATAGATGGGGTGAAATAGTTTTCCGAATTCCTGAAGCATTTGATCCTAATGTTGGTGTAAATGAATGGGGATGGAAAGGTGACTTAAACGGAAAGGACATGAATCCTGGCGTATATGTTTATTATGCAAAAGTCAGGTTCTTGGATGATGAAGTATTGGAGTATGCTGGAGATGTTACACTTCTGAAATAGTGTAATAAGTTCAGCAACCAATACCAACAGGTTGGTTTGTAATAGTTTTAGTTAACCATATGTTTAAGGATTCGCTGTAGTGGGCGAATCCTTTTTTTGTAGGGAAAAACATTGATGGTGATTCAGCACTAGAGACTTTGGAGCAAAGGCAATTTCTTACATTGAATAAATTTTATTGAAAATTACTTATTGCTTAGTTAAGGAATCAACTAAACCGACAACTCCGGCAATGATGTACTCAATACCAATGGCCATTACTAAGAATCCCATTATTCGAGACATGGCTCTTATCCCTCCAACTCCTAATAACTTAAATAGAAATGGTGCTGATCTTAGAATTACTAATACTAGTACAGCGGTGGCTAATATCGCCAAAGCAATTATTGCTCTTATATCCCAGCCAGTATGTTCTGCATACAGTGAAATCAATAGAGAGATAGAGCCGGGACCACTTAGCATGGGCATTGCCATAGGCGAGAAAGTGATATCCGTTTTTTCTAAAGCTTCTTTCTTAACCTTTTTACCTACAGTCCTTGATTCTGCAAATTTTCCACTTAATAAAGCATAACCTGAACTGAGGATAATTAGACCTCCAGCAATTCTCATGGCGTTAAGACTGATTCCAAAAAAATTAAGAATAAAAGTCCCAGCTAAAAAAAAGCTAATGAGAATAAGGAAAAAATACAGACTGGTCATTAAAGCCGCTCGATTTCTTTCGATTCTAGTATAGTCAGGTGTCATCGCTAACCAAACTGGTACTGCTCCAAGTGGATTCACTACGGTAAACAGAGAGGCAAAAATCATTATGAAAAATTCCAAGGCTCAATTTTTTTGCAAAGATGAAAAATTGTTTTCATCCATGCTTGAAAATTTAAAATAAAAGTAAGCCAATTAATATAGGAAAGACTAGTCTTTATTCAGCTTAGCCTTTTTTCGAGTACCTGCATACATTTCGTATTTCTGGAGTCGACATTCTAATGGTCCATTGAATAAAATAATTTTTCGAGAAGTCCGAAGTCCTACTTGCTTTAAGGCATCTCGATTACTTGAGATAATCCATGCCTGCCATCCACCATATTTTTGCTTGTATTGATCACCCATCATTTTATACAAGGCTCCAATATCTCCGGTCCGTAATCTTAGTTCATATGGTGGATTGCTAATTATAAATCCAGGTGCAGCTGGTGGTTCGTAAGTTTCAAAATTTTCTTCATGGAATTTTATTTTGCCAGTTAGATTGGCAATGTCAACATTTTCTTTAGCGATTTCCAAAGTCCTTCGATCCATATCCACACCTTGAATCAATGGCAATTCTGTTACGTCAGTTTTATAGGCATACTCTTTAATTTTACCCCACAATGATGGCTTAAAATTATTCCATTGCTCAAAACCAAACTTTCTATCTGCTGTGAATGAGGGAACACCCAATGCTATTTTAGCGGCTTCAATCAATATTGTTCCAGATCCACACATTGGATCGAGTAGGGTCGTGTTTTTATCCCAGCCACTTAGTTTTACAATCCCGGCAGCTAGCACCTCAGAAATTGGTGCCTCTCCAGCTCGCGCACGATATCCACGTCTATGCAGTGAATCTCCAGAACTATCCAAGCTTACGCTTAAATATCTATCTCTAATGTGAATATTGACGCGAAGTTTTGGATCATCAAGATCTACATCTGGACGAGAACCGAATTTATCTCTAAATTGATCCACTATAGCGTCTTTAGTTTTATAGGCTACGAATTTCGAATGATTAAAGTAATCTGAATTGACTGTTGCGTCAACTGCCAAAGTTTCATCTTTTCCTAAGTATTGATCCCAACTTATAGATTGTACAGCTCGGTACAAATCATTTTCATTGTGAATGGTAAATCTGCCAATTGAAATTAAAATACGAATTGCGCACCGACACTGTAAATTGGCTTTGTAAACGCACATCATGTCGCCTTCAAATTCGACAGCTCTTTTTCCAATAAAAATCTTTTGAGCGCCTACAGCAGCTAATTCATCCCCCAATATTTCCTCAAGACCTTCTAATGTTTTCGCCAATAACCGCATTACTTATTTTTTTTGCAAAAGTAGAATAATTAGTGATATTCAATAGGGTATTGTGGTCGTAGAATTAATCTTCCTGTTGTTCTTGGATAGAAATTGATGCTCATTTTCTATTCAGCAATAAATGTAATTCAATAGGGAACCCTAGCAGGCTAATAACAGATAAAAAGAATATGAATGTGGCGAAAAAGAAAGCGAACACTGTTAGTATTAATATTTCAAATTTTCTCCACGGAAATTGAGTCGTTTGAAAAGTCAAAAAAGAGTGTTGTTATTGGTTAAGGGTACTGTATTAATGTTTGGAAAAAGTAATTGTAAATATTGAAAGTTGTCGATCAAAATAGTTGAAACTACTTGGAGATAATCCCAATTTTTCGGCCTAATTTTTTCAAATAGCTTTGGAAAAAATTAAATTGACCAAAAAAGATGGAGACCGTTAAAACACATAAAGGCCACAAAAAGGTGACTACAACAATGTAAACGATCCACCACAATATGTTTTTTTCCCAAGAGAGTAGTGTCATTACTTTTTTTGCCCCAAATCCAGACAGACTACCTCCAATTGCGAATGTGCAAAGAACGAGTACCAACTGCAAAGCGCTAACTCCCCATTTTGCTTTCAATTTTTCGAACATGGATAAGTTTTAGATCTGAATTAGTAAATATTAAGTCTGTAATACTCCTGGGTTGAACTTTTCCACCTCAGCGTTATTTGCAGCCTCAATTCCCATTGAAATCACTTTTCTGGTATCCGCTGGATCGATGATCTCATCTACCCAAAGTCTTGCTGCAGCATAGTAGGGAGTCGTTTGATTATCGTAGCGGTTTTTTATTTTTTCATACAACTCAGTCTCTGCTTTTTCATCAGCGAGTTCTCCTTTTGCCTTCAAAGAAGAAACTTGAATTTGGGTCAAGACCTTAGCAGCTTGAGCTCCTCCCATCACAGCAATTTTGGCAGTTGGCCAAGCAACGATCAGTCTAGGGTCATAAGCTTTTCCGCACATGGCATAATTTCCTGCGCCGTAAGAGTTGCCAAGAACAATACTAAATTTTGGTACTGTAGAATTTGAAACTGCATTCACCATCTTTGCACCATCCTTAATTATGCCTCCATGCTCAGATCTTTTCCCAACCATAAATCCGGTAACATCATGAAGGAATACCAATGGGATTTTTTTCTGATTACAGTTCATGATGAACCGAGTGGCTTTGTCCGCAGCATCAGAATAGATCACACCGCCGAATTGCATTTCGCCAGTTTTGGTTTTAACGACTTCTCTATTATTCGCAACAATGCCCACGGACCAACCATCGATTCTTGCATAGGCACAGATCATTGTTTTCCCATAACCTTCTTTATATTCAATTATTTCAGAATCGTCTACTAAACATTCCAACAATTCTTTTGTCTTATATGGCTTGGTTCTGAGTTCAGGAAATATCTGATATATTTTCTCTGCGGGAAATTTAGGTTCTACCACTTTTTTTCTATCAAATCCTGCCTTTGGAAAGTGTCCCATTTTATCAACCAATTCACGAATGGTTTGTAGACAAGTAGGATCGTCTTTCATTTTGTAGTCAGTCACTCCAGAGATTTCACATTGTGTAGTTGCTCCTCCAAGAGTTTCCTTATCAACGGTCTCACCAATCGCGGCTTTTACTAAGTAAGGTCCTGCTAAAAAGATTGAACCTGTTCCTTCAACGATTAAGGCTTCATCGCTCATAATAGGCAGGTAAGCACCACCAGCAACACAAGAACCCATGATAGCAGCTATTTGCGGAATTCCCATAGACGACATTCTAGCATTGTTTCTAAAGATTCTACCAAAGTGTTCTTTGTCAGGAAAGATTTCATCTTGCATTGGAAGAAAAACACCGGCCGAGTCTACCAAGTAAATAATCGGTAGTCTATTTTCCATTGCAATTTCTTGGGCCCTTAGATTTTTCTTGCCGGTTATTGGAAACCAAGCTCCTGCTTTTACAGTTGCATCATTTGCGACTATCATGCATTGTCTACCACTGACATATCCAATGCCCATGACTACACCTCCCGAAGGACATCCGCCATATTCCAGATACATTTCATGACCTGCAAATCCACCTAACTCAAGGAAATAACTATTTTCATCAATCAAAAAATTGATGCGTTCCCGCGCCGTCATTTTCCCTTTGCTCTTGTGTTTCTCTATCTTTTTTTGTCCGCCTCCTAAAGCTACTTTCTCAAACATTCTTCTATGTTTGGAGATTAAAAGCTTCATTGCATCTTCATTCTGATTTAATTCTAATTCTTCTTTGGTCATTTATCTGTTAAGTTTTACGACTTGCAACTGTCCACAAAATACAAAAGCCTTTTTTGAAATGCCGGAAATTTGGTTAAATAAAAAATGAGATTCTCCAGTGGAAAATCTCATTTTTAGTCTTAAGTTCAAAACGAAAAATTATTTATCATCGACCTTAAAAGCATAGTAATATTCTCCATTGTATTCTTCATAAACGCCTTCGAGCATAACCTTACCTGTTGCATTTTTTAGCGCACCAACTACATCATCAATATTTCCGACAGCAATGTCATTTATTTTTGTAATCACGAAGTTTGGATCCATATTGGTACGTTCAATAGTAGAACCTCTATATACTGAAACGACCATAACCCCTTTAGTATTTAATTTACTTTGCTCTGAATCTGTCAAGTTGCGAATTTCAAAACCTAAGTCCTTTAACAAACTATGATCTGGTCCTGCACCAACTAAATCAGTAGTGTTGCTTTTATTTTTTAAAACTACATTCGTTGAATAAGTTTTTCCAGATCTAAAATATTGAACATTTACTTTGTTCCCCGGACGGAATCTGGCAACTTGCTCTTGCAATGCTGGAATTGTAGAAGTTTTGACTTCATTGATTGAAAGGATGACATCTCCTCTTTTTAGTCCTGCATCATCAGCGCCACTCTTTGGAGTAATTCTAGAAATAACAACTCCTTCGACGGTAGATAGGCCTAATTCTTTTGCTTTCTTATCCGTAATTTCATCAATGCCAACGCCAAGTATTCCTCTTTGCACAACACCAAAGTCGTGCAGATCATTGATGATTTTGTTAGCTAAATTGATTGGAATTGCGAATGAATATCCTTCATATCTTCCTGATCGAGTAATGATCGCGGTATTGATTCCAATGAGTTGTCCAACAGTATTGACTAATGCACCTCCTGAGTTACCTGGATTCACTGCAGCATCGGTTTGAATAAAAGACTCAATTTTATACTCACCTTCTAGAATATCAATACTTCGTCCTTTTGCGCTAACGATTCCGGCGGTAACTGTAGATTCTAAATTGAATGGATTTCCAACAGCTAGCACCCATTCGCCCGTTCTAATAGAATCAGAGTTCCCCAATGGAAGCCATGGTAAATTTTCACCCTTTATTCTTAAAAGCGCCAAGTCCGTATTTTCATCGGCCCCTATTAATTCGGCCTTAAATTTTCTTTTGTCACTTAATGTAATTTCTAAATCGTCACTGTCTTCAATAACGTGATTGTTGGTTACCACCAGTCCATCTTTACTGATGATAACACCTGAGCCTGAAGATCCTCCATATCCTCCCCAAATGTCATATTCTCCGGAAGAAGAGGCTTTAATGTTTACAACAGCCGGTGTTACTGATTCTGCAGCAGAAATAAAGTCTGTAGGTGCAGAAGAAGAAAATTGAATTGGTTGTGTAGTCGTCCCAGGAACAGATTCAATACCATTCGATTTATAATTGGCGTAAATTGGTTTTACTTCTTCTCTTATAACCACTTGGGTTGGTTCCTCGAAATGTCGATAGACAAATACCGCCAAAAATGCGCTCAAAAGGGAAGAACCGATAAGTAAACCAATGTTTTTCATATACGCTGAGGTTTTTGTGAATCTGAGGATTTCTATTTTAGCATCAACTTTCAGATTTGATTGATTATTCCTTTAACAACGGTTAAAATACCAATGTTCTGTGAGTTTTTATATCAAAAGCCGTTAGAAGCCTAACAAATCATAGATTTATATAGTTTTGTCACGCATATTTAACGCCAAATTTGTTCGAATTCTTTCTTTTTGGGATAGAATCATTGTAAAATCTACATTTAAATGGAAAATAAACCGAATCGCGATGAAGAATTTGACTCTGAATACGTAGGTAACGTGTGGGGTTGGAAATTTTCAACATTTGGGGCGATATTGATTTTGGCCTTAGTACTAGCAATGTGGTATCGTCATCATACGACCAATACAGCACCAGGTTTTGACAAACAAGATATGCCAATTGACAAAGTTTTTGAAAAATGATAAATAAAGTATGACAATACCTTTCTGCAAATATCATGGCACCGGTAATGATTTCATTTTGATAGATCAGCGAGAGACTACCTATCTAAAATTGGATCAACACGAGTTAATCCAATTTATCTGTGATCGTAGATTTGGAATCGGAGGTGATGGACTAATTATTTTAAAAAACCATGCTGATTATGATTTTGAAAT
Source organism: uncultured Saprospiraceae bacterium (assembly GCA_937928045.1). Lineage (GTDB taxonomy): Bacteria > Bacteroidota > Bacteroidia > Chitinophagales > Saprospiraceae > JABDJM01. Next base: position 106,080 of record CALFWO010000062.1, on the reverse strand, counting down.
GATCTATTATAATTCAGATGGACATCAAAGTTCGATGTGCGGAAATGGCGGAAGATGTATAGTTGCATTTGCGAAAAAAATGGGAATCATTGCTAAAGAATATTCCTTTTTGGCGATTGATGGACCACACAAAGCAACGATCAATGAAAATGAAATTGTCTCATTGGAAATGATTGATGTTTCAGCCGTAAAAGTTGGTGATGAGCATTTTGAACTAAACACCGGATCACCTCATTATGTAACTTTTGTGGAAGATGTTGATGATATCAATGTAGTTGAAAATGGACAGGCTATTCGGTATTCAAAGCCTTACCGAGCAGAAGGCATCAATGTGAATTTTGTAGAAAAAAAGGAAGACAAAATTGTTGTATTAACTTACGAGCGAGGAGTAGAAGGGGAGACCTTTTCTTGTGGAACTGGGGTAACAGCGGCTGCTATTGCAAGTCGTATTGATGAGAATATGGAAAAAAATTCCGTTCACATCCAAACAAGAGGAGGAATGCTCAATGTTCGCTTCGAAAAATCCGATCAAGGTTATAAAAACATTTGGTTAAGTGGATCAGCAACTTTGGTATTTGAAGGTGAATTACAAACAACTGCGGCTACTGTTTATCCAAATTTAAATGCTCGAATTACGGGCTAATTTCACTCAGAAGTTACTAATATTTTCTTTGTAATAGTATTATTGTTTTCGGTTGAAATTCGAATAAAATATAGTCCAAAAATACTAGGCGCATTGATTTCAAATTTCCCTAAAGAGAAGTTATGTTGATGAATTGAAATCAATTCTCCTGCAGCGTTGAATATTTCAATATTCGCATTGCTAAGAAAATCATTCGATTGAATTGAAATCAAACCATTTTTATTAATTGGGTTTGGATTGATATTGAAATTTTGCTGGGCATTAGGATTATCAGTACTTACTTGAATATTTAATAATTCTAAAGCAGCAGACGCGTTTAACCTTCCTGAGCCATGGAATTGATCCCAGCCTGGGGTGTCTTCAGATGTTTTCCCAACTTGATCATCAGCAGTATTTCTTAATATGGTTCTAATTTCTTCAACAGTTAGCGAAGGGTCAAGACCTTTCATGATAGATGCGACACCTGCAGCCAAGGGAGCAGCTTGTGAAGTACCTCCCCAATAAGAACCATAGTTCGTATTTGAAGAATTTGATAAGCCGTACATGAAATTTCCGGGAGCACAAATATCAATGTGATTACCATAATTACTTCCACTAGTGGTACTCCAAAAAAATGGATTTACTCTTTCGTCATTCGTATCGGTGGCACCAACGGCAATTGTTGAACTATAAGCAGCGGGATAGTAAGGATCATTGTTATTTACATTCATCATGCTTACAAATATTGCAACATCATTTTCAGCTGCAAAGTCACAAGCATCTTTCATAAAAGCAGAAAAACCAGGTCCTCCTACAGACATATTAATCACTTCCGCGCCGTTGTCTACGGAATAGTATATTGCTGAAATCCAATTAGAATAAAATCCAGAATTGTTGGCATTAAGAATTTTTCCAGTCATTATTTTGGCCTTCCAATCAACCCCGGCATAACCAATACTGTTATTTCCTGTGGCTGCCATTATTCCGGTCACATTGGTACCATGCCCATGGTCATCCACAGGGGTATTGTCGTTGTTTACAAAATCCCAACCATTGATATCGTCAGCATAACCGTTGTTGTCATCATCACTGTTGTTATTGTCGGTCTCGCCCGAATTGTTCCAAAGCCTGTTTTCAAATTCTGGATGATCTAATTTCAAACCAGAATCAAGAATTGAAATTATTGTTGAATTGTTACCAGTAGATGTTTCCCACGCATTTTCCATGGAAATGTCAGCGCCAGCTTCTGAAATATTATTAAAGGTGCCATCATTTGATAATCCCCATTGTCTGCCGGCATACCCCCAGTCATTTGGAACCAGTCCTGCCATTCCAGCCCCATACCCTTTGAAGTTTGGCTCCAATAGTCGAAATATCCCCGAAGCATTGTATTCAGAAATGGCTTGTAGTATATCAATTGGATTGTTGAAAGAAAGCAATACTAATCGCTCAGTTCTTTTCCTTGATTTCTTATTTTCATTGCCCGGATTAACAAGCGGTTTAATGGATCTTAAATTCCATTTTGAATTGAGTGCAAAGAACTTTTCATTTCGAATTTCAATATTCCCATTGTCTATTTCAAATTGAGTATCGGACTGAATTTCTGCGATCAATTGCGAAGGATGAAATTCATGCTGTCCGAAAGCAAAAGTTGATAAAATCGAAAATGTAAAGATTAAATAAATGGTTTTCATTCTGGAGCGTTTTGTACAAGATAGGTGAATCTCATGAAAAAATAAAGAGGGTTATACCGGGTCAGAAGTTAATCTTCAATTTCCCACAAAGCCGTAGCCATTTCACCATGCGCATGTTGATCACCTTGACTTTTTGCTTGGGCCATTCCTTCTTTATAAATCCCAATAGCCTCTTCAATTCTTTCCTCGGTTTCTAAAAGTTTAGCATAGTGATAGTACAAACCTACGTAGGCTGGATCTTCAGATCTCAATGATTCATAAGCAGCTAATGCATCTTTCTTTTTTCCCATACCTTCATATTCCTTAGCTAGGGCAAAGCGAACAAAAGAATTTTTTGGATCCTCTGATAGAAAATTTAATAATTGTTTAAGTCTCGACATACCTATTTTTTAAATAAGATGAAAGATGTAAAAAATGCGCCATTTTTAAAGAAAAGTTATTCGAATTAATCAAAATCGTTGATATTCAGTGTGTTGCATTTTTAGCGAATTTTCGCTAAAACTTGCTTTTTCCCTCAGTTTAGGGCTATCTTTGGGCTGCTTAAAGCCTCGTAATCACTAAACTTTACTTAAATGAAATTACTTGTTTGTATCAGTAAAACTCCTGATACTACCGCGAAGATAGCTTTCACTAATGGAGATACCGAATTCAACGAAGAAGGTGTTCAATTTATCATGAATCCTTATGACGAATGGTATGCTTTAGTACGCGCCTTAGAATTGAAAGAAGCCGCTGGTGGATCAGTTACCATTATCAATGTTGGAACTTCAGCTAATGATGCTGTTATCAGAAAAGGTCTTGCAATTGGAGCAGATGATGCAGTTCGAATTGATGCGGATCCAAAATCCTCATATTTTGTAGCAAAACAGATTGCTGCGTATGCTGCTGATAAAGAATTTGATGTGGTACTTACTGGAAAAGAAACCATTGATTTCAATGGATCTGAGGTTGGTGGAATGATTGCTGAAGCTTTGGATATGCCATTTATTTCTTATGCTACTCATCTTGAAATGGATGGAAATGTAGCTAAAATTACGCGAGACATAGAGGGCGGAGCCGAAGTAGCAGAAGTATCTACTCCGTTTACACTTAGCGCTTCAAAAGGATTGGCCGAGCAGAGAATTCCAAACATGAAAGGAATTATGATGTCTAAGAGAAAGCCGCTTAATGTGGTTGCGCCTGTTGAAATTTCAGATCCTTCGAAGGTAGTAGGGTACACCTTACCGGATGCTAAGGAATCTGTCAAACTTGTGGATCCAGAAAACATGACGGAATTGGTTCGTCTGTTGCATGAAGAAGCAAAGGTTATTTAATCCAATTTTAAAAAGCTACAATCAAACATAATGGTATTAGTATTTGCGGAACAACAAAAAGGAAAATTCAAAAAAGCTACTTTAGAAGCCATAACATATGGTGCTAAAACTGCTCAATTATTAAATACAACCTGTGCTGCATTGGTTATTGGCAATGCTGAAGGCGTTGATAACTTAGGTGTTTATGGCGCAACAAAGATTTATCAAATTAATGCTGAAGGTCTTAATGATTTTGATTCACAGTCTTATGCTGCGGCTATTGCTAATGCCGCCAAGGAATTAGGAGCGAAGGTGATCATCATGGGACATTCTTCAACTGGTAAATCACTGTTAGGAAGAGTGGCAATCAGATTAGAAGCTGGCTCTGTGGCTGGTGTTAATCAATTGCCTTCTGTAGAAGGAGGTTTTAAAGTCAATAAAAATGTATTCTCTGGAAAGGCCATTGCCACTTACGAATTATCTTCAGAAGTGAAAGTGCTTTCATTAATGGGAAATAGTTTAGCTCCTGAAGAAATGGGTGCTGCAGTTGCTCCAGAAGAATTGTCAGTTGATGTGCCTGCCTCAAGAGTAAAGGTATTAGAGGCTAAAACTGTTGATGGAGAGGTACCACTTCCAGAAGCAGAATTGGTAGTTTCTGCCGGAAGAGGCATGAAAGAACCTGGAAACTGGGGAATTATCGAAGATTTGGCGAAAAGTCTTGGAGCGACCACAGCTTGTTCAAGACCTGTAGCAGACGCAGGTTGGAGACCTCATCATGAGCATGTTGGTCAGACAGGAGTAGCGATTCGACCGAATCTTTACATTGCCGCTGGAATTAGTGGAGCGATCCAACATTTAGCAGGAGTCAATCGATCAAAGGTTATAGTTGTTATCAACAAAGATCCTGAGGCTCCATTTTTCAAGGCAGCTGACTATGGAGTAGTTGGAGATCTTTTTGAGGTTGTTCCTAAGCTGACTGCCGCAATAAATGCATACAAGGCGGAGTAATCTAAAGATATCAAGGCTATTTAAAAGATTCAGGGTTGTTTTAGCCCTGAATCTTTTTTCATATTAGACAATTAAGAATGCCGAATTTCTTTAATGTACATATGAAAATATTACCTTTATAAGCTGTATCATAAATGGGATATTGGCGTTAAATAGAGAGATGCTCCGTTTTTTCAGGTTTCTGCCTAGTAAAAAGGAAAAGTATATTGAAATTTCACTGTTGTGGTACGGATTTCGTTGAGATATTAGCAAGAACAGAAGAAGAACATGAAAAAAATCGAACTTGGAATAGTCGCACTTTCTCATAGTGTTACGCAGTCGCATAATTATGCTGTGGTTTTAGGAGAGGAAAATGGCTCAAGAAGACTTCCTATCGTAATTGGTGGATTTGAGGCTCAGGCTATAGCAGTAGCTATGGAACGTATGACTCCAAATCGCCCTTTAACTCATGATCTTTTCAAAAATGCAATGGATACTTTCGAAGTTGAATTGCAAGAAGTAGTCATCAACAATCTTCTTGATGGAATTTTCTATGCTCGATTGATATGTATGAAGGGTGGAGAACTTATAGAAATCGACTCTAGAACTTCTGACGCATTGGCTATGGCAGTAAGATTCAATTGTCCAATTTATACTTACGAATTCATTCTTGATGCCGCAGGAGTTATTTTAGAAGATTCGGACCAACCGGGAATGGATGATGCTCCTAAAAAGGTGAAGAGAAAACGAAAGCCGAAGTCTAAAGAAGAAACAACCTTGACAAGTTTCTCTGATACCGACTTGAACAAAATGCTAGATGAAGTTTTGGCCGATGAAGATTATGAAAGAGCGGCAGAAATTCGAGATGAAATCAAACGAAGAGAAGAAGGGTAATTGAATTTAAACTACAGGATTTAATTTTTCCAAATTTATCACTAGGTCCTCCATCATTTTTTCACTGATATCCAGATGAAAAACAAATCGTATTGTCGTAGGTCCAAAAGCCGACGCAATGATTCCTTCTGATTTTAATAATTCTAAAACACCTTCCGCTGTAAGTCCGTCAGCTAAATTGAATATTACAATATTTGATTTTACAGGCTCAACGGATTTTACAAATTTTAGACCTTCTAGCAGTGCTCCAATTCTTTTTGCACGGTTGTTATCAATCTTTAATCTTTCAACATTATTTTTTAATGCATAAAGTCCAGCGGCCGCTAAATATCCCGCCTGTCTCATTCCTCCTCCCATAACTTTTCTAAATCGACGGGCTTGTTTTATAAATGAAGCAGAACCAATAAGCAATGAACCAACTGGGGCACCTAGGCCTTTGGAGAGACAAATACTGATGGTATCGAACATATTGCCTACTTCTTGAGTAGATTCTTTGGTTTCGACCAAAGCATTGAAAAGTCTGGCACCATCCAAGTGCAACTTTAGTTCTTTTTCCTTACAGAGTTTTTTTATTGGAGCTATTTCGTCTAATGTATAATAGCTTCCACCACCTTTGTTGCAAGTATTTTCTAAAACAACAAGACTAGACTTTGGTAGCCAGTCATAGTCTTGTTTGATAGCGGCTTCCACTTGATCCGCGGTTATTTTTCCATTCGTACCTTTAATCAAAGCTACTGAAATTCCAGAATTGAATGCGAAACCACCAGTCTCATATTGATACACATGAGAGTAGTGGTCGCAAATCATTTCATCTAGCGGTTGCGTGTGCGTCTTAATCGCGATTTGATTGGTCATCGTGCCAGATGGGCAAAAAAGAGCTGCCTCTTTTCCAAACATATCAGCTGCCTTCTCTTGCAGTAAATTGATAGTTGGATCTTCGCCAAAAACATCATCACCAACTTCTGCGGCCATCATGGCTTGTAACATTTCTTTAGAAGGCTTGGTGACTGTGTCGCTGATTAAGTTAATCATATATTGCTATAACTTGTGGAAAGGTCTTAACAAAGTATTTTTCCCAGCAGTTAATTTCAGAAAATAAGTTCCTTTTCCTAATTGGTTAATATTGATTAATGCCTTGTAATCTTTTATACTTTCAGTGTGAAATACTTGACCAGAAAGATTTATTATTTCCAATTGTAATTCTGGTTCAGGCAATTCATCGAATTGAATGTTGATGATATCTGTAGAAGGATTAGGGTAGAGTAAAAATTTACCTAAGTTCAAATTATTTGTGCTACTGACATCATCATTAGAAAATCCAAATGAAGGATTCCAATCCGTAAAATTTCCGGTTCCATTTGGAATCCTAGCAAAAGTACGATTGGTGACTTGTGGTCCAAAAGCAATTGAGTCCACATATGCGCCAGTACTATTGGAAAGCAAAACGGTTTCTCCTCCACTTGAAAGTTTGAAATTAGTATGCAATGGAACTTGGCCATTGTTTTCATCCTTGTCAGTCCAAATGATCAAATATCCATTTCCCGGAACAGTAGTTCCCGCAGGAATTTCCCATTTTAAAGGTTCTGTTGAATCATCAGATATATGGTATCCTCCTAAAGCGAAATCTGAAGAAGAACTATTGTATAGCTCAACCCAATCATCGTATTCACCATATTCATCCGGCAAATTACTTAAGGAGTCACTGGAAGCCATTAATTCATTGATTACAACTTGGGCATTTACGGAAATTGCCAAAAGCAGCAATAGTGTAGGTAGAATTATTTTTTTCATCAAAATAAGTTTTAAGATTGATATGTAGAGACGTATTTATTTTAGGCAAAAATAAGGTTATGTGGCATTAAATGGACTAGTTTTTTTACTTATTTCCAATTTTGACGTTGTGTAGGCTTTGGAACTTGCATAGGCCATCATATATTCCTAATTTTCGACTTAATTGGAAACGAAAATCAATGCCAGTACTTGACAATTTTTTTAAATCTGCGTTTACCGTTGATAATGTAATCTTTGGATTTGACGATGGAGACCTGAAGGTCTTGCTTATTAAGAGAAATGAGGAGCCATTTTACAACTTATGGGGCCTTCCTGGTTACTTTGTATACCAAGACGAAGACTTGGATGATGCGGCTTATAGAGTTTTGCTTGAGATTACTGGTTTGAAGAATGTTTATTTGGAGCAGGTCAATACTTTTGGAAAAGTTGATCGTCACCCATCAGGGAGGGTTATTACAGTCGCTTATTTTTCTTTAATCAAAATTGGCGATTATAATCAGTTTCAACCGGCGTCTATTGCCGAAGAGATCAAATGGCATTCGGTTTCTAAATTAAATGAGTTGGCTTTTGATCACAATGAGATCCTTCAAGCTTGTTTTAATCGATTGAAACGTCGCGTTCGCTCATACCCAGTTGGGTTTGAATTGTTGCCTCCCAAGTTTACATTGACTGAGTTACAGCATTTGTATGAAGCTATTTTAGAGGTTAATCTAGACAAGCGGAATTTTAGGAAAAAGATTTTATCAATGAATCTAATCGTTGATTTAAAAGAGTCTCAGGAGGGAGTGGCTCATCGGCCTGCAAGATTATACAAGTTTGACAAAGAAAAATACGAAGCTTTTACAGCAGAAGGATTTAATTTCGAACTTTAGATTTTAATTGCAGTAATAGTAATTGCCGAAGGTATCCCATATTCGGATGCGAAAATTTTCTGGACAATAGTTGTCATCAGCATGTTCTTGCAAATCACTAAATTCTTGTTCTAAGGCAATTGCGAATCCTTTTTGAATTGAAGTTCTCCCTTGTAATTCAAAGTCGCGAATCAAAGCATTTCCACTAAAATCAATTTCGAAACTTCCATAGATGCCAGTGTTCTCTAATGGGCTACCGAAGCTCTCCATTGCATTAATGAATAGGGTAGCAGCGGTATCAGATACTTCTTGTTCATTGCTTATGAATCCCCAAGCGCTTCCTAGCGGAACTTTGTTGATTTCTAAATGATCAACAGTTACAGAGTTATCACCTGATTCTGGTAGATCAATGTTTATTGTGTTATCGTTGTTTGTAATACTTCCAGAAGTCTTTAATTCCCCTAGTAACAAGATTTGTAAATTGAATTCAACGCCAATCGGAAGATCACCTAGGTTAATTTCCGACTTAGCAACATCTTCGCCCTCACATCCAGCTGGATCTGAAAAGTCTAATCCAATTACGTTAAGTATGATCTCACGGCTATTGGTTTTGACAAGCGTGGTTCTGAGTTTGCCCTTGTCACATTCATATTCGGAAGTCGTAGTGATCTTTGCTATGATGTCGGCAGAACCATCGTTTTTGAATTGTTCTCTGAATGCCAAGTTAAGCTCCTCTGATAGCAATATTTCAGCAATTACAATTTCACTGGAATCTCTTTGACACGAACTTGTGAAAAGGAGTAAAACAATGGCGAAAAAGAGAAATATATATTTATTCATTCAGATCTTTCTAACTGCTGGTGATACTTAGAATGGAACGCAAAGATTCTACTTTTGCTGCCAAAAAGCAGAAAATATTGAGTTTTTCTTTAAAAACTAGCGCTTTTTGCAAGAATTTGACTAATTGACGGTAGGACTGGACTTGATTAAATCTGATTATGCTTGTAACTTAGGGGTATGATATTGATTTCGGGTTGATATCACTTAATACTAGTTTTCTTTTATTAAGTTTCATACACAATTATGGTCAGCGTACGATTCAGTGCTGCTGGCCATTTTTTAATACCGAAACTCATTATTACAAGAACAACTGGCTAGGGTTTGTCGTATATTTGTGAAGTATGGAGAAGTTTAGGAATTTTTGTGTTATTGCACATATTGATCATGGGAAAAGTACCCTTTCAGATCGTCTTTTAGAATTTACAAAAACGATATCAGAACGGGATATGCAGAATCAGGCATTAGATGATATGGATATCGAGCGAGAGCGCGGTATTACCATCAAAAGTCACGCGATTCAGCTTTATTATGACCATTCGGATGGAGTAAAATATACTTTTAATCTTATTGACACTCCTGGTCATGTGGACTTCTCTTACGAAGTATCTAGATCTATTGCTGCTTGTGAGGGAGCGCTACTGATTGTTGATGCTACCCAAGGTATTCAAGCGCAAACAATTTCAAATCTTTATTTGGCGATTGAACATGATCTGGAGATCATCCCCGTATTGAATAAAATCGATATGGATTCTGCCATGATAGAAGAAGTTACTGATCAAGTCGTAGATTTGATTGGTTGTGATCCGTCAGAAATTATTCTTGCAAGTGGTAAGACAGGGGAAGGTGTTCAAGAAATTATGAATGCTATTGTTGATCGAGTTCCTGCGCCTAAAGGAGATCCTAAAGCACCCTTACAGGCGTTAATTTTTGATTCCGTTTTCAATTCATTCAGAGGAGTAATTGCTTATTTCAAGATAATTAATGGCGTTTTGAAAAAAGGGGATAAGGTTCGCTTTGTTAATACGGGAAAAGAGTATGGTGCTGATGAAATAGGAATATTGCAATTGGATCAGGTTAAGAAAAAAGTAGTTGGATGCGGCGATGTGGGGTATATTATTACTGGAATCAAAGAATCCAAAGAGATTAAAGTTGGTGATACGATTACAACAATTGAAAATCCATGTAGCGAAGCTATTCAAGGATTTGAAGATGTAAAACCAATGGTTTTTGCAGGAATTTTTCCTGTAGATAATGATGATTTTGAAGATCTAAGAGATTCATTAGAGAAACTACAATTGAATGATGCTTCTTTAACTTTCGAACCTGAAAGTTCAGTTGCTTTAGGTTTTGGATTTAGATGTGGATTTTTAGGAATGCTACATTTGGAAATTATTCAAGAGCGATTGGATAGAGAGTATAATCAAAACGTTATTACGACTGTACCAAACGTTACGTACTTCGCAAAATCAAAGAAAAAAGGAAGTGAAAAGTTTATTGTAAAAACTCCGGCAGATTTGCCAGATCCGTCTCAGTTAGAATTTGTTGAAGAACCATATATTGAAGCTCAGATCATTTCCAAGCCAGAATACGTTGGGTCGATTATGACTTTGTGTTTGGATAAGAGGGGAGAGATGACTAAGCAAACTTATTTGACCCCTACTCGGATCGAAATGACATTCATACTTCCTTTGGCTGAGATTGTTTTCGATTTCTATGACAGGTTGAAATCTATCTCGAGAGGATATGCTTCTTTTGATTATACTCCGTTGGATTATCGTCAATCGGACTTGGTTAAATCTGATATTTTATTGAATGGAGATCCCGTGGATGCACTTTCTGCTTTGGTACACCGACAGAAGGCTGAAGCTTTCGGTAGAAAGATTTGTAAAAAACTAAAAGAGTTATTACCTCGGCAGCAGTTTAAAATTGCAATCCAAGCTTCGATTGGAGCAAAGGTAGTAGCCCGAGAAACAATATCTGCATTGAGAAAAGATGTTACGGCCAAATGTTATGGTGGTGATATTACACGTAAGCGTAAACTTTTGGAGAAACAGAAAAAGGGTAAAAAGAAGATGCGTCAGATTGGTAATGTAGAGGTCCCACAAAGAGCTTTCTTAGAAGTCCTAAAGTTGGATTAATTAAATAGTTGGGATAATAAAAAAGCGGTGATTGAATTTCAATCACCGCTTTTTTATTTCAAGAAAGAGCGCATTTACTTTTCAAATAATCGCTCGACAAATACCTTCTTATTGAAAATTTGAAGTTGATCAATTCCTTCTCCAACGCCAATGTATCTAATCGGAATTTTGAATTGATCACTGATTCCGATACAAACACCACCCTTGGCAGTTCCATCTAACTTGGTCAAGGCTAAAGTGGTAACTTCTGTAGCTGCCGTAAAAGCTTTGGCTTGTTCGATTGCATTTTGTCCAGTGGTCGCATCCAAAACGAGCATAACATCATGCGGCGCTCCTTCCAATTTTTTGTCGGCACTGTTTCGAATCTTGGTAAGCTCTTTCATCAAACCAATCTTGTTGTGCAGTCTACCTGCTGTATCTATAATCGCAACGTCACAGTTGTTGTTAATTGCATATTGAACAGTCTCATAAGCCACCGCCGCCGGGTCTGTATTCATTCCTTTATCAAAGAAATCACAGCCAACACGTTCAGACCAAATTTTTAGTTGATCTACTGCAGCAGCTCGGAAAGTATCACCAGCTCCGAGTACTACTTTTTTACCCTGTTTGGTTAGTTGATGCGCAAGTTTACCTATGGTGGTTGTTTTTCCTACACCGTTTACTCCGACCACTAAAAGGATGTAGGGCATTTTTGCTGAAGGCGGCAACCAATCTTCCAGTTCTTCCTTTTCATTTTCAGCTAACATCATTACAATCTCATTTCTGAGAATGCTGTTAAGTTCTGATGTACCTACATATTTGTCCTTGGCTACTCTTGCTTCTATTCTTTCAATGATCTTTACAGTTGTGTCTAACCCTACATCTGAGCTGATTAATATGTTTTCCAACTCATCTAATACCTCAACATCAATTTTGTCCTTACCGGCAATTGCACGAGAGATTTTAGAAAAAATCCCTGTTTTGGTTTTCTCTAAGCCCTGGTCTAATTCTTCTTTTTTTTCTCTTGTGAATAATTTCTTGAAAAAACTCATTCTTATCTGTGTTATTGGTGTTGAACAACGAAAAGTAAAGATAGTTTCTAAACTGGTAATAATTATGATAAATCTGGAAATGTAGAGTGGGGAAGGGTTGACTATTGGAATGATCTCTCACCTAAAATTACAAAAGGCCTTCCAATTGAATGGAAAGCCTTGTGTACCTCATAAATAAGGAGAATTATTTCTTAGCGAAAAATTCTTTAACCCCATCTTTGTGAATCATCACTTCTTTGTAAGTGTACTTTCCAGTCTTAGGGTCTTTAATACTTTTAACAACTTTTACAAAGTCTCGACCAGATCCAGCATTTGCTGCTCTTTGTCCAACCCTTGCGTTTTTCGATACTTTAGCCATGATAGTAGACTTTTAAAAATTATTTAATCTCTCTGTGAAGTGTGTACTTTCTTAAGATAGGATTGTATTTCTTCAATTCCAATCTTCCAGGAGTGTTCTTTTTGTTCTTTTCTGTAACGTAGCGGCTTGTTCCTGCTTGCCCAGTAGCTTTATGCTCAGTGCATTCAAGAATGATTTGCTGTCTATTACCTTTACTTTTCTTAGCCATAATTGCTTAAGCTTAAAATATTATAGTTTCACACCAGTATCAACACCAGCGCGCTCTAATTTCTTCAAATAGGCAAAAACGCCTAGTTTGTTAATGATACGAATTGCTTTTGTAGATACTTTCATTGTTACCCACTTTCCTGTTTCAGGAATGAAGAAGCGCTTCTTCTGCAAATTCGGCTCAAATCTTCTTTTCGTCTTACGATTAGAGTGAGAAACATGGTTCCCAGTAATCGGACGTTTTCCAGTTAGTTGACAGACTTTTGACATGTCGTTCTTTCTTTTAATTTCTAGTGACCTCGGAAGGATTCGAACCTTCAACCGCTTGATTCGTAGTCAAGTACTCTATCCAGTTGAGCTACGAAGCCATTTTAAATCCTACTTCATCAAATATTCTAAAGCAGTAATTTTAAGTTTTAAGGCTCCATCAGAACAGTCTGGGGAGACCTTTTTCCGAATCCTCAACGTTTTGAGGGCTTTCGGGGTGCAAAGATACAGGTATTTAGCTTCTTTGCCAAGACTTTTTTACATAAATCAGAAAATAATTATTGGACGTATAATAGTTTCCTCTCCGTAAGAAATTCTTAAAACATAATATCCTGATATGTAATCACTTAGGTCCAGTTTGTAGTTTTCTTCTAAACAAAATCCATCTATTTGATCTATCAAAATAACTCTTCCAGCACTATCAAATATCTCCAAGTCATAAAATCCTTGTTCTGGAACCAATAATTCGAGTTCAAATTTACCATTTGAAGGATTTGGAAAAAGATTAGCTAGACTTAATGATCCTGAATTTTCTCCATAAGTTCGAGACAATTCTTCATAGGCTCCCCAAACATTAAGCCTTCCGCCAGAGACGGTTTTACCGGCCAAAGAAGCTTGAGGGTCAGTTCCATCTAGGATGCTTCGCTTGACAGCTAAGGCCGCTGCTCTAGGATCGGACTTTATAGTGGATTGGAAATTCATACATGGAGCGCTATACAGCAGTGCAATCGCCCCTGATACATGGGGAGTTGAACTTGAAGTTCCAGTGAAGTAGTCATATTTGTCATCCGGAAAACTCGTCAAATTGTTAGACCCAGGAGCTCCAAGATCAATGGTATTTTTTCCAAATCCGGCTTTCGAATCCAATCTGTCGGTTCTTGTGGTGTGTGTCACAGTCAATAAATAGTCTGAACCACATGAACTAGGAATATCTCCGACGATATCTATATCTCGATTGTCATTTACAGTTGCACCAACGGAAAGTACTCCAACCATTCCTAAAGAATCAAAGGCCTGATCCCAAAGAGGGAATTCTTCACATTTGTTAAAGTCAAACCCTTGGGAATAGCTAACTGCAACGACGAAGGCTCCTTTTTCACCTTGGGTTTCATTGTACAGCTTACGATGTTCATAAACGTAATAAAACGCCTCTATGGCTCTGTCCATGGTCATAGCATTCGAAAGCAACATCAATTTTGCACCCCAAGTCATTCCGGAAACACCAATTTCATTGTCACCAGAAGCGCCAATGATGCCTGCAACATTGGTACCATGAGCCCATTTGTTATGATCATCGTTTTGCTTTCCAACATTTAACCCTAAGTAATCATCGGCATATCCATTTCCGTCATTGTCCATTTCATCATTGGGAATTTCGCCTTTGTTTTTCCAATAATTGCCTATTAGATCTTTGTGCTCAAGATCATATCCATTATCAATTATGGCTACTACAATAGAATCATCACTGGGAGTTACTATTCCTTGGGCTATATCCCAAAATTGAGTAGCCTTTGTCCGTTCTAAAGACCATTGATCAAAAAACAATGAGTCGTTAGGCGTCTTTCGAATTTCCATTCGACAATTTTTCATAGAATGAATAACCAGTCGATTTTTATCCAGCTCTTCTTTTATAGATTCTAAAGAGGTTTGGCTTACATCGAATTCCATCAAGTATACTTCAGCTCCCTTGTGGATCAATCGGTAGTTTTTTAATGCAGGAATTCCAATGGACCTTGCATTTGTATTTGGAGCCAATTGAACAAGGAACTGATCAACACTACAGTTGTCTACATACTGTGAAAACCCAAATTGAGTGTTAAGGCTTAAAATGGAAAAAAGAAGAATTCTTAGCATGGGAGCAGATTCAATCCTGAAATTTATGAAAATACTCCATGGCAGGCAACATTCGGCTGCCATACCATGAGAAATAAGTTCCATCAACTAGTTGAATGACAGCGGTTGGACAAATTTCTTTGTAGCTCTGAACATGTTTTTCTTTAAAGGGAAAAGGTTCTGAGGATAAAAAAACATAATCAGGGTTAGCTGATTCCAGCTCATTTGGACTTATTGTAGGATAACGCTTCCTATTTTTGAAGACATTTACGCCACCGGCTTGTTCAATCATTTCGTTGATAAAAGTATCACCCCCAGCAGCCATCATTGGTTTTTCCCAAATCAAATAAGCGACCTTGTATTTCGGTTTATCTTTTAACTTTTGATTGAGTTCAGTTTTAGCTACATTAATTGATTGAATTAATTTTTCTGCTCGGTCTATTCTTCCAGTTATTGTACCCAGATTTTTTATAAGGTTGATGCCGTCATTGAAGTTTTTTACTTCACTTACCCAAACTGGAAATTTATTTTCTAAATGTTCAATATCCGCTTTATTGTTTTCTTCTTTATTGGCGATTATGAGATCTGGATTACAAGATTCAATCACTTCGAATTTGAGCATTTTTGTTCCTCCAACAATTGTTTTTGATTTTCTCCAAGTTGGAGGATGTTCGCAAAATTTTGTGACACCAATCACTTCATTTTCTAGTTGAAGGTAATCTAATAATTCTGTGATAGAAGGAACTATAGAAATAATTCGATTCGGGTTTTCTGTAATTTCAACACCTCTTTTTATTTGATCAATATAAATCGGCATTATTTGGGGCGCTTCATTTTAGGACCATTATACATTTTTTCACCTGCGGTAATTTTGCTTTGTATGTGATTTACCACTGGAGGAACTGGACAATTATATCCAGAGGAATAGGCGCAATAAGGATTGTAGCATCTGTTAAAATCAATCGTTAATAATCCGTTATCAATTGACGACTTTTTTATATCAATATATCTTCCACCTCCATAGGTCTTGCCGCCGCTTGTAAAATCTTTAAAAGGGACAAAAAGATCATCATTCATCTGAGGAATCTTCCCTTGTCCAAACATTTCATACAGCGCTAGTTTGTGTTGCTTTCCTTGGATTTCGAAGTATGCCCAAGCATATTGTTTAAAAGTTTTTTCTTTCCCAGAATAAGTCTTGATTTGAATTGGGGCAATTTTTTCTGTCAATTCGATTTTTGCAACTACTTTAAATTTAGATTTTGCTTTAAAAAATCGAAGTTCATTTAGTTGTTCGGGAGATTCATAAAAGGGACTGTAATCATGGGTTTTAAAATTTTCTAAATAATCAACTCTAAATTCATTTATTTCACTTTTAATACTCGTTTGTGCAAACAAGACAGTTACGCAAAAAGATAAAAGTATGATTATTCCAAAACGCATAAGTTGATTTTTTTAATAGTCAAAGACGATTGCGATTTCTTGGTATTTATTAATTGCGATTCTTGAAATCGATTTTGCACCATATAAACCAAGGTCGGCAATAAATTCCCAAGTTGTGGATTCTCCGGGCATGTATCTAAAAAGTACTGAGCCTGCTCCCATTAGAATACTTCCATCATCCAAAAGACAGAAATCTTGATTTTCTCCTGGCGCGACAGTTATTAATTCTGGACGAAATCCTCCGTATGAAATTTTCTTTAATTGCCATGGGGCGCCTTCAGTAATTCTTTGTGTAAAAAATAATTCCTCTTGCTCGTTGCTATGCAATGATCTTCCAATTCGGCTGGTAATAAAATCCGTTTTTTCTGTCTCCAAATCACCTACTACTAACGAGATCGGATCGCCAACTAGGAACAATGCTACTTTGGAATTATTAAGCCAACGGGTATATCCAACCATTTTTTCTTTCGAAATAAAATTTGTCATGGAATATTCGGAACTCAGATCATATTTCCAAAGCAATTGAGAAGAATCAGCTTCAACTCTGACCACAGAAAATTGTTCACCTGTTGTTTCAGGAATTTTTGATGGGCTATATTCACTTTCAGGGGTATTGGTCACCCAAGTTAATTTTCTAGTGGGAAGATCTAAGGCGACAATTTCATTTTGGTCAGATTCCGGCAAACGAACAGATAAGTGCCACATACCATTTATGAAAGCTGGTTGATTGTTGTAACCATCAGGATTAAAACTAGTAACCCAACGAGCATCTTCGAGAAATAATTTTCCGGAAGCCGCTTTGTTTAAATGAAAAACATAGACCTGATTTTTGGGCATTGTCTGCCCAAAAATCAGGCTTGGGAGCAAAGCAAGAAGACATCCTATAATTAATGAATTTATACTTAGTTTTTTGATCATGATCAAAGCTAAAAAAATACTTTGTATTGACCGCATTGCTTGGATTAAAGCAGCGTTCTGTTGAGAAATTAACAATTGAACAGACTAGGCAAATTTCAATTTGACGAAAGCTTAACGATCTTCTTGGTTTCTATCAAAGAATTGGATTCTAAAAAGCAATAATACATTCCGGGAGATGTGGCTCCTTCAATTTTAAACTCATAAAGTCCGCCTTCAATTTCTTCTCCATCAAAAAATCTATTGATCATAGATCCCTTTTGATCAGCCACGTATAATCTGACGCGTTGATCCTTGGGAACATATAGATTTACGAAAAAGTCCTCTTGAAAAGGGTTGGGGTAAACTTCAAAGTACAATTGGCTGCCTCGATTTCCTAAATCGGCCAAAGTTTCAATGATGACCGGCTCACCAGTCAGTAAAATATTTGAGCCAATTTTAAATTGAGACTGCTCAGTTTCACTAAAATCCCAATTGTAGATATTTATTCCTTTGACTTCCCATTCGGTTGGGAAAACAAAATTTTCTAAAGCTTCTTCAGAACGATCTTTTGTTGTTTTCGCCCAAAGGACATATCGATATTTTCCATCAGGAGTTTTAAATGCAGCACCGTCTATTTGGTCTGATAAATTGAGCGTAGCAGTTCTGTCAAAATCAAAACGATATTCACCAATTAAGTCACTCATGGTTTTGTATGCAATTCCAGCTTTGTTAGTTATTTGTTGATAAGGCTCCGTTCCTTCCAATTTTTGATACAAGCCCATCGTGTGGTATTCACTTTCCGCTTCATCATAAGTTTTCTTTTCTCCAAGATTGAAAACATGAAATTGATGTATGGCTTCTTTCTGGCTAATTGTCAATGCTTTCATTAAAAAATTAATCTGTGCAACTTCTGAGCCTATGTAGTTGTCAATTTCTTTTCTTGGGATATTACACTCCGTTATGATCCATTGTTTTTCAGGGAGATTGGTTCCAGTGTATCCATACTTAGTTAGTACTTCTTCAAATTCTGCTTTTTGAGTAAGCATTCCTTCAATAGCGGCATCAGAATGTCTGAAGTAATCAAAGTCTCCTATATCATTGTTCCAATCACGTAAGCTACCATCAATATGTGGGTAAGAATGATAGCTCAACATATCAAAATAGGCTCCACCGTAATGAGGAAATTCTGAATTCGCTGATCCGTCCTCTGGGTTGTCTGTATTCTTTAATATTATATTAAGAAACGCGGGATACCCTAATCCACCAACTGCAACATAGCTTTCAGGAGCAAAGGTTTTAATCACTTCCCAGCTTATTCTCAACATTCGAATATAATGCGAGGGAGGGGCGTAAAGGGCGTAATCACAAGGATCGGGATCTTCATTCCACCAGCTTTCTGGAAAAGATTCTGGCTTCCAAGCATTTGCAGAAAAATCATAATCCGGTTCATTCCAAATTTCCCAGACCTTCACAAAATCTTTGTAGCGATTTACCATTTTGTAAAGATACAAGGCATAGTAGTTGGTATCGTTAACGGGAGTTCCATTTTCCCCGTTGTCCCAAATAGGAGTATATAAATTTGCAAAAACTTCTGATGGATGGGAAGCACAATGTTGGGTTTGATCCCGATGTTCGTCAGAAGGATATCCTACAAAAACGGTGTTGTAATTAATGCCTAAGTTTCGATAATGTTCGAATTCTTCAATTCTGACATCGTAGCCGTAATATTCTAGAAAGTGTTCAAAAAGGGCAGGGCGCATTCCGTTTACACCAACTCCCTTTACTCCAAATTCAGGATTGCCTGCAGCAAGATCTGCTAGATTTTTATCTCTCCACCCGGGGTAATAGCCCATATTCGTGCCGTAGGCAAAAGGATAACTATAGGTACCAACTGAATCATTAGCAGTAAATTCCACCTGACTAAAAAGTGATGAGGTGGGTATCATGAGCAAGGCAAGAATTAGGTATCTCATGGAAATTTGTCGTTTAATAATAAAAACAAAACCCTAAGCTCAATTTTTAGTTGGGCTTAGGGACGATTTTTGGGAATGTCAAATGCTTTTTATTGTTAAAACTGATTGGCTCCTTTGAAAAGACGGCGCCATCTAATACCATTGAAGATACTACCATCTTGGGTTGAAAACCAAATAAATAACGGTTTTCCTACGATATGGTCGGCTGGTACAAATCCCCAGATTCTACTGTCTTCAGAGTTGTGACGATTGTCACCCATCATCCAATAGTAATCTTGTTTGAAGGTATAAGAAGTGGTTTGTTGGCCATTGATGAAAACTCTTCCATCTTTTACTGACAATTCATTTCCTTCATAGACTCGAATAGCTCGGTCATATAGCGCAATGTTCTTTGGCGTAAGTACAATTGATTCTCCGGCTGCCGGAATTTTCACGGGACCAAAATTATCATTACTCCAAGTTCCGAAATTTTTAGGGTCATGAGGATAGTATCTCATTCCATCTGTGATCGTTTGGTTAGGATCGCGCTCGATAATAATATTTGGATCCCAAGTTTTCAGTGATTCGACTTGCTGATTATTCAAAGCAAAGACTTTATCTTTTTGCAAATGATAGTCTAAGTCTCCTTTGAAAATATCTAGATCAATCAACTTGGCCTTCAATCCAACCTTTGTTGTATTTACAACATAATTGTATTGAAGCTTCGTAGGGTTTTCAGCTTTAGCTCCATTTACAAACAATTGCCGATCTTTTATTTCAATTTCATCTCCGGCAATTCCAACACAGCGCTTGATATAATGATCTTTTTTATCCATCGGACGAACGCGAAGTTTTGTATTTCCGACCGCACGTCTAGCATAAGGATTATATCGAATATCATTGATTGAATAATTTCTTCCAGGTGTCACATAAACAGAATCTCCATCAGGGAAATTAAAGACCACAGGATCATTTCTTTTTACTGGCGTAATGGCCGGCAATCTTTTGGATTTCAGTTTTGGCTTTTTCAAGTAAGATTCTCCACCAAGTACAGGGATTTGATTGTGTAACAATGGGATTTGTAAAACAGTCTCTGGAGTTCGAACACCGTAATGCACTTTAGAAACGAATAAGAAATCACCAACTAGCAAACTTCCTTCCATGGATGGAGTAGGGATCACATAGGCTTCGATCAAAAACATTCTGATGAAAGCTGCGGCAAAAACAGCAAAAACAATTGCTTCAACCCATTCTCTTGGTTGTGATTTCGCATATGGATTGGTTGCTGATAATTTTTGGTAAGCTCTTTTGTCTCCTTCTGTGATAGCAGTTTTTATTTTATCTGCATACTCCTTTTCCAAGACAACTGTTTGACCAACATATTTGTCATTTTCGTTTTTTCCTATTTGCCAAAAAATGATTGGGGCAAAAATTACTGCAAGTGCAGAATCTCCAAGTTCCAATCTTCTAAATGATCGAACCAAATCTACGTTAAGACCGGCAAGAATAAAGATGTTGACAATTGGAAAAAGTAACCACAAAGCATACATCGGTGATCTTCCGACAATCTTTGCAGCAGTGGCGAAATTTATACCAGGTATATAGGCTTTGCTTCCTTGCTCTCCTGCTTTTTCGAATACTCCTTTAGCGGTAACGCACCAAAGGATATAATAGATAATAAGAAATATCAATATACTCACTGCTAAATTTTTTGTGAAAAACGTTGCAAAGATAATCTAATGGTCGATTTCCTCTTCATTTCTTTGCTGTTCGTTGATTATTGGCAAATATTCAGTCTTATCGTGATTTTTGACTAGGAATTAGATAGAATTACGACTAACATCGACAGATAGAAGGTAATTATTCTACTTCACCTTCAATCCAAAGAATCTCTGCTTTTCTTTGATGGCTGAAATACACTTTTATTTTTTTGTAGAAATAGCCCAATTTGGCGGCATCAAATTCGATTTCTAAGTACCCAGTGGAATCTGGCATGATTGGCTCGAAATCATAACTAGGAGCGGTACAACCGCAACTTACCCGCACATTGTCAAAAGTAATAGGCTCATCAGAAACATTAATGAATGGAAACTTTATTGATGATGCTTCATGATGTTTAAGAAGACCGAAATCATAAGTTTGATCGATTTCCCAACTCACAATTGATTCATTCTGAGCATTAAGTGTCAAAGTGCCCAATAAAAAGAGTGTTGTAAAAAAATGATATTTCATTGATGTCCAGTCTACAACTCACCATTCTTTTCCAGAATATCCCAGGTGTGATCGGCAAGCAAGTTGACGGTGGCTTGATATTCATAAGGACTTTTTGATCCCCATTCTTTAGGGCCTACCATTGAAAGAACATAATCACCAGTGGATTTAGTATACAGATAGTAAGTTTCGCCAATATTCGGTTTGAATCCACATTGTGCAGTGTAAATCATTTCAGAAATAATTACCCGATCTTGAATTCTATTGGCTTGTTGTGCTAGAAGATTAATTTGTTCCTTGATTTGATCAAGTTGAAGATCGGTTTGCTTGTACATTGCTTTTAGCGCCAGACCTTTGACCCTTCCTCTATCGATCGGTTTTATTACAGCTCCTCCGACCGTATGTGCATAAGGCAACAAGTGAGGGTTTTCAGCAATTTTGTCTTTATCGATTGGATTGACCTTTAACACTTTTTTATTTTGATCGTTCTCCTTTTGCATAGCATTAAAATGATTGAGCATGGAGAAATGTTCATTCAAATGGTATATTATTTAAGGTCAAATTCTCCTTTTCCAGCCAAATATCCCTTGTTGAAAACCTCAATATCGTAGCTTCCTGATTTAAAAGGAGTGTTTGGTTCCCAAAGAAAGCATCCGACTACGGCATTGTTTTCATAAGGGAGATCCTTTATTTGAGTATATCTTAGGTCCAATTTCTCAGCTGTTTTGAGAACGCCAGATCCCAGATTTTCTATAGCCATAGTTTCCCCAAGAGGATTAATCAATCGCACATAGAAATCTTCAATTCCCGAAGGCGCAACAGCATTTGAGGTCGTGGTAAAACAAACCTTTAAGCGGTCAGTCTTCGAAGCAACTTTTGTTTTCGCAGGTTTCCCACTTTTTCTAACTTTCCAAGCAGAAGCGCTAACGTCAATGACTTGTATCACGGAAGCTTTAGTTACCACCGCTGAAAGTTCTTGCCGAACAACTTCCAATCCTTGTTTTTCAGTAAGCAATACCTCTTTATCAGCGGCCAAAGATTCATTTTGAGATTTCGAACTTGTCAAATCTTGCGATAGGCTTTGATTGGTTGAAGAGAGTTGTGCATTTTGCTGAACCAAACTTTCATTTTCTATTTTGAGTTGATTGACATCGGCAACATAGACTTGAAGTTGGCTTTTCAATTGTGCAATTTCTTGCCGGGCATTATCCATTTGAAACTTTCCAGATTTACCTTCTTTAATCAATTTTTTGATTCGATTACGTTGATCTGTTAATTCGTCTTTTTGGGTATCAATCAAGGAATTCAATTCTTCATTGCCTGTTTTCATTGATTCTAGTTCGGAAAGTGCTTCGTAGTATTGTTTTTCTAATTCAACTTGAACTCTTTCATTATCAAGTATTTCTCCGTTTTGAGCGGAAAGGGCAGTATCTAACTGAGACTTGTTCCAAAGAAGAAATGCGATGATGCCCAGGAGGGCGATAAATACGATGGCGGCTATGGCACTCAAACGTTGTCGGGAATCACTATTGGAGCTCATTCTTTACTTTTTAGCTAGTTATGTAAGGTTTCGTTTTGAAAATCGGTTCGGGCAATAAAGTTTGATCGACAAATTAGATATAATCTTTATATATCTCAAATCTTGAGGATGGCTGATTATCCTTGTCATAGATGCAAAAAATGAGCAATTCGTTGCATATTTAACCATCGATTTGAAAGATTGAACTATTCGAACATTTAAGAAAGAGTCTTATGCTAGACGCCATTGAGTTAACAAGAGTCCTGTTTCTAGATATTGAAACCGTTTCTAATCATGCCACTTACAATGAACTCGACAGCGATTGGAAGGCACTTTGGGCAACTAAAACAAAGCAAATTACAAGATCATCGGAGCCCATACTAGACGATGAATTGCTTTCCAAGACCTATGAAGATCGTGCTGGAATTTTCAGCGAGTTTGGAAAAATTGCTTGTATTTCAGTTGGTATTCTTTTAAGAGATTCTGACACCAAATCTTTAAACGTAAGGCTGACTTCATTCAAACAGGCCGATGAAAAAGAGCTTTTGATTGCATTTGGAAAAATGTTGAATCAATATTATCCAGATCCTAACATTTATTTCATGTGCGGTCATAACCTTCGAGAATTTGACATCCCATTTATTTGTCGAAGGATGGTAGTTCATGGATTAACTTTTCCGGAGATTTTGAAGATTTCTGGGAAAAAACCTTGGGAGACCAAATTCATATTGGATACTTTGGAACTCTGGAGATTCGGTGATTATAAAAATTATACTTCACTCAAAATTCTTACAAAGTTGCTCAATGTTCCTTCTCCTAAAGATGACATAGATGGGTCAGAGGTAGGAGGAGTCTATTGGAAAGAAGGAAATGTTGATAGAATTGCGACTTATTGCGAAAAAGATGTCCTTGCCGTAATACAATTGATGATGCGCTATAGAAACTTACCATTATTAGACAGCATGAATATTGTTCATGTATAATTGAAAGACTACTTTTGCGAAAAAACAATCAATAAATGGCTCATCTAATTGCTCCTTCTGTACTTGCTGCTGATTTTGGAAACCTCAAGGAGGATTTATCAATGATAAATTTGAGTGAGGCAGATTGGCTTCATGTGGACATTATGGATGGCCGATTTGTTCCAAATATTTCTTTTGGAATGGATATTTGTAAAAGAATGAATGAATTGTGCGAAAAGCCACTTGATGTTCATTTAATGATTGTAGAACCAGAAAAATATATCGAACAATTTAGAGCTGCAGGAGCCGATGTAATAACTGTTCATTATGAGGCCTGTCCACATATTCACAGAACCATTCAACAAATACAAGCTACTGGAGCAAAAGCTGGAGTTGCTTTAAATCCGGGAACACCTGTAAACGTAGTTAAAGATCTTTTGGAAGATCTTGATCTGATTTGTTTGATGTCAGTAAATCCAGGATATGGTGGTCAAAAATTTATTTATCAAACCTTGCCGAAAGTTCGTGAATTGAAAGCGATGATTGACGAGAAAAACAGCAAGTGTCTTATCGAGATCGATGGAGGAGTGGGACTGCAGAATGCAGAAGAGTTATTGAAGGCTGGTGCAAGAGTTTTGGTCGCCGGATCGGCTGTTTTTAAGGCAGAACAACCGCTAGATGTCATTTCGCGGATGAAATCCATCGGAAAAGACACCCTAATCGCATAATTGCCGTTAATTAAGGGTAGCTATACAATCTTTATGATCCAACAATCACAACTCGTTTTCTTAAGAATATTCGTTTTTCTATTATTTGCGCAATGCTGTATTGCTCAGAATTCGACTTCAGTTGTTGGAAACATCAAAGATGGGCTAAGTGATGAGCCCATTGATTTTGTAACTGTTTATATTGATGGTACCAATAAAGCGGTCGAATCTACTTTCAATGGAAATTATAGAATTGAAATTCCAGCAGACACAGAAGTTACGATAATTTATTCCAGAATAGGTTATAAGGAGGCTTCAGCTAAAGTCACACCTCAAGCTATGGGATCTCAAAAGCGAATTGATGTAAGCATGGCTCCTTTGGAATCTGATGTCGAGGTTGTTGTAACTGAAACCAGATTGGATGAGGGCGGAATGGTTGTAGAGGGTGTTAAAGAACTTAAACTTTTGCCAACAGCCTCGGGGAACTTTGAATCTATTTTACCTTCTATTGCATTAGGAACCAACAGTGGATCAGGAGGAGAGCTATCTTCTCAATATCAAGTTCGGGGAGGTAATTATGATGAAAATTTGGTTTATGTGAACGATTTTGAGATTTATCGACCTCAATTGATAAGATCTGGGCAACAAGAAGGATTGACCTTCCCAAATATTGATTTAATTCGAGATTTGAGTTTTTCTTCTGGAGGATTTGAGGCGAAGTATGGTGATAAGTTAAGCTCGGTTTTGGACATAAAATATAAAAGGCCGGATTCTCTGCGAGCTTCTGTTGGCTTGAGTGCCCTGGGTGGTTCAGCTCATATTGAAGGCTCTTTTGGAGTTGGCCAAGATAAATATAGAAAGCTTAGATATTTAGTTGGAGCAAGATACAAAACGACCAAATACCTCTTAGGCACCTTAGATATACAAGGAGAATATACTCCAAATTTTGCTGATATTCAGAGTTATATCACTTATGATATCAATAGAAATTGGCAATTAGGTTTGATGGGCAACTATAACTTTTCAAGCTACAATTTTGTCCCGCAAAGTAGGACTACTGGGTTTGGATTGATTACAAATGGACTGAATTTGGTTTCTGTTTTTGAAGGTCAAGAAATTGATGATTTTACCACTTCGATGGGCGGGGTTTCTTTGACTTATCTTCCGGATAGAGAAAAAAATCCGTTGTACTTGAAGTTCCTGGGTTCGACCTATTTCTCTCAAGAAAACGAAGGTATTGACATTATTGGAGATTATTTACTCGGCCAAGTACAAACTAATTTAGGAGCATCAAATTTTGGTGAAATTATCAACGTCTTAGGAACAGGGACCCAGCATCAGTTTGTCAGAAATTCATTAGATGCAAATGTTACGAACGTTGAACATAAAGGAGGAATCGAATTTCAAGCTGGCGAAGCAAAGTTAGGTGAGGCCTCAAATGCCCATTTTTTACAATGGGGATTGAAGTACCAATCGGAGTCCATCGATGATGAAATCAAGGAATGGGAACGACTTGATTCAGCAGGTTTCTCTTTGAATTACGATACGACTCAAGTACTTTTAAAAACAGTTCTGAAAAGGGCTAACAGTTTGACCTCTAATCGGTTAAATGCTTTTGTTCAGAATAGTTATACCTTGAAGAAGGAAGGAAAATATGAGACAAGAATCACCGCCGGACTGCGGGCTTCTTATTGGGATTTAAACAAGGAATTTACTTTCAGCCCTAGGGCACAAGTACTTTGGAAGCCGTTGAGTTGGAAAAAGGACTATAGCTTCAAATTTGCTGGAGGCCTTTATTATCAGCCACCTTTCTATAGAGAACTTAGAGGTCTTGACGGAACAACAAATAATGACCTACAGTCGCAAAAGTCCCTTCATTTAGTAGGTGGATTTACCCGTGATTTTTTCTTAGGTAAAAGATATCCTAAAAAGTTTAGGATGATTATGGAGGCTTACTATAAGCACCTTTGGGATTTGGTTTCCTATGAAATAGATAATGTACGAATCCGATATTCCGGACTGAATGATGCTACTGGATATGTTACTGGCTTGGACTTTAGATTGAATGGAGAATTTGTTCCTGGATCTGAAAGTTGGATAAATATTTCATTACTTCGAGCTAGAGAAAAATTGAATGGCGTCCAACATTTAACTAGAGAAATCGGGGACACTACAGCAACGGAAGTTAATGATGTTGCCAGACCAACTGATCGTTTGGTAAACGTGAGTATTGTTTTTCAAGATCATTTACCCAAAAATGAAAATTTCAAAGTACATGTGAACCTAAATGTGGGAACAGGATTGCCTTTTGGTTTGAAAGATGCGAACCAGATTTTTAGAAATACTTACCGATTTTCTCCTTATCATAGAGTGGATATCGGCTTCTCTTTGGCTTTATGGGAAAAAGCATGGCTTTCTAAAAAGCCCAACCATCCACTTAGATTTACCCGTGCGTCTTGGCTAAGTCTAGAAGTGTTCAATTTGCTCCAAGTACAAAACCAAGCTTCTCAGACTTGGATAAAAACTGTTTTTAACAGTCAATACGCGATTCCTAACTACTTAACATCTCGTCGAATTAATTTGCGATTAAGATTTGACTTTTAATGTCAATCCGACCTATTTATTGATCTTTTTGTGCGACTTTTCTAGCAATATGTGCTATTTTTAGGCAATTCGACATACATCCTATCATTCGATTTTCTAGTCTTATAAGCAGAATTAATTTACCAACAATGAAATTAGCCAAACCTATTTTCTTATTGCTGTCTATACTTTGCAGCGTTTTTACTTTTGCTCAACAGAAGAACCATAGATTAGGATGTCATTCTGATCAAAAGGTCAAACAACTTTTAGATGAGAATCCAAGAATGAAGAAGGACTTTGAGGATTTTATGAAAAGTATGCCTGATAGAGCTAAGATGGATTCAAAATCACTGTTGCCACCAATTATTCGGGTGCCCGTCGTGGTCCATGTTATTCATAGTGGGGAAGTCATTGGAACTGGTGAAAATTTGTCTGAGGCAAGAATCCAAGCGCAGATCGATGTGTTGAATCAAGACTTTAATGCAGAGAATCCAACATTTGCTTCGGCCCCAACACGTTGGCAAGAATTCATTGGCAATGCTGAAATCCAATTTTGTTTGGCTTCAATCGATCCGAATGGAAATCCTACCAACGGAATTACAAGGCATAATTTAGAGGTGACAGGATCAGACTTAAATGATGACAATATCGAAACGGAAATTAAGCCTCCTACTGCATGGCCATCCTTTCAATATTACAATATTTGGACTTTACCTATTCCAGGAACAACGGCTGGAGGAGGAACAACTGGCTATGCCTATTACCCAAGTTCAGCTGGTCAAGTTAGAGATGGTTCTATAGTCGATTACAGATGGTTTGGTGGACCAGGTCATGGTCAATCGGGATCAGGAACCTTAACCCATGAGACCGGCCATTACTTAGGATTACCTCACCCATTCGATGATGAGTCTTGCGCAGCTGATGATGGTTTTGCAGATACTCCTAATATTGATACCCCTTCGGGCTGGATGGGAAATTGTTCTAATGGATGGCCAACGGGGGATATAAGTTGTGGTAATGAAGCGATGTATATAAATTTTATGGATTATGCTTCTCCTGATCAATGTGTTAATTCATTTACCAATGATCAAATTGCCGAAATGAGAACGACAATGGCAAATGAGAGAATTCTTTTGGCAAATAATGCGACAGCTGTTTGTTCGTTTTTTGACTACGACGTTGCTGCTGTTGAAATAAAATCGCCAGGACAATTGGCCTGTGATAATGCTCAAGTTACACCAAACATTTCGATAACAAATTTTGGATTGGAGACCGTTACAACTTTGAATATTACTTATCAAGTTGATGCAAATACTCCTGAAGTTTTGAATTGGACGGGCTCAATTATATCTGGTGAAACACAAGATGTAATGTTGACTGGATTTGTTCCACCTCTAGGGAACTATACTTTTCAAACTTGGATAGATTCTCCAAATGGAAATGTTGATGAAAATTTAATAAATGATTCGTTGACCATTTTGTCATCTATTTTATCTCCAGTAGCTTTACCCTTGGAAGAAGGATTCGAAGATATTGATTTTAATCCTACTGCTAATGGAATGATTACAAGGAACCCAGATGCCGACGGGAATGTTTGGGAAAGAACTACAAATTCCAGTGGTTATGGAATGTCGAATGCTTGTGTTTGGTTTAATAATTATAACTCAGCCGATGGAGTTGGCAAATTGGATTATTTGATTTCCCCAATTTATGAATTTGATTCACCTACCGAAACAACTTTGACATTTGATTATGCCTACGCTTATTATGCACAAGGCAGTACTAATAATTATGATTCTTTAATTGTTGCAGTAAGCGTAGACTGCGGAAATAATTTTGATCAAATAGTTTTGCGGGATGGCGGATTGTCATTGTCTACAACACAAAGTTATTCAAGTCCGTTTAATCCATTTCCAAATGAATGGAGTAGCGTAACAATTGATCTTTCTGTACTCGGTAATCCTGATAATATTACTGTAGCATTTATCAATAAATCTGGTTATGGAAATAATCTATACATCGATAATATAAATATTACTGGGCCTTGTACTTTTTCAACGGATGTGACGCTAACTCCAGTGGTTTGCAACGCTCAATGTAATGGTACAGCATCTGTCTCTATCAATGGTGGGTCAGGAAATTTCACTTATGAATGGAGTGATGGAATCGGAGGACTTAATGATGTTTCGGTTTCAAATTTATGTGCCGGAGATTATTCCGTAACGGTAAAAGAAGATGGCGGATGTGAAATAATTGAAAATTTCACGATATCCGAACCTGATGTTATCACTATTCCATTTACAGTAACACCGATTACCGGTGCTGGTAATAACGATGGAATAATTACAGCCAATCCAATAGGAGGAGTTGGAGGCTGGTTGTATGACTGGCCTCATGATCTTACCAATAATTCGAATATTGCTAACGGTTTATCACCAGCAATTTATGGTCTGACAGTAACGGATGCCAATAATTGCCAAGAAACAATTAATATAGAAGTCGAACCATTCGATTGCAGTGCTTTGGTCGTCCAAGGTTCTCAGACAGATATTATTTGTCCAGGAACTGCTTCTGGAGAAATTGATATACAAGTAACCGGCGCCATTGATCCTGTTACTTATAGTTGGGAAGGAACTCCAACAGGATCTAATCCTACCAATCTTTTTGCAGGTCCTTACACCGTAACGGTTTCTGATAATACTGGTTGTGAACAGATTCTTAATTTTGATATCATTCAGCCGGATGCTATTACAATAAATATTAGTTCGACTGATGAGACTGGAATTGGATTAAATGATGGTACTGCAACTGCAACTGCTTCAGGAGGAAATGGCGGGTTCACTTATGATTGGGGAATTCATGGAACTGGCCCAATGTTGACTAACCTTGCTCCAGGTCTTTACACGGTAACCGCAACCGATGCTCAAGGTTGTGAATTCGTTAGTTCTGTAACGATCAATGAATTTAACTGTAACAATTTTATTAGTTCAATAGCTGGAACTGATGTTAGTTGTTTTGGTGAATCAAATGGAACAGCTATAGTCACTGCAAATGGTGTAAATCCGATCACTTATAATTGGTCGGTTCCAGGAGCATTTGGAAATGTTCATTTGACCTTACCAGCCGGAGATGTTTCTGTAACTGTAACTGATGGCGCTGATTGTTCCACTGTATTGACTCAAGAAATTGAAGAACCTGCCGAACTTGTAGCAGCAGGGGTTGTTGTTGAAAAAATTCTTTGTAATGGTGATGACAATGCTGTTGTTGAAGCTAGCATTCAAGGAGGTACCGAACCTTATGTGGTTAATTGGTGTCATGGTCCATCTGGATCTGTACTTACCAATGTAGTTCCTGGATCTTATTGCGCAAATATTATTGACAGTGCTGGCTGTGAAACTTTCTTTGATGTTTTAGTAGATGAACCACCCGCAATTGGCGTAACTTTTGAGATGACTACTCCCAATTGTTTTGGAAATGAAAACGGTTCAATAACGGCATTACCTACTGGGGGTGCTGGAGCACTTTCACATACTTGGAATATTGCTCAATCAGGATTAACAATTTCTAATTTAGTTGCCGATGTTTATACGATATCTTTGGAAGATGAAAACGGGTGTACGCTTGAAGATAGTGTGGAATTAACCGAACCAGCTGAAATTATTCCAAGTTTTGTAGTAACTAATGAAAGTGTTGTAGGAGCAAATGATGGGGCAATTTCAGCTTCCGGGGTTGGTGGTGTTGGGATACTTTCATTTAATTGGGGAGTTCCTTATGGAATCACAAACTCAATTTCAAACTTGGCTGCTGGAGTGTATGATGTAGATATTACAGATGAAACTGGTTGTAAAGTTTCTACTTCCGTATCAGTTCTATCAGATGGAGTTGATTGTTCATTGTTAGATATTTTAATTGAAACAACACCATTAAGTTGTCCTGGATTTAATGATGGAATGGTCAATGCAATCGGTTTAGGAGGAACGCCCAATTATATTTTCAATTGGTCAAATAATGCTGATGGCCCAAGTGTATTAGGATTACCAACTGGTCCAATCACGGTTACGCTGACAGATGCTAATAATTGTGAGCTAATTCGAACAGTTGAAATCTTAGAACCAGATCCAATAGATGTAACTTTCACTATTGTAAATGAATCAGTAATAGGAGCGAGTGATGGGTCTATTTCTGCCACAGGTATTGGAGGAACAGGTACCCTAAGCTATGCTTGGGAACCGATAAATTCTGGACCCGATATTTCTGGATTAACTGCAGGTATTTATACCGTAACAATCACAGATATAAATCAATGTAGCTTTGTAGATTCTGTGGAAATTGTGGCCGATCCAATCGATTGTTCCACATTTGCAGCCAGTACTTTTAGTACTCCTGCGCCTTGTGGAATACAGAGTGAAGGCACAGCTTTTGTTGAAGTTCCAAATCCAATTCAACCAGTAATATACAATTGGTCATTTCTCGGAACCCCAAACGCACCAGAAGTAATGCTACCAACTGGACCATATAGTGTTCAAGTTATAAATGGGAATGGTTGTGAAATAACTGTTTTTGGTGAGATAGAATTTACGCCGGCAATCGATGTTGGAAATTCAACGATCACACCAACATCTGCAACCGGAACTAGTGACGGTTCCATCGTATTAAGTAATATTACTGGAGGAAACGGAAACCTAAATATAACATGGGACAATTCCATGGTTGGTCCAAATATTTCTGGATTGCTGGCTGGGGTGTATACGGTTACAATCACTGATGAATTAGATTGCAGTTTTGAAGAGACTTTTATAGTTGGAGAGGGAGCAGTTGATTGTTCAACATTCACAGCTAGTACAACTAGTCTTCCTGCGCCTTGTGGAATACAGAGTGAGGGCACAGCTTTTGTTGAAGTTCCAAATCCAATTCAACCAGTAATATACAATTGGTCATTTCCCGGAACCCCAAACGCACCAGAAGTAATACTACCAACTGGACCATATAGTGTTCAAGTAATAAATGGGAATGGTTGTGAAATAACTGTTTTTGGTGAGATAGAATTTACGCCGGCAATCGATGTTGGCAACTCTACGATCACACCAACATCTGCCGCTGGAGCGAATGATGGTTCCATCGATTTAAGTGATATAACAGGTGGAAATGGAAATTTAAATATATCATGGGACAATGCTATGGTTGGTCCAAATATTTCAGGATTACTAGCTGGTACTTATACTGTTACTATTACTGATGAATTGGGTTGTAGTTTTGAAGATACTTATATCGTTAGTGATGGAGCAGTTGATTGTTCAGATTTTTCAGCGACAAATATTGAACAAGCTGCCCCTTGTGGTAGTATGATGGGAGGACAAGCCACGGTGTTGGTAAATAATCCAGTTTCGCCAATAACTTTTAATTGGTCTGTTGCTGGAGCCCCCAACTTGCCAACGGTAACCCTTCCTGTTGGTCCGTACACCGTTCAAGTAATAAATGGAAATGGTTGCGAAACAACAATATCAGGAATGATAGATTTTGTTCCTGGAATTACAATAAACAATTTTACTATAGGAGAAACTTCCGGACCGGGTATTAATGATGGAACAATCACTTTGAATGGAGTAAATGGTGGTGTTGGTAATCTTAATATTGTTTGGGACAATGCAATGTCAGGAGCCAGCATTAGTGGTCTTGCGGCAGGTGATTATACAGTGACAATTTCAGATGGCCAAGGTTGTAGTTATGAAGAAACATTTACCGTGATGGAGGGAGCTGGTTGTTTGCTTGATTACAATATTAATACTTCATCGGCCTCTTGTAACGGCTTGCAAGATGGATTTGCAGAAATACTTCCTATAGGAGGTTCAGGGAACTATACTTACAATTGGTCAATTCCTTCAGTTGTATCTAACATCACATCTGGAGCAGGAAGTTATACTGTAACAATTTCAGACGGACAGGGATGTGGAAACGTAATTGATGTTACTATTTCTGAGCCTGAATTACTTGTAGTTGATGTTACTGGAAATGATGGAGGTTGTGGAGGATTGGCTTCGGCCACTGCCCAAGGATTTGGCGGAACTGGCCAAATTAGTTACGAATGGAGTAATGGGGGATTGAATTCTAGCATTACCAGCTTGCAAGCTGGTACTTATATGGTGACCAGTACAGATGATAACGGTTGTACTGCGATGAATTCGGTTACTGTAGAAAATAGTGATAATGTTTTTCAAGCCAGTGGAAGTGTTGAACATGTTTCTTGTGAAGGTATGGCTGATGGTTCCATAAACATTGAAATACAAGAAGGAACACCACCATATCAAATTAGTTGGAGCAATGGATCAACTTTGTTGAATCAGCAAAATCTAGAAGAAGGTAGTTACATCGTTCAAATTATTGATGCTGCAGGTTGCAACTACATTAGTCAATTCGATATTCAAAGTCCTGGTACAATGGATGTGAATTTTGGGATTACTTATCCAAGTAGTAACGAAAATGATGGAATGCTTCAGGCCAGTGTCATTGGAGGGGAAGCTCCATATACTTACAATTGGTCAACAGGTCAAGTAGGCCCCGTGATTGATGACATAGGATTGGGAACATATACGGTTAATGTTACTGATGCGAACGGTTGTACTTATTCGGAAACGTTTGTATTGGATTTGACTTCAGCCTTTGACATTGAAGGATTGAATAGTTGGAAAGTATTTCCTAATCCGACATCTGACTATGTTTTAGTAAACATACAACTTCAGGAATTCAAAGAATTGAACTTGGGACTCTATGATATTAGGGGTGTATTTATCAAATCAATTGTAACTAATGGAATGAATGTTCAAGAACAAATGGAATTGAATAATATTGCTCCTGGAACTTACTTCTTGAGGTTGAGTGATGATCAAGGAAATTCTGCTATTGAAAAGTTGATTGTACTTCGATAAAAGTTTAAAAAGGGAAAGATTAAATAGCCTGTATTCTTTCCCTTTTTTAAATAAAATAGGTGCAAGAAATCAATCTAGCACCTATATGAAAACCTAAATCCCTAGTAATTCTATTCGCTAATTAGTTGTAATCTGCCAAACTAACTGGCTCCTTATCTAATTCGAAAATCAAATCTAATGTGGTAACAATGCCCACTAACTTCTCATTTTCTAATATTGGTAAAGCATGAAATTTATTTATTGTAAATAAGTTAATTGCCGTTCGAATGGGCTCCGTAGATTCCATTGTGGCTAAATTCTTTGTCATAATATCTTTTGCCTTAAAACTATTCAGACGAATTTTTTCAATTGTGTTTGCATATAGAGACTTATCTTGATAGATCTTTCCATCTAGGAAAAAAAGTAGATCTGACTTACTTATCATTCCGACTAAAGTATCTCCTACAACTACTGGCAAGTGATGAATATTCTCCGTTTGAAAAATTTCATAAATCACCTTTAGTTGATCGTTTGGGCTAACAGTAATGGGGTTGGTTACCATGATTTCTGCTACAGGTCTGATCTTGTTCATTATAAATAATTTTATGGTTATTGAATATTTACAATTCAAAGATGCAGATGTAAAGGTGATAATACATTGACGGTTATCAATTTAGAAATTGATTTCGATCAATAAATCCGTTGATCTTAATCAATGGCAAAAAAAAATTCCCATCTATGAAAGATGGGAATCTAAGAAAGGATAGTTAAAATAGGACTTACACTATTCCTAAAATTCAAGTACGCGGCGTAAATCCGCTTCTGAATTTATTTTTTTATCAACTCTATTCATTTTAAATGTATAAGAGTCTTGACTATTTTTTATTTTATTAAAATTCTCAGGCTTAAAAACTGCGATGTTTCCATCTTCGGCTACAATCCACATCAGGTTTGCTGACTTGCTATCATAAGATACAGGGGTGTCATCAGTAGTGTAAAACTTCGCTAGACTATTTCTGTTTTGATCAACTAAATATCCTGTATTTTCATTTAAAACTTTCTGCTCATCATCAACAAACTGACCATTAATTTCAGCATTATATGGCTCGGTAGGGAAGTCGCAATTCCAGATACCTAATTTGTTAGCTGTAAAGCGATTGATTACTTTTCTCTTAAGAGAAGTATTCATATTCTTCTTAGCTCCGTTAATGGTATCTTCATAATCATTATTAGCCGCCAACAGCATTGCATCATATTTGCGATTCAATGATTCTTTTTCCAATGCTACTTCTTTTTCCCAAGAAATCATTTGGTACTCAAAAGCAACCTGTGAGATTTTAAAGTTGTTTTCTGCTTCAATGAATTTTTCACCAGTGAGAACTGGATTTACAATAACTTTGATGGAGTTATTACTAGAGAAAAGAGTAAGTTCGAAATCAAGCTCATTGATTTTTTTCAAATCCATATCTTCCCATTCAACTCCCTTTGCCAATTCTGCGCTAAAAGTCTGCTCATTTTCTACAACCTTCCATAATGAGCCTTCATATTTTTCTTTTAATCCAGCAAGTGAAGGATCATCAAATTCATTGAATGCTAAATCAATTGTAAAATCATCAGGACGAGTTTGAGATGGTCTTCTTGGAATTTTTGGCTTTGGAATGTTTTTTTCGACACTTTCTAAAGCAGAAGTTCTTTCGGAAGCTATAGATTTCTTCTCTATTTCAAATACTTTTTTAGCACTTGCAGCAACTGATTTCACTTTTGGCAACTGATCCGCCCATTGTATTTTATCTTTTCCTTTGTAATCCCAATTGCGATCTTCAACATTTAATCTATAAATATTAAAATTGGGAAGTTTATTTGGCTGATTTGCATCCACAAGAACATCACCCTTTAACTCTACTTGAATTTCTTTTCCTGGTGCGACATTTAGGCGTTTTCCGTTTTGCTCCGCATAAAGTTCCATCATTCCAGCGGATTCTAATTGATATCTTACACCAGAAGAATCATAATGCATTGGAATTCCCGAAAGGAAGAAATCTACATAATCATGATATTCTCTGTAAAGAATTTCAACTTCGCCGCCAATAACTTCTCCATCCTCATTGACAAAAGCAGATTTTGGAACGATTACCGTTGAGCCGTTTTCGTATGTAAAAGAACCACCTTCAAAAGCATCGAATTTTTGAGAGACAAATTTGGCCTGCAGTTCAGGCATAGGTGGATTCACGAATGGCTTTTGATCGAAATATGCTTGTTCTGCTTTTTGATATTGAGAAGAAGCATCCACTAAGTTTCCAAAAAAGAACCAACCTAGAACGGCTGCTGCGGCAGCAATTGGAGCCAACCAATACAATACTTTTACCACACCACCTTTTGTTTTAGATTTCTGATGCTGCGACAATAGCGCATCAAAATCCATATGATTAGCGATCTGCTTATCAGTCGGAGGAGTTTGGTTAAAAATAAATTTGTATCGGTTTCTTTCCATAAGCTTGAAGTTCTTTTTGTATTAGTTAACTTATGTTGATTTTAATTACTAATAATTTTCTTTCGCAGTCTTTCCAGAATACGATAGGTTTTTACTTTAGTGTTATTTTCAGTGAGATCCATAATTTGAGCTATTTCCTTGAAAGGTCTTTGCTCAAAAAATCGCAACTCAATCAGTTGGATCTCTTCTTCCTTTAATTCTCCGAGATACTGAATCATAAGTTTGAGGTCTTCCTCATTTGATTCGCTCTTTTCCTCAGAAATTAATTCTTTAACTTGGTAGTTTTCCAAAGCGACAATCCTGTTTTTGCCGATGTCTCTGTAGTGCTGAACCACCTCGTTAGAAGCTATTCGAAACAACCAAGCTGAAAACGGAACACCTTTATATGAGTAGGAGTGGATTTTTTGAAGGGCTTTTAAAAAAACTTGAGCGGTGAGATCACCAGTCAGTTGTTCATTGTCAGTCCTCCGATAAATAAACTTGAAAATTTGTGGAAAATACTTGGAATAAAGCTTCCCAAATGCACTAGCGTCTTTTTGAGCTGCTTGAACAATCTTCCACTCCTCTAACAGTTCACTACTACTTAACACTTTAGAACGATTTTGCTCAGGGGACTCAGGCATCCTTCTTTTTTTGCAAGGCTACGATAATTCGACAAATAGGAAAAATTTTTCTATTCGGCGCCCCAACTTAAAAAGGCTTTACTCCACAGCCAAATTGGCTGTGGAGATAAGCCTATCAGCTAATCGCCATAAAGACCGTTTCATATACATAATGCAGATACCTCAAAAAGATACAGGCGGACATCAACTTTATTAATATTTTTTTTTGTTACCAGCTTTATTACCTTGTGTAAATATGAAAAACCCTTTGTTTTCAATGGTTTTTGGACGATACTATGTATTGATTTTTTTTCCAATATTTTTTATTTTTTCTCAAAATATTGTAGCTCAGGACACTACAGATGTTGATTTTTTAGATAAAAAGGTCAAATTTTCTATTTTGCCGATAGTCTATTACACTCCCGAAACCAAACTGGCTTTAGGCGCTGGGTCCTCTATAGCCTTCAAACTACCAGATTCAAAAGAGATTTCATCCTTGCAAATAGGAGCTGTCTATACCTTTAGAAAGCAATTGCTTTCATACCTACCCTTTAACCTATTTTTCAAGAATGGTAATAGGCTTCGAGGGGAATTAGGCTATTATGACTTTATCTATGAATATTTTGGAATTGGAGATATTCCTGGAAATCAATCTTTTTATACTGCAAAATTCCCACGGATGCAGCTTTTAGGCCTAAAGGCATTGAAAAATGATATTTTTGTGGGTGCTTCATGGTTTTTTGATAGCTATCGGTTCTTTGACGTAGATATTTTCGCAGAAAGTAGTTTTACTGAAAATACTTTTGGACTTGAAGGAGGAAGGGTTTCAAGTATTGGTCCTACTTTTCTTTTAGATAGGCGAGATGGAGTCTATTGGACCAAAAAAGGTGATTACCTTGAAGTTGGTATCAGATTTTCTGCTAAAATAACGGGCTCTGAATACAAATTTGTGAGACAATCAGTTGATTACCGAAGGTTTATACCTATTGGTGAGCATAATGTATTGGGCTTTCAATTCTTTGAAAATAGCATTTGGGGAGAAGTTCCGTTTTTTGAATACCCAATTATTGGAGGGTCAAAGTTATTGAGAAGCTATTATCAAGGATATCTTAGGGATAATGTGTTGATTATGGCCCAAACTGAATTTAGAGGGCCTCTATTCTGGAAATTTTCATATGCAGTATTCGCGGGAATTGGAACAGTTAGTCCAAATTTTAGTGAGCTTACACAGCAAAGATATTGGCCGAGTTACGGCGCAGGAATCAGATTCCCATTAGTGAAGGATGCTGGGATAAATTTGAGGTTGGATTATGCTTTTGGAAGAGAAGTTTCAGGACTTTATTTGACCTTCGGAGAGTCTTTTTAAATCGCTCTTTGCAAACATCTTCCATTTAACTATTTGCTTTTCTAACAAAACCTCTAAATCTTTATAATAATTGTAATATGTTCGCGCCTGAGTGAAATGCAATCTGGTCTTATCGTTGCAAAACAATGTGTTGATGCCTAAAAATTGGATTCTAATTCTTTCGTTTTTTACCCTTTTCTCTTCCTGCGAACGCGTTAGTGTGGACCATGATGGGCTGGCCGCTGCTTATTTAGACGTGAATGATGACTTAGTGGATTCATTGCTCAATGATTTGAGTCAAGAAGAAAAAATTGGACAGTTATTTATTTGGCAAGGAAATGAGCAAAATTCAAACTTTGAACGCCTTCCAGATTTATTAGATAAAAAAAAGATATCTGGTTTTGCTGTTGACCAAATCAATTCTTCGGCTTTTATACAAATGCAAGACAGCCTTTCTCAATTCGGCATGTTTGCTCCTTTTGTTTTCATCCAAGAACCGGTTTTTATCCAAAATGCTTTTTCAGATGTAGAATCTTTGCCTGATCCAGTAAATTTTTTAGCCAATCGAGATTTTAATGGGTTTGGAAGTTTCTGGGATTTTTCTTCAAGTAGTGCGCATCAGATGGGGATCAATATGGTTAAAATTAGCCCTATTGCTCATTTGGCAAAAAAGGGAAGTGCAGCGTATGGTCGCATTATAAGTGATAATGAGGAATCTATATTGAGGAATACTATTGGCGAGATGAATGCTTGGCAACAAAACCAAGCTTTAACTTTTTCTGTTCTCAATGATCAGATATATAATCCGAATGATACTTTAATTCATCGCAATTACCCTTGGAGAACTTTATATAGTTTGGTTCAAAGTGGGTTGGATGGAATTGTGATTGATACAAGTTTGTTTGATGGTAAGCCTTCCGATATTATTAAGCCAGATTTTATTTCAAATTTTCTTAGTGAGCAGATTGAATTTGAAGGGTTAAAAATATCTCAAATGTCTTCAGAAAATACTTTGGCCCGAGCATATCTTACAGGAGTTGATTTAATGATTACCAGTCTTGATCCCAGAGTTGCTAAAAGAGCGATTTCAGAATTAATAAATTCCAGTTTGGTAGCCAGCAGTATGCTTGATAATAAGGTTCGTAAAATATTGAAGGCTCGTATTTGGTTGACTGATACAGACGGTTATGATATTGAGAAAAGTAGCACAGCTATATCCAATTTGAATTCAGAAAATTTTATTCAAATTAAGAAAAAATTATTGGAAGAGGCACCAAGTTTAATTTATAATAGAAATGATTTTCTACCAATCAAAAATTCAACACGAAGATTTAGAATTATTGAATTTGGAGCATCAGTTTCGACTGAATTTGGTAAGAGCATTGAATTTTATGCAGACGCAGGAACCAAGTTTTTTGAGTGGGATAGAGAAAAAATATTGACTGAATTTAATGATGCAGCATTCGTAGGTCGACCAGTTTTATTTTATTTAAATAATGTCGAATTGGATGTTGATCGGGATAGCGCACTTTTAGTTAAGATTAAAAACGTTCTTTCAGCTAATAATTCTGTATTAATTAATATTGGAAATCCTGGGAATTTAGCCCTAATAGATACTGTGGCAAATAGTATAATTCAGGCTTTTGACAATTCTATGGAAACTCAAAATTACCTTGGAGAGTTTATCTTTGGAGGAAGGGCTTTTAAAGGAATATTTCCATTGACGCTTGATTCCACTTTTATATCTGGATCAGGATTACAAACTGAAGTTACGCGAATAAGAACAGGAACTGCAAAAGAAGTTGGAATGGATCCAACAATTTTGTATCGATTAGATTTACTTGCGAAGAAAGGAATCAAAGATGGTGCTTTTCCGGGGTGTCAAATCGCCATACTTAAAGAAGGGAAATTAGTTTACGAAAAAAGTTTTGGACATCTTGACTCGGCCAAGTTAGAGACTGTGAAATGGAATAATCTTTACGATGTTGCTTCTGTTTCAAAGGTCGCAGGGACGGCATTAGTTGCCATGAGAGAATATGAGCTTAAAACTTATAAAATCAGTGATCGAATTAGCAAACACTTGGATCTTTCATCTAAAAGTCGAATCAAACGCGTCACGATTAAGGATTTACTGACCCATCGGTCTGGTATTCAGCCTGCTATGCCAATTGTACCAATTGTATATCCTAAGAATATTCGACCGGATGTAAATGCGTATACGAGTAATAAAAAAACTGGCCCCTATCAGATTGAGGTCGCAAAGGATTTTTACTTTAATATTCATTCGAAGGATAGTATTTGGCAACGCGTCGAAAACTTGACAGCCAAGCGAAAAAAATTTAGATATAGTGATGTAAATTTTATGTTGTTACAGCGCATATTTGAAAAGAAAACGCAGCTTTCGTTAGACCAATATTTAGATAAACATTATTATCAAAAACTAAATTTAAGAAGAACAGCGTATAAACCCCTTCGCAAATTTGATGTCTCTGAAATTGCACCAACAGCGCATGATCGATTTTGGCGGTTACAAGAATTGCGCGGATATGTCCATGACGAATCTGCAGCTTTAGAAGGAGGAGTTGGAGGCAGTGCTGGTTTGTTCGCAAACGCAAGGGATTTATCCATTTTAGGACAACTAATGTTAAATAAAGGAGTATATGGCGGAACTCGATTCCTCGAAGAAAAAACTTTAGATATTTTTACTCGAGCGAGTTATGGTAATCATCGAGGTTTGGCTTTTGACAAAAGAAGTAATTCTAAGAAAAGTAATTTGTCAAGAAAAATATCTTCTAGTAGTTACGGGCATAAAGGTTTTACAGGAGCATTGTTTTGGGTAGATCCGAAGTATGATTTGGTTTTTATTTTTAATACCAATCGAGTACATCCTAAAGTCAATAATAAAATTTTAAACAAGAAACAACTGCGTAGAAAAATGCAGGATGCTGTTTACCGTTCTATTCTAAAAAAGAAAAAGGAAGATAACATTGAATTAAAAGTTAATATTAAATATTGATAGAAAA
Organism: uncultured Saprospiraceae bacterium; assembly: GCA_937928045.1. GTDB lineage: Bacteria > Bacteroidota > Bacteroidia > Chitinophagales > Saprospiraceae > JABDJM01. The sequence continues at coordinate 64,641 of CALFWO010000062.1, read as the reverse complement.
ATGTCCCGACCTAGTTGACCTAGACCGGGACAGAACATAGAAACTATATCTAATTTATCGGGTGAGTTGTCGTAAGACAACGATTTGCAATTTAAAAATCGAAAACTCTTACTGTACCTTTAAAACTTTCTCTTCGGCTAACTTCCATATCCAAATGTGTGTTTAACTTTCTGCCGTTAGTACGATCTACTGTTAACGTTCCACAATTGATAGGAATGGCTCTTCCATTAATGGAAGCACAATGGATTTCGAATTCTCCTCTTGGAAGATTTCCGTTTGAATTGAAATGGTAATTATTTCCGAAGCGCTGTCCATTTCCACGCTGAGCGCCGTTTCCTCGGTGATGACCGTATGCATTTCCTGTTCTTCTTCGCGCCTGTACTTCAAGCACATCTCCATTGGCAAAGAAATATTCAATTGTAACTTTGTTGCGTCCATTTTTCGCTAATCGAGCATCCACAACACGGTGTCGATCAAAGTTTCCTCTCCAACGAGAAGTAATTGTTCCTAAAAATTGGCTGTTAGAATTGTAGTAATAATCATTACCATATCCTGCATTAGAACTGTATCCGTAATTATTATATCCGTTTCCGGTTCCACATGTCTGAGCCACTGCTAATCCACTCACTCCTAGAATAAGCGCAAATAAAAAGATTGTCTTTTTCATAACAAATAACTGTTTGGTTACTTAAAAGACTACAGAGACTTAGAAAAGTAGCATGGAACTGAGTTAAGGATTTGGTAAAAAAGTAGTCCTAATTCCCTTAAATGTTAAGGTGAATCCTACACTAATCTTGGATTTACTTAGGTTTTATGTTAAGAATCACTTGTTAGTTAGAAACGAAATTGTCAAACACCTGAACTTTTTCCCACAAATTTTTACAAGATTCTACAAAAGCCAAGTGAATGGGATCTACTTGATAGGCATCTTGATCCGCTGAATTTTTAAAATGAACCACCCAAGCATAATCGAAACTGCTATCTACAACATCTCTTTCAGAAATAGCAGGCGGTCCCCAGTAAACTGATTGAATTGAAGAACATTTTTCCAGTTTCGCAAGTTCTTTTTTGAATTTTTCATGGTCGGCGACTGAAATGTCCTCTTTCATCCAAAAGAAAACGGTATGAATGAATCCAGGTTTTTGCGCTACAAAATTTTCCGCTACCGGTAAATTGGGTTTTACTTCAGGAGTATTACAGGATTGAATGAATATGAAGCATAATGCAGTGAAAATAAGACTATATAATTTCATTGGATTAGTTGTTTTTAGTAAAATTAATCAATTGAATTCGGTTAGGATAATCGGTAATTATTCCATCAACCTCGAGATCAACCATTCTCTGTAAATCTTTTAATTCATTTACTGTCCAAGGAACTACTTTGATGTTCAGAGCTCTGCATTTCCTGATTAGATCTTCCGTTACAAATTCAAAATATGGAGAAAAATTGTTTGGTTTAAATGAAATGGTGGAAAGATGTTCTTCTAAACTTTTTGGATGTTCCACAAGGAGTGAAGTAGATACCTCTGGCGCTTGCAGATGAATGGATTCAAGAATATTAACATCAAAACTCTGCAGATTCGTTTTATTCAATATTTCCAGCTCAGAAAGTTCATTGATAACCAATTGTACGAATTTTTCTGGCTGCGGAAAATAGATGTCGTAGTAATCTGGCCTACTTTTTATTTCTAAATCCAAATAAGGAAAATGTCGATCGTTTTTCTTGCAAAACTCCTTAATGGCTTTGACCATAGCTGATAAAGTGGGTTTGGCAACAGCCAAAGGTTGCTGATCGGGAAATCTGGTGTTACCTCTTTTTCCTACATCAAAAGTCCCAAGTTCTTCAACAGTCATTTTATAGATATTCAGCCCCTTTTCCTCCGCCTCAGTTACTGGCCTGCCATCAGGATGACTACTGATATGATGAGAAAAATAGGGTTCATGAGTAACAATGACTTTTTTATCCGCAGAAACGGCAACATCTAATTCCAAAGTTTGTATCTCCGGGAATGATAGAGCCAATAAAAAAGCAGGAATAGTATTCTCTGGAAGTAATCCTCGTGCACCCCGATGGCCTTGAAAGTCAATTTTAGTGTTCATTTTTGCGTTTGGTTGAGTTTCTGGAATTAGCGAACAAGAGTATAGTGTAGCACTAAGCAACAGTGAACCTATCAACTGCGTAATATTCATAATTCCAATTGTTTGTTATCTCTGCGCCCAAATTTAAATAGAGAATTACTGAATCAACAATGTTGAGCCACTAAATAAATGTTGAAACGAAATAAAAAATCGCAGCCAATCTATTTTGTATGAAAAGGCTATAATATCTTTAGAAAAAAGACAGAATACAATCTGAATTAAAGGCTAATTGCGGCCTGAAAAGATTATTTTTGTGGAAAGACTTCATTAAACAGTACACTATGTCTAATAGCACTTTGGTTTCTAAGATTATGCCCCATGTTGTAGCCGGAATTATTTTTCTTCTAGTTCCAGTTATGTACTTTATTCCTCAAACACAAGGCAAAGTGTTGGAAGCTCATGACATTGTTTCATCTCACGCTTATGGAGAGGAGATCAACAATTTGAGGAAAACGACGGGTGAGCGAAGTTGGTGGACCAACTCCATTTTCGGCGGAATGCCCGCTTATCAGATCGAAGCCGGACAACCAAGTAATCAATTAAAACATTTGGAAAAGGTAAATCAATTGGGCATCTCTAGGCCCATTGGATATTTCTTTGGAATGTGTGTTTCCTTCTATGCGATGTTGATCTTTCTTGGAGTTAATCCTTGGCTCGGAATAATTGGTGCACTGGCTTTTTCTTTTTCTACCGGAAATATGCTTTTGCTTAGCGCTGGTCATATGTCCAAACTTCGGGTGTTTGCATTTTTTGGTTTGATTGCAATGGGTATGTTCATGTGCTTTAGAAACAATTATGTCAAAGGAGCCATTGTATTTGCCGCTGGTCTTGGTCTCAATTTGTATGGAAATCACATTCAAATGACCTATTTCTTTTTTATCGTTCTCGCAATTTATGGAATAATTGAATTCATAAATGCAATGAAGAAAGGTCAATTGGCTCAATTTGGTAAAGCTGTATTATTTCTTGTTATAGCGACAGCCATTGGAGTCGCTTCCTCCGCTTCAAAACTTTGGTCGACATATGAGTATAGTAAAGATACGATGAGGGGAGATCCAATTCTTGTGAGTCAATCGGACACTCCTAAAAGTTCTTCTGAAACGAAAGGATTGCAATGGGATTATGCAATGCAATGGAGTAACGGATTTTTGGATTTATTCGCTGGAATCATACCGAGAGTTGTTGGTGGATCTGCTGGAGAATCGTTGGGAAAAGACTCTGCACTTTATAAAGATTTAAGAAAAAAGGGAGCTAACCTCGGAAATGATTTTAGAGCTCCGATGTATTGGGGAAGTTTAAACTCTACCGGTGGCCCATTTTATTTTGGTGCAATTTTCTGTTTTTTATTCATACTTGGTTTGATCCTCATAAAAGGACCCATGAAGTGGTGGCTAGGTATTTCGGCAGTGATCCTAATGTTAATGTCGATGGGAAAGAATTTTGCCATATTGAACCAACTACTGTTTGATTACTTTCCTTTGTACAATAAATTTCGAACTCCAAACAGTATTGTTTCAGTCCTAGGATTTGTAGTTCCAATCTTAGGTATGGTTGTGTTGTCTGATATTATAAAAGGTAATATTGATAAAAGTAGGGCAATTTTAGGACTAAAGATTGCTTTTGGAATTACAGGTGGATTAACATTATTTTTTGCTTTAGTGGGCCCGTCAGTTTTCAATGTGTCACATATAGGAGATGCTAGACTTGAACAAGCGGGGTATAGTCTAGAGGCTATTTTTTTAGATAGAAAAGCTCTCTTAAGATCAGATTCCCTGAGATCTTTTGTGTTAATTGCTTTAAGCGCAGGATTGATTTGGGCATTTATAAAAGAAAAGATTAAAGCAAATGTTTTGATGATAGCAATTGGTATTTTATCAATAGGAGACTTGTGGCAAATTGATAAAAAATACATGAACGAATCAAATTTTGTTCCCAAATCAAAAGCTGAAGCTAATATTAAACCACGACCAGCGGATTTACAAATACTAAAGGACAACGACCTAAGTTATCGAGTTTTGGATATGAGTAGGGATCCATGGAACGATGCCTTTGGTGCATTTTTTCATAAGATGATTGGTGGGTATCACGCAGCAAAACTTCAGCGCTATGCGGATTTAATTGATCGACATTTAAGCAAAGGAAATCAGTCGGTATTGAGAATGTTGAATACGAAATATGTAATAAATCAACAACAGCAGGTTCAAACTTTCCCAGATCCAGCAGGAAATGCTTGGTTTGTCAATTCCGTTAAAAAAGTAAATACCCCTTTGGAGGAAATAGATGGCTTGAATAATTTCGATCCCAAACAGCAAGCTATTATTCACAATGAATTTGAAGGGTATTTAGCTGGTTTGAATACTACAGGAAATGGTTCAATCAATTTAATAAGTTACAAACCAAATCACTTAGTTTATCAAAGTAATACCAGTTCAGATGAGTTGGCTGTTTTTTCTGAAATTTGGTATGGTCCAGATAAAGGTTGGAATGCATACATTGATGGAGAAAAAGTTGATCATATCAGAGCAAATTACGCATTACGTGCTTTGAAAATTCCTTTAGGTCAACATGAAATTGACTTTAAATTTGAACCCGAAACTTTTAGAAAAGGAGAACTCATTTCGTTAATAACATCGCTGTTAATATTGCTACTTTTTCTTGGATTAATTGGAAAGGAGTTCTTTGAAAATAGTAGACGATGGAGTAGTGAAAAATATGTCGCTTCTAAAATAGCAACGGCGAAACCTGTTGCTAAAACAACTTCTACCAAAAAGAAGAAAAAGAGATAATATAATACTAATTAGATCATCATTGGATAGTTCAAGTACTGCAAGAAAAAGAGTTCTAATAATTACCTATTACTGGCCGCCTTCTGGAGGTATAGGTGTATTGCGGTGTTTGAAAATAGCCAAATACTTAAGAGATTTTGGTTGGGAACCGATAATATATACAGCGCTGGATGCCCATTATCCCAATTATGATCCTTCTAATATTAAGGATATTCCAGAAGGTGTAGAAGTTCATAAAGGAAAAATTTGGGAGCCACATAGTTGGTATAAAAAATTGACAGGAAAGGCAAAAGATGAAAATGTCAATAATGTTCTATATGTCAATGAAGGAAAATCTTCGCTACTAGATCGCTTCTCGATTTGGATTCGATCAAATTTTTTCATTCCAGATGCTCGAGCTTTTTGGATAAAGCCTTCCGTAAAATACTTAACGGAATATATAAATAACAATCGGGTTGATGCAATTCTTACTGATGGTCCTCCGCATAGTAATACTAGGATTGCAACTTTGCTTAAGAAAAAAACAGGAATTCCTTGGCTTGCCGATTTTCAAGATCCTTGGACTCAAGTAGATTATTTTAATAACTTAAGTTTGACTTCTTGGGGGCTAAAGAAGCATCAAAGACTGGAGCAAGAAGCATTCAAGCACGCTGATCGAATGACGATTGTTAGTGATAGTTGGAAAAAAGATTTGGAGGAAATCGGTGCAAAAAATGTCTCGGTAATTCCTTGGGGATTTGATCCTGATGACTTCAAAAATTTGAAAGTTGAAGTTGAGAAAAAATTTATTATTAGTCATCTAGGCATTCTGGGTCCAGACCGTTGTCCAAAAGTCTTATTCGAAACAGTTCGTGACATGATGAACGTTCATCCGGATTTAGCGAATGATTTAGAATTGCAAATGTTTGGCCAGGTTGACCATTCTGTTGTAGAGGAAATCAAGAACATTGGTATCGAAAAAGTCTTCAAAATAAAAGGATTTGTTCCTAGGCAAGAGGCATTACTTAAGACCTGTTCTAGCAGTGTGCTTTTGTTGTTGTTGAATCAACAGGATAATGTGATGGGTAGAATTCCAGGAAAGTTTTTTGAATACCTTGCCGCGCAACGTCCGATATTGACGCTGGGTCCACCTTCCAGTGATGTAGCCAATATTGTTGACAAAACTGAACGGGGTTATACTATTAATTATAATGATAAAACTAAAATGAGAGCAACGCTTGAAGAACTTTATCGCAAATATAAAGATGGGTCATTGAAACAGCCAATGACGAAAAGCATAGCTGAATATTCATCTATTAATCTCACTGGAAAATTCGCAAAATTGTTGAACGAGATTACTTAACGAAGTTTTCGAATATCTGAATTCCAAAGATTTTTCTTTTTTACAATCTTAGTATATCGGAACCATTTTTTAAAGTTTATTAGATATCTAAAAAATGTAAATATAGTTTTAGGGTAAGTCCGTTTTATGTGTTCGCCTTGAAAGTAGCTATTGTTTTTATCCTCATACTCGAATTGCTTAAACGGTATTCCATAGTTTTGAACATAAAAGGCGTGTTTGTAGGTGTTGGCTTTAGGTTTGGCTTTTAAATTTTGCTTAGCTGTAATCTCAAAAAGTTCTGGGAAGTTCGCTGGATGGTAAACACAATCTAAGGTTTGATAAAAACTTTTGCCAAATAGGATGGAGGGTTTTCCCCAATAAGTAGCCTCTATTCCTGTTGTAGAACCAAAGGAAATAGTTTTATCACAAGCTTGCATAAGCGCGTAAGTATCGACTGAGTCCGAAGAAGGAATAATAGTGAGATTTGGATAATTCATCACTTTTATTCCTCTACTTTGGGCGTTGTCCACTTTGCCAAGGTTAGGATGGACACGCAAATAAAAATGAATTTTGGGATGGTTGGCAAAATGTTTGACTAACTCTTCAATTACCTGATTTTGGTTTTCAAAAATATCATGTTGCCACTCTTCAATTACCTTCATTTCATCTTCTGAAGAATTAAAAATAGCTATGTTCATTAAATTGCTATCGAACCCTTTTGGTAATTCATTTTCGTTTTGATCTCCAGTAAATACTATTCCTATTTTATTGGTTCCAGCTCTTCTTTTTTCAAACCATGATTTAGCTACTTTTATACGTTCTTCTGCCACTGCTGAATTCCAAATTTTTTCTAATCTGCCGATTCGTTTTTCAATGCTGTGAGGTAAATGATTGTCGTAGATTTCATATCTTTTTTTGGAACTAGAAACTTCCATAGACTTAAATCTAAGATTATATTTTTTTGCCAATCCAAGAATCGGATGACATTCAGCAAATCGCCCGTTGAATAGATATATTTCTTCTGGATTTAATAATTCCACATACTTCTTAAAATTTAAGTAAACATTGATTGCCATTCTCGTTTGAAAAGCAATGAAGTCTTTTTCCGTGTGACTTGAAATTTCAAAATTTCTACGTAAAGAAATTATGGATGAAGCCACACCGCGACCAATATTCACACCGTCAAATTCGAAGTTCATTAGTTCGTCAATATTCTCGAAAAAAGGAATGTCGAATTTCTGGGCTTCACTTATTTTTTCAAGTTTATAAACCCTAGATTGATCAACTCCTATTTTTTGATGAAAACGATGTGTTCTTGTTTCACAAATTGCACAACCTAATAAATTATGACAAGGATTGAAAAAGCAACCTTCAAGTTGATTATCGCATTTCAGGATATGTAGTTCATGACCATCTGCTTTTAGGTTTTCAATTGTCTCCAATTCGATTCCTAAATGTCTAGGGGCTAGACCTTGATTGGAATAAAGCAGTATTTTCATTCAGATATTATATTAGGCGATTAGCTCCCAATCCATTGGAGTTCCTTTAGCAATATTTACTTTGGCTTTTTTACCCAACAATTCTTCGTAATATTTTGGAGCTAACCCAACACCTGGCCTGAGTGATTTTACGTTTTCAGATGTAATGGTGTCTCCAGCTTTTATCTCAGTAATCGCAAATAAAGACCGAGTTGATCTACGCGCGGAAATCATTTTGGCATTTGGTTCCAATGTTGCAATCCCTAACGCTTTTTCTGTATTTCTGACACCCTCAACCAGTTCTTTGAATTCTTGTGCGTCTAAAGAAAAAGAGCTGTCGACTCCACCAAGTTTTTTGTCAAGGATAATATGTTTTTCGATGATAGATGCTCCTAAAACGACCGATGCTGTCGGAACAGTTAATCCTAAGGTATGATCCGATAGTCCAACAACAGTATTGTATTTTTCAGCAAGAAGTGGAATTGCTCGAAGATTAACGTCTTCTAATGGAGTGGGGTAAGCCGAAGTACATTTCAGCAATGCAATTTGATCATTTCCCATTTTTTTGCAGGCAGCTAAAGCCAATTCAATATCGGCCTCAGCAGCGATTCCTGTAGAAATTATTACCGGTTTTCCTTTTGAGGCTACGAGTTCAATCAAAGGAATGTCAGTAATTTCGAATGAGGCGATTTTGTAAGCTTCAACATCCATGGCTTCCAGGAAATCAACTGATGTCGCATCGAAAGGAGAAGAGAAACATTGCAGCCCCAAGTCTTCAGCTATTTTTTTCAACTTAGGTTGCCATTCCCAAGGAGTATACGCTTTTTTGTAAAGATCAAAGAATTTCTGACCTGCCCAATTGCTATCTGCTCTTGTTTTAAAATGAGGAAGATCAGAGTCTAATGTAATGGTATCTGCGCGGTAGGTTTGTAATTTTAAAGCATCAACATTTGCAGCTGCTGCGGCTTCTACTGTTTTGACTGCTAAGTCAAAGTCCTGATTATGATTAGCAGATAGTTCTGCTATTATATAGCAGGGGTGCCCTTCACCAATTTTTCTAGGTCCTATTTCTATCTCCTTTTTACTATTCATATTTATACTGTTGCTCAAAGTTATAATATTTGAATGTATCAAAATGATAATTCTTACGCCTATTTTTTAAACCAATCAGAAATCTCCTTAACCAACAAATCGGCACCAAACGGATTTACCAAATGATGAAATCTTTCACACATTTCAGCTGCAACTTTAGGATTATCAACAATTTTTATAAGCGTTTCGGCGATTTCCCGATCTCTGATTTCTTCACAGTTTCCTTTTTGATAAATAAGCTCTTCTTTCTTTAGGTATTCAGAACTCATTATTTCCCGATCAGAAGTTGGAATTAAAAAGTTAATTGTTTTGCAAATTGCTAATTCCCAAACTGTCAATCCTCCTGAGCTTATACTTAAGTCAGATTCAAACATTAGCCGAGGCATTTCAGGAGTATTATGATAGATTGTATAGCTATGCTGGGTTACTTTTGTTATTTGCTTTATTTGTTCTAAGTCTTTATTTAGCGCTCCAACAATCACGTTGACATTAAAACAGTATGAATCCGGAAGCTGATTCAGAACTTCAATTACCCTAGTTGTCAATCTTTTGCTATCCGCTCCTCCAAAGGTCAATAACAATGTTTTTATTGATTTGATTTTTTTAGTTTTGCTTGCCTCATATAATTCTTGATACTGATTTTTAACTATCAAGTACTTTAATCCTAGCAATTGTTTTGCATCACCATTTATCTTATAATTGTTTTCAAATGCTAGTGGATTTTGATTGTGCAAAATGTCTAAATCAAATAAGTGATTTCTCAAAGTAATCATGGTAAGACCTATTCCATTTTCGCGTAATTTTTTCTGGTAATCGATTTTGTAAAATGCAGGTTCGTCAGAATCAAAAAGAAGAAGTTGCCTTCCTATTTTTAGAGGAGTTAGAAAATCAATCAAATCAACAGCGCTATTCCTCACATTTGGAGAAAGTGTAAAATGTTTAATGCCTCTTTCTTGAATCCAGTCTTTTATTGTGTCGGAAGTTTCACTAAGAAGATATACAACGTCAAAATTAAGTTTGACAAGTTTTTTGGCAAGTATAAATGTGCGCATAATATGACCTGTACCAATCCTAGAATTGGCATCAGCAAGAATAAAGCATTGATGAACATGTTTTTTTTTACTGGTCATTAATTACGTTCTATACATAAATGATGATGTTAGAAAATTAGGAAAGGAGAATAATAAAATTGTACTACTATTATTTTCATTTTTCAAATTGAATGAAGGCAAGATTCAAAACTAAATATCTTTGATTTTTCTTGCAGGATTACCTAGATAAAAACTGTTGCTAAGAACATCTTTTAATACAACGGCTCCGGTACCAATCTTTGAGTTTGATCCAATATTGATATGGTCGACAATAGAAACTCCAGGAGAAATCCAACAATTATCTCCAATTATACATGCTCCTCCAATAACAACACCGGAAGAGATGTAGCAATTTTTACCCACAATAACATTGTGACCAATATTCACATTGTTACCAATTTTGGTTCCCTCTCCAATTGATGTTTTTTCGAAAATACCTCTTAGTAAAGTTGTGTTACAACCGATGTCGACATTGTTAGCTATTTCTAGTAATCCCAATTGAATTATTTTTTGGAATATTTCAAATTCATCTTTCACATAGGACATTCCAATTCCACCTAGAACTGCTCCGGATTGGATTACGCAATTCTTTCCGATAGAAGTAGAATTTAAAATAGTAGCATTTGGATAAACTTTACTTCCTGCGTCAATACGAACTTGATCTTCGATATAAGCGTTTTCAGAAATATAACAATTGTCAAATGACGATGTATTTTTGTCTGTAAAAGAGTTTTCGAAATTGTCGGTTAACAATTCTGCAAAAAACAGCATTGGGTCAACTGTGAACAATATAGTGGTGGCCATAAAGTTTACAATCTTTTCCTGTAGACTCTCTTTTACAATTAATATTCCTGCTGAAATTCCTGAGATGACCTCTAAGTCTTCGCCCTTATAAAATGTAATTGTAGATTCATCACTATACCCTAACGAAGTAATATACTCAACAGTAAATTCTGCGTTACCAATACTTTTTTTATTTAAAGTCTTTGCGGAAATAGGTTTAATGCGATGTTTCATCTAGTTCAACTTTTCCTCGACATAAGCTTTGATTTCATTGAAAGTTTTGAGTCTTTCAATATCTTCATCCGGTACTTGGATCTCATAAGTTTCCTCTAGGTTAAGGTAAAAGTCCAACATGTCGAGAGAATCTACAATTTGATTTAAAACGCTATCCATTTTGATTTCATCTAGATCTCCATTGTAGGATTGCTTAAGAACATCCTTTAAGCTTTTTTCTGTTAATTCCATTTTATTAATTTACTTTTAATATTGTGCTAGACCAAGAAAGTCCAACACCAAATCCACTGATTGCGATAGTCTTGTGTTTTTCAATTTCTAGTTCCTCCAAAAGTATTGGAATTGAACTTGAAACTGTATTGCCATAGTCTTTGGCTGAAAATTTCATTTTATTAGGATCAACCTTCATTCTTTTAACCAAGGTGTCTATTAAAAATTTACTGCCTTGATGAAAAACGAAAGCGTCTATATCATTTTCGTTAATTCCATTTAACTCGCAAAGTTTTTTAATATTTTTGGGTATATTTCTAATAACGAAATTGAAAATTCCTCGGCCATTCATGGCCAGTTTACTTCCATTGATCCCAGCAGTTAGGTTGTGACTCTCCTTGCCAAATGTTCCAAATGTAAATTTCTCAATATCAAAGTTTGGGTTTTCTGTTACGAGATGGGTGGCAGTTGCTGCATCTCCAAAAAGCAAAGAGGTGTTTTTATCTTCGTAATCCATAATTTTAGAATATGGATCACAAGTGAAAAGCAATGCTTCAGAAATATCATTTGATTGCATGAATGACTTTAATACTGACAAACCATAAACATATCCTGAACAGCCAAGTGAAATATCGAAACAAGCACAATCTTGCGGTAAGTCTAATTTATCATGCAGTAAAGCAGAAGAGTGGGGAATGTTACTCTCTGGGTTTTGTGTAATTAAAATACACGCCTTAATATTCTGTTTTTCAATAGTTTGCTTTGAATTAAGATGTTCAAAAGCTTTTACACACATTTCAGAAACATCTTCATCAGGCAATTTTAATGAAACCTTTTCAATTCCAATCTTGTTGCTAATGAAGTCTTCTGTTGTGTCGAATTTTTCTAACTTCTCTAGATTAGAAATTCTTTCTTCAGGTATATAAACTCCAATATTTTTTATTCCTACCATTGTGGTCACTTTCTTAAAGAGAAAAATAAATTTCCTATTTTTTGATCATTATTAAATAACGAACTTTTGGCATATTTGTTAGAAAATATCTTCTTAAGAACTACTTTGTAATTTTCCCTTTTGGAATAAAGATCTTTATAATTTTCTAATTGCAATCTTACGGATAGCCATTGTCCTTTGATATCCGGTCTAACCGAATAAAGCAAAATTTTATTCATAGCCGTAAAAGCCTCTAGATTCGAATAACTTGTATATTTATTGCTCAAGGTTATAGAATTGTCATTTTTATTTATTTCCGTATTTTCAAAAATATCTTGTTCATCATAATTCGTTCGATCCGTTATTTTCTTGTCAATTGATTTAACTATTCCAAAATATGTTTTGCCGTTTGATTCAAATCTTAATTGCGCAAAGTAATCTTGAATAGAACTTGGAAGTTGATTTTTATAAATGATTAACTCAATTCCGACGTTTGATAGATTATGTACAGAAAAGTCAATATTAATTATTTCATTAAAGCCATGATTTTTCAAAACATCTATTAAACCAGAAAACACATCTGAAGCATAGATGTAGTCTCTAGAACCCTTGAATGCAATAGGCAACTCTTGTTTTAATAAGATAGAATTGTCTTTTTTCATTTTTTAAATTGGAGTATAATTTAATTTTTTAAAATTCATTTTATACTTGGTCTAGTTATGACGTAGAATAGCCCTAAAAGCAACATCTATAGAATAGGCTTCGGCTCTTTCAAAATTTTGAATTTTAATTCTGCGATTTTCCAGTCTTCTTCTGTGTCTATATCTTGAGATTCATTTGCTTTGAATTCTATATATCCTGTTTTAGAAGAATTAAACTTCATCTCTGTTCGATAGGCTTCAAGTTTTGCCCAGTAAAACTGACCTGCATCATGGAAAGCCTCTTCTAAATCTTGTGATCTTGTTTTCGAGTACTCAGGCCAATTCATTTCCAACTGATCATTGGAATTGATCCGCAAACTTCTCAATATGGGAAAGCTAAATTTTTGAATGGGAACGATAGAAATAAAATCTCCAGAATATAATTTATTGTAAGCTTCTTTAATTTTTTCACAAGTGGTGAAAGGAGCTGTTGAGAGTATACAACAAATGTTGTCAAAAGTCAAGTTTTTATCATCATAATAATCCAGAACCTCGCTCATCACATCTGAAATAGTCGCATGATCATCGGCATTCTTTGCGGATCTCAAAAAAGGAACCTTGGCCCCATACTTTTCCGCCACGACTTTAATCTCTTCTGAATCAGTGGATACCATGATTTCTTCAAAAAGTCCGGAATCCAAAGCAGCTTGAATGGAGTAAGCAATTATCGGTTTGCCTAAAAAGTCTTTTATATTTTTTTTAGGAATTCTCTTTGAGCCACCTCTGGCAGGTATGACTGCGAGATTTTTCATTCAAAGAATTTTTTTACGATGACTATTACAAATTCCTGTTCCTCCAAAGTTAAAGTTGGAAACATCGGTAAACTAAGGCATTGATCGTAATATGATTCTGCCTTTGGACAGTTTACTTTTTCTGTAGATAAGTTTCGGTAGTAGGGTTGAGTGTGTACAGGGATGTAATGAATCTGAGCATAGATGCCATTTGCTCTTAAATGATCGTATAGCTCTTTCCTTCTTTCGGTTTTTATAACATATAAATGATAGGCATGCCCATTGTCTGCAGGGGGAGTAATTGTTTCAACCGGAGCGAAATCTTTGAAAGCAATGTCATACCGTTTTGCAATTGCCCTTCTAATTTCAATATTCTTAGTTGCCCTTTTCAATTGACTCACCCCAAGGGCTGCTTGAAAATCAGTCAATCGGTAATTATATCCCAATGAATGCATTTCATAATACCAACCACCGTCATTCTTTTCTAAAAGATCTGGACGACGAGTAATACCATGAGTTCTTAATATTAACAATTTATCGTAAAGTTCTTTGCTGTTGGTTGTGATCATTCCTCCTTCTCCGCAAGCTATGTGTTTTACTGGATGAAATGAAAAAATAGCTAAATCTGCATAGTTGCCATTCCCACAATTCTGTTGAACTCCTTTACTGTCGATAAAAAATCCTCCAGGGGCGTGACAGGCATCCTCTAACAGCCAAAGGCCGTGTTCATCGGCTAACTTTCTAAAGGCTTCCAAGTCCACTGGATAACCAGCGAAGTCTATTGGAACGATACCTTGAAAAGTTCCAGGTGGATGGCTTTCAATTTTTTTTCTAACTGCTTCGACATCCAGGACCACTTTGTCTTCATCTATATCAACAAAGTCCACTGATCCGCCACAATATCTAATACAATTTGCTGATGCAGTAAAAGTTATCGGGGCTGTGATGACTCGAGAATCTTCGTTGACATCTAAGGCCATTGCACATAGATGCAGAGCGGCTGTCCCATTGGCCACAGCAACTGCATATTTGCATCCAATATATTCTGCAAACTTATTTTCGAATATTTCGATTTGAGGTCCTTGAGTAATCAACTCGTCCTTGAGTGCTGTGATTACCGCATTTATATCTTCCTCATTTATATCTTGACGACCATAAGGGATCTTACGCATGCGTTGGATTTATTGAAAAATTAGGATCTACATGTTCAACAATTTGATCTCGAAGTTGCTCTACGGTCAGCCATTCCTTGTTTTCTCCACTATTGTAGCTGAAACCTTGCGGCACTAATTTGCCATTAAATTTTTTCGCTAAATCCTCTGGAGAATATTTAAAACTTCCTGGGCATATAACGTAGTAATTATCGAGCTCAACAGTGTTCATTGAATCCGAGGTTGTGATCATTTCTTCGTGTAATTTTTCACCTGGCCGTATGCCGACAATTTTTTGCTCACAGTCAGGCGCTACTGCAGTGGCTACATCCGTAATTCTATAGGATGGAATCTTTGGGACGAAAATTTCACCACCGATAGCATGTTCTAATGCATACATCACCATTTCTACACCATCCGCCAAAGAAATATTAAATCTAGTCATGTCTGCATGAGTTATTGGGAGAAATCCTTCAGTCCTTTTCTTCAGAAAAAATGGTATTACAGATCCTCGAGAGCCAATGACGTTTCCATAGCGAACTACAGAAAGGGTTAAATCTCTTGATCCCACAACTCGATTGGCTGCTACGAAAAGTTTATCAGAACAAAGTTTTGTCGCTCCATAAAGGTTAATTGGTGCGGCGGCCTTATCGGTGGAAAGCGCTACTATTTTTTTGACGTTAGTATCCATGGCCGCTTCGATAATATTCTGAGCGCCCAGTACATTTGTTTTGATACACTCCATTGGATTGTATTCTGCTGCCGGTACTTGTTTCAATGCTGCAGCATGAATGATCACATCAATTCCTTCGCAAGCACGTTTGAATCGAGCACCATCTCTTACATCTCCGATAAAATATCTAATTGCTGGATATTTGCTATTTGAAAAGGTCTGAGACATTTCAAATTGCTTCAATTCATCTCGACTGTAAATAACTAGTCTTTTGACCTTAGGATACCTTGAGAATATAGTTTCGACGAATTTTTTCCCGAATGAGCCTGTTCCTCCTGTGATTAAAATGGACTGGCCATTAAGATCTAACATATGTATTATGGTTTAACTGTTGTTCTATTGTAACTTTTCTACGCAAAAAGACACAATTTAGTTCTAGAAACGTACACTTTTCTAAAAGATTAAGGCAATTTCTGAATCAAAGCTATTAAATAAAATTATAATACGTTTTTTTGCCTTTCTTACCTTTAAAATGTGTTGAAAAGTAAACTTCAATGAGAAAACGTCGATCTTTGTAAATCTGTATGGGGACAATTCAAAAGCAAAGTATAAATCAAAGTTTGGTCAACTACATTGGAGTGGGGGTTGGTGCCCTCAGTGTGATGTTTTTGTATCCTACAGATAAAGAGGCTTATGGAATTGCTCGATTCTTATTAGGAACTGGGCTTTTGTTGGCTCCAATGATAAATCTGGGTTTCTCCGCAGTAACGATAAGATTTTTTGAAGAATTTGGTGACAATAGAGACAATAAGAAAGGCTTTTTAGGATTTTTGCTGCTATCCAATCTTATTGGAGCTGCAATATTCCTTCTCTTGGCTTTTCTTTTCAAGGAGCAAATTTTTGAATTTTATGAAGAAAAATCACCTTTATTTCAGAAATTCTTGCCTTATCTGTTGCCTTTAGCCATATTTTTCAGCGTTTTTCAGATCCTGACAAGTTACAGTACGAACTACCACAAGATTGTTGTGCCTTCAATGATTCAGAATATGGTAAAGATAACTTTGCCATTTCTTTTCATATTGTTGGCTTACAATGTAATCGGTTATGAAGGGATGGCCAAGGGATTAGTTGCGCACTGGGCTTTGGCAGTATTGGCTACATTTTTCTACCTGTACTATTTAGGGGCCTTGAATTGGAAATTGGATTTTGCGTTTTTGACTTCGGAGCGTTTAGGTCGAATTAGATCATTTGCTACTTATGGCTTGTTGGCAAATTATGGCAGTCTATTAGCAACCAGAATAGACGAATTCATGATTCCTACTTTAATTGATTTTACAAGTAATGGAGTGTATGCGATTGCTGCATTTATTGGAACTGCCATCATGATACCAGGAACGGCTGTAATGCAGATATCGAGCCCAATAATTGCCAGTGCTATTAAAAATGGAGATTGGGACAATGTTGGAAAAATCTATAGCAAAGCTTCTACAAATTTAACACTAGTTGGATTATTCTTTTTTGTAGCAATCATTTGTTCTGTGGAAGATTTGTTTTCAATGATGTCTAAACCTGAAGAATTGGTCGGAGGTTTTTCTGTGGTATTGTTTATTTGTTTAGCCAAGCTAATTGATTTAATGACGAGTGTAAACAATCAGATCATCAACTATTCAAAGTACTATCGTTTTGGGATGTGGGCTATTATTGTGTTAGGTGTAATGAATGTTTTTCTAAATCTTTATTTGATTCCAAAGTATGGAATTACAGGAGCTGCGATGGCTACTTTTTCTTCCTTGGTTCTTTATAATATTTTGAAATTACTATTCATTTATTTAAAATTTAATATTCAACCATTTACTAGGCAAACCATAATTTTATTGCTCATTGCTTTAGTGAGTTTTATAGTTGGTTATTGGATCCCGATTACTGAAACGGCTTGGATAGATATTCTTATTCGATCAACAGCCATCTCGCTATTTTATATACCATCTGTTCTCTATTTGAACATTTCTCCAGATATTAATCTCTTGCTAAAACAGCGGTGGGAAAAAATTAAAGGATAAGTTATCTTTGCAGCCAAATATTACTAACCGGATAATCTTTCTCAATATGTCTTACCAGAATCTACTCGTCGATAACCAAAATGGCATCCTCATCCTAACCTTGAACCGAGAAAAAGCTCTAAATGCTTTGAACAAACAAACAATGGATGAACTGCATGCTTTTTTCGAAGAAGACTATAAAAGCTATGGAACCATAAAAGGAATTATTCTTACCGGTTCTGGTGAAAAAGCATTCGTGGCTGGCGCAGATATCAAGGAACTTCTTGGATTGAATGCTGCTCAAGCTTCTGAAACTTCAAAATTTGGCCAAAACATCTTTTTTAATATCGAAAGAATGTCTGTACCGGTGATTGCAGCGATAAACGGATTTACGCTAGGAGGCGGTTGTGAATTGGCCATGTCTTGTCACATGAGGATTGCTACTGACAAATCAAAATTTGGACAACCTGAGGTGAATTTAGGAATCGTTCCCGGTTATGGTGGAACTCAAAGATTGATTCAGCTAATTGGAAAAGGAAAGGCGATTGAGTTGATTCTTACAGGAGATATGATCAAGGCGGATGAAGCGAAGCAATTAGGTTTGGTAAACCACGTGGTAGAAGTCGGCCAAGAAGTTGAAAAAGCAAAGGAAATTATCGAAAAAATAAGTACCAAGGGACCAATAGCGGTAGCCAAGTCTATAAGCTTAATGAATAGCTATTTTGATAAAAATGCTGATGGCTTTGAATTGGAATGGAAAGCTTTTGGAGAATTTGCAGCTACAGCTGATTTCAAAGAAGGAGCTACAGCTTTCGTAGAGAGAAGACCTGCCAAGTTTATTGGCGCTTAGGTCACAATCAATGTTTTCTCCTTATCAAAACTTTCTGAAAAGAACGCTGTTTTACAATTGAAATAGCGGTATTTTTGCGCCCAATTATGACAATGAATAAAACAGATATCCTTATCATCGGAGCTGGTCCGGTAGGACTTTTTACCGTGTTTGAAGCCGGACTTTTAAAGTTGAAGTGCCATTTAGTAGATTCTTTGCCGCAACCTGGTGGTCAATTGACGGAAATATATCCTAAGAAGCCAATTTATGATATTCCTGGGTATCCTTCTGTTTTAGCTGGTGAATTGATTGACAATCTGATGGAGCAAATCAAGCCTTTTGATCCGCAGTTTACATTGGGCGAAAGAGCAGAAACGATAGAAAAAGATGCAGATGGAGACTTTGTTTTGACTACGAGTCGTGGAACTAAAATAAAGGCGCCAGTGATCGCAATCGCGGGAGGTTTGGGTTGTTTTGAACCAAGAAAACCGCCTATTTCAAATATAGCTGAGTTTGAAGATAAGGGGATAGAATATATCATTAAGGATCCTGAATTCTATAGAGGAAAAAAAGTGGTCATTGCGGGTGGAGGTGATTCTGCCCTGGATTGGACGATCTTTTTGGCGGAAATGACCAGTGAGTTGACTTTGGTCCATAGAAGAACACAATTTAGAGGTGCTTTGGATTCTGTAGAAAAAGTAATGGAACTGGCAAAAGCTGGTAAAATCAACTTGGTGACCGAAGCTCAGGTAACAGGTCTTAAAGGAAATGACAAACTTGAAAGCATAGAAATCAAGCATAAAACGGAAGGCGTTGTAAATATCAATACCGATCATTTTGTGCCGTTGTTTGGACTTTCTCCAAAGTTGGGACCAATTGCTGAATGGGGTTTGAATATCACTAAGAATGCGATCGAGGTAGATACCAAAGATTATAGTACCAACATTCCAGGGATATACGCAATAGGAGATATCAATACTTACGAAGGAAAATTAAAGCTGATTCTTTGTGGTTTTCATGAAGGCACGATGATGGTGCAATCCGCTTTTAAACATATTTATCCAGATAAAAAGTTGTCTTTCAAATATACCACTGTAACGGGTGTAACTGGATTTGAAAAAGAAAATGCATGAGTGAAGGCATGATTAAAGTCACGGTCATAGATCGTGAAGATAAAGCCCATGAATTGGAAGCTCCTACTGATATGAATATGAATATCATGGAACTTTGCAAGGCTTATGAATTACCTGTTGAAGGAACCTGCGGAGGAATGGCCCTATGTTCCACATGTCATTGTTATGTTCAAAGTGAACACGAACTTGCTGAAGCCACAGAGGATGAAGAGGACATGTTGGACCAAGCATTTTTTGTGGAAGATAATTCCAGACTTGGTTGTCAGCTTCATTTAAAAGATGAAATGGATGGTCTAGTAATCAAATTGGCTCCTGTAGGCAATTAAATATTAGTTCCTTCAAAATAATTTTGTTAATTATTCTTGTTAAACAATTAAGTTAATAACAATTCATTACCTTTAAATTAGAATCCAGACTATTTATGTCAATATCTTGGTCTTGGTTCCAGGCTTTTTGTGAACCCCAATAACAAAGTCACAACTAGGTGAAGTAGAAATACTTCGCCTTTTTTATTTCGCAGATCTATGGGACTAGTTCTTTGTTCCGGCTAACTTTGCTCCTAACCAAGCCATAGGAATATAGGCCAATATCAAATCGGTTAATATAAATGCCAATGGTCCTCCCACAGTTATTACCATGACTATTCCGCCTATTAGGAAAAAACCTCCCACAGCCAATGCCAATTGTAATTTGCTGCTAAAGGCTAGTTTGGCTGCTACAAAACCTCCGACCAATGCTCCTAAGGCATGAGCTAGAAAAGGAAAAATAAAATGTTTGAATTCATATAGATGAATGTTCGCTTTTATGCTTTCAGGGTCAGACGGGTCAACACCAGGAGGTAATGGGATCATATTTCCGCTAATAGAAATAATACCGCCATTTATAAATCCTCCAATCATTAATCCAGCGAACAAAGCCAATGTATTTCTAAGAATTGGATTCATTTTAAAATGATTTAGTAAGAAAATGCCGAAGGGACTGCCAATTTAATTTTTTTTCAGCAACAATTTTAAGAAATGTCCAAGAAATATAGCGTCAAGAAGATTTGTAAAGCGTGATGATCTTTGTACTCAACCATCGATTATCTTCGACAAATCGATCAAAACGATCCAATGACTTTTTCCAGAAATCTATAGAATGAGAAGAGTGAAATATCTGATTGTTTTGGCAATGGACCGTTGATCCATTTACGTTTTGTATGATCGTTTCAATTGTATTTGCAGGGATTAGAAAATTACCTTTGTCATTATTGATCGGAAAAAAAGTTTGTTTGTATTCCACAAAATTCAACAATGATAATATTTGCTGGGTATCTTTACTTTTTTTGTTTTGACACAATGTATTTTTGTGTCGGATTATTTTGGGCGTATGCATGGCGGAGTTATGAAGTTAAAACAATTCTAAAATTGAGACCTTTTTAAATTCACTTGGGTTATAGCAACAATAATACAAAATTATATTCAATGAAAGCAATACTTTTACATGATTTTGGAGGGCCAAGTGAATTGTATGTTGGAAATGTAGATCAACCTGAAATTTCAACTCAAGAAATATTAGTTCGAATAAAATGCTCCGCATTGAATCGAGCTGATACCCTTCAACGAAAAGGCAAATATCCACCTCCATCTGGAGCAAGTGAAATACTTGGATTGGAAATGGCAGGGGAGGTTGTATCCGTTGGGGAATCTGTTACCAAATGGGAAATCGGAGATCGCGTAATGGGATTGTTATCTGGAGGAGGTTATGCGCAATTCATAAATATTCATGAAGACCTAGCAATGCCAATACCAACTGGTTTTTCTTTTGAGGAAGCCGCTGCTATTCCCGAAGTATTTTTAACAGCTTATCAGGCATTGGTAGATCTTTCCAATTTGCAAATTGGAGAACAAGTACTCATTCATGCAGGAGCTAGTGGAGTGGGAACCGCTGCTATCCAATTGGCCAAATCCTTAGGTGCAGCACAAGTATTTGTAACAGCTTCGAAAGCAAAGCACGAACTATGTAAATCCTTAGGTGCTGATCATTGTATTGATTATCGAAACGAAGATTTTGCAAAAGTTATCAATGACAAAACGAATGGTAAAGGAGTAAATGTTATTCTTGATTTTTTAATGGCAGCCTATTTTCAACAGAATCTGAATGCTATTGCGTTAGATGGGAGATTAGTCATGTTGGCTACAATGGGAGGGATTCAGGTCAGTGAAGTGAATTTGGTAAACATACTTCGTCGTCGTGCCCGCATCATTGGCACCACTCTGAGATCTAGAAGCCATACCTATAAATCGAAGTTAACAAAAGGGATGCTGGAGCTTACCTTTGATAAATTTGAAACAGGGGATTTGAAACCAGTGGTTGATCGAGTTTTTGACTGGAATGATGTAGGAAAGGCTCATCAATTCATGGAGGACAATAAGAACAAAGGAAAGATCATATTGAAAATAGGGGATTAGGAGAAAACATTGAAGGTGATCAATGCTTAGTTTAATTCATCATAACAAGTTTTTAACCAATCTTTGTTAGCTATTGGAGAAAGTTTTTCCAATTTTCTACCAAAGTCTTTAGACTTTTGATCCCAACTTTTTTTGGTAATAAGTTTTTTAGTGCTTCTAAGTTTGTAAAGTTTTCGAGCCATGCTTAGAAAATTCTGATTTGATAAAATTTTGTTTGCTGAGAGCTTTTTATTCCTTGAAACGTATTTTTTGAAGGAATCGATAAGTGAAAAGAATGCCTCAGATTCCTTAAGTATATAATAGGACTTAAGTTGAATTATTTTTGCGCCGATGAAATAGGTGGCATCGGTAAATTCTACACCAAGCAAGGTTTGCAAAGATGCTGAATAATCATTTTCGGCAAAGTATAAGCTGGCTAAGTTGTAGGCCACCGCATTGTCGTAATCTTTTTGCGGTAAATTGGCTTTGTAACGTTCAATAAAATCTTTGGTCCATTTATATTTTTTAATTCGAATACCAGTGGTTACAATATTTTTGAAAGTCCATTCTGAAATGTATTCATTCGAAAATATCAGTCTGGAGGTGATCATAGCTTCATAAATGGAAAATATTTTTTGATAATAAATTGATTGACCAGAATTAATTTTATCTATGCCGAAGTTGAGTAAATAGCCATATAATACCCGCAATTCTTGTTCTGGAAAAAATGCTGAAGAGATTTTTAATTCTTTAAAAAGATTTTCAAATTCTTGATCGCGACGATTGGTTAACATTTTTAAACACAGAAAATAAAGTGAAATGCAAGGATTTGATGTTGCCGTTATTTGTACTAATGGTAACAGATGGTTAAGGTGTCGAATAGTATATTGCTCTTTGATCAATCTTGATCTATTTTGCATTTCACAAGCCAATCTTAATTTTTTAACTAAGTAATATTCATCTAAAGTATCCATTTGATGTTGCAAAGCGGGAGAGTAATCGTGTGGCTTCTCTGAAAGGTGTAGAATATCTTCTAATTGAAGCTTTTGCTCCTTTTTAAATAAGGCTTCATAACTGTGTTGACTATTTGCTAGGATTCCTTGATCTATTTTGCGTAAAGATCTTTTCACAAAATGCATTGCTTTCCGATCGACAAGTTCCAAACTTTGATCGAGGAGGTTAGCAAATTGGTCATTAGACCTTCTAACAAAGGTTATAAATTGTAGAACGACCTCTTGCAAATTAGACAACAGATTGTTTATGCGTAATTCGTTATAAGGGATATCCCCAGAAACAAAGTGAAACAATGTTTTTTTTTCTATCAAACCTACCTGCAATTCGCTAATCTTTTCCAATATATAGTGCCCCAACTTTCTTACCTTCAAACTGGGACAATGGAGGTCATTGTCTAGCCATAAGCGAAGTTTTAGCCTTTCTTGGGGTAATAAATATCCAATAAGCGTTATTGTCTGACTTTTCATGAAGTATAAAATTGAGTCAATTTATCATAATTTAATGACTATTTTCGATAATAAATGCTTCTTGAAAAATATAATTGGCGAAAATTGTACTTTTTTAAGGAGAATTGAGCGCGTATTTTTGAATTGCTTATCAGTTTAATCCTAAATAATTGACCCATGCGTTTCAAAATTGTACCATTTCTTTTCTTATTATCTTTTGTTTTTTCCTCATTCTCAGGATATGGACAATGTTCCGGGAATTATGAAATAGACTTCCAAGTTGATCCCATAAATTGTTCATCTGAGGAAATTATTCTCACATTGAATTTTCTCCAGAATAATGAAGATTCCATTAAAGTATTTGCTTTTGGTAGCTTGATTCAGTTGCAAAATATTGCGGCTGGTCCAACCTTTGAAGTCTATCAAATTCCTGAAAACATTGATACTTTGACTATCATCGGATATCCAAGTCTCTGTGAAACTACTTGGTTAAAAGCGGAGTGGGGTGGAACCTTCTCTGCTGGCTTTGAAATAGTGGATACCAGCAGTTGTATTTATTCCAACGGTCATATATTGACTGTAAATCCTTCTGGGGGCTGGACCTTCCCACAAGCCAGTTATACGATATCATTGATTGAGCCGAATGGAATGATTTCTATAGGAGATTCCTTCAATGTGGGAAGTGGATTGTACTTAGCTGAATTCGAAGATGAATATGGATGTATTCATATAGATTCATTAGAGATTGATCAAGGCTTGTCCATTGTAAGTTCTTTTACTGTAAATACCACAGATTCGAATTGTGAAGCATCAAATGGAACTGCTTCGATTAATTTTATCAATATGTCTCCACCATTTGCTTACAATTGGATGTATGAAGATGGCACTTCCTTTTCTTTTCAAGCGGAAGTTCAGGACTTGGGGCCTGGAAAATATTACATTGAAATTTTTGACAATATTTGCGGATCAATCGACTCATTTTATATTGATGAAAATATCAATTTCGAATTAAATGCTCCTCAGAATCCTTGTCAACCAGATTTGAATACGGCGTCAGTAAACGTACTAGATACAAATGGACCTTACTTTATTACTTGGTATGATGAAAACGGAGTTATAATTGGAAATGAAGATTCCATTCAAATTACTAGTTCAGGAAACTTTAGTGTAGCTGTTACGAATAATATTTGTACGACCACTGAGGATTTTTCAATAGGCTCACCAATTCAAGTGGAAATTAATGGCGATTTATTTGTTTGTAATAACTCAAGCACTTGTGTAGAAATAATTCCTGTAGGCGGAATTCCTCCTTATCTATATACTTGGTCTATTCCGACAGCACCACCGGTAAGCAGCTTTTGTGAACTTTACGCAGGAACTTATACGGTAACAATTACAGATGTAAATGCATGTATTGCCGTAGTTAATTTTACCATCCAAGAATCAGATTTAGATGATTTGCAAATTGATAGTTATCCAACTTCGTGCGTAGGAGCTGGTGATGGAATTTTATCAGCGACAATTTCTAATCCAAATTATACTTATAATTGGTCTAATTTTGTAACAACTCCGCATCTAGATGGCTTGACCGCAGGAACTTATTCCTTAACGGTAACTGATCCACTTGGATGTTTGATTACTAATGTTGCCATAGTTGAAGATGGAACTATGGTTAACGATATTGTTACCAACTGCGCTTCAGTAGGATCACTTGGTTCTATTGTACTTGATGTCAACAATCCATTTGCCAATAATACTTACTCGTGGAGCAATGGTGTTATATCTTCGGAGCCTGAACTTTTAAATTTAGACATAGGAATTTATAGCGTTACCGTAACCAATGAAAGTGGGACTTGTCAAGAAGAATATGCTAATATTTTTATCTGTGATGCTTCCCAATCAATTATTAACGATGCTCAAATCTGTAAAGGAGACTCCGTGGAAATCAATATTGTGAATCCTTTTGGTTGGACATTTATTTCATGGGTGAATCCAGATTTTAATAATATCGATTGTGACGATTGTTATGATATTCGAGTTAGTCCAGACACAAACACTACTTACGAGGCTGCGTTTTCTGGACCCAACAATGAAATTTTTATTGAAGAATATAACGTGGCGGTTTACAATGATTGTGTATGGCCTGGAGATGTCGATACCAATTTGATCGTTGATCATTTTGATTTGTTGCCATTGGCGCTTACACTAGATGAAAATGGGCCTTCGCGTACCGAAATGGATATTGACTTTTATGGGCATTTAGCCGATGATTGGCCTGATAGTATTCAAGGGTATAGTGGCAATCAAAAACATGCAGATTGTGATGGAGATGGAGTTGTGACTTATGCAGATACCATGGCTATAATTCAAAACTGGGGAGAGACTTATTCTCGATCTGGTATAGTTAATCAAGCTTCAGATGGAATTCCAATTTTCTTGGATACAGATACTATTCCTGGAACTGGTATTTCAATAAGTCTTCCATTGATAATTGGCACTATGGACACGATGGCGAATGATATTTATGGATTAGCTTTTTCGATACATTTTGATCCAGAAGTCGTAGTTGATGGTTCAGCTCGATTGGCACCAATTGATTCTTGGATGAGTGATGGCATAGATCAATATATTATGGTACAAAAAGAGTTTTCTACCGTTGGGCGATTGGATGTCGCGATATCAAGAACTAATTCAATGAATGCATCTGGTTTTGGTCAAGTAGCTGATTTTATAATTATCATGGAAGATGACATCTTGAGAAACCGAGGAGCAGATCTAGAGGTCGAATTCGAAATAGCAAATGTCGAAATGATTAATTATCAAGGAGAGGTAATTTCTACTCGTCCGAAAACCTCCGAAGTAATAATCATAGATCGAAGCTTAGGGACCAATGATCCAAACCTTTCTCATATGGTTCAACTTTATCCTAATCCTTCAAGTAGAAGAACTTCGGTTCAAGTAGAAACAACTTTAAATCTGGAAAATTTTGAGTTGTTGAGTCTCCAGGGCAAAATTCTGATGCAAGGAAATATGAAAGGTCGCAGTGAAAAAATGATTTCGTTAGATGTTGAACCTGGAGTATATTTCTTTAAAAGTATTACTAATGAAGGACAGCATATTGTTAAAAAACTAATTATTCAATAGGCTAACAGCCAATTAATGATGGTCTGTATTTAGACTTAGATCCCTCAGATTGAATAGTTTGAGGGATCTATTTTTGCTTATTATGCTAGGATATTCATACTTCTCCTGGCAAAAGTGATCGAGGATACTAGCTTTGGAAAATCCGGCAATAGTTTTATATTTGAAAATGTCCAATGCTATCCCAAAGAATACAGCATTCTATCAAATCCAAGCCATCTTTGATGTGATGAGAGCTACACCACAGTTTGTGATTGATAACAAACTGTGGAATGCCATTAAGGAGCAAAAAGCACTTCTGATGTTTGCTATTGCTGTCTCGTTTCTATTTACCTATTTACTGTATGGAGATGTGCAAGAGTTTATTTCCGCTTTTTTTGAAAGAAATGCAGGCGTCCCGGTTGCTTCGGAAAGTCTTCAGCAATCAGAAATGATAGACTTAGAATCAATTGAACGACCTGCTTTGAGTGAAATGTTTTCTTCGAGTACTAAGTTTATGTTGATGGTTATTTTAGAAGTGATAATTTTCTCTTTTTCTGTCAAGACCTTAAATATTCTTAGAAATCAAAGCCGTATTTTGAAATTTAAAGACTTTTGGAAAGCCGAAATAAGAATGTTGGTGGTCATGTTACTAAGTTTCATTGCTGGTATAGTTTTGTTGACATTGACCAAAGTAATTTTAGGTATCATCGGTTTGAAATTTTTGACTTCTTTTGTGATGTTTTTTGTTTATGCATACATTATTGGATATGCATTTTTTGATAATTTCAATGAACAATTTGGCCTCAAAATCAAGCAGTCTAGAAATATTATTTGGAAGCATAAGTTTGCAGCTTTGGGTTTAGGGTTAATCGCTACAATTTTACTTTTCATTCCACTAATCGGGGCACTTATAGTTCCTGTCTTCGGGGGGATTGCTGCTACGATGTATGGACATCAAAACAATATGGAATTGACACCAAGTTAAGCATGGATTTATTTAATAGCACAGCAAGTTTACAAAAAAATATTCTGCATAAAGATGGTATTGTAAATTACTTTGGTAAGGTATTCAATAGAGTAGAAGCCGATCAATTTTACGATGAACTATTGAATAATATTGTTTGGAAAAATGATGAGGCCCACATTTTTGGAAAAGTAATTATTACAAAAAGAAAGGTGGCTTGGTATGGAGATAAACCTTTTGAATATACCTACTCTAATAATACCAAACAGGCTTTACCTTGGACGCCAGCTCTTTTGCAATTGAAAAATATTATTGAAAACAAATCGGGAGAAACTTATAATTCTTGTTTATTGAATTTGTACCACGATGGATCTGAAGGAATGGCTTATCACAGTGATGGAGAGAAGGATTTGAAAAAAAATGGAGCCATCGCTTCGGTAAGTTTAGGAGCAGAACGAAAATTTTCGTTTAAACACAAGAAGTCAAAAGAAAGGGTTGATGTATTTTTAGAGCATGGAAGTCTCTTGATTATGAAAGGCACCACTCAGGAGCATTGGATGCATCGATTGCCACCAACCAAAAAAATCAATCGTCCTAGAGTCAATTTGACATTTAGAACGATTGAAAACTAAAATATTCCATCTACTCACTAAATTCTTAGCAATTACATAGATTCATCTATATATTATCGAAAAATATATATTTCTACTCTTCGATTTTGTTCGGGACTTGCTCCTTTGATAGGCTCCATTTCTCCTTTTCCTTGTGATGAAATCCGATTTGCTGGAATTCCTAATTTGATTAGATAATTTTGAATGGCTTCAGCTCTTCGTTCCGAGAGTTCTAGATTATAGACTTCAGATCCAGATCGATCAGTGTGGCCAATAATTTCTATGTTTAAAAAATTTTCTTGAATTAAAATTGTTGTTAGATCTTCAAGGTATTCCTTGACTGGTGTTAATAAATCTGATTTGTTCAATTCAAATTCGAATGAAATATTTACTTTTTCAATTTCAACGGCGTTGTAAATTATTTTTCCGGCTTCAGCAGAAGTGATCAATGAATCTTTCTTGATGATTACTTGGTTGTTCAAGTTTTCAATTGTTGACTCATCTTGTACAGCAATTGTGTCAACCAGAGATTTTTCTATAGGAACTAATATTTCAAATTCTTTTTCAATTGGTTCTTCTTCAGTGATCTCGATTTTAATTTCTTCTTTATTTACAATTGAATCTTTTTCAATTGACTCTTTCCATTCCTTTTTAGTTTTGACTTTTGATATTTTCTCTTTCTTAATTTTAGTCTTTTTGATCTTCTTTGGTTTTGGTTCTTTAGCTGGTTTTATTTTTGGTTCTTTTTCTTTTTTAACCTTTGGCTCTTTAATTTTTGGTATTTTCTCCTTTTTAATTTTAGTTGATTTAACCTTTAGCGATTTCTCTTTTTTCTCTTTTTGCTCTTTTTCTTTTTTGACTTTTGGTGCTTTCGCTTTCTTCACTTTAGTCTTTTTGACTTTGGTTGGTTTCTCTTTTTTGTTCTTTACCTTTTTCTCTTTCTCTTTCTTTACTTTTGGGTCTTTAATTTTCGTTGGCTTAACCTTTCTAGGCTTCCGCGGTTTTACTTCAATGAGATCCTTCCAGACAAAGGTCACTTCTACTGCACTGGAATTGGCTGCAATTGTTTTTCCTAACCCAATATCATAACTAAACCCAAAAGTATATTGATCTTTGTGCAATTGAATTCCCGCAATGGCGTAACTTCCGATTACGTAGTTTGTTAGAACCGAAATTGAATTAAAGGCATTCAGTTTTTGAGCGTCTGTTAAATCTAAATTCCAAGTGACCCCAGTATTTAAGAAAAAATTGCTTGCTGAATAAGTGACCAGTACGTTAGGGTAAGCATGAAATAAATCTGATTTTAAAATGCGCATTCCGAATTCCAAAATAGCCGTCGGAGACAATCTTAATTTGTCGTTTTTGAAAACGGATTCTCTAGGTTCATTGAGGTCGAAAAATGAAAGACCGAAATGATTTTTTCTGTTTTCATTTTCATCAACATTTTGATAAAGTATACTCGCATTTAATCCGAAGCTTGTTTTCCTGTCAAGATTTATATTTTCATTTTTCGGAAATACTGGTACAAACCCTCGTCCAGCAACATATTGTGAACCGGTGGTTAATTTATCAATACTAATTCGCTGCGTTTTAATTCGAGCGGAAACACCTAGCGTCAATGATTGATTTTCGGCTGTGTTGACATTTAACGCCCAGCTACAATTAATTCTTTGCTTATTGAGCAAACCATTTATTGCAGAGCGGTCATCCAGTATATCTAAGCCAAATCCTCCCCATCTTTTTCCTGAACCTTTTTTGCGAAAAGGACGCTGATAAGATACAGAAGAACTGTTGATGTTAAAATCACCTGCAGTACTTTGATTTCGATAAATAAAATTTACCCTTTGGAAATTATCCATTGCCACATTTGCAATATTGGTTCTTGCAGGTGTTAGATTGTATTGTGAAAATTGAAAATATTGCGCTTGAACAGAGACCGAAAAGCTAAGTGCTAATAAAAGTATCAAATACTTCAAATACAATATTTTTATGTTGTTCAACAATGTTCGTAGTTGTATTTTAAACAATAGCTTACCTCACTAGATGTACTGCTCCTGTTTTTTTACCATTAATCAATAGTGGTTCACCATTATTTGAAGTACCATTAATTTTCCAAAAGTATACTCCCGTTGGCTGCTCTTTTCCATCCTTGGTTCCATTCCAACCATTTCCAGCAATTGCAGCTGAATTATCAGTTTGAAAAACTAACTGTCCAGTTCGATTATAAATGAAGAAATCAAGATCCTTTGGAAAATAGGTTCCATAAATTCTAAAGAAATCATTTTTACCATCGCCATTTGGAGTAAACAAGGTCGGAGCCCAATTCTGCGAATTTACAATAACTAATATGGAAGCAGTGTCCCTACATCCGAAGTCATTAATTCCTTCTACAATAAAAGTAGTTGTAACATTTGGTGTAACTACAGGATTTGGTATTCCATTGAGGTCAATTAAATTTTCAGGTTTCCAAAGATAAAAATCAGCACCGCTGGCGTTTAGTTCAATGGATTCACCAAGTTGAATCATGTAGGTATTTGGATCAGTATTTACTGAAATTAATTGAACATCGATATTCATGGTATCAAACAACTGACATCCTCCCGAGAATACTTCTAAAAATACTTGCTCATCTTGGGGCGTACTAATTTCTATGCTAGGGATATCAAATTGTTCACCAGTAGAGGCTATTGTCCAGAAAAGCGAATCATAGGACCCCGTAAATTCAATTTCAATAAACTCATCAGCACATATTTCAATATCCTCCAGTTCATTTAAAGGTTCTTGATCTTCCAGAGCATCGATGTAAATAATTCCTTGGTCAGCACAGTCTAATGATCCCATAGTGCCAAAGTAAATAATATCATTTTCGGCAACGGTGTATTGAACATCTTCTCCAATTCCGAGAATTCCAGATAATGTTGAATAATAAGCCATTATACCATTGGATGGCAAGGTTATCATGTTGCCTTCGCAAGCCTTGATGGTGTCGACAAGTGCTTGAGATTCATCGCATACTCGAAAAATGCCGGTTGCAATTAGATTTAATGAACCTGGGCCTTCGGAACAAAATACATTTTTTGCCATATAAGAATTGTCTAAGGCTTGAATTCCATATTGATAAAGACCTTGATTAGTTAAGTCATTGATTTCTGTCGATCTCGAGTAGCCTTGATTTCCATGTTTCACTAACATTCTTTCATTTCCCTCCAATAGAAAATTAGGAGAAGATACAAAAGTGTCTTGAGCAATTCGCCGAACGAATAAATCTGATGTTAAACTTCCAGGTCGGGAAACTGCGTCAAACATGTCATCCCATACAATTATTACTTTGTTAGGCAATACAATTGCAGCATGTTCTGAAGGGCGAATTGGACCTGAATTATCATTTATCGTATTATTTAATAAAAACTTGACGCTTGTGAATCCTAAGCTATCTGAGCTTTGAACAGCATCAAGATTTCCATCACAATCCAAATGCCCAAATTGTTGATGAATGTTTTGAAGACTACTGGTGTCAAAGGCAATATTAAACCCAGAAAGGTTATCATTAAAGTATACTTGATTTATGATTTCTCCAGCATCATTAATTCCTTTACAAACGACATCACTTGATCCATCAGCATTAATGTCAGCAAATAATAGTTGTCCATTAGAAATTCCAGGCAACATTGATGGGAGTTCTGAAAAACCATCTCCTTCGTTTTGGAAAATTTTTGTAAATCGTTCTCCCATCTCATTTTCTCCGTGAATTAATATATCTGCAAGTGTATCGCCATTAATTTCACTGATTTCTAAATTGCCATTTGTTGTTCCCAAAATGCCAGATGGAATCTGGTGGAATTCAAAATTATCTGAATTGATATACAGAAAAGTTTGAGGAATATTAGTGGCATCAACCCCGTGATAAAGAATATCCTTTTTAGCATCATTGTTGAAATCAAAAGCGGAAATACTGCCATTGACTAAACCAATCAAATCTAATGTATCCACCGGAACTAATTGATCTAGCAAGTTGTTAAACAATTGAAATTCTGGAACTCCCCCTAAGTTGATTCCTGAGAGCAATATCTCCTTATAGCCATCAGAATTTAAATCAGCGATTTCTATCATATTAGCATTTAGATTCGAAATATTGATCGGATCTTCGAATTCAAAACTATCTGTTCCGTAGTAGAGTTGTGTATTAGGAATTCCATTGCGTGATCCAGATAATACAATGTCAAGAAAGTTGTCATTGTCTACATCCGCAAAAACAAATTTTCCAGTTTGTAGACTATCAAGATTAGAATTGAATTTTTGAAAAGTGGCGGCAGTTATAGAATCGTCGCTCATTGGTCTTGACAGTACATAGGATAATTGACTTCCTGTGGAATCAATTCCTCTGATGAATACATCAATTTGTCCATCGTTATTTAGTTCGGCTAATTCAAATGAAGCATTAGTAATATTTAGGGAGTCTACAATTTGAATGCTGTCGAAAATTTGTGCTTGCATTCCCTTTCCAAACAGCAGGAGGATGCAAATTATAATGTAGTTTGTATTATAAGTCATAGCTGAATATTTATTGTGATAGTTATATCGAGGTATTAGTTTTCGATATTGAAATAGAGCGGAATGGAAAGCTTACTATCAATCTTGGTACCATTGATTGTTGCAGGTATCCATTCTGGCATTTTTTCGATGACTCGAATTGCTTCTTGGTCAAAAGAGGAACCAAGCGATTTTTCAATTTTGAGATTTCTTATTTTTCCTAATTTATCAATGGTGAAATTAACCAGAACTTCTCCTTCAATTTTTTCGGATTCCAAATGTTTTGGATACTTTAATTCTTTAGCGAAATATAAATAAAGATCTTTCATTCCTGAAGTAGGTTTAGCTTCTATAAATTCATATCCACTTTCTGGTAAAGGAGTAATCTCAGTTTTTTCTTTGATTATGGCGTTACTCTTTTGACTACTGTTGGTCTTTTGGTCTTTTTTAGTTAATGGCGTTTTTTGATTATTTGATTGATCTTTTTGAGGGTTATTTTCTGATTGACTTGAGACTTCTTCCGCAATGGCTTCTATTGAGATTACATCATTTGGAATTGAAGAAATTTCTTTTTCCTTAATTGGAATATCAATAATTTCTTGATTTGATGGTCGTAAATAGAGGTACCCTGCTAAGCATAGAACCAATAGACCAAGGAAGAAGAGCGAAAATAAAGGCAGTGTTTTTCGAGGAGCTTCGTTGCTTGTTGCGTTGACTTTGCCTTGATCTAACAGGGCATCAAAATCCATGAACGCTTCCAACTCAGATTTGGTAACTTTCGGCTTAGTATTAATTATTTCAATCTTATTTTTCATTTCTAAGGCTACTAATTGTAGTTTTTAATTTATCTAAGACCCTATAAGTTCTCACCTTGGCGTTGTTTTCTGTGATATTGAAAAAGTATCCTATTTCCTTAAATGATTTTTTTTCAAAAAATCTTAGTTCTATAATACTTAACTCTTTCTCTTTTAATGTTCTCAATGCTGTTTTTAAGATATGTTGATTGTTGTCCGGCGTTGTAAATTCTATTTCTTCAAAAAGTTGATTTTCAACTGGTCCTTCGATTAATACGTATCTCTTTTTGGCGGCATTTTTAAAATAATCATAACTTTCATTTATCGCCATACGATAAAGCCAAGAGGAAAATGGAAAACCTCTATCTTCATAATTTTGAATCTTTTTCATGGCTGAATAAAATACCTCCGAACAAATATCCGCAGAGGCCTGCTTGTCATTAGTCCTAGCCAATATGAAGCGAAAAATTTGTTCATAATACTTGAGATACAATGGTTTGAACATCTCTGGACGTTCCTTCGCCTGCCGAATCATTTCTGAATCTTCATTTCTACTTGTTTTTTTTAGAAATGCGCTTTGGCCCATTGTCGTTCTGATGATTTGGAAGTATAACTGTGATATATTTGAAAAGATACAAAAATAGCGGTTGACACTTTCAATTTCCTTTAATTCAGCTTATTGCTTTAGATTTTTCCGTTAATTTGCCGATAACAAATAAAAGCTTATGCCGGAGTTGCCAGAGGTGAATACCTTCAAGTTATATTTTGAAAAGCATGGACTAAACAAAAAAATCGCTAAAGTGAAGGTTTCGGATGATAAGATCTTCAGAAATATGACCGGAAGAAGATTTAGTCAAAAGATTAAGGGTGGTACATTCATAGGTTCCATACGACGTGGGAAATATCTATTTGCTGAACTTGATAATGGACACCATGTATTGCTTCATTTTGGAATGACAGGAGATTTAAAATCCTATAAGCTTAAATCAGAAATTCCAAGGCATGAAAGGTTTCGCTTTGAATTTATGGACGGATCATATTTGGGCTTTGATTGCCCTAGGAAATTTGCAAGGATACTTTATTTAGATGACCTTGAAGAATACATTGCTGAATCTAAATTGGGACCAGATGCTTTGGATATTTCCCTTGAAAATTTTGTTCATAAGGCGGTAGGAAAAAAGGTAAGTATCAAAGGGCTTTTATTGAATCAGAAAATTTTAGCAGGGGTGGGGAATCTATATGCTGACGCTATTTTGTACAATACCAGAATTCATCCTGCATCTAAATCAGGTGCGTTAGATAAAAAAAAGTTAGCATCGATACACAAAGAAATGCAAAGTATGTTATCCGAGGCCATTGAGCGTTATGCACATTACAAGTCCTATCCATCCAATTGGTTTTGGGATTGGAGAGTTGAAGGAAACAAACCAAAGAAAAATTATGGATTGGTAAAAGTCACTAAAGTTGCTGGAAGAACCACCTACTATTGTGAGGGTTGGCAGAAACTTATTGAATAGAATTTTAAGATTTTTTGCTGATCAATTCGTAGACTTTTTCCATTTCAACATCACGGTTCTCCAAGAAGTCTTCCAAGTTATTTTTTGTTTCATAATCAGGAAATACTCCTCGGCCAGGAATTCCATCCTTTACAATTTGATCTAAAGCCCACGAGCCAAATCGAATTCTAATTTCTGTATTGGGTAGATATACACTGGGAGAATGCATTGCATTCGTTCCATGCATACCTCCGCCAGTTTCTTCACCAATGAAAACTGCTCGATTATTGTCTTTTAAATATGAGGCCACAACTGACGATGCTGAAAATGAATATCCATCTATAAGAACATACAATTCTCCTTCATATCTGTGCTTAGGATGAGGAGGGAAAAAAATGTTTCTTTTGTAAAAATCTTCAGTTTTTTCTTTTTTACCAACAAAGCTCATTTTGGTACGAACTAAAAAAAGTGTTATTTTATTTGCACTCATATATTCGGCTGTTGTTTTTGGCAACTCTTTTCTACGAGAAATGTCTGTTTGAAAAGTCTCAGTGGACAAGGTTCTTGTTAGAAACCAAGATTCTGATGCATCGCCACCTCCGTTGCCTCTTAAATCAATCACTAAGTTTTTAATGCTTTTGTCTTCCTCAATGATTTTATAAGCCTTCTTGTATATTTTTTTTCCATCTTTTCCACTAAATGCAGGAATTCTGAGTACTACCACAGAGGTATCTTTCTTTGATCTCAGAAATCTATAGTTGCCTTTTTTTAGCAACGTAGTGTACTTGGCAGGTTGTTTCATCTTTGTTGAAACATCAACTTTTTTCTTCTTGTCTTTTTTCCTTTGCTTACTAAGTTCCTTAGAAACTAAATAAGGATCGAGGCTGATTTTCCGTTCGATTCCTAAGCTATCTATAATGTTTATTTCATACTTGTCGCTATAGCCCATATCCCTGTGGTAATAGCCAATGAAGTTTTTCTCTATACTTTTATCAAAATGTGTCTCATTCAACCCATCAGAAGCAACAAATCTACTGAGGTTATTTTTAATGTTTTCAATCGGAATATTATTAATACTTAAAAGTTGATCTCCTTTTCGAATTAAACTATCCTCCAAAAAATATTTATTCACATAAGTCTTTTCATCAATCGATTTAATACTAAAGGGAAGTTTTTTTCTTACCGCTCCTTTTTTATAAGCTTTTTTTAAGCGCTTCGTTTCTTTTTGCGATTGATAAACTCTGGAATGTCCACATCCTAGTTTTCTGAAAATTGGATATAATAAGTCCTGTACTTCGGCAGAAGTCATCGAGGGTTTTAAAGATGCTTCAGCAACTTGCCACATTAAGTCAAAACTATCTTTCGGGTACCATTGAAAAGGTCTGGGGTGGAAATTATAAAATACCTCCTTGGCGACGCTTAGATCTTCTTTAACTTCAAGAAGATTGTAAGTCTCTTCCGATTGTGCAATAGCAATTGCTGATATGGAAATGAACAAAAAGAAGCAATAAATTGCTTTAAGACTATTTCTGAACATAATAAAATTTAGACCATTTGGCATATAACGAATTTTAAGAATTAATCTATTTCTTTGAACGTGGAAAACAACATTGACTTTAACTCTTTTCCGTCTTTGGATGTTTTTAATAAAATGAGTTTTTCTCCTTCAATTCGTAAAGGAATAAAACCTTGGTTTTGTAAAATTATATCCATGGACAGTTTTCTAGTTTTTATGTTGTAAGCATAAAAATACAAGTTTGGCCACTTTTTCCCTTCAAATACGATGTAGTTAGCGGACTTTAGAATATTTCCTGACATTTTAAAATTGGGAAGCAGTGAATATTCATAAATCGTCTGTTTCGATGTCAAATCTACTATCTCAAATCCTTCTATTGGTTCTTTTGAAGTGGAGTTTTTTCTGTTAAAGAATAGCAAATTACTTTCCTTTTCAATTCCTGGATTTGTTAGTAAATAGTTGGTGGAAAGCTGATTGTAGATTTCATTACCTTTATTATCTAGAACAATGAGTTGAGAAGGGGAGTAGATGGAGGATTCAACATTGGGTTTTACATAACCCAAAACATTCAGGTAAGTTAATACTGTTGCAAATTCAGTATCGTGATCAGCTGATAAAATTGAAGAAGCCTTTGTAAGTTTAATTTGAGAAAATTCTTGGGATAACTGATTTCCTAGTTTGCTGTTTAAACTTTTGAACGATTCACTTTCTAAGTCGAAATTAGCGGTTCCTTTTTGATCATCAACGTTAATTTCTTTTAGGCCTAATTTGCGAAAAGGATTATTACTTTGGAATAAGTAGGTTGAAGAATCTTTTTGATCATTACACAAGAAAGTTAAACCGATGACCTTGTCTCTTCCAGTTATTTTCTGATCTCTATAATCTTTGATTTCACAATTAGATTTTTTGAGTTCATCTGTGACTTTGGTTGAAACTACTTTTTTACAGGAAATTATTGAAATGGTAAGAAATATCAGAAGGTAATTCATACTGAATATGACGATGGAGTTGAAAATATGTTCTATTGTCCTTTTGATTTAAAAGTCATTTAACTCTTCATCCAAACTTCTCGTTGAGGAAATGGAATTTCAACGCTGTTTTCTTTGAATGACTTGAATATTTTCTTTCTCAAATCACTTTTTATGTATTCGATATCCCAGAAATCCTTACTATAAAAGTGTAAAATAAAATCTAATGAGGAAGATCCAAAATCTTTAAACATAATAGAAGCTGGTGGACTATCCATCACTCCTGGGTGATTCTTTGTGGCATCCAATAGTAATTTTGATACCAGTTCGATATCACTAGAGTAGGCGACTCCCACATTGACTTGGAACCTTGCTGAAGATTGGAAATGACTCCAATTAATTACTTTGTCTGTAACCAGTTTGGAGTTTGGCAAGATTAAATCAATACCGTCACGTGTAACCATTTTAGAAGTCCGAAGACCAATGCCAACAACTCTTCCGACTATTCCATCCACCTCGAGGACATCATCCACTTCAACTGTTCCTTCTCCCAATAGTATAATTCCTGAAAACAGGTCATTGAATGTCTGTTGTAGACCAAGTCCAAGACCAACAAGAAGTGCGGCTGACCCAGCCAATAATAATGACAAACTAATCTCAAGGGATTGAAGACAGACTAGAAGTGTAAAAGTATAAATGACATACCTGACAAGCTGCAGTAGGGCAAGTTGTCTCCCTTTGTCAACCTTATTTCGTGAAAAAACCCGTTTAAATAGAACTTTTGATAGTAACCAAACTAAACCTCTAGCTATGAGAAGAATAATAATGATCTCCAAAATATCCATTGGAGTAACAACGACGTTGCTAAATCGAAGAAGAGGGTAGTCCCAAAAATTCATATGGGAATTTGCTTTAGAGCGTTGGGAGTGATTGCTTTCCTACTTATACGACGTCCATCGCATATACTAAGTAAGTCAACATGAAAGGTAAAGGAACCCAAAACCATGTTGGATTAAAAACCAAAAGTCCAACAGTTGCTATAGTCGACACCAAAAAAAGGAGCCACATTGTCTTACGATTCACCTTAGATTCAGAATTGCTTTCCATGACAGTTATTTTCTGCGAAATTAACTGTTTTTTAGGCTTCGACCAATAGGTTTAGTGCAAATTTGAAAAAAATTGAAGCGCTTTTTACTTGAATCAAATGCCTTTGTGCTTCTTTTGATAAGAAATTTGCTTTAACTGGTTCGTTTTTAGCGAATTATACACTATAAATCAAAGGGTCTGAATAATCCATAAGCTGAAAAAAGCACCTGCAGCGTTGCAGATGCTACTGCGAAATATAAATTAACCCTTGAACTGCATATTCATGGTCACAATTGAAAGAGAGGGCCCCTCCCCCGCGAGGGACCCACAAGTTTCGAAGCTGGTAATAGCATTCGAATAGAATACCAGCCTTGTATTAAAGCTGATTTCCAATTCCTAGAGTTCTTTCTAATTTTGAATCCTGACTATTATATTTGGATGGCTTCCAAAAAGCTTATTCAGGTAGGATAATATCCTTCGGAGGGCCTGAAAAGAAATGAACAATCGAAATGATATGTGGAGTATCAATAGTTTTCGGTTTTTGGAAATCGGCACGGAGCAGATCCACAAAACAAATCAATTGTTCATTTGACTAATTGGAGTTCTAGAGTATTAACCCTATCTGGGCCATTCACTTATCAGATGATTATTTTAAATAAAGGGTTGCAAGACCAATTATATTTTTCTGAATTCCTTAATTTATTTGTATCATGAGAATTCAAATTAGTTCGGATATTTAGCCCATATCTTATTCTTTCAAACAGATTCCAAATAAATTTTACATCCAAATACGAATGAAAGTTCATTATCTATTGTGCCTTCTTTTTTGTTGTTTTATTTCTTGTAAAGAGGAACAAAAAAGTCCAGCAACAAGTCCAGTCAAAAGCAGTTCTCTTATTTCAAATTCTAAACCGGTAAAATTGACTTTGGAGCAAGCGGAACATCTAGCCCAATTGCCTTTGAAATGTATGCAAAAAGAATTTCCAAATAAACTTGGACAAGTATTGGGAAGCCTAGAAAATCTGCAATCTCCAAAAGCTTTGCATCCCGCTTTTTATGGTTGCTTTGATTGGCACTCCTCAGTTCATGGCCATTGGATGTTAGTGGAGTTATTGAAGCGTTTCCCAGAAATGAAAGAGGCTGGTCAAGTGCGCCAAAGACTATTAGAGAATATCTCCAAAGAAAATATTTTAAATGAAATCAAATATTTTGAAGGAAAACATAACAAGTCTTACGAAAGAACCTATGGTTGGGCTTGGTTGTTAAAACTGGCCGAATCTCTACATACTTGGGAAGATGAAGATGCCAAAAAAATGTCCCAAAATTTAGCTCCGCTGACAGATTTAATTCGGAATAAATACATAGAATTTTTACCAAAGTTGTATTATCCTATTCGAGTTGGAGAGCATACCAATACTGGTTTCGGAATTTCCTTCGCTTGGGATTTCGCAAATACAACTGGCGACAAAGAATTATTAAACTTGATCAATAGAAGAGCAAAAGATTGGTTCTTGAATGATAAGGAATGTCCGATAAGTTGGGAACCCAGTGGATATGATTTTCTTTCGCCATGTTTGGAAGAAG
Organism: uncultured Saprospiraceae bacterium; assembly: GCA_937928045.1. Classification (GTDB taxonomy): domain Bacteria; phylum Bacteroidota; class Bacteroidia; order Chitinophagales; family Saprospiraceae; genus JABDJM01. The sequence goes on along the minus strand of CALFWO010000062.1, from coordinate 24,758 downwards.
CAGATATCATGAGTAGGGTCCTAGAGAAAAAAGAGTTTGAAAGATGGCTAAGAGATTTTCTACCGCAATTGTATGATGAAAACTTTAGTTTAGAACCTGGGCAAGTTTCTGATCGAACAGATGGCAAATTGGTTCATTTGGATGGCGTTAATTTTAGTCGAGCATGGGTACTTTATGGTTTATCCAAAAAAGGCTTCGGAAATGAAAACGTTATCAAGAGCATCGCAAATAATCACGTTAATTTTTCAATTGGAAATGTTGTCGATGGAGATTATGCCGGCGAACATTGGCTCGCAAGTTTTGCCTTATACGCTTTAATTTGTTCTGAATGATTTTTGAGAAATTAAAAAATATTGGTCCAGGAGCACTTGTCGCGGCTGCGTTTATTGGTCCCGGGACAGTCACCACTTGTACTTTAGCTGGAGTAAATTTTGGCTATGCTTTATTATGGGCCGTTTTGATTTCCATCATTGCAACCATTGCATTGCAAGAGATGTCGGCAAGAGCTGGTTTGATCTCTGGCAAAGGACTGGCAGGATTAATTAAATCTTCTTTTCCAAATCCAGTCATTAGGAAAATTGTTTTAGGCTTAATTTTTTCGGCTATCGTTGTCGGTAATGCAGCTTATGAAGCAGGAAATTTGTCGGGTGGAGTTTTGGGAATCCAAGCGCTTTTTCCAGATGGTTCCGTGAATTCAAATGTGATTGTAATTTTGCTTGGCATTCTAGCTTGCATAATTCTTTTTATCGGTGATTATAAAGTGATTGAAAAAAGCTTGGTTACACTGGTAATTATCATGAGCATTACTTTTATAATTACAGCCATATTAACCAAGCCGGATGTAATAGAAATTTTTAAAGGTCTTTTTACTTTTCAAAGTCCAGAAGGATCACTTTTGCTGGTGCTCGGGTTAGTTGGTACCACTGTGGTACCATACAATTTATTTCTGCATGCTTCTTTGGTCCAAAGAAAATGGAGTGGTGCTAAAGACCTTTCAGCCATGCGGTTTGACACTGGATTTTCGATAGTGCTAGGAGGACTCGTGAGCCTCAGCGTAGTACTTTGTGCGATTCCTTTGATAGGCCAAGAGATTTCCAATGCAGGAGATTTAGCAAAAGGATTATCACCTTTGCTCGGCAGTTTTTCAAAATACTTTTTAGGTATTGGTTTGTTCGCTGCAGGATTGACCTCGGCGATCACGGCTCCGCTTGCAGCATCTTTTGTTGCCGCCGGATGTTTTGATTGGGAAGATGATTTGAAGTCCACAAAATTTAGAGCAGTTTGGTTTTTAATTATTGTGCTTGGTGTTGGATTCTCATTACTAAATATTAAACCAATTCAGATTATTCATTTCGCTCAAATTGCCAATGGGATTTTATTGCCAGTTATTGCTGGGATTTTGCTTTGGGTGATGAATAGGTCAAACATCTTAGGAGTCCATAAAAACAATCGACTTCAAAACTTGATCGGTTTTTCAGTTTTTCTATTCGCTTGTTTTCTTGGTGCCAAAGGTTTGTACAAAGTTTTCGGAGCAATATTCTAAATTTTAGCATGAGCAAATTTCCGTACAATATTAATTGTGATTTAGGTGAGGAAAAAAATGTGGAGCAGCAGATCATGCCGTTGATTCAATCTGCCAATATCGCTTGTGGTGCTCATGCAGGAAATAATAGTATCATCACAGAATGTATTCAACTTGCAAAACAAAATAATGTACTGATCGGTATTCATCCTTCTTATCCAGATCGAGAAAATTTTGGAAGGATAGTGATGGAAATTTCTACAGAGAATCTGTTATTCAGTATAAAAGATCAAATTGATAATTTTGTTGCGATTGCCGAAAGTGAAGCAGTGGAAATTCACCATTTGAAATTTCATGGTGCGCTTTACAATCAATTAGCAAAAGATCAATTCCTTGCAAATAAAGTGGCTGAACTTTTAAATATTTATCCCGCTCATTGGATAATTTATTGCCCAGCAAAATCGAAATTGGAAACTGCGGTAAAATCTCAAGGCCGCAAAGTTTGGACCGAAGCCTTCCTAGACCGTACCTACAATTCAGATGGATCGCTGGTCTCTAGAAAAAAAGCCGGTGCAGTCCTAGAAAGCAAAGAGCAAGTTTTTGAACAGTTTAAGAATCTGGTTAAGAATCAAACAATCTTATCGATATCTGGGGAAGAATTGCAAATTAAAGCAAAGACTTTTTGTATACATGGCGATCATAATAATTCGGTTGAAATTTTAAAATTTATAAATGAACAATTCATAGATGGGAATTTATAAAATTAGGATAGAAAAATTTGGCGATGAATATGCTTTGATCAATTGGCCGCAGAAAATAGATCCTGAAATTTCTGAAGACTTATTGCAATTTGATCATTTGATCAATCAAAAATTTGAAGATTGGTTCATCGAGTCCAATACGACTTATGCGAGTCTTTGCATAAGATATGATCCTGCGAAAATTAGTTTTAATGATTTGGAGAAAACATTGAAGGTGACCTATCAAAGTTTTAACTCCCTAGCTAAGCGTGATTCTAATCTTTGGGAAATACCAGTTTGCTACCATCCAGAAGTAGCCGAAGATAGCATCATTTTTTGCAAGCAAAAAAACATAGATTTAGCTCAGCTGATTAAATGGCATTCAGAGGTCATTTATCGCGTATACTTCCTTGGGTTCTTGCCAGGGTTTTTATATCTCGGTGGAATGGATAAACGGCTGGAATTACCAAGAAGATCAACACCTCGGCAATCAGTTCCCAAAGGCGCAGTTGGCATCGCTGGAAATCAAACCGGAATATATCCCCAAGTAAGTCCAGGAGGATGGAATCTCATAGGAAGATCACCAATAGAACTGTTTGATGCAGAAAATCCTTCACCTTGCTTTATTCAACCGGGAGATCAAGTCAAATTCAAACCTATTGATCTCAGAACGTTTTCTGAAATCATAACCAGCGTTTATAACAATAATTTTTCTCCCTATAAATTAAAGACATAGCATGGAAGGAGAAATGGAAATAATAAAACCTGGACTATTTACTTCTTTGCAAGATTTGGGAAGAAAAGGATATCGACACCTCGCGATTCCAAACGGCGGAGCCCTTGACCGTGCTTCTGCTAGACGAGTAAATTTAATGCTAAATAATAATGCGAATGCTCCGATTTTGGAGTGTACTCAAATGGGGCCTGTTTTGAAATTTAATGCGCCTTGCCAAGTAGCCATGGCTGGTGCTACTGTAGAAGTAAAATTAAATGATGCTCCGATAAATAAATCGATTTTGGAAATCGAAGCTGGTGATGTTTTGAACTTGCAAAAAATAACCCAAGGAAAATTATTGTATTTGGGAATTAAAAATGGTTTTATCGCAGAGTCTTTTTTTTGTGCATGCAGTGCTGTGGCTGGACTAAGTACTTCAATGAGATTTGAGAAAAATGATAAACAGGCCTATTACCTGAGCAATAATCGAGGAACGCTGAATGCTAATTTAAAGTCAAAGCCTTTTAATAACGATAAAGTAATTGAATGTTTAGCTGGTCCTGATTTCTCATTGCTTAGTGAAATGCAAATTGCTAGATTGACTGAGACAACATTCCAAATCTTACCGACTGCAAATAGAATGGCCTATCCGCTAAAAGGAAGTACAAAATATTTGGAAAATCAATTCAATATTTTAACCAATCCTGTGATTCCTGGAACAATACAACTAACACCATCTGGACAGTTGATCGTACTTATGCGAGATGCTCAAACGACTGGAGGTTATCCAAGAATTTTAACCTTACCTGAAAAGAGTATTAATAAATTTGCTCAGTTAAAAACCAATCAAGAATTTTTACTTCATCTCACTGCTCGGTCTTAAGATTTTCGATATTTATCCATCGGTGTTTTCCCTTCTAACAACAAATCCATGCTTTTAGCCAAACGATCATAACGCGTTTTTTCCCTTTTGGCTTCGTTAATATAATTTTTGATTTCGTTTTGTCTTCCTTTGGTAAGGCCTTCAAATCTATTTTTATCAGAAGGGTATCTTTTCAAATGATCTGCCAATTCAAAAGGCATGGCTATTTGCTTTGGTTTACTTTTCTTGGTAACAACCCGCAAGCCAGCTTTCTCATTTGCAATCGCCTCAGTATTGTAATCATGTATTAACTTGGCATCAAGTACATCCCCATGCTTAAATTTCCATTGGCGCATCGCTTGAGTTTTTCCAGGTTGAGCATTCTTTAATACTTTAGATGTATCCTTCAACAATGCACCTTGAAAATACCAAATGCCGTAGTGTTTTTTAAAGGCACCAATTCCAAATACCATTTTACCATTCAAACAAAAGTTTGGCATTCCCCATTTGATGGTTTCTTCCAACTTTGATTTTCTGAGGATTTTAACCAAATTTTTGAGTTCGTTTTTCCACTGCGGAAATTTTTCAATGTAATCTTCTATTGCTGGATTATTATCTGGCATAAGTCAAATATTTATGATCACCTATTATTCACAATTTAATAAAAAATAATAGGTCAATATAAAAGTTACCGGAGCAATATTACAGAGCCAATCGTTTTGTAGTTCCCGTCATCACGCTTTTCTCCGGGCCATACCGTTCCATCGCCAAACATTCCCCAAGCCTTCCAAACGTAGACATCTTGAGGCAACATTTTTCCTTGGTAAGTTCCGTCCCAGGCTTCGGCAGGTTTACCTTCATCAGTCAATTTATTTGATTCCCAAAGGATTTGACCATACGGAGAGAATACTTGGATTTTATATTCCTTGAGGCCAATTCCCGCTGGTTTGAATAACCGGACATCGCCAATTCCTTGCTCAGGAGAAAAACCATTTGGAATGAATAAACCTTTGATCCAATCAGGTGTCAAACTGACTAAAGTATCGTCTTGACAACCAAACTCATTGCTCGCAGATAGATAGATTTGTTGGGCGCCATTGGTTTCAAATCGATGTTCAGGATTTATCTCATTCGAAATTGAACCATCACTAAATTCCCAATAATAATTCGAAGCTCCTGTACTGGTATTGATAAAATTATATGCCCCGGTTTGTATCCCTTCTTGCTCATTCTCTGTATCAAAGCTAGCGTTCACACTCGGAAAAACTTCTACCAATGAAGCCAACTGTAAGGTGTCAAAGCAAAGATCATTATTACTAACGATGAGTTCTGCATTATGAATTCCTACATCAGTAAATGTGACCGTTGGGTTTTCAAGTTCACTTGATTGCCCATCTCCAAAATTCCAAACAAATTTATCACCATAGTCACTGGCGTTAAGAAAGCTCACGGTTAGCGGACTACAGCCTTCATGATCAATGACTTCAAATGCAGCGACAGGTGGAGCGCTGATTTGTATTGACGCGATGAGTGTATCTGCGCAGTTATATTGATTATTTGCAATCAGCGAAATGTCGTAATTACCTTCTTCAAAGTAAGTGTGTGCCGGATTGTTTCCAAAGGAACTATTATCATCTCCAAAGTCCCATATAAATCCAGCCGCTCCTTCTGAAAGATTTTCAAATATAATATTGGCTGGAAGGCTGCAGAGTGCTTCTTGATCAAAATCAAAATCAGCGGAAGGTGTAGGATGAACCATTATGTTTATTATTGAAGTATCATGAGAGCAACCATAAGTGTCTGTGGCAATGAGTTGAACGGAATATGTACCAATATCTTCAAACAAATGAGTTACGGTTTCATCAACGGAAGTATTTCCGTCGCCGAAATCCCATGTATAAAATTCAGAATTTATGGAGTTGTTGTTAAACAATGCGTTGAAAGGAGCACAACCAAATTGATCAGCTGGCTCGAATTGCGCAATTGGCAATCCTTGGACGATTACTGAACCAGTGATGGTCGACGGACATTGATTAAATTGAGAAAATCCAGTCAAAGATACTTCGTATGTTCCAGGTGCCGAATAGATATGTTCGGGAGAAGTCAAAGTAGATCCAGTACCATCACCAAAATCCCAAACAGAACCAGATGTATTTTGAGAGGTATTGTTAAATGTTATTGCTTCGCCTAAACATACATAGTTTGTATTGTTAAAGTTGACTAAAGGTGAAGGTAAAACTTCAATTACGATTGCTGAAGTGTCATATCCACAATCACTAGTGGCATATTGTATAACAGTGTAAGTTCCTGGATCATTAAATGTATGGACTGGATTTAATGCTATGCTGGAATTTCCATCTCCGAATATCCAATCAATATTAGCACCAATGGTGGCAAAGTTGCTAAATTCGACTGTAAACGGTTGACATCCTCGGTCGTCGGATACTGTAAAAAATGAACGAACATCGGCAGGAATTACTTCTACAGTTTGAATGCTTGAATCGGCACCACATTCATTACTTGCCACCAAAAGAACATCGTAGAAAGAAGTCGTCGTATCAGTTGTATAGATTTGATTTGCCGGAAGGGTGTCGGTTGAAGTATTTCCATTGCCTAGATCCCAATAGAAATTTTCAACTGACCCGAAAGAGGCATTACCAAAAGTTACGGTCATAGGAGAACAGGGTTCTTCTGGATAAAATGCAAAATTCGCTTTGGGAATTGGTCGGACAGTTATTGAATCTAGCAGACTTACAGTTCCACAAAGATTCGAAGCTTCTAGTGTGGTATAGTAAGTGGTATCATCAAGTATTCCGGCCAAATAGATTTGAGAATCTGGGAAAAGTGCTGAGCTCGTATTACCATTTCCAAAGTCCCAATTGAAAGTAGTTTCGTAGCCTGTGGATTGGTTAGAGAATTCAATTGCTAAAGGACCGCAACCGACGTAAGTGTCTAAACTGAAGACGGGTTCTGGAACATTTACAATTAATATATTCTGACTTGAAGAATCTTTACATCCAAATTCATTTTCAGTAATCAATTGAACCAAATAGGTAGCGGCGCTATCATAGATGTGTATAGGATCATGAGCGATAGTGGTATTGCCATCTCCTAAATCCCAATATACATTTTCGAAATCAGTTGTTTGATTTATAAATTGCACTGTTTCGTTGGCGCAGCTGACTTCGCTTGCTGAAAAGGTGGAGGGTGTTTGGGGAAAAACCGTTATCACTTTATTGGCGGTGGCCGAGCATCCAATAATTGGATCGGTGTATTCGTAAATAATAGCATGTTCTCCTGGCCCAGCTTGCGCCGGATCAAATAATCCAGTTATACTATTGATGATTCCTGGTCCCGACCAAATCCCACCTACCGGTCCAGTGGCCTGAAGAAAACTAGATGATTCAAATTCGCAAAATTCAGCAGTTCCTCCTGTTCCTATTCCAGTGAGATCAATGACAAAAATAGTTTTCTGATCGGTAACTAAGCAATTCCCAATTCCAGAAGAGTAACTGATGTTGTGAGTTCCTCCGCCAGCAATTTCTGGATCAAATATTCCAAGGATGCTGTCAACAATTCCATCACCGGACCAAACACCACCAGCCGGAGTTTGTTGATCTAAGTAAAGTAATCCGTCGAATAAACATATACTATCATTTGGTCCTGCATCAATTATTTGTGGTGCGAAAATGGATATGTTTATTAATTCTGAAACAACACAACTATTTTGATCTGTAAATGAATAGTTGAATTCATATGTTCCTGGTCCGCCTAATAATATTGGATCAAAAGTATTGGTGCCCACTAAACCTGGCCCAGACCATATTCCTCCAAATGGGGTAGTCATTGGCAAAGGAACCGTACCGGCTTGATAGCAGTAGGCGGAATCGCTTACGATTATAGTAGGAATGTCTACCACATTTAATTGCAAGGTATCCTGGGCGGTACATCCGCTTGTTGGGTGGCCATATTGATAAATTAAATTATGAAGACCGATGCCAGCTATTGTTGGATTAAAAGATAGTGAGTCTATTCCCGGTCCTATCCAAGTTCCTCCAGTGGGTTGGACAGTTGCTAATGAAATGATTTCATGATTAACGCAAATCATTCTATCCTCCGGTAGCGTCAAATTTGGTATCGGATTTACAATAATGACTCTGGCATCTGTGGTTTCACAAATTCCAGATCCAAAAGTATAATTAATGATATGTGTTCCAACGCCTGCTAAAGTGGGGTCGAAAAAATTTCCACTTGGGTCAATTCCAATTCCCGACCAAGTTCCGCCAGTTGGTATTCCATCTTCCAAAATATATGGATCGTCGCTTAGGCAAAAAACTAAGTTTTCACCGGCTTGTGCAGTATCATTTTCGACAACAGTAATCAACATGCTGTCAAGATTGGTGCAGCCGGTATTTGGATCAGTGTATTCGTATTGTAGCTCATAAGTTCCTTGGCCATTTGTTTGTTGAACATTGAATATTCCAGATGGAGAAACCCCCGGTCCGGACCAAACTCCGCCAATAGGATTAAAACCGGTTAAAATTACATCATTGGGATTTTCGCAGATACTCAAATCAGGGCCGGCTTCGACATCCGGATGCTCGGTCACAATCAATGTTTTTTCATCCTCATCTTCACATCCATTTGCATCAATATAGCTGTAGATGATCGTATATATACCGGCTCCGGAAGCTGTTGGGTCAAAGGCATTATCGCCAATGATAACACCAGAATTATTGGTACTCCAAGTCCCGCCAATTGGTGTCCCTCCAGTTAATAAAAATGGTTCGTCTTCCAGGCAAGCGAATTGATCCTCGCCCGCATTTGCATTAGGCTGTTCCAAAACTGTTACCAGCACGCTATCGATCAATGTGCAAGCTCCAGTTTCAATGGAATACACCAATGTATTTTGTCCAACCGTATTGGGAGTTGGGGAAAAAATGCCGTTTATATCAACACCATTTCCAGACCAAGTTCCTCCTTCAGGGTCTGCAAAAAGTTGAAAAGGAGTGCTACCCTGACAAATTAAGTGATTATTATCAACGATTAGATTACCAGGGGTTTGCACTTCCAAGGTACTATTGACAGATGTCGTTCCGCATTGGTTTGTAACTGATAAATTGATGCTATAATTTCCAGGGCTGTCATAAAATATTCCTGTGGGATATGGATCAGTTGATGAATTAGGATTTGCGCCAGGAAAAGACCAATTGTAGGCAGTAATGGTTCCATTTTGTGGATTGTAGTTTACATCACTTTGATCAATATTTAAAGTTCCGTTTTCGCAGAATGAATCAAACGGACCAATGTCAACCAAAGGAGTTTCTACTATAATGATGCTGGTATCCCATTGAGAAGATTCGCAGATGTTACTTGTGGTTAAAGTAACATGGTAGTCACCTGATTCATTAAAACTGATCTCAATATTTTCATCAGTTTCACTAGATCCATTTTCAAAATTCCAGCCGTTAGCAGGTGAAATTTGCCAATTGTATGCTAAACTATCTCCAGTAGATAAATTCGTAAAACTTCCAATGGATGGGATACAACTGTCATCGATTCCTCCTCCAGCATTTGTATTTAAAGTTAATTCTGATCCGGCCACTGGGGAATTTATAATGTTAAATAATTGACTATAATTCGCCGGACCACATGCTGGGCTATTGATCGTCATTGTGATAATGTATTCACCTGAGTTATTGAAAACAATAACCAACTCGTCAGACCCAAATGTGTTTCCTGAAATGATGTCCCAATCAGTACCAGAAGTTCCAGGAGTTATGGTCCAACTCGGCGTCAAACTAGATTCGCAAGTGGAAGGATTTCCAGAAATAATTTCATTAATATTAGTAGAAATGTTTGAAATGGTTATCGGGATTCCTTCACAACCATTCTCAGGAGTGTCTGTGGAGAACTCTAATTCTGGTGGTGTGCTTATTTCAATAGGTTCTATCGTAGCTTGGGAGGATCCACACGGATTAATTGCTTCTATTTGAACATCGTAGGCATTGGTATAATTTCCTGTTGAGGTGCTAAGTCCGCAGGAAGTTTCTAAAAATGTATAGGAAAAAGAAGCTGGTACATTTTGCTGGGTATAACTTTCTATCAGCTCACCGCCGATAAAAACATTGTAAACTGTGCCTACTGGATTGTTCTGATAATTGGTAATCGGAAATTCGATCGTTGCTGGAGCGCAAAGGCCAACAGTATTTCCTGGGTTTGCCAAACCAACAGAAGGATTTGATCCATTGTAAAAAGTATAATTTATGGCATTGAAACAGCCATTGTTTGCTATTGTGCTAAAGGTTAAGTTGTAATAACCATAGTCGGCATAATTATGCGTGATAAATCCAGTAGCGCCAAAGTTTGTAGGAGTGTAATTTTCGGTGATTCCATCACCCCAATTTATAGTATAATTGGCGTCGATCGAAATGGTTGTGCTTAAATTGATTAATTGTAGAGTAGCGGATGGTGTGGGGCTACAAACACGAATGAGATTATCATCAATGATTGCATTTCCGGGAACTACTCCGAGTATTGGATTAGGACTAGCCAGTACTACGATCTGTTCTGATTCGCAAAGCGTATTATCTTGAAATAGATTAATTATATAAATGATATCAACACCGGATTGCGGAAAAGTATAATTAACATTATCTCCGTAGGCATCGATATTTCCATCTCCGTCGAAATCCCATCCATAAGTTCCATTAGGATTAGTCACTGAAAAATTGATTAATTCCTCAGCACAGGGATTGGTATTGGATATTGAAATATTGCATTGTGCATCTAAATTTGAAGAATTGATTAGAAAAAAGCTGGTGATAAAAAAGTATGTGTAGAATTTCATCATAATTAATAACCATTTAATGAGCGAGCAATAGAATTTACCAATGGGAGGTAGTCTTGCTTAAAAGAACTTGAAACAGTCTAGCGATTTGTTTGATTTGCGTTTGTTGCTGCGGTCTCCAAAAATTCCCGGGATATCTATGAAGTTCCATCTGACTGCTAGTTCATATACTCCGCCAGCTTGAGTACCAACTCCGGTTGTATTCGCATCGTAGCTGAAACCTACGAAGGTGTTCTTAGTCTTTGACCCCGGACGTTTCAAGTATGCTCCAAATGCAAGTATAAATGCATTCGTATTTCTGGAATCTGTTATTATCTTTTTATTCTGGTATAATGCTCCAATGTAGACTCCATCGTAAACCAAATATCCTCCCATAGTAATTACTTGTAAATTGCTACTGAACTCGGTTATTTTTTCACCTTGAATATCAACTTTGATTGTAGGAGAAACTGCAATGGTTTTAGATCCATCAGCAAACCAAACAAAAGGAATTACGGAACCTGCATGAATTGTAATTCGTGGGTTGACTCGGGTGTCCAATTGTTGGAAACTTTCGTTCCCGGCATTATCGCTGATTAAATTTGGTAAATGATGAATTGCAATTCCTAGTGCGTGACGGGTATCTCTAAATCTTTTTTTACCTAATCGAATATCGGATTTGAATCTCCAGACTACTCCTGCATCGAAATCGGAATAAGTTATTCTATCTAAAATGGGAATAGCGGTAGTAGGGTAGATTGCTCCGTAAACAGGATCAAGTTGATCAGAGAAAGTAATTTTAGACCAATCTACTTTTTTCTCAATCCATCTAGCTTGCAAGCCAAAATGAATATTATGGTTGACCATTTTAATAGTATAAGCATAGGTCAATCCAATAGAGGTGGTATTGAGCTGTGCTAATCCTTGGCGGTCTTGGAAAATATTAAGACCAATTCCGCTATTGATACCAGGTTCTTGAAGTTCAAGACTTACGCCATAGGTTTTGAAACCTGTGTCAGCATTGGTCCATTGAATTCGAGAGACACCTGCGAAGGTGAGTCCTTGTTCAATGCCTGCAAAAGCGGGATTCAAATATATTCTATTGGCATAGAATTGAGAGAATGAAGGATCTTGGGCGGAAAGAAAAAATGAAAAAGTTAGCAGGCTGAGTAATAATGTAAATCTACAATTCATGCAACAAATTTTAGTGAACGAAATGGAGTATCGTAAAGGATATTATTTTCAATTTTGATCAAACTGAACAAAATTGATGAGTCGCACGTGCGGGGCTGCACTTGATGTTCTTTTCAGAACATCCTACAATTGGATGTAGATTATTCTTCGATTTAAAACTAAATATATTGTCTTGTTTCTACTAAATTCTATGAGTCAGGGTAAATGGCGTGACACTTGAAAGTTCTTCATATGGCAAAAAAAAATCAGATCACTTGGATCTGATTTTAGTAGTTAGTGTTCATCTGAAAGGTTTCAAGACCCCGCAGTTGTGTATCACAGCTAAAAAGACTGTGACTTGGTTTTGGGGCAAGGTCTTTACTCCATAAAAGAGTAAAGGTCTAAGTTTCAGAAAATCGTGCCAAACGGCATTGACAGCTAAATAAAATATTTAAAATGAAGAAAATTTCAAGCGATAATCAAACAAATTTGTCTATAAATGAGAAATTGTGTCCCAATATTGGACAAATTTTATAATGATAATTTCGTAAGCCCTTGAATTATAGGTTGTTGAAATTTTGGCACAAAATTGAAAGCTAAATAAGTGGACAAGTAATTGTTCTACTTAAAATTAAATCAATTTAGATTAAGAATAGCTTTGGGGAAATGAAAGCCACTCCTTCCATGTGAAGGGTGGCTTTTCATGATTTTAGGCCTTTTCTAAATTTGATTGACGGTATTTTGCCAAGGCTAATACCATGGTTATCTGTTCTTTACGAGTCAAGTTTGAATTGTCTAACAGTACGGCGTCTTCTGCCTGACTTAAAGGACTATCGGCTCTGGAGGAGTCTATTCTATCCCGAGTCTCCAAATTCTTCATAATTTCTGTTTTGGAGATTTCGTATCCTTTGCGTTGCATTTCATCTAAGCGACGATTTGTGCGAATGTTTATGTTGGCGGTTAAGAAAATTTTCAATTCTGCGTTTGGAAATACAACAGTTCCAATGTCTCTTCCATCCATAACAATTGATCCCTGTATTGCCATCGCCCTTTGTTGCTCTACCATTTTTTTTCTGACCGCAGATATGGTAGATACTGGACTTACCTGGTCCGAAACCCGAGGTGATCTAATCTCACTTTCTACGTCAATATCATTCAATAGTGTTCTATTCGAGTGTTCTTCAAAACGTATTTCAATCAGATTCAATGCTTTATTAATAGCTTCTGAATCATTAAATGAAATATTGTTGTCTAAAAAGTAAAGGGTGACTGCGCGATACATCGCACCGCTATCCAAATAGGTATACTGTAAGGTATGGGCCAAATCCTTCGCTAAGGTTGATTTTCCACAAGAGGAGTATCCATCTATTGCTATTATCAAAGCTAATTTTTTACCTCAAGATACGAATGATCAAGAGGAAATTAAAAGTTTTAGTTTGTCCCAAAATAGGACAATACTAAATTTGCGAACATCTAATATTGAATTTTTGGCACTTTATCTCGCCGATACTGTCGAAGGCTTTAGTCGCTCAAGAATATTATTCCACAGTTTTTCGTAGGGAATTACTTCTAATTCTGAAATTATTCCACGGTACGAGAAGCGAGTTTCTATCAAACGATTGTAATATTTTTCGACATTACTTAGGTTACTAACTTTATATTCCGCTTTTGCCAATTGTTGTAATAAACGGATAAACTGAATTAAACGATGATATTCATCTTTTTTCAACTGGCGATTGGCATAACTCTTTAATCGATCAATTCTTTCACTGACAGCATTGTAACTCTTCTTTTCAATAAAGAATAATATTTGAGCAACTACCATGTGCACGGTAAATATTCTTTGATCTTTAGGATATAGAATTGGATCATTTAGGAATCTAGAAAGCCGGAAATTCTTCTTTTTTTGAGTCATTAAAATCGGATTCTCAGCTCCTTGACTTTCTATGATATAGTTTAAGTAGGTATCATAAATATTCCACTTTTCTCGGATTCTATTATGCTGCTTTTTGAATTTACTTTGATTAATAGCTTTGGAATGAATGGCAGTAGCATTAATATAGTTGTCAGTATGAATCGCTAGTAGTAAATAGTATTCCATAAATACGTACCAAGTATCCGACCCTTCGGGAAAAGATTTAAGACATTTCTCAGCGTTGATCTTACCATTCTTCCAATCTCTGATGTGAAGATATGCGGACATTTTCTTCATTTGGAAAGTTGCTAATTTGTCATCTTGGTAAAAGGTTGGATTGTCTTGAATATATTTTTCTGCTTTGGTACATACTTCAAGCATTGCATTGTAATCCTTCAACATTTCATATCTGTAGGTCCAAACCAAATACATATTATATACTACGATAGGGGAGTCGTAGATTTCAGATAGCCCGACTAGCGCATCGCAATAAGTATCAATTCTTTCTTTTAATTCATTTTCTTGCGCGAGAGGTTTGTAATAGTTCATGATTACCCTCTGATACAATTCTTCTGATCTAATTTCTGCGTCCAAAACATTTTGAAATTGCTTAGAGTGTTGATCATAGATTTCATAGTTCTTTTCATCTCCTGTGGATGCAGCATATCTTCTCAATATTCGGGCACAGTTTACAATTACATCGGCAAACTTAAATTTTAAGGCAATAGTCAAAATTTGTCTGGCCAATGAAGCTGCTGTATTCTGAGCATCATTGGAAATTAATATTTTGACTAAAGTCCAATCCTTATTTACACTGTAATAGGCACGATCGTAGTTTGAAGTTGATGGTAGATTCACATCTAAGAAGAAAAGAGTATTCAATAATCTCTTTCTAAATCTTGATTTTAGCTGTCGATATTTGTCATCCGTAGGAGAACAGCCATAAAGGAAATTAGCAGCATCTCTATCGTTTTTGAATTTCCCGGCCATAATGGCTTCATAGAATTCGTTGAATTTACTATTCTTGTGTTTTAGTGAATGATCATCAAAGATTTCAATTTTTCGAACCTTCTTTTTAGTTACGATCTTTGAAATTTCATTCAAATTTTTCATCCTGTAGAAATTAAAATTGGTTCAGAAGAATTATAATAATGGAAAACGGTGTCACAATTTCCTATCTATAAAAATACGTTATTCCCTTCGTTAAAGTTACCGTTAATGCTTAATAATTTTGAAAAGAAGGAGTGTTTTTAGGGTTGCGTATTTTAAGTGTTTTGTTATCAGTGGGTTACAAATAACCAAAAGGCTTTATACTTTTTCTGAACATACTTTAGCGTGCAAACATTTTAACTTATATACGGCTAAAATAGTGACAGGACTCTCTAATTAGGGTCACAAAACATATGTCATAGTTTATTCAATAAAATGAAAGTGGCGCTCCCGGTTGAACCAGAAGCGCCATTTTTCGAAATTATTTTTATTGAATTTGAGATCAATACTCATCTTCATTAAACAAAAAGTCATCTTTCCTGGGGTAATCTGGCCAGATATCCTCCATACTTTCATAGGCCTCTCCCTCATCTTCCATGGCTTGAAGATTTTCTATTACCTCTAGCGGTGTTCCAGAACGAACAGCATAATCAATAAGCTCATCTCTCGTTGCTGGCCATGGTGCATCTTCTAAATGATGCGCTAATTCTAATGTCCAATACATAATTTTCCTTTAGCAAAATTAAAACATAAAGTGTTATTCGTAACCAATTAAAAACAAAATGTTTCAACACTGCTTACGCGCAAATGTAATCAATCTAAGGTTTCAATGCAATAGCAGAATCCCAGAAATGCAAGAAAAATATAAAATGCTTACAAACATAAATGTAACTGTATGATTGTAAGCACTTTGCGGGAATTATAATCCTTGTTAAATATTTTAACTTAAATGATCATCATTGCATCTCCGTATGAGAAGAAGCGGTATTTCTCTTTGATCGCCGTTTGGTAGGCATCCATAATTAATTCGTGTCCTCCGAACGCACTTACCATAATCACCAAACTTGACTTTGGTAAATGGAAATTTGTTATCATCGAATTGGCCACATTAAATTCAAATGGTGGATAAATAAATTTATTAGTCCAACCCTCAGCTGATTTCAATAAACCCTCCGCTGAAACAGCAGATTCAATTGCGCGCATTGAAGTTGTCCCAACGCTGCATATTCGTTTATTCGCTTTTTTACTCTTATTTACAACTTGAGCTGCTTTTTCTGGTACTCTAAAGTACTCAGCATCCATTTTATGTTTTGAAAGGTCTTCAACTTCAATATTCCTAAAAGTTCCAAGCCCGACATGTAAAGTAAGCTCGGCGAAATCAACACCTTGGATCTCAAGTCTTTTCATTAGTTCTTCAGAAAAGTGCAATCCTGCAGTCGGAGCGGCAACTGCTCCTAATTCTTTCGCATAAACTGTCTGATATCGCTCTCTATCGATTTTTTCAGCATCTCTATTGATGTATTTGGGTAACGGAGTATTACCCAATTTGCTCAATTCACCTTGGAATTCATCTTCTGTGCCGTCATATAGGAATCTGATCGTTCTGCCCCTTGAAGTTGTATTGTCAACAACCTCGGCAACCAAAATATCTTCGTCGTTAGAATCACTGAAGTAAAGCTTATTTCCAACTCTAATCTTTCTAGCTGGATCAACAAGCACGTCCCAAAGTCTTGCCTCATGATTCAACTCCCGAAGCAAGAAAACTTCGATTCTAGCTCCTGTTTTTTCTTTTCTACCATAAAGACGAGCAGGAAAGACCTTAGTATTATTAAAGATCATAGTATCATCTTCAACCAGATACTCCAAAATATCTTTGAAAACCTTGTGCTCAATTTTACCACTATCTTTGTGAACCACCATCAATCTGGATTCATCTCTGATATCAGTTGGATATTGCGCAATCAATTCTTCAGGAAGCTCAAATTTGAACTGGGATAACTTCGTTCTCATACAGTATTTTACGTTTATAAAGGACCCGCAAAATTAATAATAATAACTACAAAATGAAACAGTCGGGATGTTTGACCGAACAGTAAGCGGAACAATCCACGAACAAGGGTTGTTTATCGAAAAATTAAGACTCAGCTATAATATTTACTTAGTTTAGCAGCGATGTTAATACTTTTGAAAATAATCTGGGAGGCCATTCGTCAAGCGTTATCACAATTGCGAACAAACAAATTGCGTAGTTCGCTTTCATTAATGGGTATTTCCATTGGAATCTTCTGTATTATCGGAGTAGGAGCTGCAGTGGATTCTCTTCAATCAAATGTAATTGGAAGTTTTGAGAAGCTTGGAGATGATGTTGTGTATGTTAACCAATTTGACTGGGGAGAAGATCCTGGAGATAATTATTGGAAGTGGAGGAGAAGACCAAATCCTGATTACAATGATTTTAAGGCTATTCGAGCAAAAGTAAAATCTGCTGACATCAGTAGTTTTCATGTTTTCGTCGGAGTTAAAACGGCAAAATTCAAATCCAAATCCGTTGAAGGGGCCTTTGTTATTGGTGCGACTGAGGACTACGGTAAAATGTTTGGATTTGAATTCGATCATGGCAGATATTTTTCTCCAACCGAAAGTGTAACAGGTTCCAATAAGTGTATTTTGGGAAATACGGTAGCCACAGAGTTATTCGGGTCATCAAATGTTGTTGGTCAAAAGATTAACATGATGGGCAGAAACTTAGAGGTTATTGGAGTGCTAACAGAGACTGGTGAATCTTTGATTAATATTATGAATTTTGATGAAGGCATTGTTTTACCATTTGAATTGTCTCGGAAGATGATGAGTCTCAATAGTTTAAAAAGGAATGGTAATTCCATGTTGTCATTAAGAGCGGCGCCAGGAGTAAGCCGAGAACAGCTGACGGATGAAGTTACGGGAGTTATGAGGGCCATTAGAAAACTCAAACCTGCCGAAGAGAATAATTTCGCAGTCAATAATGTTTCCATAATAACGAATTTGCTTGATTCGCTTTTTGAGAAAATCGGATATGTTGGGATTGTTGTTGGACTTTTTGCAATTCTCGTTGGAATTTTTTCAGTAGCCAATATTATGTTCGTCTCTGTTAAAGAACGAACGAATATCATTGGAATAAAGAAGGCTTTAGGAGCTAAGCGCTATATCATATTGTTAGAATTTTTGATTGAGGCTAGTATTCTTTGCCTGCTGGGTGGAATTATCGGTTTGTCAATCACGTTTATTGTTACTAAGATTGCTTCTAACTATTCAGCTTGGGAGATCTTCTTAAGCTCAGGAAATATTATTAAGGGAGTACTCATTTCTATTGGTATTGGAATAGTCTCTGGAATAGTGCCAGCATGGCAGGCTGCCGAAATGGATCCAGTGGTTGCCATACGCAGTAAATAAGACTATGCACTGCTTTCAGTTTTAAATTTAATTAGATCTGTATTCCATCAAATCTTGTTTGAATCAAGAAAATAACTCATGAATTAGCCGATGAAATTTGTAGGATTTAGTCTGTATTCCTACCTCTTTTATAATATTTTTGAAATATTTTTATCTCTAATGTGTTCTGAGCACATTACTTTAATAAAATTTGGAATAGGTAATGCTAGGGTTTAAAAGACCTTAGATATTATCTTTTTAACATATTAGTTGTACATCAAATGTCTTCAAAATAAATTACCAGTCAATTTGTACAACTTCCAAAACTGGTCTCCTTTTTGCATTTCTGTTCATATCCCTTCGTATTCTAATTCTCCCATTGAGTGACAAAAAGACGAGTATAATATCAAGTACTATAAAATTTATTTTTTCATCTAAAATTATTGACCATGAATGTTAAAGAATCAAAATTAACTCAATTAAACTTGAATGCCAACGACGTAATGACCAACGACAAGTGCGCTGCTATTAAAGGTGGTGGACAGTACTATTGTTGCGCAAGAAACAAGTGGATCACTTACTAAATTTGAATAGAGCTACTTGTTTTAAAAAGCAAGTAGCTCTTTCAACTTTAATTTACTGACTGTTAAAAATGAATAAACCCTATTTAATAACGTTTTATACTTTATGTTTTTGTCTCCTTGCAGGAATTGCAACGGGGACTTCTGTCGATAGTATAAAGTCTCCTAAATTGTGGTTGAAACAACAAAACGAGCTTGGTCAAGCAATGCTGAAAGATGGGCTTGAATTCGACAATGCTGTTGAAATTTTTAAAATTGCGACTGAGTTTGCAGAAAAACAAAACCTTACCAGTGATTTCAATGAATTACTAATCGGATACGGTATTGCTCTATACAAAAATGGCGATATCCAAAGGTCCTACATAACGCTATTAGAAG
The DNA here is from genome assembly GCA_937928045.1 of uncultured Saprospiraceae bacterium. Classification (GTDB taxonomy): domain Bacteria; phylum Bacteroidota; class Bacteroidia; order Chitinophagales; family Saprospiraceae; genus JABDJM01. The sequence goes on along the minus strand of CALFWO010000062.1, from coordinate 5,642 downwards.
CGCTTCCAAAAATCAAAGATTCAGAATTAAAACTCAAAGCTGAAGTGAACCAAATTCAAGGTATGAATTTGGTCTTTCAGGATAAATTTCCAGAAGGTTATAAACATCAAATGGAAGCCTTAAAGTATTATTCCGATATGGGAGATTCTACGGGCTTAATGAGTGTCTACTATGATTTGGGCACAAACTTCGGAAGCCAAGGACAGCCAAAACTGGCATTAAAAAACTATGAAAAGGGAATTGAAATAGCTAAACTTCAAAACAATCCGAAGATGACGATTCTTGGGATTACTGCTATTGGGGGATCATATGCTTCCATGAATGATTTTGAACAAGCGTTAAGCTATAGTAGTGAAAGTATTGAATTAGCTAAGCAACTAAATGATGATGAGGAGCTCGCTTGGGCCGCTATTAATAGAGGACATATTTTAGGAAGAATTGATAGATTCGAGGAGGCTTTGTACTATCTCCAAAAAGCATACGACTTAAGTTTTATTATTGGAAATAAACTTTTAACCGCTTACTCTTTAGAACAAACCTCTGATATTAAATTCAAACAGAATCGAATTAACGAGGCATTAGAAGCACTTGATGAAGGCCATCAAATCTTTAAAGATCTTGGACAGAACTCTAACGTTAAAAATATAATTCAGAAATACGCTGAAATCTATTTTAAACAAAAAGATTATGTAAAGTACAAAGAGTATAATGATAAATATATGGCGTTGAAAGATTCCTTGTACTCTCAAGAGATGATGGAGTCTATGGCTAATTTGAAGCAAGACTTTGAAATTCATAAAATGGAACGTGAAAATCAAATTGCCCTTCTAAAAAAAGATCAAGAAATTAACAATGCTCAAAGTTATGCGACGATCGCAATTGTTTGTGCGGCTGGTATGGTACTTATGCTTTTATTGAGTTTGATGTACATGAAAAATAAATCAGCAATTGAAAAGAACGAATTGCTTTCTGCTAAAAACGCTGAAATCCTCAGACAGAATGAATTCTTGGCAGCCTCCAATCAAGATTTGGAAAAATTTGCCTACATCATTTCTCATGACTTGAAAGAGCCACTTCGAAACATCAATGGATTCACCAAGTTGTTAATGAGAAAACTGAAAAGAAATAATGCAGAACAAGAAGTTTCAGAATATGCGGAATTCATTACCAACGGTACCAGACAGATGGAAGAATTACTCTCCGGTCTTTTAGAATATTCCAAGCTCAATTCAAATAGGAGTGAAAAGAATTTAATTAGCGCGAAAGACAATGTTCAAAAAGTTGTAGATAACTTGGAAATTCAACTGAACGAAAAGAATTGTAATTTAGAAATTGAAAACCTTCCAAAGGTTCATTTTAGAGGTTCACAAATGTCACAACTGTTTCAGAACTTAATCGCCAATTCAATTAAATTTGGAAAGCAGGAAGGCAATTCCATAACTATTGGTTCGGACGACCTTGGTGAAGAATATCGCTTCTTTGTCAAAGATACAGGTATCGGTATCGATCCGGAATATCAAAAAGACATTTTTGTAGTGTTCAAAAGATTGAATAATAGAAAGAATTATTCAGGTTCAGGAATTGGACTCGCAACCTGTAAAAAAATAGTTGAGGATCATGGCGGAAGAATCTGGGTGATTTCTACACCAGGGGAAGGATCTTGCTTCTATTTTACTGTCCCCAAAAAACCAAGAAAGGACTTATTTGCGACAAGCAATGATCAAAATCCCGCTGATCAAAAAAATCTTTCAGAACCTTCAGATATGGTTGCGGTTTAGTTATTTAACGACTAAAAAACGCTCTGTTAAAATCTGATGACGCATTTTTACTTTTATAAAGTAATGGCCCGAATTCCAATCTGAAATATCCAATTCAATTTTCTTAGAACGACCGTCAAAAGAATCCGAATGAATTAATTTGCCACTATCATTCAAAATTACCATTTCTAAATTACGATTAGGCTCTATATTTTCTAATTCTATATTTACTATTGAATTTGCAATTGTTGGATAAACCTTTATAGTTTTCGAAAATTCAAAATTTGGAGTAGTGCTACTAACTGTACTATCCGGAACAGTCAACAATGAATCCAAAGTATAACTCATAATTGACCGGGCAAAAGTACCTGCAACCAATTCATTTTTTGCTTCATTTAAAACCAAATCGTATACTTGAATCGTAGGCATATTATTTCCTAATCTTTCCCAGGTTTCACCTGCATTGATGGTTCCATAAACACCACCATCCGTTGCTACAAACAATACCGAATCCGCCTGTTCTGGTAAAATCAACAACTCGTTTATTGCCAAATCAGGAAGATCGCTAGAAATGTCTTCCCAATTTTCTCCTTGATCGTTGGATCTGAAAATCCTTGGGGTGAAATCATTATCTCGATAGCCAGAATAAGTAACAAAAACGCTGTTGACATCTGAAGGCGATGCAACAACATCCGTAACATATTGAACGGGAAGATTATCACTAATTTTTGTCCAATCAGTTAAATTCTTTGCGCGCCAGACATTTCCATCTCCCGTTCCAGCATAAACTAAAAATTGCTCTATTTTGGATTCGTCTAAAGCCGTAATATTTTGGTATCGACTTGGGATGGCACCTGCATTACTGAGATCTTCACTAAAACTTGACCATTGCGGAACTTGGCCATTCCCCAAATACATTCGATAAGTCCCTGCGAATAACACATTATTGTCATGTGGACTAATCAAATATGGCATATCCCAGTTTCTTCTATCGTTAAAATCGATTCCATCATCTCCAGATTCATAATTAGCTCCTCCGCTAATGGTAACATTGATATTTCCATTTTGAGTTTCTGTGAAATATCGATATTCATTTTCTGTATCAAAAGCCATCTGAAATCCATCGCCTCCATAAATTCTTTGCCAGCTATTTATGTTTTCAGCATTACCTCCTGTAGAACCATTGTCTTGAGCTCCTCCGTAATACCAATTCGGATTGTGAGGATTGTAGGCCACCCGATAAAATTGAGTTGTAGGAATATTTTCTATATCCTCCCAATTTTCTCCATCGATATCTGCCCGATAAACACCCCCGTCAGTTGACAATATTAACTTTCCAGAATCCGTAAAGTGCAAATCATGTTTGTCAGCATGTACCGTATATTCCCACCAAGGTGGAGTAGCGAGATCCCATGTTAATCCAGCATCCTTTGTTCTCCAGAGATCTACACCCAATAGAAAGAGATCATTTTCATCATTCGGATTTACTCTAATTTTTCCAAAATACCATCCAAAACCTCCTAGCGCTCCGGCGTCCAAAAAGTTTTCATATTGATCCGTTGGAATTGGGAACCAATTGTCTCCACCATCATTGGTTCGATAGATATCTTCCAATTGTAGATTTGTGCCAACATATTCAACGTAAAGGACATTTGGATTTGACTTGGAAATTGTAATTCCTGTTCTAGAATGAGGAACATCATTTGGAAGTCCGCCTTCTAGCATTTCCCAATTGTCTCCACCATCTATTGAGCGATAAACTTTGGCTCCAACTCCTCGAATCAATGATTCCGCATTATTTCTAATTCTATCCCATCCCGTAGCATATAAAATATCTGGATTTGAAGGGTGCATCACCAAGTCAGAAATACCAGTAGAATCGCTAATAAATAAAATTTGATCCCAATCTTGACCGCCATTTTCTGTTCGATATAATCCTCGATCATTATTTCTTAGAAAAGGAATTCCCATAGTCGAAACAAAAATGGTTTGATCATTGGTCGGATGCAATATGACCTTAGAAATGATTCTTGTTTCCGATAAGCCAATATTTTCCCAAGTTAATCCTCCATCAGAACTTTTGTAAAGACCATCACCTATTTTTGGGTAACCAGATATATTTGGATCTCCAGTTCCCACATATACGATGTTGGAATTGTTTGGATCTATTGTGATATCGCCTATATTTAAAAAGGTTTGATCATCGAAAATTGGTGTCCAATTTTCTCCGTTGTCAATTGTTTTATAAACACCTCCGCCAGCAAAGCCAGCATACATAATGGACTCATCATTGGGATCTATAGCTATCGTGTTTGTTCTTGCCCCAATGTTACCTGGACCTTGAACTGTCCACGAGTCATTAAACCCTGAAGTAACTGACCTACTGTTTGCAGAAATTTTGGCCTGCTTTAATCCTTTCTCAAACGCATCAATACTAAATCTTCCATCAGGAAAAGTTCTTTGAAGAAAGAATTCATCGGAAGGCACATGCTTTTCTGCAAGTCGATCTTTGGTCTCCGTTTGAACAGGAGTTGAAGTCTGGTTTTGGCAGCCAAACATTGCTATTGCTATGATATAAGCGAAAAGTAATTTCCGGGGCATAATTTTCTATTTGCTTAAATATCGAGAGACTCTATCAAAAAATGAAAAGTCTGAGACATTTTGATCATAGTTTGTATGATCCAAGTCAGTACGCTTTCATTTTTCTATTTGAGAAATAAAAAAGGTTTGGAATTTAACTTCAATTCATACCAGTACCTCATCCTTTTTTTTACTTTTGTTTTAATTGTATTTAGTCTAAATAAGATTATGCTTTCGATATCTGATTTAAAAGCGGGAGAACAGGCAATGGTTTTAGAAATGCCAGTGGATGCTGAAGTGAAAAGAACACTTTTAGTCCATGGAATCCATATTGGAGGTAAGATCAGAATTTTACAAAAGTTTGCAGGTCAGGGACTAGCTTTGATTGCATACAACGGACGAAAAATTGCTTTAAGAAAACCAGATTGCTTGCTTATTAAAGTTGTGAAAATTGAATCATAATCAAGACATCCTATTAGTTGGAAACCCAAATACTGGAAAATCTACGCTTTTCAATCAACTTACCGGGTTGAACCAAAAGACTGCGAATTTCGAAGGCGTTACAGTGGAGAAAAAAATAGGAGCCTATAAAAATCGGAAGATTATTGATTTACCCGGTTTGAAATCTCTTTGGTCGGTAACTATCGATGAGCGTATTTCTGCGAATGAAATCATTCGTTCTGCCAAAGACCAACAGCCCATCATTTTCATAGCTTCGGGTTTAAATTTGGAAGAGAATCTGCTATTGTTTTCCCAAATTGCTGATTTACAAGTTCCCATGGCTCTACTTGTCAATTACAAAGATGAGATAGCAAAAAATAAAATTCATATTCACATTGAAGGCTTAAAGGCTAAACTTGGTTGTCCAGTTTTTATTGCAAATTCTCGAACCGGAGATGGAATCGAATTATTGAAAAATTGTATCGACAAGAACGAATTTTCAATACCTTCCGCTTTTGCAAGAAGTCATTACGACAAGGTGAATCAACAAGGAATTGAAAACTTGTATGGTCAAAAATTGGAACGATGGATTGCTGAAGATAATGAAGAAGTCAGAGGTCAAGCCATAGAAGATCTGGAAAAAAGGCATTTGATAATTCACAATATTCTAGAAGGTGTAATCAAGCAACCAGAGCGATTGCATCAAATAAATCGCGGAGAAAAATTAGATCAAATCTTTTTACATCCGCTTTGGGGGACTTTGATTTTCTTAACTATTCTGTTTTTAGTCTTTCAGGGAATATTCACTTTTGCGACTTATCCGATGGACTGGATTGATGGCTTTTTTGGAAATTTAGCCAATTG